>NZ_DASPLO010000143.1:0-1199 GCF_035627495.1 Methylocaldum sp.
CATCCGGATGCGAAGCAACAGCGCCTGCTGCTCTCGGTCCCCCGCCGCAAACGCGCCTGGTTCTCAGGGCTTTGGGCCCACGCCGCCGCTCCGCCCGTGATTCCAGGGCTCGCCACCGGCTAATGGACAATTTGGGTTAAAAGCTGATTCATGATTCGTCTCGGACGATTATGGGCGCTTGCTGCGTGTTTTACTCAGTGTGTAGGGCGCAATAGCGTACCCGCGTATTGCGCCGCATGAAGTGATAACCGGAAAACTCACCGTGAGATCAGATGGTCCCACGGTTTGCTATTGTTCCCCAAGGTTATTGTCTCTTCGGAATATGAACCCCGATGCCCGACTATCGACGTTATCGCGTACCCGGCGGAACCTATTTCTTCACCGTCAACCTGCTCGAACGTTATCCGAACGATTTGCTCGTTCGGCACATCGACCTACTCCGAACCGTGGTGCGGGAGGTACGGACCAAACGGCCATTCCACATCGATGCGTGGGTGATCTTGCCGGACCACCTGCACGGCGTGTGGACGCTGCCGCCCGGCGATGACGATTTCACCAATCGATGGCGGTTGATCAAACAAGACTTCTCCAAAGCCTTGCCAGCGACCGAGCGGCGCTCAAAGGTACGCATTGCACGCGGCGAACGCGGAATATGGCAACGTAGGTTTTGGGAACACGCCATCTGTGACGAGGAGGATTATGCGGCCCATATGGATTATTGCCATATCAATCCGGTGAAACACGGTTATGTTCAGCGCGTGGCGGAGTGGCCTTATTCGACGTTTCATCGTTACGTTGAGCGCGGCGTTTATCCGTTGAATTGGGCCGGTGGGGTGGAATCCGATGTGGATGCGGGCGAGCGGGCTTGAGAAACCCATGCGGCGCAATACGCGGAACCGCTATTGCGTCCTACGCGGGCTAGGCTCGGGGATGTTGTAACCGGCTTGCCTCAACATCTGTTTATCGGATGCCTTAAGCCCGGGTAGGGCGCATTAGCGCAGCGTAATGCGCCGGATGGATTTCGACAACACATGCGGCGCAATACGGGAGTGCCCTATTGCGCCCTTGTATCTTGTTTTCCGTGATGGTTAGCTCCCATCACCTGAGGCGGAGGAAGCTTGTGTGCACCCTTAAGGATCAACCTTGTCGCGTAGATCAAGCCCTCCACCTCCCTTCTCACGCCAGCCCAGACACTGAAC
>NZ_DASPLO010000144.1:0-7809 GCF_035627495.1 Methylocaldum sp.
ACGGTCGTACGGCTAATGCCATGTTTCTTCGCCAGGGCGCGCTCGCTCAGTTCGGAGTCTCGAATCGCCTGCCGCACGGCGGGGGTGGTGCGGGCGTTCTTGTGAAGACAAATTTGCATGGTTAGGGACCTCAACCGGCATATCCAAAGACCTCCCGGAGCACGCTCCGGGCCTCGAACAGAGCATAGCTCCTTCTTGGTAAAGAATCACACGGGACCTGACAACTACGGACCAACCGCTGTGTGCTTCAAATAGCCGGTGGCCTACAGCTTGTGAAGGTCTCCCATTGGGCCCAAAGCGAACATAGCGACCGGTGATTTAACTCGCTCTTCAGCCCAAACTGATTGGTTGATCCCACGCGCCAATATCGCCTGAGAACGTGGGCGGAACGAGGGTCTGTTCACGATTTCGGACATTTCATTTTGGGAACTGGTGTTTTGTATGTTCCATGCCTAACGCAGCTTTGCGCCGCTGACCGATATGAGCGGAGCTTAAGCAGAGCACAAAGCGAAAGAGCCAGGGGCATCCGCAGATCAAGCGTCTCTGGACGATCGGGATCAGAAACCGGAAATTGTGCTGATACGCCGCGCCTGATTGTGCGACACACTCCGGCAAAAGGAAATTTGTAGGTCGGAAAATCAAGTTAAATACTTGATTTAATGGTGGCCAGGGACGGAATCGAACCGCCGACACGGGGATTTTCAGGAACGAAATATGAATTAAGGTACTTTTAAAATCAATACCTTGCAAACGCCCGCAACGCAAAACGAAGTGCTATAAAGCGCTGAATTGATTAGCCCGTAACGCCAGAACGGTTACGAAATGGCTACGGCCCATAAGGGATGCAATGCCAGCAGGTATTCCATCTCAAAAGTCATCTGGTCAGCGCAATGTTTTGAAAGTCCGGTTTTAAGATACAGGCGGGGATGGAGCTAGAACTAGGACTAAAAAGGCCGCTCCACGGCCTCTGCTGATATCTTCAAAAAAGGACTTTACGCGATCTATATCGCACTACCCTCTTTTTTAATCAGGGTGGCTCTGGGGCCTTTCGGTGTCTTTGTTACATTGAATGAGACTCTATCGCCAATATCAATATTTTCGTCTTTACACTTTAAGTCTGTGTAGAAGAAAAAAACATCTTTCCCTCGCTCCCTACGGATAAATCCGAAACCTTTCAGTGTGAAGTACTCTCTAATGATGCCAATTTCCCTTTCTGTAGACATCACCGCTCCCAATATTTCTTTATTGACGGTACCTGAGGGTGTTTTTCAGAAATTTCTTTCCGTAATGATTTAGACAACTTTTTGTCTGTTCTTGAAAGAATCCCAAGTGAATAATAGGCTTTATTTAATTTTTTAATAAAACCTATTCTGTAATGAGATTGTGATGGCTTTCCGCAAATGGTTTTAACTTCCCTTATTATTGAGTTTTTATTATGCTCATCACATAGGGGAAATACGTCTTGGAGCCTGCCGCGATAATCTTGTGCATTAGCATGGTTATGTCTAGCTAACTTTGCTACTTTTCCTGAAACCATGTTCCAAAGCTTGTGATAATCATCGGAATAGGGATCTTCTTTGTACTTTTGTTCGCAAATATGGGTTAGAAGCCTAATGTATCTACGCTCTTCTTTCTGAATGCGTGGCTGATTATGTCCAATCCAGACACCTGTCACACAAAGGTCTGATATTCCATGCTTTCTATAGGAAATCTTGGTTTTCTTATTATTGATCTTTAAACCATATTTGGTGCAAAGTGCTGCTATATCTTTTATTGGTGATTCTATGTCTTCTACGTGTGTTAACGAGGAAATAGTTATATCATCAAGAAGCCTTGAGTATCTCCAGCCATGGCGTCTCAAGCTTTGAACTAATTTATATTCGGAGTTAAAAAAGACAAGATTGGCTAGATAAGAAGAGCAACATCCACCCTGAGGGACTCGCCCATTAAATGTTGTCAAATCAGTCAGAAGGTTTGCAACGTCGGGTTCAAAGTTGAAAAAAAGTTTGAAAATTTTTAAAACCTTTTCTCGCTGAATATTTGTATAAAAGTTCTTTATATCAAGGGTAATGACAATTTCTGGCTTGCCATGTATAGAGGCGTTCTTGATGTAATCTCTTGGATTATTCTTGTCCTTAATTCCACCCTGTAAGTAAAGTGGATATTGTACATGCTCTAATATACGAGTGTTTATTCGTTTTTGGAGCTTTTTTAACTCGTGTTTTGGTTCAACTACGGTCCTGAAACTACCATTCTTTTTTGGTATATCAAAGCTCGTGTATGACTGGTCTACTTTCCTGGCAATATCACAAAGCAAATCCGGGTGCGTCCCGAGAGTTCTAGCAAGCACCTGGACCGAACCAATAGGGAGATGGAAATATTGCGGTTTATCCATGTTCGCAAAAAATAGAAAGCAAAAATACTAGGAGTCGGTTACAAGACGTTCAAATTTGAAAGCATGGCTCCAAGCTTGAGTAATGCCGTAACCAAGGAAATTATAGCCACGTACATGGTCAAACAATTTCCTTTGTCCAATCCAACTTGCTTATCAGTCTCAACTCGACCTGTTGAGTTGACTTGATCGCTCTTCTTCACGAAAGAGATTGTCAATTTGTATTGCATGTTACACATGAAACATATGCCTCCGCACTTGTTGTTAAAAGGGCCGGACCAAGTACGGAGTAGGGGATACTATGATTGGATGGACAGACTCCAAAGTATTTACGCCGGACAACGGTCGCGTAGCGGCCGGCAGTCCGAGGGCGGCGGGATGGAAACCGCACCAGCCCGGTCATGACCTTTATGGGTCGCCTCGTAAAGAGGCATCGATTCCCCAAGCAATATCAAAAAGACTTTTTTATAAAGAGCACAGCAAACAGGCGAAGTGCACCTGCCGAATACAATTGTAGGTGAAATTTTTAGAAATGGTCAATGTAGTGAACCCGCATGAATTAGGTGGCTGATTTTTTCCAGGTTTTCTACTGCACTGTCATAAAGATGAAATTCCCGTAATAACGTGGGCTTATCTGTGTAGGTAGCATAGATTTATCTCTAGAGTGCAAGATACGGACGAGAGAGCGTCTGTTATCTGGAGGACCGGTCCGCAGGAGTTCTGGTAGATTTCCATGTCGACTCGTCTATTCTCTTCGGTAATATCTATGCCTATCTCGTATTGTCATGTTGCCGCCCAAGCCTAGTAAGGACGTAGCAGTTCGCTATCTTCAAAAAGCGATGCCGGAATATGGCTGGCTACTCGAAACACTCCAGAAGGATGGTGGACGGGTGCGTCTCAATTCCAATACCTACCGAATTCTCGAAAATCTTAAGGTTACCGACTACGCCAAGGTCTACGTCAATGAGTTGGCGATCCCCAGAGCTCTAATGCTCGCGTTCTTCGATCCTGAGGAACTTAAAGGATGGGAAGCCGAACTCACCGTCGCAACTGATGAAGAGCGGACTGCGTTTCTCGATGAGTGGGCGATGTATTTAGAATCCGGGGAATTTGATGCTGCATGGGACTTTGAGCTGCCGAAGACGCCGGAGGATGAGGCGCGAGCACAGCGGTTGTTTGAAGCTTTGGATGAGAATGAAAAGGCAGAAGCCATCAGGCGCGGCCAGTATTTCTTTATCTTCTTTATGGCGAGCTTTCATAACCTACTGGCCGTCATGGTACACGGGCGAAAGCTCACTCAGCTCGTGGCGGAGGCTATGGCCGGCGATGATGACGCCTTCATGATGGCGGTCCATATCGACTGGTCGATCCTGAAAGCCATTCCGTATTTCGTGGAACGCGAAGAGCGCGCATGCCAGGAAGTCGATACAGACTTTCTGGAAACACTCGGGCGATGGCGCAGCAAACCGCCCCTGCAAGGGAGAATCAAATTCCGGCTCTTATTCCTCCTGTTTGCGTTTCTCGAAAGCTTCAATCTGCTGGATGGAACACTGACGGATACGGAAATCCTTGATCTCTGCGATGCGGCAGGTCTTGATCGGTGGCAAAACCGAATTGAGGACGTCAGTTACCTCAGAAAGCGCCGGCTCCAATATCGCCGCTTCCAGAAACACAAGCGCCTCTATTAGTCAATGCACTCAGATTCTTTTTCAGTACATCGAGTCCTCAAGATGTAGTGCCTAGATTACGCAACCGTAGCGGGACGGATGGGCCGTCCTGCCAAAACGGTCAAGGTGATTTATGCACGACTCAGACAAACCGCAGCCAGGCTCAACGCCGTCTAAACAACGGTCTCCTTCTTCAAGTGGCGCCGCCGTCGAGGCGCGGGAGTGCGGAGGTACGACGCATCCCGTGCCGAGCGGTGGCCCCATGGCAACGGGAAGTCCGTTAAGCGATGGGGCAAGCCCTTCGGCGGAACTGGCCGCTCCAGGTGCGCCGCCTAGTAACACAGCACCTGCAAATTACAGCGAGAACCTGGAAGGGGAGGCTTCGGCTCGGCTTCTTCGGTTCGGAATCGATAGTCTCTATCTCTCCTATCCGGGGAAACTCGCTTCCGGCTGGGCGCAGCGCCTGGAAGGATTGAAACGGGCGGCGCAATCGACGGAAGAGGGTGAACGCTCGAACGCGCAAGTCAGGATCGGTGGCCACTTGTTCGAAGTAAAGGATAAGGGCAAAGGCCGGTTTGCCTACGTGCTGGTGGATAACTGCTTTCATATCCAGTTGTCGAGCGGGCAGAGCAGCGCCTTGCCCATGGCCTATGTCCAGCTCTCCAGCGAACTTTTGACCGCGATTCCAGTGCACGAGGCCGAAGCCCAGCTTCGCTACATCGTGAACACCTTGGGCCGGGTCGAGAGTCCCGCCCAAATCAGCCGAGCCGATCTTTTCGCCGATGTCGTCTCATCCCTTGCCATGGACAGTTGGCGTCAAGACGCTTGGGTGACACGGGCGCACAAAATCTGGATGCATTACGAGAAGCGCCGCTTCTCCGGCTGGAGCATCGGTCTCGGGGGTACCCTGGGCGCTCGGCTCTATAACAAGACCTTGGAACTTGAGAAGAGCAAAAAGGATTACCTCAAGCCCTTGTGGGCCGCCTGTGGCTGGCAAGAGGGAGAAACGGTCTGGCGACTCGAATTCGAGTTTAACCGGGACGTGCTGCGGGAACTCGGCGTCTTGGCTTTGGTCGATCTGCCGCCAAGTCTCGGCGGGCTCTGGCGCTATGCCACGGAAACCTGGCTCCGGCTCACCGCGCCGAACCCGGACGACAGCAATCAAACCCGCTGGCCTAATCATCCCTTCTGGGATGCTTTAGCCTCAGTGCCCTGGTCGGGGGATAGCGGGCAACCCTTGGGCCGGGTTCGTAAGGAACGCCTGCCCTCCGATAAATCCCTCTTCATCAATGGCCTCGGCGGGCTTACCTCGTTCATGGCCCGCCACAGTATCACCGACCTTGGCGAAGGCTTCGGCGAATTCCTCGCCCATGCCGAACGCTTCCACGATAGCTATCAGCGACAGAGCGGCAAGGACTTTAAGGGCTATGTCCTGGAGAAGGTCAGCGCCAAAGGCCGGAAATACAACACGCTGGAGAACCGTAACAAGGAAACCGAAAGGGACGAGCGCGAACGCACCCGGAAAGATGCCCATGCGTACCGAAAAGCCAAAGACGGCGAGTGAGAGTCGAGAAGAGGTAAATACCCTGACGCTCGATGAAGCCGCACGCTTTTTGCACCTGCATCCTGTAACGCTCCGGGACAAAGCCAGGGCGGGGGAGATCCCCGCCGCCAAGGTCGGCAAGCGCTGGCTGTTCCTGGGCGTTGACCTCACGGAGTGGCTCCGCACACAATACCGGCCGCGGGCGTTGCAAGGTGACAGCCGAAATGAGGTAAACGCATGTCACTTTACAAACGCAAAGATTCATCGGTGTGGTGGATCAAGCTCTCCGTCAACGGACGACGCATACAAAAAAGCACTGGGACTGACGACCGAAAGCAAGCCCAGGAACTCCACGACAGGCTCAAGGCGGAACTCTGGGAGCAAAGCCGGCTTGGGGTGAAACCGGGGTATCTCTGGCAGGAGGCGGTCCTCCGCTGGCTCCAGGAGACCGCGCACAAGGCCAGCCAGGATAGCGACAAAAAGCACCTGCGCTGGCTGGATGCCCATCTCCAAGGGGTGCGGCTGAGGGACATCGATCGGGATATGCTGGATTCGCTCATTCAGGCGAAGAAAGCGACCGGGGCCGCCAATGGCACCATCAACCGGATGTTAGCTCTCGTGCGGGCTATCCTAAAGAAAGCCGTGCATGAGTGGGAGTGGCTGGATGGAATGCCGAGGGTTCGGCTCTTACCCGAACCCAAGCAGCGTATCCGGTTCTTGATCTCAGAGGAGGCCGAACGGCTCATGGACGAGCTCCCGGCGCATTTGGCGGCCATGGTGCGGTTCAGTCTGGAAACCGGGCTTCGGCAGGCCAACGTCACCGGGCTCCTTTGGGAGCAGGTAGACTTGGTGCGAAAGGTCGCCTGGCTCTATGCGGACCAGATGAAAGCTCGAAGAGCCGTGGCGGTGCCCTTGTCGGATGTCGCGGTGATGGTGATCCGCCAGCAACTCGGCCAACACCCGACCCATGTGTTCAGCTATCAGGGGAGGGCGGTCAAGCAGGTGAACAATCATGCCTGGCAGAAGGCGCTAAAGCGGGCGGGGATTTCGGATTTCCGCTGGCATGACCTTCGCCACACCTGGGCGAGCTGGCATGTGCAACGGGGGACACCCTTGCATGTGCTCCAGGAGCTCGGGGGTTGGGAAACGGTGCAGATGGTAAGGCGCTATGCCCACTTCGGGGCCGAACATCTGGCGGGGTATGTCACCAGTTTGACCGGGGCGCCACGCTTAGTGGCTACGAAACGGCTACGGTCCTAGAAACGAAAAAGGCCTACCCGAAGGTAAGCCTCTGAAATCGTGTCAATTCGTGGTGGCCAGGGACGGAATCGAACCGCCGACACGGGGATTTTCAGTCCCCTGCTCTACCAACTGAGCTACCTGGCCAGTGGCGAATCGAGTTGCGTATTAAACCTGTTACGAAGTTCCCAGTCAAGCACCAATGTTTTTAAAATATTTCAGATGACGATTAGGACTCCGAAAAGGAGTAGTGAATAACTTGAGAATGATGAGGTCTAATATGGATTCGTTCATCAGGGGCTTCAGTTATGGTGGTTCAAACTCTCCTATGCCCGCACTGCGGAAGTGATCGACTGGTCCGGAACGGTCATGCGCCCAATGGCAAACAGAAGTTCCTATGCCACGCCTGCGGCCGCCAAAGTCGTCAACATCCCTCGCCTCGGGGCTATTCCGAGGCGGCGCGCGAGCAGATTCTAAGGGCTTATCAGGAGCGCAGCAGCTTGCGGGGGCTTCAACGCACCTTCGGCGTGGCACCGGCCACCGTCGCCAAGTGGCTCAAAAAAAGTCCAGCATCTGCCGCCGCTGGCCATCACCGTCGTTGAATCACCGCGGGACGTCAGTATTCGGCCGATGCTCGAGCTCGATGAGCTTTGGAGCTATGTCGGCCGAAAGTCTCAGCCGATCTGGCTGTGGATCGCCTTCGCCCGACACTCCCGCCAAGGGGTCGCCTAGGCCTTGGGGGATCGCACGGAAGCGACGGCCCGGCAACTCTGGGAGCGGCTACCGGTACGCTATCGACGGGCCTTAGCTTACACCGATGGCTGGGAACCATATACCGCGGTGATTCCCGCCGACCAACACCACGCTGGCCCGAAACGGGACGGGCAAACCGCTCATGTCGAACGCGGGAACAACACCGTGCGCCAGCGGTCGGCGCGCTATACCCGAAAAACCCTGGCGTTCTCCAA
>NZ_DASPLO010000145.1:0-30273 GCF_035627495.1 Methylocaldum sp.
TGACACGCTTAGCCCTGTGCTTCTCGCCCTGAGCCGGCGGCGACCGAAGGGACTTCCTGTCCCTCGGTCGCCGCGCGCGATCCCTCGCGCGCCCTTTCGGGCTTTTCCGGCTCAGGACTGCGATGCTCGGGCGTGTCATACAGGACCATACAGACATTCCGATAACGCGCCAAATCCCGTTTGCCGCGCCGAGCACCGCAGCTTTCGGCCGGAATGGCCCTCCAGGGGCGCGGAATGGATTCCGCGCGTCGCCAGAGGGGCAGGGAAGCCCCTTCTGGCGACCCCGGCCGAAAGCGAGGAGCGTAAGGAGCAAGCGGCAACCGGGCGGCTTTTTCTTTGGCTACTTTCTTTTGGCCGCGCAAAAGAAAGTAGCTCGGCCGTGGGTCCGAGAACCCACAGTAAAAGAAGCTATCGCAAAGCGATTCCTTCTTTGATCGACTTGTGTGGATACCTATGTCCTTTGGGAAAGGGCGAGGTGAAGATGGATTGGCCGTCTTCGGCGGGATTCCGGGTTCACTTATGAACGAAGCCCGGGTCTTGAGCGAACAAGAAACCACCGAAATCCTCGCGGCCGCGGGCCATTATCCGAACAAATCCGCCGCCTCCGTCGAGGCGCTCAAGATCGTGCAGAAACAACGCGGCTGGGTATCGGACGAAGCTTTGAAAACCGTCGCCGAGCTTTTGGAAATGTCGCCGGATGAACTGGACGGCGTGGCGACGTTCTACAACCTGATCTTTCGGAGACCCGTCGGCGAGCATGTCATTCTGTGCTGCGACAGCGTGAGCTGCTGGATGCTGGGCGCCGATAGACTCCGTGAACATCTGTCCGAGCGGCTGGGCATAGGCTTGGGCGAAACCACGGCGGATGGGCGTTACACGCTGCTGCCCATCGTCTGCCTTGGCTCTTGCGATCATGCGCCGGTGCTGATGGTCGGCGAAGAGCTTTATCAGGACGTGGACGAAACGAAAATCGACGAATTACTAGAAAAGAACGGCCGGGTATGGACAGACCGCTGACGCAAAACATCAAGCCCGATCTCTCTCCGGTGACGCTAGACGATTATCGCCGCACCGGGGGTTACGAGGGGCTGACCAAGGCCGTGAAAGAAATGGCGCCGGCGGATGTGATTGGGGCAGTCAAGGATTCGAATTTGCGCGGGCGCGGCGGCGGCGGGTTTCCCACTGGTGTCAAGTGGAGCCTGGTGCCGCAGGGCGAATCGGCGGGGCAGAAATATGTGGTCGTGAACGCCGACGAGATGGAGCCGGGCACTTTCAAGGATCGCCTGCTCATGGAAGGCGATCCGCACCTGCTCATCGAGGGCGTGGCCATCGCCGCCTATGCCGTGCAGGCCGATGCAGCCTATATCTTTCTCCGGGACGAATACCATCTCTCCGCCCGTCGGCTGGAACAGGCTCTGAGGGAAGCCTACGGTGCCGGTTATCTCGGCAAGAACCTTCTTGGTTCCGATTTCGGCCTGGACATCCATCTGCACACCAGCGCCGGGCGCTATATCTGCGGCGAAGAAACCGCACTTCTGAACTCCCTCGAAGGCAAGCGCGCGATACCGCGAGCCAAGCCGCCGTACCCTCAAATTAGCGGACTATGGGGCCGCCCGACGGTGGTCAACAATGTCGAGACTTTGTGCAACGTGCCCCATATCGTCCGGAACGGCGTGGAGTGGTACCGGGGCTTGAGCTGCGGCCAGGATACCGGCACCAAGCTGTTCGGCGTGAGCGGCCAGGTCAAGCGGCCAGGGTTGTGGGAGCTGCCCATGGGCACGCCGATCCGGGAGCTCATCGAGGAGTGTGCCGGTGGCATGAAGGAGGGCTATACGCTTCGGGGGTTTTTACCCGGTGGCGCGTCCACCGATTTTATGTTGCCCGAGCATCTGGATCTGCCCATGGATTACGATGCGATCATGAAGGCCGACAGCCGGCTCGGCACCGGCACGATGATCGTGCTGGACGATCGGACCTGCCCGGTGCGGATGGTGCTCAATCTCCAGCATTTCTTCGCGCAGGAATCCTGCGGCTGGTGCACGCCCTGCCGGGACGGATTGCCCTGGGTCGTCGAGATTCTAGAATGGCTATTGGCGGGAAGAGGGCGGCCGGAAGATTTGGATAAACTCGAGCAACTCGCGCGGCTCATGGGGCCCGGCAACACCTTTTGCGCGCTTGCGCCCGGCGCCGCGGAGCCTCTTCAGAGTGCTTTGAAATATTTTCGAGCCGATTTCGAAAGTTATCTGAGGCAGCCGATTGCCATGAGGGCCGGCTAATGGCAAAAATCGAGGTGGACGGCCAAACCCACGACGTAACGGCGGGAGATAATCTCCTCAAGACGTGTTTGTCACTGGGCATGGACCTGCCTTACTTCTGCTGGCATCCGGCCTTGGGTTCCGTGGGCGCCTGCCGGCAATGCGCGGTCGTGCAGTACAAAGACGAGAACGACGCCACGGGCCGCCTCGTCATGGCCTGCATGACGCCGGTAACCGAGGGTTTGCGCGTGTCCCTCGAAGCCCCTCAGGCTCGGGAGTTCCGCGCCGCCGTCATCGAGTTTCTGATGATCAATCATCCCCACGATTGCCCGGTGTGCGAGGAAGGCGGCGAATGCCACCTCCAGGACATGACGGTCATGAGCGGGCATACGTTCCGCCGCTATCGGGGCTTGAAGCGCACCCACCGAAACCAGTACCTCGGACCGTTCATCAATCACGAGATGAACCGCTGCATCGCCTGTTACCGCTGCGTTCGCTTATATCGGGACTACGCCGGAGGGAAGGATCTGGACGTGTTCGCCTCCCGGAACAACGTCTATTTCGGGCGCTTCGAGGACGGCGTTCTGGAAAACGAATTCAGCGGCAATCTGGTAGAGGTCTGTCCGACCGGCGTATTCACCGACCGGACGTTCAGCAAGCATTACGTCCGGAAATGGGATCTGCAGAATGCTCCTTCGGTCTGCGCGCATTGCGCGGTGGGATGCAATACCAGCCCCGGCGAACGCTACGGAACGCTTCGGCGCATCGTCAACCGCTATCACGGCGACGTGAACGGCTATTTTCTCTGCGATCGGGGCCGTTTCGGCTATGGATTCGTCAACAGCGAGCGGCGCATCCGGCAGCCGATGCTCAGGGGGGAGCCGATTTCCGGGGAAACCGCCCTGGCCCATTTCAAAGGTTTGCTTGGCGGCAATACGATCGGAATCGGCTCCCCCCGCGCTTCGCTGGAAGCCAATTTCGCCCTGCGGGAACTGGTCGGAGCGAGAAACTTCTACGCCGGTTTCGCGCAGGCGGAGGCTTCGCTGATGGCGGCCATACTGGACGTGCTGAGGCATTGGCCGGTCCATGTTCCGACCCTGCGGGAAATGGAGCAGGCGGATGCCGTGCTGGTGCTGGGCGAGGATGTGGCGAACACCGCCCCGCGCTTGGCGCTTGCGCTGCGCCAGTCGGTGCGGAACCGCGCATTCGAGCACGCCGACCAGCTCAAAATTGCGCGCTGGCAAGATGCCGCCGTAAGGGAAGCGGCTCAAGGCGAGAAGAGCCCGCTGTTCGTCATAGCGCCTACCGCCACGCGGCTCGATGATATAGCCGAATCGGTTTACCGGGGGACACCGGAAGACATCGCGCGATTGGGCTTGGCCGTCGCTCACCGGATCGACCCAAGCGCACCGCTGGTGGCGGATCTCTCGGAAGATGAGTCGCGTTTGGCGGAATTCATCGGCGACAGCCTGAAATCGGCGGCCCGCCCGCTTGTTGTCTCGGGCACCGGCTGCCGGAGTCTCTCCGTGATCCGGGCGGCGGCCAATATCGTCCGCGCTCTGGCGAATCAGCGGACGAGCCGGGCGACGGACCTGTGCTACGTCGTGCCGGAATGCAATACGCTTGGGCTGGCCATGATGGACGGGCGCAGCGTCAAGGACGCTTTCATCGCGGCGAAGGCCCGAGACTTGAACACCGTGATCGTGTTGGAGAACGATCTTTACCGTCGGGCGGACGGCGGGGCCGTGGACAGTTTTTTTAACGGCATGAGACATGTGGTTGTGATCGACCATATCCGCCACGGCACGGCAGGCAAAGCCCAACTGCTCCTCCCCGGCAGCACCTTCGCGGAAACCGAGGGCACTCTGGTCAGCCTTGAAGGACGGGCGCAACGCTTTTATTCCGTCATGCCGGCCGGCGATGAGGTCCGGGACAGTTGGCGCTGGCTGGCCGATGCCGCAAGTGCGCGTTGGGCGAATATCGATGCGGTTACCGCCGCCTGTGCCGCGGCTCTGCCGTGTTTCGATCCCATCAGGGAAGCCGCCCCGCCTTCGGGTTTCCGGGTCGAAGGCGAGAAGATCCCGCGTCAGCCGCACCGCTATAGCGGACGGACCGCGATGGACGCCCAGCGGGACATCCATGAGCCCAAGCCGCCCGAGGATCCGGATTCAGCCTTGGCTTTTTCCATGGAAGGGGCGAGTGCCGATGTGCCGCCGGCCCTGCTGCCCTTTGCCTGGTCGCCCGGCTGGAACTCGAATCAACAGGCCGTCAACAAATTCCAGGACGAGGTGGGCGGGCCTTTGCGGAGCGGCGATCCGGGCGTCAGGCTTTTCGAATCGCCGGGGATTCCGGAGGCTCGCTGGTTCGACGAAATTCCCTGTCACTTGCGCGACGAAACCCGCTGGCGGGCCATTCCGCTCTACCACATTTTCGGCAGCGAGGAATTGAGCGCGCTGTCTCCGCCATTGGCGGAGCGGGTCCCGGCGGCCTATGCCGCGCTGCACCCGGACGATGCGGCCATGCTGGGCATCGGCGAGACCTTGGCCGTGCGGTTCAACGAGCGCCTCATGCGTCTGCCGCTGAGGCTGGAGGCATCCTTGCCCAGGGGCGTCATCGGCATCCCCGTCGGCCTTTCCGGATTGCTCCGGAGCGATCTTCCGGCATGGCTTGCCATCGAAAAAGAGGGAGACAGGCCATGACCGTCGGATCGCCGCTCAACGTTGCCGGCATCCTCTTGACGTTGATTACCGTGGCGGCGCTTTTGATCTGGGTGGAGCGGCGGCTGCTCGCCATCTGGCAGGACCGCCTGGGCCCCAATCGGGTAGGTCCGCTAGGCCTGTTCCAGGTCGTAGCCGATATGATCAAGATTCTGAGCAAGGAAGACTGGATCCCGCCTTTCGCCGACAAGCCGGTGTTTGTGATCGCCCCGATGGTGATCATGGTGACCATGCTCGCCGCTTTCGCCGTAGTTCCGGTCGCGCCCGGCATCGGAGTCATCGATTTCAGCTTCGGATTGCTTTATTTCCTGGCGCTGTCGTCCTTGTCCGTTTACAGCCTGGTGCTGGCCGGCTACGCCTCCAACAGCAAATACGCTCTGCTCGGAGCATTGAGGGCAACGGCCCAGACCTTGAGTTACGAAGTCTTCATGGGCTTGTCGGCCATGGGCGTAGTGATGCTGGCAGGGACGTTCGATCTGCGCGCCATCGTGGAGGCGCAGCGCGATGGGTGGTACGTGGTTCCGCAGTTCCTGGGATTCGTCCTGTTCCTAATCGCGTCCGTCGCCGAGAGCCATCGCGGTCCCTATGATTTGCCGGAAGCCGAGAACGAGCTGGTAGCCGGTTTTCACCTCGAATATTCGGGCATGAAGTTCGGTATGTTCTTCGTCGGCGAATACGTTGCCATCACGCTCAGTTCGGCTGTTATCGTCACCTTGTTTTTCGGCGGATGGCTGGGCCCTGGGCTGCCGCCGGTACTGTGGTTCGCCCTCAAGACCCTGGCGTTCATCCTGTTCTTCATTCTGCTGCGCGGCGCTTTGCCGCGGCCTCGCTACGATCAGCTCATGGCATTCGGCTGGAAGGCGATGCTGCCGCTGTCGTTGTTGAATCTTTTGGTGACGGGGGGCATTGTTCTATGGCAATAAGGCTCCGAAGAAACGTAGTAGAGTGGGTGTCGCCCACCCCGCCCGATGAGTTCGGGCAAGGATAGCCATGCTAAAAGCCTTCCTAAGCCAACTGCAAACCCTCGGAACCGTGCTTCAGCACACGTTCACCAGGGCCGACACCGTGCAGTATCCGGAGCAGAAGCTACCTTTGGCTCCGCGCTACCGGGGGCGCATCGTGCTGACCCGCGACCCCGACGGAGAGGAGCGCTGTGTGGCTTGTAACCTCTGCGCGGTGGCTTGTCCGGTGGACTGCATCGCGCTGCAGAAAACCCAGGACGAACACGGCCGCTGGTATCCGGAGTTTTTCCGCATCAATTTTTCCCGCTGCATCTTCTGCGGTTTTTGCGAGGAGGCCTGTCCGACCTACGCCATCCAGTTGACCCCCGATATGGAAATGAGCGAGTACGACCGCCGCAACATGGTTTACGAAAAAGAGCATCTCTTGATCAACGGGACCGGCAAATATCACGATTACAACTTCTACCGGGTCGCCGGGAAAAGCGTGGCCGGGAAGGACAAGGGCGAAGCCGAGAACGAGGCTCCGCCGGTGGATGTCAGGAGCCTGCTGCCGTAGGAGCGCCTCATGATGCTATACGTCCTGTTCTACACCGCCGCTCTTGTCGCCGTGTTCTCCACGGCGCGGGTGATCACCAGCGTCAACGCCGTGCATGCGCTGCTTTACCTGATCCTGTCCCTGGTGGCGTCCGGCGTCGTGTTCTATCTGATGGGTGCCTATTTCGCGGCGCTGCTCGAAGTGATCATCTATGCCGGAGCTATCATGGTGCTGTTCTTGTTCGCCGTGATGATGCTAAACCTGGGGCAACGCACCCTCGATCAGGAACGCCGCTGGCTGCAGCCCTCGGTTTGGCGTTGGCCTACCGCCATGGCGACGGTGCTCTTGATCGAGTTCCTGTTTGTGCTGACGAAAGGACAGAGCTTCGCAACCGGTCACATCGTCACGCCGAAGGAAGTCGGGATACAGCTTCTGGGGCCTTATGTGCTGGCCGTGGAGCTGGCGTCCATGCTGCTTTTGGCCGGGCTGGTGGGCGCCTATCACCTGGCCCGGCGCGAGGTGAAACCGTGACCGGCGTGATTCCCTCGGAACACGGGCTGATCCTGGCGGCCGTCCTGTTCGTGCTCGGCTTGGTCGGCGTTTTGGTACGGCGCAACCTGATCTCCGTCCTGATGTCCCTGGAGATCATGCTGAACGCGGCGGGACTGGCATTCATCGTGGCCGGTTCCCGCTGGAATCAGCCCGACGGGCAGATCATGTTTCTGCTGGTGCTCACCTTGGCGGCGGCGGAAGTGGGTGTGGCTCTGGGTTTGGTGATGCAGATTTACCGAAGGTTTCAGACTTTGGATGTGGATGCTCTAAGCCGAATGAGGGGATGATCTCGCTCGGGTTTGCAGGGAGTCTTGGTAGGCCGGGATAAGCCTGTCCTGAGCTCAGACGAAGGGGCGCTAGCCGTTCCCGGCGCGCGAATGCCGAATGAAATGCGGAGCCTGTCCAGAGCGAAGCCAAGTCCTGAACCGAATCGAAGGATCGAAGGGCTTACGCCGGTCTGCATGTAAAAATTCTCCCACCAAGAGGTGCTAGGACGAGAGATAAAAACAGAACAACCCTTTAATTAATAAGGAGAAATAAGGGTGCTGAACTACTTAGGTCTCATTCCGCTCTTTCCGCTGGTCGGTTTTCTGATTCTCGTGGCGAGTCAAGGAAATATGCCGAAGCGCTGGGTGCCCTGGATCGGCGCCGGGTCCGTCGGGCTGTCCGCCGTATTCGCGGCGCTGATCGGCATCGAGTTCTTGAACGGCCCGGTCGAGCCTTACCGCCAGGCGCTGTGGACCTGGATGCGGGTGGGCGGTTTCACGCCTAGCTTCTCCCTGTATCTCGATGCCTTATCGTTGAACATGATGTTCGTGGTGACCGGCGTCGGCTTTCTCATCCATGTCTACTCGGCCGGTTTCATGGCGGACGATTTAGGGCTTGCCCGCTTCTTCGCTTACATGAATCTCTTCGTCTTCGCCATGCTGATCCTGGTTTTGGCGGACAACCTGGTGCTTCTGTACTTGGGTTGGGAAGGAGTGGGCCTGTGCAGCTATCTCCTGATCGGCTTCTGGTACGAGAATCCGGAGAACGGCACGGCTGCCCGCAAGGCTTTCGTCATGACGCGGGTGGGCGATACGGCGATGGCGGTGGGCCTGTTTCTTCTCTTCACGCGCCTCGGCACCCTCGATATCCAAACGCTCATGCAAAGGGCCGTGGCGGCCTGGCCGGTCGGCTCCGGTCTGGCCGCGCTTGCCGCCGTGCTACTGCTGGGCGGCGCGATCGGCAAGTCGGCGCAATTGCCGCTCCAAACCTGGCTGCCCGACGCCATGGCCGGTCCCACGCCCATCAGCGCCTTGATCCATGCGGCGACCATGGTGACCGCCGGGGTTTATCTGATCGCCCGCACCCATACGCTGTTCGAATTGGCGCCTGCGGTGTTGCAGCTGGTCGCTGTGATCGGCGCCGTCACTCTGCTGATAGCGGGTTTTACCGCGCTGACCCAGCGCGATATCAAGCGGATTCTGGCGTATTCCACTATCAGCCAGATCGGTTACATGTTCCTGGCGCTGGGGGTCACCGCGTTCTCGTCGGCGATTTTTCATCTGACCACCCATGCCTATTTCAAAGCGCTCCTGTTCCTCGCAGCCGGGGCGGTGATCCACTCTTATCACCACGAACACGATATCTTCCGCATGGGAGGGCTCAGAAAACGGCTGCCGGTTGCGTTCTGGAGTTTCATCATCGGCAGCGCCGCCTTGACCGCCTTGCCGTTCACCTCGGGTTATTTCAGCAAGCACGAGATCCTGGCTTCCGCCTTCCGGGCGGAAAACGGCCTGTGGTTCTGGGCCGCCGGTACGCTCGGCGCGCTATTGACCGGCATCTACAGCTTCCGATTGGTGTTTATCGCCTTTTTCGGTCCGGAAAACCGGCGGGCTTCGGAGCATCTCGGGTTTGCCATGAGTACCCCGCTCATCGTGCTCGGCGCACTGGCCTTATTCGGCGGCTTGGTTTCGATGCCGCTGGGATCGGTTTTTCCGAGGTCCGCATCGGGCGAGCTGGGATTGATCGCGGGCCTTGCCACCGATTTGGCTCCGTTTATCGGCATCGGCGTTGCGATTCTCCTTTATCTGACCCGAACCTACCCCGCCGAAGCCTTGACGGAAGCCCGCTGGGGCGACGCGCTGCACCGCTTCTGGTTCAGCGGCTGGGGGTTCGATTGGCTGTACGGAAAGTTGCTGGTTAATCCGTTCCGCTGGCTGGCCGCGGTCAATCGGGACGATATCGCGGACGATATTTACCGGGGGATCGCGGCGGCCAGCCGTTACGCGCACCGCGCGTTCGCCGCCACCCAGACCGGGCAGCTGCGCTGGTATGTCGCCGGTCTCACCGGAGGAACCGTGTTGGCCATCGCCTTGGGAATACTGTCGTGATGCTCGCGGCGCTGATTTTGGTGTTGGTGCTCGGCGGTCTACTCGCCTGGCATGCGGATCGCTATGCCGCAAATGCGCCGCGCTGGATCGCGCTCGTCACGCTGGCATTGGATGGCGCGTTGCTCGTTCCCTATTTCGTAGGCGGCCTGCCCGAAGCCGGCGTTTGGCTGGACGACGTCCGCTGGCGCTGGATACCGCGCTTCGGCATCGGCTTTCACCTCGGGCTGGATGGCGTCAGCCTGTTGCTGGCCGCCTTGACGGTATTTCTCGGCATCATGGCCGTGGCGGCGTCCTGGACCGAGATCAAGGAGCGGGTGGGATTTTTCCACTTCAATCTCCTATGGACGCTGGCCGGGGTGATGGGGGTGTTCCTGGCGCTGGATCTGTTCCTGTTCTTCGTGTTCTGGGAAATCATGATCGTGCCCATGTATTTCCTGATCGCCCTGTGGGGGCACGAGAATCGGGCTTACGCGGCCATCAAGTTCTTTTTGTTCACCCAGATTTCGGGGCTCTTGATGCTGCTGGCCATGGTGGTTTTGGTGGCGATCCACCAACGCAACACCGGCGTCTATACCTTCGATTATTTCGACTTGTTGAAGACGAACCTCGAGGTCAATACCGCCCTGTGGCTGATGCTGGGTTTCTTTATCGCCTTCACCGTAAAGCTGCCGGGCGTGCCGTTCCATACCTGGCTGCCGGACGCTCACACCCAGGCGCCCACCGGGGGCAGCGTCATTCTGGCGGGGGTGATGCTGAAGACCGGCGCTTATGGACTGTTGCGTTTCGTGATACCGTTTTTTCCCGAAGTAGTCGCGGATTTTTCCCCCGTTGCGATGGGGCTGGGCGTGGCCGGCATTCTCTACGGCGGCATGCTGGCTTTCGCGCAGTCGGATATGAAGCGTCTGGTCGCCTATAGCAGCGTCAGTCACATGGGATTCGTGCTGGTCGGGCTGTTTGCCTGGAATGCCCTGGCGCTTCAAGGGGTGGTGATTACTTTGCTGGCCCACGGCATTTCGGCCGCCGCCTTGTTCGTCCTGGCCGGCGCGGTGCAGGAGCGCATCCACACCCGCGACATGGACCGCATGGGAGGGTTGTGGTCGGATGTGCCGCGCATGGCGGCCATCGGTTTGTTCTTTTCCGTGGCCGCGCTCGGCATGCCGGGACTCGGCAATTTCATCGGCGAATTCCTGGTGCTGCTGGGCGCTTATCGGGTGGATGCCGCCATGACGGCCGCCGCCGCCTTGGGGCTGATCATCGCGCCGGTCTATTCGCTGATTTTGATTCAACGGGCTTTCCACGGCGAATCGCGGGAAAAGCATCGGATCCGCGATTTCGGCGCTCGCGAATTGACCTTGATGGGGCTGCTGATCGCGGCGACGGTCTGGTTAGGGCTGTACCCGCAGCCCATGCTCGATGTCTCCGAAACGTGGTTGAAGAGTAGTTTGAGAGGTTGGGAAGAGACCGTCGCGCAGCAGGTTCCTTCGCAAGCTCCGAGCGGAATTCCATTGAGAAGGGGCGAGCCATGATCACCGCAGCCGATCTTCTCGCGCTTTCGCCTTTAATCGCTCTGTCGTCCGCGGCGGTGATCGTGATGCTGGCCATCGCCTTCCGGCGCGATCACCGTCTTACCTTTGTCCTGACGATCGCCGGTATCCTGATCTCGCTGGTGACGGTCCCGCTGGTTTCGGATGTCACTCCGAGGCTGGTGACGCCGCTCCTGATCGTCGACCGTTATGCCCTGATCTTTATCGTCATGGCCTATGCCGCGGGTCTTGCCACGGTTGTGCTTTGCTGGGAGTACTTCCGGGTCCGCGAGGGTCAGCCGGAAGAGCTCTATATTCTGATACTGACCGCGCTGCTCGGCGCGGGAGTTTTGGCGGCCGCCCGTCATTTCGCGTCGTTTTTCCTGGGGCTCGAAACCCTCAGCGTGTCCCTGTTCGCCCTCATCGCCTATCCCTTGCGCGAAAGGAGGGCGCTGGAAGCGGGCATCAAATACCTCGTGCTGTCAGGCGTCGCCTCGGCATTTCTGCTGTTCGGCATGGCCTTGATCTACGCCGAAACGGGCACCATGGAATTTACAGCCCTGGGGACCATGCCCGGAACCTTCCCGGCCGTCATCGGAACGATCCTGATCGTGGTGGCCGTGGGTTTCAAATTATCGCTGGTGCCGTTTCATCTCTGGACCGCCGACGTCTATCAAGGCGCTCCCGCGCCCGTGACGGCTCTGCTCGCGACGGTTTCCAAGGGCTCGGTCTTCGTCTTGCTGTTGCGCTACGGACTGGAAAGCGGAATTCTTCGTGCCCCGGTGCTGAATGTTCTTCTGGCCTTGATCGCCGCGGTCTCCATGCTGGTGGGCAATCTTCTGGCTTTGCGGCAGAACAACGTCAAGCGCATCCTGGCCTATTCCTCCATCGGTCATATGGGATATCTGCTGGTGGCCCTGATCGCGGTGAATGCCATCGGCGGCGACTTCGCGGCCGAAGCGCTGATGGTTTATCTCGCCGCTTACTTCGTCATGACGCTGGCGGCATTCGGCGTGGTGGCGGTCATGAGTCCGGCCGATCGCGAAGCGGAGGAGCTGGACGATTACACCGGCCTCTTCTGGACCCGTCCCTGGCTCGCGACCGTGTTCAGCGTATCGCTCCTGTCCCTGGCCGGCATTCCGCTGACCGCCGGTTTCATCGGCAAGTTCTACCTGTTCGCCGCCGGAAGCCAGGGTTCGCTCTGGATGCTTCTGGGCGCGCTCATCGTCGGCAGCGGCCTTGGCCTCTACTACTATCTTCGTATCGTCTTCCAAATGGCCCAAACGCCCGCCGCACTGCAAGCCGAACCGGAAGCTCGGCCGGTAGGCGCGCATCTGCTATTGGCCGTATTGCTGCTCTTGATTTTCGGGCTGGGCGTTTATCCCGCTCCCTTTATCGATCTGTTGCATCCGGAGATCAAGATTTCGAAGTAAGGAGCCACGGTGGGTAAAAGCTTTAAAGTTATAGCGATTTCAGTTCTGATGTACGGTCTAAGAAGGAAGCCGCCGTGGGCGGCGCCTTGCTCTTGCGCTTCTCGCCTTGAGCCGGGGCTGCCCAAAGCACATCCCCCCATGCCTCGGGCGATGCGCACAATTCATTGCGCGCCCCTACGGGCTGTTCTGGCTCAAGGCAGCGATGCTCGGGCGCACCCTAACGGGACGATACCGAATCCCCATACATCAGATTTGAAAATGCTCTAAAAAACGTGCATAGGGCAAATGCCATAGCTGGTCGGCGATTTGCCATAGTGCCGGCGAAAGGCTCGCAAAGCGCTAAGCGTATCGTTATATAAAGATTTACTTATTTATCGGCTGCGCCATTCTCCACGGCGGCCTATGTTATTTCCCTCACATCTCTCATGGTCTTGATGGGTCCGGATAGACCAGCTTTCCGAATTAATCAAGTTGTCTATGAAAAATCAATCACATAAGACTGCTGGCATGCTTTCTGTAGTCCTAGGCTTACTTTGCTGAGTTTCGCTCTTGCCGAAAGATGCGACACGGAGGAAGCAAAGGACAGCGAGGACGAAGAGAACGGATGGACGATTCAGGAAAGGAATACGGTTTGGGGGAAGGTTCTCCCGGACTGAGGCCAAGGACAAGGATGGTGCCCTCTCTCAGTTCGCGTGACGTTAATCGAGTGCGAATCTTTTAACCAAACGAAGTTCAGGAGAACCTTCAATGAAAAATAATAACGCAATCTTGTTGGGACAGGCACCCGGTGGGCAATCGGGTATGACGCTGATCGAGCTCAGCGTCGTGCTGCTGGTGTTGATCGGCTTGGCGGGCTTGTTGATTCCGTACGTATCGGGCTTTGTCGGTAAGACCCATGACAGCACCGGCACCAACAACTTGGCCAATCTGGACAACTCCGTCCAGCGCTACCATACCCAATTTATGGGCGCTCCGAACAATATGGAGGCGCTGATTAACGGAGCTGCCGCTACCGCTGCGGCGGCGCCCGATTGCACTGGGGCCGCAGCGGATGCCGTCTACTGCAAGATGATGCACACCGGCTTCTTCGCAACCGCCACGGTAGACAGCGCGGCGGGAATGACTACCGCCGAACGCATTCGGTTCAACTCGCTAAATATGGCCGGCATCACCTCGCTGTACTACAACAACCCGGACACGGGTAATGCCACTTTTCAATCCACTCTGGGTACGCCGACCACGCTGGAGGGTGCCGCTCATACGATAGCAACGGTGGCTGCGGCTGAAGGTAGCGTGGAGAACCACATGGCGGCAGCTTTCGGACGTCCGGCCAACAACTTCGACTCGACCTGCTACGACTACGTGGCCTTCGGTATCGGCGATGGCTCCAGCATGTCCGGCCGCGTCATGTCCACCGCTCCGGTGCATTTCGCCAGCCAGGGCAGCATGGGCCCGGTCAACAAATACAACCGTTTCATCGCCGTTTACCAGGTGGACAAGTTAGATACCGCGGTCGCGGCCGGTGCAACCAATTCGGGCTGCACGGCGGGCATGGAAGCGGCTAAGTTCATCGGCACGGCGATGGCGATGGGCTCGGGCGCGGGTCATCTGTGGGGCACTGCTCATAGCTTGAGCCACAGCTATGAAAACATCGCTAACAACTAAGTCGGCTTAGTCAACGTAGGGTAGGCACACGCGAGCCGGTGCTTACCCTGCATTGGACCCCAGCGGGCACAGGACGCGCCCGGTCCACGGAATGAAAAAACCTTCAGCCCGGCGCGCACGGACCGGATGCCGGGCTGATCCCATCGCTGAGCCGCTCCGGAGACGTCTGAGCGATGGGAGAGGTGAATCGACGAGCCTTGTATTGATTTCCCTCTCACTGGCAGGACGAGGGTGGGGTTGAAGCCTGGTACGTGGAGATACCCTGAGCATAGCCCCTCGTTTCCTGCTTTACCCTCATCCCAACCTTCCTCCTTGAAAAGCGGAAGGAGGATGTAGGCCGGAATAAGCCTGTCCCTGAGCCCGGTCGAAGGGTGTCAGCGTTTCCGGCGCCCGGCCGATAGGTCCGCACTCGTCCTTATCGAATAACTAAAAAACATCCGCAGATGATCGCATCGAGCCACCCAATACACCGCCTTTTCAGGACACGCCGCCGGATGAGCTTGTCCGAGCGCACGGCCGTGCTGGTTATTGTGTCGGCGTCGATAGGCGTGGCGATGTCGTTTGTGCGCGGCGGCGATTTCGCGGCCGAGTGCGCCGCCACGGATGCCGGCCTGACCGCCATCCGCGCCGCAATCATGGGCGGACCGGCGGGTTCTGGTTACCGGGCCGATGTCGGCGAGATTCCGCGCTCGATACACGACCTGTTCGACCCCGCGTCATTGCCGTTGCCGCTTCGGGGCTTCGATCCGGCAACCGGGCGCGGCTGGCGCGGCCCGTATCTGACGGAAGGCGTGCGGATCGATGGCCGGAAGGCCCATTGCAGCTTTTCGGACGACAGTTGCAACAGCGCCCGTTTTATTAATGGTTTGGCAAACGGCGACACGGGAGTTCTCGATGGATTCGGGCACCATGCGCCCGAATGCACGAATTCGGATGCCGAGCGTTATTGCCGGAATCCGATCGTGCTCCAGGTTCCCTGCCACGATGCGAACGGCAACGGCGCATGCGGCGACATCGGGGATATGTGGCTGCCGGGCAACGCGCGGCTCGTTTCGGCCGGACCCAACGGAGCGCTGGAAACCGTCTTGACGGACTACAACGCCGGTAGCCGTGGCGACGACCGGGTGCTGTACCTGCACATGGGCGATCCGGGCGGCGGCAACCGAAAGTGCAAATGATACCGGCCGATTCGCTTCGGACGGTGCTGATACAAGAACGATGAACATTCGCAATCAACGCGGTATGACGCTGCTCGAACTGGCCGTCGTGCTCCTGGTGCTGATCGGGCTAGCCGGCGTCGCCATGCCGTACCTGGCCGGAAAGAGCCAGGCGGTCGCCTGCCAAACCACCGACGCCAGCCTCGCGGCGATTCGCGACGTCATCATGGGCAGCGGAGCGGCACCAGGGTATTTGGGGGACGTGGGAGACTTGCCGAGGCATCCGACCGCACCGGCCGGCTCCGGTTATAGCCTGCATTATCTATTTGCCGATTGGGATATTTCCGACGCGGACTGTCTGCCCCCCAATGACCCAAGCAATGCGAACTGCGACAGATACCAGGCATTCAAGCCGACCACCAGGCGCGGTTGGCATGGCCCCTATCTCCTGAACGGATCGACTTTGAACGAGACCACCGGGGAACTAGGGATTCGAGATATGTTCCTCGCCCGCGGAGCCATAGTTCTGCAAATACCTTGCAACAACGGCAACAGCAATGAAATCTGCGATGCCGGAGAAGCCCGGATGGCCGATTACGCTCGACTAGTGTCCTCGGGGCCAGATGGTGCATTGGACACTACCGAGGCCGACCTGAACGCCGCGAATCGCAATGACGACCGCGTGCTGTTTTTGCGCCGTCCCGATCCTAAATCCGACGGAAACCAGGCGTGCGAGCGATGAACCGGCAGGTGCGCGCTTGGATTGGCGTCAAACCTTTCCACAAGCAAAGCGGCCTCACTCTGCTCGAACTGGTCGTTACCCTGCTCATCCTCACCATGCTAAGCACGGTTGCCCTCCAATCGACCAGCGGATTGCAGGATCAGGCCCGCTTCGAACAAACCCAAAACCGCTTGCAAATGATCCGCGAAGCGATCCTCGGCGACCCGCGCAAGACGGTGAATGGTCAGATGGTGGTCAGCGGTTTCGTGGCGGATATGGGGAGATTGCCGAACGATTTACGCGAGTTGTTGGACGGTACCGGGATGATCGCTTACACCGTCGATCCCCTAACCGGCCTGGGCTATGGCTGGCGCGGACCTTATCTTCTGAGTTCACAGAATCCGGGGGACTCGGATGCATTCACCGATGGTTGGGGGCGAGAGGCGCAAGGTTATTGCAGTGACGTGAATTACACGACTCAGCTCGACTGCACGACCAACAGCGGTACGTGGACGAACGACGCGGCCGACCGGAATTATGGATGGTGGTACGGAGTAAACGTCGGCGGGGATGCAGTGCTTCTGAGCTACGGCAGCGACCAAATCAGAGGCATTGGCAACTGCGGCGACGACTACAAAGAGGATTGTTTCGGACAGGTGCTGAGCCAGGATTATCAACAGACCGGAATCACTAGTTTACGTGTCAATTTCATCAAACCCGGCGGAAGCTGTTCCGGTACTGACAAATATTCTTCCCCGGTTCATCTGCGTCTTTTCATCCGAAATAACGGGGGAATGGTCCGAAAGGTCAGCGATCCCAATAGTTCGACACTGTACAAGGACTGCACTCAGCCAGGAGTTACCTTCAACTTTTCCGGAGCCAATGCCATCGATTTGCGCTTGGGCGAATACGCAGCGGCAGTCTTTGAGGATGCTACCGGTGATTTCAGCACTCAAGCAGCCTGTGAAGCCAATAAAGGCTATTGGGACGCAGCAGCTAGCAAATGCGACAAGCCCACTCGAGAAATCGTTCGAAATCCCCCGATTGCGGATCAGGCGACTTGTAATGCCGAAGGGGGATGGTGGGAAAGTACAGTCAACAAATGCTTTGGTGCTTTTGTAACCAGTCTCTACTGGCCTCGATCGTCGATTGCACCTATCGAATGGCTGTTGCCTTGAGCCTTAGCTGCCGCGACTTATAAACGCATCTCATGCTTCAACAAACCCTCCAAAAATTCCGCCTAAGGCCCTCAAGCGCCACCCACACCCTAATCTTCGCCGGCACTAAGGAAGTCGTCCGGGCCGACGTGGATGCCGAGGGCGCGATCGGCGTGCCGGAGGTTTACGACAAGGCTTGCGAGGGCATCGAGAAACTGCCGGAGATCGTCGCCTTTGTCGCGGCCGAGGCAGGGAAGAAGTTCGGCCGGAACGTTTGGGTGCTGTGCGACGGGCTTTCCACCCATTCCCTGAGCCTGCCGACGGTTCAGACCGCCGGGGTGGCGGACGATTTGCTGACCCAGGCGCTGCTGTTCGAGCTGGAGGCGGCCACGGGATTTCCGACCGCCGGGCGCGATTTGGCTTTTGCGCTGGTCGGTTCCGAGGACGACATGAACCAGTATTGGGTGTCCCTCGCGCCGCAGAATGTATTCAAGCGGCTTCAGGCGGCGGTCGGGAAAGCCGGCGGCCGCTTGAGCGGCTTGCTCCATCCGGGGGGCTTGCCTCTGAGGCTCTCGGACGGAACCGGCGATTGGTGGCGTCTGGAATATTGGCCGGAAACCGTTTTCGGGATAGCGGGAACGGGCGAAAAGGCCGCGTCCGTGCAGGCGTTTCAGCCGCGGGCGCAACGGGATCTGGAACGCTGGCGCAAGCGGCTGTCGGCGAGCGCGCGGGCGGAGCAGCTCGGTTCGGGAGCGGTTCAGGAGATGGAGGCCGAGATTGCTCACTTCCACCTCGAAGACGAAGGCGATCTGCCCCGTTGGCTGGGTGCCTGGGTAAAGCTGCTGGCGGCGGCCGAAGCGCCGGCGGTCCCGGTATTCCGTCCGAAGGCCCACCCGCATCGGGAATATTTCCTCATGGGCGGGCTCGCGGCGGCCGCCCTGGTGATCTGCGTTTCGCACTTCGGCTGGTTCTCGGTTCAGGCGAATCGGGCGCAAACCCAACTGGACGAACTCACGAAGGCCGAGGCCGAGATGAAGACCTTGCGGGACGCGATCAAGAAGAAGCAGGAAGAGCACGACAAGCTGCGGAAGGAGATGGACGCGCTCGAAGGCAGCCAAGCCTCGCTCCCGGCGGTGGTGAACGCGTTGCGCGAGCGTCCGGCGGTGCTCTTGAAGGCGCTCGCGGACCATCGCAGCGACGGCATTGTCATCGATGAGATCGCGACGGCCCAGAGCGAAATCGTGGTGCGCGGCATCGCCTTGCGTCCGAGCGAAGCGAACCGCCTCGCGTCGTCGCTGCACGAACATCTGCAAGCCTTGGGCTGGGATGTGGCGCCCGCGGTCAGCAACGACCTGAAGTATTTGCAGGACGGCGGGCCGTGGGGTTTCGAAATCAAGCTGAGGGATAGCGGTCTGGAGGGATTTTCGCGCTTGTCGGCAGCGAGCGGTCGGAAGAAGGGCACATGAACGAGGAAAAGCGCGAACGGCTTCTCAAGCGAATTCTGCCGGGCCTGGTGATGCTGGTCGTTTATTTCACGTTCGTCAGCGGCCGGATCAGCGGCCAGGCCGAAGAAGCCGAAAAAGAGGTGGAATCGATGATATCGCGCGGGATCGCACCGGAGGCCTTGCCGGGAATTCGCACCCAGCAGGCCCAGCTCGACGAGGACATCAAGCGGCTGAAAGGCAAGCAGGAGGAGTTCAACCGCATGGTCCAGGAGCGGACAGGGCTTGCGGGGCATCCCGGTTACGCCAGCCACGTGGGCGACCGCTTGTCGCTGCTGCTCGAACAGCATGCTCTTCGGGAAGGCAACAACACCGTCGAGGAGCCGGGCCAGAATCTGCCCAAGACTTACCGCGACATCAGCCAGCGGCTGCAAAACGGCAAGGATTCGCATTGGCTGCTCCTGCGCGTGGACTTTACCGGGGACTATCGCGCTGCCCATCGGGTTTTCGAGGCCATCGCCAAGGACGACACCGTGGCCTTGCTTCCGGTGAACTGGGCCATGTACCCGCCCAGCAACGAGACCCCGGATTTGAAATGGTCCTTGTGGATGTGGCTGGGACCGGGGGCGTGAGCGGGTTTGGGGGGAGTAAGCCTTCTCCTGCTAGGGAAACGAAAAAAACAGATGCCGGAAACGCTTCGCTCATTCCGGCCTACGACCTCCATCTCAGCCTGCAGTGGATAGTGTAGGCCGGGATAAGGCGGCAGCCGTTCCCGGCAAACGGCTACCCCATGCCCCGCGGCGAAAGAGTAGGTCGCATATATAGAAAAAACAGCAAGATAATGAACAACACTCCGATCAGTTTTAAGGCGCTTCCCGACGATACCGAGCAAACGGCCGAGAAGCGGCTGGACCGGCGCGAGGGTGTGCCGTCCCAGTGGGTGGCGACCGTTTACGGTCCCGAGGACATGGAGGTCAGCGGAACGGTGGTGAACGTCTCGCCCGGCGGCGTCGGATTGTGGCTGCCGGCGAATGCGCCGGCCGATCTTTTGAGCGGGGGCGCCGGGCTAATTGTGACGATCCATTCGCCCGCGAAGGAATTTACCCGTCCGGCGGAGATCTGCTGGCTTCTGCCCGGGAGCGACGGAGTACTGCTTGGAGTGAAGTTCTACGATTGCGTCGCCTTTACGCCTCAGTCGCACCGGCTCGATATCGCGTCGGCGCGTATCGATCCGGCCTGTGCGATGAGGATTCCGGCCAATGTGGCGTTTCGCCGCCAATTGCTGCCTTTCGTCGAAATGAACGGCGCCGTGCATGTCGCCTGCGCCGACCCGCAGGACACGGGCGCTTTGGCCGTGGCCGAGCGGATGGTGAAGGCGCCGGTGGTGGCCTGGGGCGCCGATCCCGATGAGTTGAAGCTCGCATTGACGCGGGTTTACGGGGATAGCCGCGAGGTGAAAAACGCGCTGCCGGTGGCCGTCGTCGGCGACAACCGCAGCGCGAGCGAGTTGACCGACGATCTGCTGAACGCCGCGTTTCTGCGGCAGGCGTCGGACATCCATATCGATCCGGAGCGGACCGGCGTCACCATACGCTTCCGCATCGACGGCAAGCTGGAAACCTACGCCCGGCTGCCGAACGCGGTTTACCAGGAGATCGTCAGCCGCTTCAAGGTCATGAGCGGGCTGGACATCGCCGAAAAGCGCGCTCCCCAGGACGGACGCTTTACCCATCAGTTCGCCACCGGTGGAAAGCGCATCGATCTGCGCGTCGCGACGCTGCCCACCAAGTATGGCGAGCGGATGACGCTGCGTCTCCTGGCGCTGGATACCGAATCCTTGACGCTGGACAGACTGGGGTTCAATTCCGAACACCGGCACACCATCGAAACCTTTCTGCGACGCAGCCAAGGCATGATGATCCTGACCGGACCCACCGGCAGCGGCAAGACCACCACTCTTTACGCCGCGATTCGTCTGCTGCTGAGCGAGCGCAACGTGAATATCCTGACGGTGGAAGACCCCATCGAATACGCCATCGACGGCGTCTCGCAATGCGAGGTGGATGCCGCCGACAAGGTCAGTTTCGCCAAGGCGCTGCGCAGCATGCTCCGGCACGACCCCGACGTGATGATGATCGGCGAGATTCGCGACCGGGAAACCGCCGACGTGGCCATCAAGGCCGCCTTGACCGGGCACTTGGTGCTCGGAACGCTGCACACCAATTCCGCGGCGGCGACCGTCACCCGTCTGCTGGACATGGGCGTCGAGCCTTATCTGGTGGCCGCCACGCTGCGGCTGATCGTGGCCCAGCGCCTGGTGCGCCGCCTCTGCCCCCATTGCCGCATCCCGCGGCCGCTCACCGAGCGCGAGGCCTTTGCTCTCGGGCGTCCCGATCTGACCCGCCTCGTGGTTTACGAGCCGGGTGGCTGCGTCTATTGCATCGGCAAGGGCTATGCCGGACGGCTCGGCCTTTACGAGATGCTGCCGCTGAAATCGGAATGGGCGCGCGGCATCGTCGAAGGTGAAACCGAACCGCAGTTGATCGAGCGCATGCGGGCCGAGCGTTTCCGCTTCCTGCTGGACGATGGGCTGGAGAAGCTGGTCGCCGGCCAGACCTCGGTCAGCGAAGTGATGCAGATCGCGCTGTCCTGGTAACGAATCATGCCTCAATTCCGCTATACCGCGCGCAATCGCCAGGGGATGGCGCAAACCGGCGTGACCGTTGCCGCCTCGCGCGACGATCTGATCGCCTTGCTCCGCCGGCAGGGCTTGCTGCCGCTGACCATCGCCGAGGATCGCCAGGCTTCGCTGGGCGACCGGCTGCGCTCGCTCAACCCGTTGGAATACCGTTCCATGAACGCCGTGGACGTCGCCCAGAACTTTCACCACATCGCAATGATGTTCAAAAGTGGGGTCAGCCTCCTGGAAGCCGTGGATCTCATCGCCGAGCATTCGCGGCTTTCGGTGCAGAAGGTCTGGCGGCGCGTGTCCGCCCGCATCCGCCAAGGCAGCAGCATCGCGGACGCTTTGGCCGAGCACAAGGTGTTCACCCAGTTGAGCATTCAATTGGTGCGGGTCGGGGAGAAGACCGGCTATCTCGACCGGGCTCTTCAGCACGCTTCGACGGAACTGGAGGAGCAGCGCAAGATCCGCTCGCAGCTGATCAGCGCCTTGCTCTATCCCTGCTTCGTGCTGCTGTTCGCCATTGGCGTCACCATTTTCATGCTGGTAAAGATCATTCCCGAACTCCAGAAATTCCTTTCCATCATGGGCCGCAAGCTGCCGCCCATCACCCAGGCGCTGATCGACACCTCCGAATGGTTTCAGGCCTATACCCCGGCGATCGCGGTGGCCTCGGTGGCGTCGACCGCCGTGCTGATAACCCTGTATCACTGGCCGCCGGGACGCCTGGCGCTCGACACGCTGATGCTGCGACTGCCACTGTTCGGGCGCATCTTCCGGCTGTCCGGAACGGTGGTATTCGCCCGCGCGATGGAAGCGCTGCTCCGCAGCGGCGTTCATATCGTCGAGGCCTTGGAGACGGTGGAGGGGCTGCACCGCAACCGCTATCTCGCCCGATGCGTGGCCCGTGCCAGGAAGCGCGTGACCGAGGGCGCCTCGCTGTCCGAGTCTCTGGCGGCCCGTTTCGGCTACATGCCCATGCTGGCCCGGATGACGGTGATCGGCGAAAACTCGGGCCGTTTGGACGAGATGCTGGGAGAGATGGCCGCGTTTCACCAGGACCTCCTTTCGAAAGACATACGCCGGATGAGCGGGATGATCGCTCCGGCCATGACCGTGATCGTCGGCGGCATCATCGGCTTCGTCTACGCCGCGTTCCTGACCGCCATGTTCGCCGCCGGGGGAGGATCTCCGCAATGATGTCCCAGTTGATTCGCAGCGGGTGCGCCGCGCTCGCCTTCGTTTTTCTGCGGCCGGCTTCCGCCGAGGATGCCGTGCCGCCGCCCGAGCCTTCGGTGACCGAAAAAGTGGAGTCGGTGCTCGACAAGCGCAACCAGGTGTTAAAGGACGCGGTACGGGAGATGGACGACCCGACGCGCCTCACCCCCGCGCTCCGCGACGCCTTGCGCAATGCGAGTCCGAAAGCGCCGGCCGCGCCCTCGGGCCAGGCGCCAGCCGCCAAGCCGCCCAAGGTTCGCCTGGTGGCCGCCGTTCGGGGAGGCGGGGACGATTCGAAGGCGATGATCGAGGTCGACGGCACGAATTACCTGATCGAGCCCAACGCGGAGATCACGTGCTACACCCAATCGGGCGAGCAATTCACCGTCCGCGCCAAGGCCTTCGACGACACCGGCATCCACCTCGAACTGCTTCCTTTCCGGCAGACCCTTATCCTGCGCTGACAAGAACCATCCGCATGAAACGTTTTCGCTTGATCTCTCTACTCGTGCCTGTTTGGGCGATTCTCTTCATCGCGGCTGCGGCGACCTGGCCCGCGCGAACGCCCCACGCCGCGGAGCAGGTCATTTCGGCCATCGATTTTCGCGACATCACGGTGGGCGATGCGCTGCGCATTCTGTCGGAACAATCGGGGCTGAACATCATCGCCTCTGAGAAAGCCGCGGGTCTCAAAACCGCGCTGTTCCTCCGCAACGTGCGGCCGATGGAGGTGCTCGACGCTCTGAGCCGGATGCACAATCTCTGGTATCAGAAAGACCCGGATTCGCGCATCGTGCGCGTCTACACCACGCGGGAGTTCAAGCTGGGCGACGTGGACGCCGCGAGCGAAGAGACCAAAATCTTCACGCTGAAATATCCCTATGCGCTCGAAATCGCCTACGCCATCCGCGATTTGTACGGCGAGCGGGTCGAGTTCGCGCCGGGTTCCGATCAGGCGGAAATCGCGGCCGATCTGCAAGGGCGGTTTCGCCGGTTCAATATCATCGATTCGCAGCGCACTCAGGGTTTCGGCTCAGGCGGAGGCGGAGCTTCGCAGCAGAATCAGCAATTGTTCCAGAACAACCAGACGCTGCAAGGCAGCGGGAACGGCTTTTTCCAATCGGGGCCGCGCGTTTCCAGACCTAGCATCAGCGATCGCAACGAGCAGGATACGCGTCGGCAAGCAGCGCAGGACATAGCGGCCAACCGTATGGAGGAAGCCATCATCAGCGGCGAGGATTTGCGCCAGCAGCTCAAGATTGCGCGTGCGACCGGCGCCGGCTCCTTGCTTGAAGAAGAGATCCAGCGGCGCATGTCGCGCATCTTCGTCAGCGTGCTGCGCTCCCAAAACAAGGTGATGGTCCGCACCCGCGACCATGAAGCCCTCGAACATATCCGGGCCCTGGTGGACGAGCTCGACCAGGAACTCTCGACCCTGATGCTGGAGGTGAAAATTCTCTCGGTGGATTTGTCGGACGGCTTCGATTCGGTGTTCAACTTCGACATCACCGCCGGCGATCTGGCCTTGTCGGTATTGCCCGGCGCCCGCGCCATCGATGCGGCGCTCCTGTCCACCTTCGTGAACAAGAAGTTCAACGCCAAGATTCAGATTCTGGAAAGGGAGGGGCGGGTCACCAGCGTGGCGACGCCGATGCTGCTGACCACCAATCAGGAGGTCAGCCGCATCTTCCTCGGCGAGGAACGGCCGGTGACGACCGGCTACGATGCCTCCACGAATACCTCCAGCCAGATTACCGGCGGACTGCTCACGTCGACCGCCGTCCAGCCTATCCTGGTGCCGCGCACCGAGTTGCGTTCGGTGGGCACCACCTTGCTGTTGACACCCAACATCAACGCCGACGGCACGGTCAGCATCCGCATCCTGGTGGAGCAGTCCGCCCTGGGTGCCAAGGCGAGCATCCCCCTGGCGGTGACCAATCAGCAGAATCAGTCGCAGATTCAGGATGCGCTGGTCGATGTGGTCAACTCCCGGACCTTCAGCGGCACGGTGGTGGCCAAGGACAATTCGCCCGTGGCCATCGGCGGCTTGATCGACGAGCAAGCTTCCGACAACGAGAAGAAGGTTCCGATATTGGGCGACATTCCGCTCCTCGGCGCCGTGTTCCGGGACACGGGCAAGCAAAGGACGCGGCGCGAGCTGATCGTGATCCTGACGCCCCATGTCATGAAGACGCCCAACGAAGCCGCGGAGGTCAGCCGGGGGGTGATCGAGGACGAGAGCATCCATCCCAATGTCCCGCAGATGGGCGGCTCCCTCGATATTTATCGCAATCCGGGCCGCCAGCACGACCGTTACAAGCTGGAGGACCAGTACAAGTTCTACGATACCCAGGACGATCTGGACGAATACCGAAGGCCGCCGCGCTCGCGTCCTAAGCGCCCGCCGGAATCGCCCGACGACGTGGTGACCAAACGGACCTCCGCCAAGGCGGCGCGGGCCGAACGGCCGGAAGAGATCTACGCCGAACTGACCCGCGTGGCCGCCGAAGCAATGCGCGAACCCGGCGTCACGGATTTGCCCTCCGGGATTTACCGGACCGAACTCGCCGGCCGCGATGCTCTGCCGCTGATGTCGAACCGGGACATCGAAGCGAGCCCCGTGGCCAGTTGGGAGAAAGACGGCATCCATGTCACGGCGGTTTATCTGCAAAATCGGGCACCGTCCCGCCGCAGCATCGATCATTACGAGTTGCACGGGCGCTGGCTGGCCGCGACCTTCGAATCCGAACAGCTCGCCAAGGCCGGAACAGCCGGCGACGGAACCTATGCCTATTTGATCTCGACGGAGCCGTTCCACCATGCGCTGCGCCGTTAGATCGCTGCAGTCGGCCTTGCTCGCGACCTGGTGCCTGGCCGGCGCCGCACAGGCCCGCACGATTCCGATTCCGGGCGGCGAAGCGCTTCCCGCGCTGAAGATGCACGTCTTTCATGCCGCTCCGGGAGAGCCGGCAACCGAGCGCGCATCGGACGCAAGAGTCGTTTCCGTCGAGCGCGAAGGCGCGAAGCCGCTCGAAATGCGGGTGTTTTCGGGACCGAGTGCCGCGCCCGTTCGCCATCGCGCCGATGCCGAGCCGGAAATAGCCGGCGAAATCCCGAAGAAACCGGATTCGAAAAGGCAGTATGAATTCGACTATAGCCTTTCCTCCGGCTATCGGCGGGACCGGCTGAACTGGAACATAGCCTCGCTGACCGGCAACCCGAACGTTCTTTCGGAACTCGAATGGACGGACATTCGGAGCGCGCAATTGGCCGGGCAGGCCGAGATCACCACGCCCCGCGGCTGGCACTTCGACGGCAAGCTCGGCTACGCCTGGGTGGTGGACGGCGACAACCAGGATTCCGACTTTTTGGGAAACGACCGCACGCTGGAATTTTCCCGTTCCAACAACAAGGCGGATAAAGGCCACATGCTGGACGCTTCGCTGGGCGTCGGGCACTCGTTTTTCATTCCCATGGGCAATGATCCGAACCGGCTCAGCATCATACCGATGGCGGGTTATTCCTATCAGGAGCAAAACCTCCGGATTCAGGACGGCCGTCAGACCATCTCCGCATACGGCTTCCCGGTGCCGCTCGGTCCTTTCGACGGGCTGGACAGCAGCTACGATACCCGCTGGCACGGGCCGTGGCTGGGCCTGAAGTTCCGGGCGCGGTTGCTGCCCGGCCTCAGATTAAGCCTATGGTCCGAATACCACTGGGCCGATTTCCACGCCGAAGCGGACTGGAATCCGCGGCAGGATTTCCAGCACCCCAAAAGCTTCAGTCACGATGCCGACGGGGAGGGGGTGAGAGCCGGCGGTTCCATCGATTACGCGATCACGCCCCGGTTGTCGCTCGGCGTCCGGGGCGACTATCAGAACTGGAATACCGATGACGGCAAGGACAAGACCTTTTTCGTGGACGGCGCCGCCGTGACCACCCGCCTGAACGAGGTTCAGTGGGAAGCCTTCTCCGCCTCTATCGGGCTGACTTATCGCTATTGAGCAGGAAGGTGCCGACAAGCCGGCATTCCCGCATTTCCACAGTAAAATCAAGGAAATGCCGCAATAGTCCCGATGTCAGGTTTCGGTAGAATAAGGTAGGCTGTTCGGATAAATCGGTTCCGATCTGCGAGAAACCACATGATCCGTAAGATTCTCATCGCCAACCGCGGCGAGATCGCCGTGCGCATCATCCGCGCCTGCGCCGAAATGAATATTCGGTCGGTAGCCATTTTTTCCGAGGCGGACCGTTTCGCGCTACACGTGAAAAAAGCGGACGAGGCCTATTGCATCGGCTCGGAAGAGTTGGCCGGTTACCTGAATCCCCATCGCATCGTCAACCTGGCCGTGGAAACCGGCTGCGACGCCGTCCATCCGGGCTACGGCTTTCTGTCGGAAAACCCGGAGCTGGCCGCTGCCTGCGCGGCCCGCGGCATCGTCTTCATCGGCCCGGATGCCGACATCATCCGGCGCATGGGCGACAAAACGCTCGCGCGCGAGACTATGATCCGCGCCGGCGTGCCGGTGACGCCGGGCAGCGAGGGTAACGTCGACAGTCTGGATATGGCGCTGAAGGAAGCCGAACGCATCGGTTATCCGGTCATGCTCAAGGCGACCTCGGGCGGTGGCGGGCGCGGCATAAGGCGCTGCGATACGCCTCACGATCTCCGCCAGAATTACGAGCGGGTCATTTCGGAGGCCACTAAGGCGTTCGGCAATGCCGAGGTGTTTTTGGAAAAATGCATCGAGCGTCCGCGCCATATCGAGGTGCAGGTGCTGGGCGATGATCACGGCAACGTGGTTCATCTGTACGAGCGCGACTGCTCCATCCAGCGCCGCAACCAAAAGCTCATCGAAATCGCGCCTTCGCCCCAGCTCACCCCGGAACAGCGCGACTACGTGGGCCGGCTCGGAGTGCGCGCCGCCCGTGCCGCGAATTATAGGAACGCCGGGACGGTGGAATTCCTACTCACCCAGGACGGCGAGTTTTATTTCATGGAGATGAACACGCGGGTGCAGGTGGAGCACACCATCACCGAGGAAATCACCGGCTTCGACATTATTCAGAAGCAAATCCGCATCGCCGACGGCGAACCCCTGAGCTTTACCCAAAAGGACGTGAAGATCGCCGGCTATGCCATGCAATTCCGCGTCAATGCCGAAGACCCGAAAAACGACTTCCTGCCGAGCTACGGCCGCATCACCCGCTATTACGCGCCCGGCGGTCCCGGCGTCCGCATCGACACCGCCATTTACACCGGTTATGAAATCCCGCCCTATTACGACTCGCTGTGCGCCAAGGTCATCGTGCGCGGCCGCACCTGGGCCGAACTGCTCGCCCGCGGCCGGCGCGTGCTGGGCGACATGGCCATCAGCGGCGTTAGGACCACGATGCCGTTCTACCGGGAAATTCTCGATCATCCCGATTTCATCAGCGGGCGCTTCGACACCGGGTTTCTGCAGGATCATCCCGAGCTGTTGAATTATTCCCAGAAACGCAGCCACGACGACGCGGCTTTGGCCGTCGCGGCCGCCATCGCCGCCCACGTAGGACTTTGAGAGAGCCATGAGCAAGGTTTACATCACCGACACCGTATTGCGCGACGCCCATCAATCCCTGATTGCGACACGCCTGCGCACCGAGGACATGCTGCCCATCTGCGACAAGCTGGACCGGGTCGGCTATTGGTCGCTGGAAGTCTGGGGCGGCGCCACCTTCGACGCCTGCATGCGGTTCCTGAAGGAAGATCCGTGGGAACGGCTGCGGAAGCTCCGCCGTGCCTTGCCCCACACCCGCTTGCAGATGCTGCTGCGTGGGCAGAATCTCCTGGGCTATCGGCATTATTCCGACGACGTGGTGGGGGAGTTCGTGCGGCTCGCGGCAAAGGAAGGCATCGACGTGTTCCGCGTCTTCGATGCCCTCAACGACATCCGCAATCTGGAGACCGCTATTAAGGCGGTGAAGGAGGCGGGCAAACACGCCCAGGGCGCCATCTGCTACACCCTGAGCCCGGTGCATACCGTGGATCTTTATGTGGAGCAGGCCCAGGCCCTGGTGACGATGGGCGCCGACAGCATCGCCATCAAGGACATGGCGGGACTCCTGACGCCCATGGCCACGGCGGAGCTGATTTCGGCTCTCTCGGCCGGCCTGAGCGTGCCGCTGCATCTCCATTCCCACGCCACCTCGGGCCTCGCCGAAATGTGCGAGCTCAAGGCGGTGGAGCACGGCTGTACCCACATCGACACCGCCATCTCTTCCTTCGCCGGCGGCACCAGCCATCCGCCCACCGAAAGCATGGTGGTCGCCCTCCGCGGCACCCACCATGACACCGGGCTGGATCTGGAGCTGTTGCAGGACATCGCGGCCTATTTCGCCGAGGTACGGAAGAAATACCGCCAGTTCGAGAGCGAATTCACCGGCGTCGACACGCGGGTTCAGATCAATCAGGTTCCGGGCGGGATGATGTCGAACCTTGCCAAGCAATTGGAGGAGCAAGGCGCGCTGGACCGCATCCTCGATGTCTTCGACGAAATCCCGCGCGTGCGCCGCGACCTCGGCTATCCGCCTCTAGTAACGCCTACGTCGCAAATCGTCGGTACCCAGGCGGTGCTGAACGTGGTCACCGGCGAGCGCTACAAGTCCATCACCAATGAGGTCAAGCGCTATCTCCAGGGTGGCTACGGCCGGCCGCCGGCGCCGGTGGACCCGGATCTGCAGCGCCGCGCCATCGGCCGGCAGCAGCCCGTCGAATGCCGCCCCGCGGACCTCCTGCCGCCGGAGTTGGAGAACTTGCGCACGGAAATCGGCGATCTGGCGGAGAGCGAAACCGATCTGATGATCTACGCCATGTTTCCGGAAGTCGGGCGGAAATTCCTTCAGGAACGGCGCGATGGCCGGCTGCAACCGGAGCCGCTGGTTCCGCCGGGTCCGATGCCCCAGCCGGCGGAACGCGGCGAGGTGCCCACCGAATTCAAGGTGTTCGTGCATGGCGAGGCGTACGACGTCCACATCACCGGCGCCAATTTCAACGACCAGCGCCACCGCCGGTTCTACATCACCCTCGACGGCGTGCCCCAGGAAGTGGATCTCGAGGTGCTGAGCGGCTATCAGCGAAGCATCACCGCCAGCGGCCGGCCGGTTCCGGGCAAACCGGGCGACGTGGTCACCGCCATGCCGGGCAACATCGTCGACATCCTGGTGCAACCGGGGGACACGGTGAGTGCGGGGCAGGGCGTCCTGGTCACCGAAGCGATGAAGATGGAATCGGAAATCCAGGCCCCCATCAGCGGAACGGTTGCCTCTATACACGTCAAAAAAGGCGATCGGGTGAATCCCAACGAGGTATTGATGGAGATCGAGGCTTAATGCTATCCATCGGCGGGTAGTTCTATCGGACCGATTGCTCTTCTGCAGCCGGTATAGGTATCGACACAAGGCGATCAGAGAACGAATCGCTTTGCGATAGCTTCTTTTACTGTGGGTTCTCGGACCCACGGCCGAGCTACTTTCTTTTGCGCGGCCAAAAGAAAGGAGCCAAAGAAAAAGCCGCCCGGTTGCCGCTTGACCCTTGCGCTCCTCGCTTTCGACGGGAGGCGATCGAAGGGCCATCCATGGCCCTCGATCGCCGCGCAGAATCCATTCTGCGCCCCTTACGGGTAATTCCCGCCGAAAGCTTCAGTGCTCGGCGCGGCAAACGGGTTTAGAGCGTTTTCCGAATGCCTGTATGGTCCCGTATGACACGCCCGAGCATCGCAGTCCTGAGCCGGAAAAGCCCGAAAGGGCGCGCGAGGGATCGCGCGCGGCGACCGAGGGACAGGAAGTCCCTTCGGTCGCCGCCGGCTCAGGGCGAGAAGCACAGGGCTAAGCGTGTCA
>NZ_DASPLO010000146.1:0-29569 GCF_035627495.1 Methylocaldum sp.
GCTGCGGATAAGGGATATGACAGCGATGCCTTCATCCATGCGCTTCATGAAAAGGCGATCAAGGCCGTCATTCCCCCGCGCAATCATCGGACCGAGAAGCGGCAGTGCGATTGGTTTGTTTATAAGGAGCGCCATTTGATCAAATGCTTCTTTGGCAAAATCAAACACTTCCGAAGAATCTTTGCCCGCTTCGAAAAATTGCAGCGTAACTTCATGGGCTTTCTTCGCTTCGTCTCAGCACTCATCTGGTTGCGTTGAAATGTCAACAGAACCTAACAAAAGAATATAAAAAAAGAGGATGCGTCGATGTCGCGATTGCGTGTTGGGGTGACAATTTCCAGTTTGTTGTTTTCCGGGTTGGCTACCGCCGATCATACGGAAGAGCATCGTTTGCAGACGATCGAAGTAACCGCGCCCGAGGAAGAGTCGCTGACATCGACTAGCGCGGAAACGGCCAAGTACAAGCTTTCGCAGGTTCCGGGCGCAACGACCTTCATCCATTCCGACGAGTATCGCAGCCGTCCGACGCCTGGCGGCGTGGCCGACGTCCTGAGTTATTCCCCGGGCGTTTTCTCCCAAAGCCGATACGGCAACTCCGAAACCCGTATCCTGGTGCGCGGCGCCGGAACTTCACTGACCTTCGGTTCGGCGGGTCTGCGTTATTTGCGAGACGGCCTGCCTCTCACCGGAACGGACGGTTTTACCAATCCCGAGCTTCTGGAACCGATGAATGCCCTTTACACCGAGGTTTATCGCGGCTCCAATGCCTTGCAATACGGTTCCGCCTTCCTCGGCGGGGCGGTGAACTTCGCTTCGCGCAACGGCCGCAACACGCCGGGTATCCACACCACCTTCATCACCGGCACGCATAATTATTACCGCCCGCAAGTAATGGTCGGCGGCGTGCTAAACGAGGATCTGGATTATTTCGTTTCTTATACCGGCACTTACAACGACAGCTTCCGGGACAATAGCGAGGAGGAGGTTTCCAGGGGTTATGCCAATTTCGGCTACCGCTGGAACGAGGATCAGGAAACCCGCGTGCATCTGTTCGCCAGCCAAAACCGCCTGGAACTGCCGGGCTCGCTATCGTTCGATCAGTTCGATCAAGATCCTTCGCAAGCGCAGGATGGCCTGACGCCGGGGTCGTTCAACAATCGCTTCGAAACCATCCATGCCCAGCGGAACCTTGACACCCTGCGTGGCGACCTCCAGCACACCATCAAATTCACACCCAACGATGTACTGACGGTCGGCGCCTGGTACGAGAATCGCCGCCTGTGGCATCCGCTGCCGCCCGGTACCTCTACCAGAGCGCCATGCCGGGGAACTCCGGATTCGGCGGGCATCGTGACGGTCAATAACCCGCTTTGTGGCGGCCTTTTGATCGACTTCGGCAATTTGGCGGGCGGATTCAACCGCAACCGGCAGCACGATGTGGGCACCAGTTGGCGTTTCACCCACGACGGATCGCTGTTCGGTTCGCGCAACAGCTTTGTGCTGGGCGGCTTCTTCGGCTGGGGCAAATCCTACGGCACGGTGGACAATACCTTGCCCGATGCGGAGATCGGTACGAAGCTGAATAACACCAAAACCGAGGCTTTCAACATCGAGATTTTCGGGGAGGACAGATTTGGTCTGACCTCCAATCTCGATCTCGTGGTGGGCGGTCAGTTCATTCATGCCAAGCGGCGCAGTCTGACCGACTTTTTCGTGCCTACCTCAAGGCTTAGCAATGCTTTTGAAACCGATGCCTCCCGCTGGTACACCGCATTCAGTCCCAAGGTCGGGTTGATCTGGCAGGCGACCGACAAGCAGCAGTTCTTTGCCAATTTCAGCCGCAGTTACGAGCCGCCGACCAATACCCAATTGGCTTTCCGGGATCCTCGTCTGAATCAGGCGGGCAGCGAATCCGCCCTCGATGCGCAGGAGGGGACGACCATCGAAGTGGGAACCCGCGGCGAAGCCGGCGTCTTCAACTGGGATCTGGCGGTCTACCACTCTTGGATCAACAACGAGATTCTCACCACGCTACTGCCCGGTCAAACCCAGACCAGTACCAACAATGCCGACAAGACCACCCACACGGGCGTCGAAGTCGGTACGGGGGCGCTGATTCCCTTGGGATTGATGGGGGATGATCAGTTGCGGATGCGGTTGACCTATACCTATCAGCGCTTCATATACGACAACGATCCCGCGTTTAACGACAATTACATTCCGGGTGCGCCCAACCATTTCGGCGGCGCGGAAGCCGTGTATGAGCATCCCTCCGGATTCTATATCGGCCCGAATCTCCGCATGGCCAGCAACTATTTCGTGGACTACGCCAATACCCTCAAGGCGCCCGCCTATACCTTGCTGGGTGCGCGCGCCGGCTACAAGAATACGTTCAACAAACTCGGCTACCATGTGTTTGTCGAAGGGCGCAACCTGACCGACGAGCAATGGGTTGCCAGCACGAGCGTGACGGGAACGGCTTCGCGGAGCGGCAGCGCCATCCTGAACCCCGGGTTCGACCGTACGGTGTTCGGCGGCATCTCGATCGATTACTGATAGCTTTATAGCCAGCGGTGGGCGAGGGCTCCGGTCTTCGTCCGCCGTTGGCCGTTTTGTTTCTGAGATCCGGTAAGATGCTGAGGTTCGCCTGGCAAGGATTTTTCAGCTGTTTTCCGTGTCAGGTTGTGTTAACCCGAGAAAGAGGAAAGTTGATGAATGTTTTTTACAGATTGATCGGCTTGTCAGCTTTGGTTCTGGGAAGTCAATTCGTCTGGGCCGAGCACGGGAATGGCCAGTCCTCGTCCCAGCCAGCCTATTGCAAGGATTCGGCGACCGCTCCGACGCCCAAATGCGCACGGACGCCCAGTGCGGTTTTCGATGCCGATGGCCGGCTATGGATTTCCTGGGTGTATCAGGGGGGCATCTACGTTCAGTCCTCGAAGGACGGCGGCAAGACCTTCGGAAAGCCGGTGGCGGTCAATCGCGAGCCGGAAAATGTCCAGTCCCATGGCGAGAACCGGCCCAAGATCGCGATCGGTCCGGAAGGGCAGATTTATCTCACTTGGGCGCAGGGCCTGGAGAAACGCTTCAGTAGCCATATCCGGTTTGCCCGCTCGCTGGATGGCGGCAAAACCTTCTCCGAGCCGGTCACGGTCAACGATAACCGGGACATCATCGGACACTCGTTCGACAGCATGGCGGTCAGCCGTGACGGCAAGATCTTCATCGCCTGGCTGGATTCGAGAGATGTCGAGGCCGCGAAGGCCAAGAGCCAGCCTTACAACGGCTCATCCCTCTACTACACCTGGTCGGACGACGGTGGCAAGAGCTTCAAGCCGAACGCCAAGGCGGCCGATTACACCTGTCAATGCTGCCGGTTGCAGACCGCCATCGATATCGATGGATTGCCGCTCGTCGTCTGGCGCAATGTCTATCCCGAGAATATCCGCGATCATGCGCTGCTCAAATTCGCCGATTGGGACAAGCCGGGCAGACCGATCCGGGCGACACGCGAAAACTGGCATATCGAGGGTTGCCCCCATCACGGACCGGGACTGTCGATCGCCAAGGACGGGCGTTACCACTTGACCTGGTACAGTGCCGCGCCCGATGCGACGGGGCTGTTTTATGCCTATTCCGACGATATCGGCGCCCACTTTACTCAACCGATCAAATTTGGGAATCCGACGGCCATGCCGGCTCATCCGCACGTCTTGAGCATAAGTCGGCAGGTGGATCTAGTCTGGCTGGAATTCGATGGCAAGAACAATCAGCTCAAGACCATGCGTTCGACGGACGGCGGGTCAAACTGGTCCGAGCCGCGCATTCTGGCTGAAACCGACAGCGGCGCCGATAACCCCTTCCTGCATGCGAACGGCAACCGGGTTTATGTAACCTGGGCTACGGAAAAGGATGGGCTCAAGGTGATGGCGCTCGATAGCGCCCGCCGCTAGAGCATCTGTAGAGCAGGCGCAGGGGCGAATTGGACCGCCCCTGCACGCGCATCCCCCTTCCTTTCGTCCAGGTTAAAGGGTGCGATGGGTTTCGCTGACGCTCTACCCATCCTACAAGTCTTTCGGTGGGTCATGGCAACCGGGATTTCGTAGGATGGGTTAGGCGCACTCCGGTATAAGCTGGCCGTCGATCAATGTGCTGTGAGTGCGCCGTAACCCATCAAAGCGACGCCTTAGGAAAGCCCTGTCGAGCCTCAATCCAGATATCGTCGCTTGCCCCATTGGGCGAGACGCATCATCCGCACCAGAGCCCACCCCGCCAGAAGGCGGATAAGGCGGAGAAGGTCCGCCGACTGGCGCAAAAAAACGCTCTGCGCTCGTTCCAGTCTTGGCCTAAGCGCGGCGAGATTCACTTCCCGATCTTTGATCGAACCGCGTCGATGCAGCCAGTGCAATAAACCGGTCACATAAAGCACGAGCGGCATCAGACCGACACAGAACCAAAGAAACCGGCCCATGGCCCCGAAAGCCTCGCCGGTGTGCCAGGGCCATATCCGGCTGATAAAAGTTTGCCCTCCGCTGAATGTGTTGGGATTGCGCACCTCGCGAATCTGCCCGCTCCAACGGTCAACCCAGACCATGGTCGCCGGGTGTTTGATGTTCGCTTCTCCGCGTTGGCGCAGGTTGATGCGGTAAGTGCCGGTTTCGCCGGTCGGCGTGGCGACGCGCCTCACCTCAGCGTGCGGAAATGGCCCCCGTGCGACCAAAACCGCTTCGGCCAGGCTGACGGGGCGGGCATTGGGGGCAGCCGTACTGAGGATTTCCGGACCCTCATCGCCGTGGCCCATGTCCGAGGCTCCCAGGATCGTTTCCAGCATTTTCGGATAAGCCAGATGGAATCCGGTGAAAGCCAACAATAGCAGGACGATGGCGCTGAACAGGCCAAGCGCGCGGTGCAGGTCGAAAGCGAGTCGCGCCAAGCCGGCATCGTGCCGGATCGCGAAGGCGCGATGAATCCGGCTCAAGCCCGGCCACCACAGATAGAGTCCGGTGCTCGCCGAAACTATCAGCAGCAGGCCCAAAATACCGACGGTGTTCCAACCGAACAGGCCGAGTTGCAGTTGGGTATGGAGATCATAAATCCAGGTCGTCGCTGTCCGACCCCAGAACCGGTTGGCGGCGATTTCTGCCGTGTACGGGTTCACGGACACCATGAGCGGGGCGTAGAACTCGCCCACGGTCTCGTGGGGTTGTTCGTACCAGGCGGTGATCATGCCCTGACGGGAGCGGGGCATTTCCAGAATCCAGGCGCCATATCGGTTCGGGTGCGCGACCCGTAGCGCCGCCATGATGCGGTCCAGCGGCAGGTATTCGCCTTTCGGTTCCTCGATTACCAATCGAGGATTGAGGAGTTCGTCCAGCTCCTCGCGATAGACGCTGAGACTCCCACTGAGCCCCATCAGCACAAAGAGGAATCCGATCCCGAGCGCCAGATAAAGATGGAGCTTCAGCCAGGCATTTCGCGCAGGGCTCACGACGATGGCCGTTTGAGACGGTATAGAGCCGAGATGTCTTCCTCGCCGTGGCCTTCGGCGATGAGTTTGGCGTAATCGTTCACGGCCATTTCAGTAACAGGCAGCTTGAGCCCCAGTTTATCCGCTATGCCTTTGCAAATTTTCAGATCCTTATGGTGCAGGGCGAGCTTGAAGCCGGGTTTGAATATGCCTTGGGTCATGGTCGGTCCGCGCTTTTCCAGGAACCAGTTTCCGGCGGCGCCGCCGGAAACGACATCGATGACCTTGCGCATGTCCAGCCCTAGCGCCGCTCCGAATGCCAGGGCCTCCGCCACGGCCTCGTTGATGCCGGCCGCCATGATCTGGTTCACCGCCTTGGCCGCTTGGCCGGTGCCAACGTCCCCCATGTGAACGATCCGGCTGCCCATGGTTTCCAGTACCGGCATGACTTTTTCCAAAGTCTCGGGCTTGCCGCCCACCATGATCGCCAAGGTCCCATTCTTCGCGCCTTCGACACCGCCGGTCACCGGTGCGTCGAGGAAATCCGCGCCCTTGCTTCCAACCAGTCGGGCGGCTTCGCGTGCGGTATCGCTGCTTACCGTGGACATGTCGATTACGACTGTTTGCGGACGCAGCGCCGGCAAAATGCCGTGTACGACATCCAACACGTCGGCATCGGCCGATACGCAAATCAGGACGACATCGACGTGCGAGGCGAGCAGGGCAGGCGAGGCGGCGCACTGTACATTGAGTTCTTGAGAGAGAGTTATCGCGCTGGCTTCGGTGCGGTTCCAAACCGAAGCCAAATAATGTCCCTTCGCCACGTTTCGCGCCATGGGCGCTCCCATGGCGCCGAGACCGATGAAGCCTGCCTTCATGTCCTTTGTGCCTCCGGTGTTCAATGCCGTTTACTCCTCGAGATAGGTGTAGCTTCGCAACCCGGCGATCAATTCGCTCTCGAAGCGCTTGCGCTGTTCGGGGGAGATCTGCGCTTCGACCAGCTTTTTGCGATACGCGCGCTCCAAATCCTCCGGGTTGATATGCACGTAGCGCAGCAGGTCGTGGGCGCCATCGCCTCGCATCGGTTGGACGAACCGATAGCCGCCGGCGCCGTCGAGTTCGACATTGACCGAATGGGTGTCGCCGAACAAGTTGTGCATATCCCCGAGGATTTCCTGATAGGCGCCCACCAGGAAGATGCCGATGAGATACGGTTCACCCGGTTTGTGCGCATGCAGCGGCAAGGTGGTTTCGAGGCTCTGCCGATCGATATAGGTATTGATCCGGCCGTCGGAATCGCAGGTCAGGTCCTGAATGACCGCGCGGCGGGTGGGTTCCTCGTGCAAGCGTTGCAGCGGCATGACCGGGAACACCTGCGCGATCGCCCAGGCGTCCGGCATGGATTGGAAGAGCGAGAAATTGCAGAAAACCTTATCGGCGAGCCGCTCGTTGAGTTCGTCGATCAGTTCGCGATGGGCGCGGAGGCGGATGTCGAGCCGTCTGTGCACGGCGTGACAGATGGCCGCGTTCAGCCGCTCCGCATCGGCGAGTTCGGCCAGGCTCAATTTGCCCTGCACGTACATCGCGCGGGCCTCGGCGAGATCGAATTGAGCGTCGTGATACACGCCAAGAGGCGATTCCTGCGGCAGGGCTTGCAGCAAATCGGCCAGGTCCTGCAACGGCTTTGCCTTGATGTCGGCCGGCTGGCTAGCGTCTTCGGCCACCGATTCGATGTCGATGATATTGGTGATCAGCACCGCATGATGGGCGCTCATGGCGCGTCCGGCCTCGGTGATGAGGTTCGGGTGCGGCAATCCGTATTCGGCGCAGGCTTCCGAGAAGGCGCGCACGATGCTGTGGGCGTATTCGTCGATGCTGTAATTGATGGAGCAGTCGCTTGCCGAGTGGGTGCCTTCGTAATCGACGCCGAGTCCTCCGCCCACATCCGCCCAGGAGAGATGGGCGCCGAGTTCCCTCAATTCGGCATAATAGCGGCAAGCCTCCCGCAGCGCCGTTTTGATGTCGTTGATGTTCGCAACCTGCGAGCCCATGTGAAAGTGCATCAGCTTGAGCCATTCCAGACCGCCGGCTTCCCGTAGTTTGACGATGAGCCTGAGCAGTTCGTTCGCATGCAGGCCGAACTTCGATTTTTCGCCGCCGCTATTCTGCCATTTGCCGGCGCCGATACTGGACAGCCTGACGCGCACACCCAATTGAGGCGCAATGCCCAGGTCTTGCGATTCGGAAAGCACCAGTTCCAACTCCGACAGTTTTTCGATGACGATGAAAACGTTCAGCCCCAGGCTGAGGCCGATCAAAGCCAAACGAATGTAGGAGCGGTCTTTGTAGCCATTGCAGATCACCGTGCCGGCCTTGGATAAGGCCAGTATGGCCAGAAGCTCGGATTTGCTGCCGGCCTCCAGGCCTACGGCGGTATGGCCGTTTTTCAAAATGCCCTCGACCACGCTCCGCTGCTGGTTGACCTTGATTGGGTACACCGGGGTATATCCACCCTGATAATCATGTTCGCGCCGCGCCTTTTCGAAGGCTTCGCGCAGCAGGCTCACCCGGTCGCGCAGGATATCGGTGAAGCGCACTAGGACCGGCAGCGACAAGCCTTCCTGCCGAACGGCTTGGGCGATGTCGAAGAGATCCACCGTGCCTTGCGCCGGGTTCTTCGTCGGGCGGACGACCACGTGGCCTTCGTCGTTAACGTCGAAGTAGCCTTCTCCCCAGTGCTCTATGGCGTAGGTATCAACCGCCTGCTGCAGACTCCAACTCATTTCGATGGCTAAGCTCTTTAAAAAAGGTTGAATTATGTGGAAAATCGCTGGATTTTTCCATTGCGAGGAACACCATGCTGAGCGACGACAACTGGTTTACCGAGGTTTATCCGAAACACGGGAGTGCGCTCTCTTTAAAGGTGACTGAAAAGCTTCACGAAGAACAGACGCCGTTTCAGCGGATTGAAATCTATGAGACCGAGTGGCTGGGCACGCTCATGGTGATCGACGGCTGTACGATGGTGTCCGACCGGGACAATTTTCTGTATCACGAAATGATGACGCACCCGGCGCTCTATACCCATCCCAATCCGGAGACCGTTTGGGTCATCGGTGGCGGCGATTGCGGAAGCCTCAAGGAAGTGCTCAAACACCCGGAGGTCAAGCGGGCGGTCCAAATCGAGATCGACGAGAGGGTGACCCGGCTGGCCGAGCAGTACTTCCCGGAATTGTGCGAGTCGAACAACGACCCCCGCGCCGAACTGCTTTTCATCGACGGCATTCAGTGGGTGAAGGATGCGGCGGCCGACAGCGTCGATCTGATCATCGTGGACAGCACCGATCCGGTGGGGCCGGCGGAAGGATTGTTCAACGAAGCGTTTTACCGGGAGTGTTTCCGTTGTCTGCGCAAAGACGGGATTTTGGCCCAGCAGAGCGAGTCGCCGCTGTTTCATATGCCGCTGATTGAAGCCATGCACAACACCATGCGGCAGGCGGGATTCCCGCAAACGCGGACCTTGTTTTTCCCGCAGTTCATTTACCCGTCCGGTTGGTGGAGCGGGACCCTGGCAGGAAAATCGGATTTGGCGCATTTTCGCGAGGCGGACGCCCGAGGCAAGCCGTTCGCAACGAACTACTACAATGCCGAAGTCCATAAGGCGGCTTTTGTTGCGCCGGAGTTTTTCAGGGCGGCATTGCCGGCGCCTTGAGCAAACGGTTGCCTGGGCTTCGGCTTAATCCAGTGGCCTGTGTTACGATTTGCGAAGAAACGATGGGTTTGAGGAAAAGATTCCATGACTGAAAAAGAAATAAGTGAAGCGCTTTTCAATCTGCGCACTGAAATCGAACATCTGAATACCAGTGACCCCGAAGTCAGGGCGCGGCTCGAAACGCTACTCAGTGATCTCGAGCGGCGGCTTGAGGCGTCGGAAGACGAGCATCACCTGCATTTGATCGAAGACATGAAAGAGGCGATTTCGCAATTCGAAGTCGAGCACCCTCGTCTTACCGGCATTCTCAACGAATTGATGGTTGCTTTGAGCAACCTGGGGATCTGATCCTCTTCATTCCTTATCGTGCAGCCGCCTGGTGAATGCCCGGGTTTATTCAGCTTGAGCGGTTGAAACGCTTGGCAGGGGCGGGTTAGATAAAACCCGCTTTTGCCAAAGTCTAATGTGCCGCAGTTGTTTCCCTCTGTCAGACATTCCGCAAGTAATCCGGTCCTCCGAGTTGCCTCATTTGTCTCAATATCCATAACCGGCGATGCATCACATAAGCCGAAGGTTTGTCAGCGCGCAGGCGCACGGGGTTGGGCAAAACGGCGGCGAGCAAGGCGGCTTCGTTCGGGTTGAGCTTTGAAGGCGGCTTGGCGAAAAAGGCTTCCCCCGCGGCCGAAACGCCAAACACGCCTTCGCCGAATTGGGCGATATTGAGGTAAATCTCCAATATGCGCCGTTTCGGCCACATCAATTCGATGAGCGTGGTGAAATAAGCCTCCAAAGCCTTGCGGACGTAATTCTGTCCCGGATAAAGAAACAGATTCTTGGCAACTTGCTGCGAAATCGTGCTGGCGCCTCGCACGTGCTTCCCGTGTTGATTATGTCTCCAGGCCTTGCCGATAGCCTTCAGATCGAAACCGTAATGCCGGTCGAACAGCTGGTCTTCGGCGGCGATCACGGCGACTTTGGCATAAGGCGAAATCTCGTTCCAAGAAGTCCACCGGTAGCGTGGGCGAAGTCCCGGTTTCCCTTCGATGATGGCCAAGAAGTGCGCGCGCAGCATGAATGCGCTGGTCGGCGGAGGCAGCCAGCGCAACAGAGCGACGGGAACAACGGTTAGGGTGACGATCGTCAGGACGAGCTTGCGCAGGATGTTCCTCAGCGCCGATTTCGGGTTTGCGGGTTTGGATTTCATAAGACCGAGTTGGTGCGATGCCTCAGACGGATTGACGGCGCCAAGCTCTCAATATCGAGCGACAGATTTGATTCCGGCCTTATATTGCGCTGTTTGGCAGGGGTTGGATTGTTTGTTAAAGCCGTTGCGGCGGCTACAAAGTTGACTCAAGCGCCATTGCTGGCCAGAATACGTTATTTTTCCGACTGATTTAAGTGGCGTTTCATCAAAACATGGGTGGCGGGAAAGCGGGTGACGAAGTTCTGGTTTCGATCAGAAATCTAACGTTCAGTCGCGGCAGCCGCAAGATTTTCGATGACGTCAACCTGGACATCCCCAGAGGCAAGATTACCGCCATCATGGGGCCTAGCGGCACCGGCAAGACCACTCTCCTGAAACTAATCGGCGGCCAACTCAGACCGGACAGCGGCACTATTTGCGTGGACGGGTGCGTGGTGCATGACCTGCGCCTCGGCCAGTTGTACGAGCTGCGCAAAAAGATGGGGATGCTTTTTCAGACCGGCGCCCTCCTAACCGATATCAGCGTATTCGAAAACGTCGCTTTTCCGCTCCGGGAGCATACCAAGCTGCCCGAGTCCATGATCAGGAGCCTGGTTTTGATGAAATTGCAGGCCGTAGGGTTGCGGGGGGCTCGCGACCTGATGCCGGCGCAGCTATCGGGCGGTATGGCCAGGCGGGTGGCGTTGGCGCGAGCCATCGCCCTTGATCCGATGATGATCATGTACGACGAGCCGTTTACCGGGCAGGACCCGATTTCCATGGGCGTATTGGTGAAGCTGATCCGCGATCTGAACCAGGGCTTGGGGCTCACCAGCATCGTCGTGTCCCACGACGTGGAAGAAACCGCGTCCATTGCCGATTACGTCTATCTTATTTCCGAAGGCAAGGTGGTCGGTCAAGGTACGCCGGATGCCATCGAGCACTCGGAATCGCCTTGGATTCTCCAGTTTATGAAAGGTTTGGCGGATGGCCCGGTGCCGTTCCATTATCCGGCGCCCGATTATGCGGCCGATTTGCTTAAACCCCATGTCTGAAATCAGCCCGTCGTTTACCCGGAACATGTCATGCTAGCCCCATTCCAGCGACTTGGATACGCGACCCTGGAAACCCTGCAAAAGCTGGGTCGGGCCAATTTGTTCATTTGGCATGTCGTAACGGGGTTGCCCGAGATCCTCAGGCGCATTCGTCTGTTGCTCGCGCAGGTTTATTCGGTGGGCGTGCTCACCATCCTGTTGGTGAGCGTTTCCGGTTTGTTCGTCGGAATGGTGCTGGGGCTTCAGGGCTTCAATGTGCTTTCCGATTTCGGGGCGGAGCAGACCTTGGGCGTCATGGTGGCGGCTTCTTTGGTCCGGGAGTTGGGGCCGGTGGTCACGGCGCTGCTGTTTTCAGGGCGAGCGGGTTCCGCTTTGACGGCGGAAATAGGCTTGATGAAGGCGACCGAACAGCTTTCCGGCATGGAAATGATGGCGGTCGATCCGGTGAAGCGCATCATCGCGCCGCGCTTTTTCGCCGGCTGCCTGTCGATGCCCTTGTTGGCCTCGCTATTCAGCATGGTCGGCGTCATGGGGGGATATTTCGTCGGAGTCGGATTGCTCGGAGTGGACGAAGGCGCATTCTGGGCTCAAATGAAAAGCAAGATCGATTTTTACGACGACGTCGTCAACGGTCTTATCAAAAGCGCGGTATTCGGGGCCATCGTCACGTGGATAGCCGTGTTCGAAGGCTATGATGCCGTACCCACTTCCGAGGGGGTCAGCCGGGCAACCACTCGCTCGGTCGTTTATTCGGCCTTCGCCGTTCTCGGATGGGATTTCGTGTTGACGGCTTTAATGTTCGGGGAGGATTGATGCAGTCATCGAAAGCAATCGAGATCTGGGTTGGTTTATTCGTTGCCATTGGTTTGATCGCATTGTTTTTCTTAGCCATGCAAGTCAGCAATCTGGCCGAATTGAAGAGCAACAATGACAGCTACAAGATCGTCGCTCGCTTTGAAAACATCGGCAGCTTGAGAGTTAGGGCGCCGGTATCGGTGGCCGGTGTCACGGTGGGGCGGGTCAGCTCCATTTCGTTCGACAATCAAACCTATGAAGCCGTGGTGGAGATGCGGATCGAGCCGAACTACAACACGCTGCCGATCGACACCAGCGCCAGCATACTTACCGCCGGGCTGTTGGGCGAGCAGTATATCGGTTTGACGCCCGGCGGCGCGGACGACCATCTGGCGAGCGGCGACGAAATCGAGTTGACTCAATCGGCGATCGTGCTTGAGCAGGTCATCAGCCGCTTCTTGTTCAGCAAGGCGGAAGGCGGAGGCGAAAAAAGCGGCGACGGAGAGGGTGGCGGAGCTGCCACCTCCACCGAATAACACCGGCATTACGTGTTAGTCGAGTATGGCTAAATCTCCCATCCCATTCGAATTGATCGACGAGGGTCAAGGGTGCTACAGACTTAAGGGCGAGCTGACCTTCGCGACGGCGTCGGCTGTTCTGAAGAAGACCCTGGTTATCTTTAAGGAAGCATCCCGGCTTTCGTTCAACTTGGAGGGAATCTCTCGGGTCGACAGCGCCGGTGTCGCACTCCTTTTAGAGTGGCTGCGGCGTGCGGAACAAGCCCGGACAGAACTCTGTTATGCCAATCTCCCGCAGAATGTCAAAGCGATCGCCCGAGTCAGCGGCATCGAGCAATTAATCGCTGCCGGTTCATCTGAAGCTGTCGACTGACGTCGATCCCGTATTTAGCAAAAAAATATACCAACAATGGATAAACTCCTTATTACCGGCGGCAGGCCCCTTAGCGGCGAGTTGCGCATTTCCGGGGCCAAAAACGCCGCATTGCCCATCCTCGCGGGCGCATTGCTATCGGAAACGCCCGTGACCATCGGCAACGTTCCGCACCTTCACGACATCACCACCACTATGGAGTTGCTCGGACGCATGGGGGTGCATCTGGTGGTGGACGAAAAGCTCAACATCGAGGTGGATTCCGGACCGATCGAGAATTTTTTCGCGCCTTACGAGCTGGTGAAGACCATGCGGGCTTCCATTCTGGTGCTGGGGCCGCTGTTGGCCCGTTTCGGCCGGGCCGAGGTCTCGCTGCCGGGCGGTTGCGCCATCGGCAGTCGGCCCGTGAACCTGCATCTTCACGGGTTGGCGGCGATGGGCGCCGAGATCAACGTGAAGAATGGCTACATTCATGCCAGCGCCAAGCGTCTCAAAGGTTGTCGTCTCGTCCTGGATCAGGTCACGGTGACCGGCACCGAGAATCTCATGATGGCGGCGGTTCTCGCCGAGGGAACAACGATCATCGAAAATGCCGCGCGTGAACCCGAGGTGGTGGATTTGGCCAATTTCCTCAATGAGATGGGCGGAAAAGTCCACGGTGCGGGTTCCGACATCATGGAAATCGAAGGGGTCGAATCGCTTTCCGCCAACGGTTTGCACTACCGTATTCTTCCGGATCGGATTGAGACCGGTACTTATTTGGTAGCCGCCGCCATGACCGGCGGTCGGGTCAAGCTGAAGAATACCCGGCCGGATCTGCTGGATGCCGTGTTGGTCAAGCTTCGGGAGGCCGGCGCGATCATTACGTGCACCGATTCGACCATCGAGCTCGATATGCAGGGCGATCGCCCGCAAGCCGTTTCATTGCGCACCGCGCCTTACCCGGCATTTCCGACCGATATGCAGGCGCAATTCACGGCCATGAACACGGTTGCCGAAGGTGTCGGCGTGATCACCGAGACCGTATTCGAGAATCGGTTTATGCATGTCCAGGAAATGCAGCGAATGGGAGCCGACATTCAGCTCGAATCCAATACGGCTATTGTTCAGGGCAGGCCGAATTTGACGGCTGCACCGGTGATGGCGACTGATTTAAGAGCTTCCGCGAGCCTGGTGCTGGCCGGGCTCGTGGCCGAAGGCCAGACGGTAGTCGACCGGATTTACCATATTGATCGCGGTTACGAGTGCATCGAAGAGAAGCTATCGCAGCTCGGTGCGGAGATACGCCGTATACCCAACTGAAACGTCACGCATGCTCACTTTAGCCATATCGAAAGGACGAATTTACGAGGAGGCGCTACCGCTGCTGGCGCAGGTCGGAGTCGAGCCGACCGTGGATCCGGACAAAAGCCGCAAGCTGATTCTGCCGACCAATCGGGAGGACGTGCAGCTCTTGATCATCCGGGCCACCGACGTGCCCACCTACGTGGAATACGGGGCCGCCGATCTCGGAATTGCCGGCAAGGATGTGCTGGTCGAGTACGATGCCCAAGGGCTATACGAGCCGCTGGATCTAGGCATCGCACGTTGCCGGCTGATGACGGCAGCCATGCAAGGTTCGGCGCCGGCTTTAAGAGGCCGGTTGCGGGTGGCGACCAAATATGTGAAAACCACCCATCGCTATTTCGCCGGCCGCGGCATTCAAGCGGAAGTCATCAAGCTCTACGGCTCGATGGAACTGGCGCCTCTGGTGGGATTGGCCCACTGCATCGTCGACCTCGTCGACACGGGGAACACGCTGCGGGCCAACGGACTTGAGCCACGCGATTTGATCATGGAAGTCAGCAGCCGACTCATCGTCAATAAGGCTGCGATGAAGATGAAGCATAAGGCGGTCACGAGTTTCGTCGAAGAATTGAGGCAAGTCGTCAGCGATCGCAGTAAGCAAGCGGGGTAAGCACTATGTCGAATATCTCGATTACCCGTCTCGAAGCGGGGGCACCGAATTTCGCACAACGCCTGGATGCGGTTTTGGCATGGGATGAAGCCGAGGATGCGGCTATCCATGGGCGAGTGATGGAAATCATTGCGCGCATACGGAAAGAAGGCGATGCCGCGTTGGTCGAATTCACCCGTCTCTACGATCATTTCGACGCGTTGAAGGCATCAGGTCTCGAACTGTCGCGCGACGAGCTGAAAAAGGCTTGGGAAAGTTTGCCCGGCGAATCCGCCGAGGCGCTCCGGAAAGCCGCGGAGCGCATCCGGATGTATGCCGAACGCCAAAAGATGGAATCCTGGCAGTATACGGAAAGCGACGGCACGGTGCTGGGACAACAGGTGACGCCTTTGGACAAGGTGGGCATCTACGTTCCCGGCGGAAAGGCGGCTTATCCGTCGTCGGTGTTGATGAACGCCATCCCGGCGGAGGTGGCCGGTGTGCCCGAGATCGTCATGGTCGTCCCGACTCCCAGGGGTGAGACGAATCAACTGGTTCTCGCGGCCGCTTATCTTTCCGGCGTCGACCGGGTATTCCGGATCGGCGGCGCACAGGCGGTGGCGGCTCTGGCTTACGGCACCGAAACGGTGCCGCGGGTCGACAAGATCGTGGGGCCCGGAAACATTTACGTGGCCACCGCCAAAAAGCTGGTATTCGGTCAAGTGGGTATCGACATGGTAGCGGGCCCGTCGGAAATCCTCGTCATCAGCGATGGAGGAACCGACCCGGACTGGATCGCCATGGATCTGTTCTCGCAGGCGGAGCACGACGAAGATGCCCAGGCGATACTCATCAGTCCTGACCGCGCCCATCTGGACGCGGTGGAATCGAGTATTCGCCGTCTGCTGCCGGGGATGGAGCGGGCCGAGGTGATTCGAACCTCGCTGTCCCGCCGCGGCGCTCTAATCCACGTTGAGGATTTGGACGAAGCTGCGGTTGTGGCCAACCGGATCGCGCCCGAGCATCTGGAGCTTTCCGTGGGAGATCCCGAAAGCTTGGTCGGCAAAATCCGCAATGCCGGCGCTATCTTCATGGGCCGCTACACGGCGGAAGCCTTGGGCGACTACTGCGCCGGACCCAACCATGTGCTGCCCACGTCCGGGACGGCCAGATTTTCCTCCCCTTTGGGCGTTTACGATTTTCAGAAGCGCTCGAGCCTTATTTTCTGTTCGAAACAAGGCGCAGATCATCTGGCTAGAACCGCATCCGTGCTTGCCCGCGGCGAAGGATTGACGGCTCACGCCCGCTCCGCCGAATATCGGATCCTAGAGCAATCATGACCGATCTCGCGAGCAAAGTCCGGTCCTTGCTAAGACCGGAAGTACTGGCCTTGTCGGCCTATCACGTTCCGGATTCTTCGGGTTACGTCAAGTTGGATGCCATGGAAAATCCTTATTCGTGGCCGGATGACATGGTCGAGGCATGGTTGGCTCGGCTTCGCGAAGCTCAGCCGAATCGCTATCCCGATCCCGCTTGCAGCCGGCTTAGGGCCAAGTTGCGCGAGGCTTACGGAGTGCCAGAGGGGGCCGAACTCCTGATGGGGAACGGTTCCGACGAAATCATTCAAATCATTCTCATGGCACTGCAAGGACGAGATGCGACGGTTTTAGCGCCCGAGCCGACTTTCGTCATGTACCGGCAGATCGCGTCGTGCCTGGGGCTTAAGTTTGTCGGGGTGCCTTTGCGGGAGGCGGATTTTTCTCTGGACATGGTTGCGATGCGTACCGCTATCGAGAAACATCGACCCGCCGTCATCTTTCTGGCCTATCCCAATAACCCGACCGGCAACGTGTTTGATCCCGAGGATGTCGCGGAAATACTCCAAGCGGCTCCGGGTCTGGTGGTTTTGGATGAAGCGTACACGCCCTACGCCGGGCGCAGCTTTATGCCGCGATTGGCGGAGTTCGAGCGGCTTCTCGTAATGCGTACGCTATCGAAGCTGGGTTTGGCGGGGCTGCGCTTAGGTCTCTTGGCCGGTGCCAGGGCGTGGATCGATGAATTTGACAAGATCCGCCTACCTTACAATATCAATATACTGACCCAGATCAGCACGGAATTCGCTATCGAAAAGCGCGAGGTATTCGAGGCTCAGGTAAAACTTATCCTGCGGGACCGACAGTACTTGCACGAAGAACTTAGCCGGCTTACGGGAGTCCATGTCTATCGGAGCGACGCCAATTTCATCTTGTTCAGGCTTTTGCGGCACGACGCCAATCAGGTGTTTCAGGGGCTTAAGTCCTCGGGCGTCTTGATCAAGAATCTGCACCCTTCCGGCGGTCAGTTGTCCGGGTGTTTGCGGGTCACCGTCGGAATGCCGGAGGAAAACGACAAATTCCTCGCGGTGCTCGCGAAAATTCTAGCTTCGTAGGGCTCTCGTTCCGATGCTATTGCTTTCTTAGCCTTTCTCAAACAAAATCCTCCCCCCGAGGAAACGCATTGTTAACTATGGCGATTCAACGACATAGAACCACCGAGTTCCAAGATTACAACAATTACAGTTTAAGACTATAAGACCTAACAATTAGAGAGGGGTATGTCGGAGATGTTGGCATGACTAGTGAAGGCGTGGATATCGACAAGCGCCGTTTTTTAACCCAGGCGGCGGTGGTTGTCGGCGCCATAGGCGCGGGCGCCGCGGCGATGCCGTTTATCTCGTCAATGAAACCCAGTGCCAAGGCCGAAGCCTTGGGTGCTCCGGTGGAAATCGATATCAGCAAAGTCGAGCCGGGACAGTTGATCCGCGTTTTGTGGCGCGGCAAGCCGGTTTGGATATTACACAGGACCCCCAATAGTTTGGCGATCCTGCCCACGCTCGATGATCAATTGCGTGATCCCCTGTCGAAGCAACCGCAACAGCCGGAGTCGATGCGCAATGAGTTTCGATCCATTAAGCCGGAAATCTTTGTTGCCGTTGGCATCTGCACCCATCTCGGCTGCTCTCCGGTTTATCGTCCCGAAATCGCACCGGCGGATCTGGGGCCGGACTGGAAGGGCGGATTTTTCTGCCCCTGCCACGGCTCTCGTTTTGATTTGGCTGGACGCGTCTATAAGGCGGTTCCGGCGCCGACCAATCTCGAAATTCCGCCTTATCGCTATATCAGCGACACGCGGATTGTGGTCGGTGTGAGTAGCGGCGAGGAGTAGGCGAGATGGCTTCGGAAAAAGCAAAAGCTCTTTTGAATTGGCTAGACGAACGGCTTCCGGTAACGAAGTTCTGGAACGAACAGTTTGCCAAATATTATGTGCCGAAGAATTTCAACTTCTTCTATTTCTTCGGCTCCCTGGCGCTGCTTGTACTCGTCAATCAGATCCTGACCGGGATTTTTCTGACGATGCACTACAAGCCCTCGGCCGAACTCGCGTTCGATTCGGTCGAATACATCATGCGTGATGTGGATTACGGCTGGCTGCTCCGGTACATGCACTCGACCGGCGCGTCGATGTTTTTTATCGTCATCTACATCCACATGTTTCGGGCGATCTTCTACGGGTCTTTCAAGAAGCCCCGTGAGCTGATCTGGCTGTTCGGCATGGCTCTCTTTTTGCTGCTCATGGCGGAAGCATTCATGGGCTATCTGTTGCCTTGGGGGCAGATGTCCTATTGGGGAGCGCAAGTCATCATCTCGCTATTCGGTGCGATTCCGGTCATCGGCGAAGATCTCGCGGTGTGGGTCCGGGGTGACTATGTTGTTGCTGACGCGACTTTGACCCGGTTTTTCGCGCTCCATGTAATCGGGATTCCGCTGGCCATCCTGATGCTGGTGGTACTCCACTTGTCCGCATTGCGTACCACGGGCTCCAGCAGTCCAGACGGTATCGAGATCAAGAAGCAGAAGGACGAAAACGGCATTCCGGTTGATGGCATACCATTCCACCCTTATTACACTATAAAGGATCTGTACGCTGCCGCAGTCTTTCTCATTGTCTTTTCGCTCATCATCTTCTACATGCCGGAGATGGGCGGGTACTTCCTGGAACATCAGAACTTCGAACCGGCAGATCCGGCTGTAACTCCCGAGCATATTCAGCCGGTATGGTACTTCACGCCGTTTTATTCGATTTTGCGTGCGATTCCGAACAAGCTGAGCGGAGTTCTGGCGATGGGGGCGGCGATTGCGTTGCTGTTCTTGCTGCCGTGGTTGGACCGCTCGCCGGTGAAGTCGATCCGCTACCGTGGGAGAATTTTCAAAGCCGCTCTGGGCTTGTTCGTGGTGGCTTTCATCGGGCTTGGCATCCTTGGAACGAAACCCGTCACACCGAGCGCAACGGCTTTGGCGCGGCTATTCACGATAATTTATTTCGCATTCCTGCTTTTGATGCCGTTTTACCCGAAGCTGGAAAAAACGAAGCCGATCCCCGAACGGCTTACCGAGCCCGTCATTCCGTTAAGTAAGCGCGAGGGCTGGCATTGGCGACTCATCGAGCGCGGTTTGGAGGCAATCCTGACCAGTGCGTTCTCTAGTGCGTTCTCTCAGAACATGAAAGCGCGGTTAGAGGCAGTTGAAGCCAGTCCGTATTATCAGAATATGAAAGCGCGGTTATTGGCGGCTATCGGACGGCTGAAAACCTACGGAAGCAAATAAGAATGAAAACGGCGTTCGGCATAGCACTATTGTTATTTTCTTTTGCCGCTTCTGCGGTGGATCCCGTAAAACCCCTCGAAGACGCGGATGTGGATGTTTTCGATTCCGATTCGGTGCGAAGAGGGGCTGGTTTCTTTGCCAATTACTGCATGGGTTGTCATTCCATTAAGCAGATACGCTACTCGCGGATTGCGAAAGACTTCGAGCTCAGCGAGGACACCATGCGGCGTGAGTTCATGTTCGGCAAGGTCAAGGTTCACGACTATCTCGAGACCGCAATGAGCAAGGCGGATGGGGAAAGCGCCTTTGGCGTGGCGCCGCCGGATCTTTCTCTCGTCATACGGGCGAGAGGCGCGGATTGGGTTTATAGCTATCTTAAAGGCTTTTATGTGGATCCCAAGCGGCCGTTGGGCACAAATAACCTGGTTTCTCCGGACGTAGCCATGCCCAATGTTTTATGGGCGCTTCAGGGACTTCAGGAGCCCGTGATCAAAAAGATCGATGGCACGGATACGGTGGTTGACGTCCGGCTGGTAAAGAAAGGCCAGATGTCGCCGAAGGAGTTCGATCAAGTCTTGACTGACATGGTCAATTTCCTCGCGTATGTGTCCGAGCCCTCCAAACTTCAGCGCCTTCCGCTCGGGAAATACGTCATCTTTTTCCTAGTGGTGCTGGCGGTCATTATGTACCGATTGAAGAAAGAGTATTGGAAGAAGATCCATTAAGGTTTAATGGTAGAATGAGCGGCCGGCCGGTTGGAAGCCAATGACACGGTATTCGTTGCCGCTCCCCGACGAACAACTCTTTACCCGGTGGAGGACGGCGCGTAAACCTCTAGTTTTTCTCCAACCGGAACCTTTTACTCTTTCGTGAGGTGTTCAGCGTGGCAACCACTGCCAGTCGCAAATCGGTAATGACCCTTTTTTGTTCCCCCACCTGCGCCTATAGTCATAGAGCACGGATCGTTCTGTTCGAAAAAGGAATTGCGGCGGATATAGAATATATTGATGTCAATCAGCCGCCGGAAGACTTGATTGCTCTAAATCCTCACGGAAACACGCCGACAATGGTGGACCGGGATCTGGTGTTATACGATTCTCGGATAATCATGGAATACTTGGACGAACGCTTCCCTCATCCGCCGTTGCACCCCATGGATCCCGTATCGAGAGCGCGAGCCCGCATGCTGGTTCATCGTATTGATCAGGATTGGTATCAATTGCTGGACGAAATCGAAAGATCGGCGGATAAAAAGAACGTCAAGGCTAGGAAGCTATTACGGGAAAGCCTTATCGCCGCGGCTCCGGCGTTCGCCACCAAGCCTTATTTTCTCAGCGACGAATTTTCTTTGGTAGATTGCACATTGGCCCCGCTACTGTGGCGCTTGCCTGCCTTGGGCATCGATCTGTCGAAACAGGCGGAAGCGATTAAAGTCTATGCTCAACGCTTGTTTGACCGGGATGCGTTTCAAGCCAGTTTAAGCGAACAGGAGCGGGACTTAACTTCCTTTGTTGAGCCGCTAACTGCCTGATGACTTCGCTCAAGCCGTATTTGATACGGGCGATATACGACTGGATCGTCGACAACAAATTCACTCCCTATTTGCTCGTTGATGCCGAAGCGGAGGGAGTCGTCGTGCCCAGACAGTATGTTCAGGATGGAAAGATCGTGCTGAATTTGCGTCCTCAAGCCGTGCATGGCTTGTCGTTGGGCAATCAGACGGTCGAGTTCAGCGCCCGTTTCGGTGGGACTCCGATGCAAATATCCGTCCCTGTGCGCGCGGTGTTGGCCATATATGCGCAGGAAAACGGAAAGGGAATGATTTTCGATGAGGAGGGGGACGACGATACGCCTCCGCCTGCCGATTCCGCACCTCAGCCGTCTTCTGCCAAGAAAAAGCCGGTGCTCAAGGTCGTCAAGTAGCTCGAAGGATCCGTTGCCGACTGCCGCTACGGCTTGTCCGGTACGTAAAATTTCGCGACTTTGGGCGATTGGCCCGCTTCCCGGTCGAGGGGAATGATCTTGGCGGTCCCTCGTCGTTCAACCTGATCGATACGAACGATTTCATGCATCGGAATGAATGAACGCCGCACGTTGGCAAATTCCGTCTTGAGCTTCTCTTCGTAAGGATCCACCACCAAGGATGTGGTCTCGCCGAAAATGAAATCCTCAATCACTACGAATCCGAACATCTCGCCTTGAAAAACCCGCTTGGCGTACATTTCGTAGACTTGGTTCTGATTGATGAAGACGACTTTGTAAATCAGATTATCCGACATGATGATTTCAACCGAGCAATGGGGGTGTGATTCGGAGCGGACGGGATACTCCGCAATTATAAGGCAAAATTAGAAGGCTTTAGTTTGCCCGAAGATACAGTAGCCGCACTGAAGGGGCACGGAATTACGGTACCATTGTGTGCGGGCGCCAAAGTTTTTGTGGGCGTGTTCCGAATGGTAAATAATTGTGCCGGATAAAATAACTTCCTGAGGAGAAATGCCCATGTACGCATACGGTAGAGGAAAAACCCGATTAATCATTATTGCGCTTGCGGTCTTGATGGCGGCAACGAGATTCCATCATTTCGGCTCTCCATTTTCGCTGCCGGATGCATCGTTGGCGGTATTCTTCATGGGAGGGCTTTATTTAGGTGGTCTGGCCCCCTTTGGGCTGTTGCTGGCAGAGGCATGTGCGATCGATTATGCCGCGATAGCCTATGCGGGAGTCAGCGACTATTGCATCTCACCGGCTTATGTCTTTCTGATTCCAACCTACGCCGTCCTGTGGATGGCGGGACGGCAAGTCCAACGTCCCGGCTTTTTCGAAAAGAATGCGGCTCTTGGAGCCGTGTTTCTCCTGATCGTTTCCACTAGTCTGGCTTTCGTCATTTCCAATGGCAGTTTTTATCTATTCTCCGACCGTTTTTCGGATTTGAGCTGGTTTGATTACACCAAAAGTGTAGTCTTCGAGTACTACCCGCTCTATATGCTTTCCACTCTCGTTTATGTAAGCATTCCGTTGGGAATTCGTATCTTCTCGCAGGCTCGCGATATCCGAAAGCTGGAATTCAGGTAAGGTCTGCCGATATCACTCGCCACCGGGGGGTTTATGAACCGTCCCCCCGGTGAGGCTCCCGTTTCAATAGCTCATCTTCACGCCGCCGAATCCGGCCACGCCCATCGTCCCGAACCCGAATGTCTCCTGGTATTTCTTATCGAAAACATTGTCGATGCGCGCGAAAAGCTGAATGTCATCGGTAACGTCGTATGTGCCTGCCAGGTTGACCAGGGCATAGCCTTGCATGGTTACCCGTTCGAACGCATCGAAATTCATATCGTCCCGCTCTCCCACCAGCAACACGTTAAGGTTCACATTGGTATTGCCGCTGATACGGTAATTGGCGTCGAAACTGCCCTTGTGCCTCGGCCTGCGCAAAAGCGCCAGCTTTGTCCCGTGATCCTGCGTGCGGGTATAGGTGTAATTTCCCCGTAAGGTCAGATCGTCCGTCGGCTTGAATTCCAGAAACGTTTCGACGCCTTCCGATTCCGCTTTGTTGATATTGTTAAAGCCCGTGCCGAAATCGAAATCGATCAGGTTCAAGAAGTCGTTATTGAAATAGGTCGCCCCTAACGAGAGCTTTCCGTCCCAGATGCCCTGTTCGATACCGACATCCCAATTCCGGCTTTTTTCGGGCTGTAATCGAGAATTGCCGAGCGGGCCGAAGCTGGTAGGGGGCGCAAATAGCTGATACAGGGTCGGCGCCTTGAACCCGGTTCCGTAACTGCCCTTGATTCGAGTGCCGATCTCCTCGATGACGAACGCTTGCGTCGCGCGCCACGTGACCTCGCCGCCGAATCGGTTATGGTCGTCGAACCTTACGCCCAGCGTGGTGAACGACCGGTTGAAAAGGTTGATTTGATCCTGGCCGTAATAACCCGTGGTGTTGGCGGTTTTCGCCTGAATGACGGAGCTAAAGGGCCCGAACAACGAATTGCCTTCATCGTCGGCGTGTATTCGATCTTCCTCGTTCTGGATGCCCAAGGTGAGCGTGTTGGTCTCGTGAAGGTAGAGGTTGTTTTGCCAATCGACCTTAATCTTTTCGCCGGTAAAACTCGCCGTTTCCCATTCCGTTGGATGGGTTGCATCGACTTTATTGATATTCCTGCGATCGGTCAGGCTGTAGGCGATTCCCAGTTTTTGCTCCCACAAATTGTCGAATAGACGTAGTCGCCCCTGTCCCCGCGTGAAAAGCTGTTCGGTGTTGCTGCGGCTGTTGGGATCGTCGCAGAGCGTGCCGAATTCGCTGAATCCACCGCAATTGTCGAGGTCCGCAGTGCCTTTGTTGAACCGCAAATTCCAATCGAAATCCAAGTTGTCCGTGGCGTCGGCGTGTACCCGGCCGGTCACGGTGGTGTTCTTATAGCCATCCCGTTCGAAATTTCCCATCTCCTTATCGGCGGCGGAAAAACCGTCGGTTTCGAGCCGGCTCGCGCTGAGGTTGTAATTCAATCGATCGGTCCCGCCGGAGACGCCGCCCTGCAGACGAAACGTATCGTAGCTGCCGCCTTCGCCGGAACCCTGAAGCTTGAGAGCTCCAGCACCTTTTTTGGTAATGATGTTTATGACTCCGCCGATGGCGTCCGAGCCGTAGATGGAGCTTTCGCCGCCGCGCAGTATTTCGATGCGTTCGATTTCGTCGGCTTGCAGATGAGCGAAATCGAAGAGGCCTCCCGGATTGCTGGGATCGTTTGTCTCGACGCCGTCGATCAGCACGAGGGTGTGGTTGGAATTGGCGCCGCGCAGGAAAACCGAGGTCGTTTGGCCAAGCCCGCCGTTTCGGACCACGTCCAAACCCGGTTGACCGCGCAGAATATCGGCGACCGTATTGAGTCGGCGATTAGCGATATCCTGCGCCGTGATTACCGTAATAGAGCTCCCTACTTGGCGAAGCGGCGTTTCGGTTAGGGTTGCCGTAACGACTGTAGTATCGAAGCGTTTGACGACCTCATCTTTTGCGAAGGCGAACGGAGCGGTTGCCGCGAGCGCGGCGAATGAAAAGCTTAGAGCCTGATGATGCATTATGATCTCTACAAACCTTGGCCATGCCGACCCGCATGGCATTAACAGGATGTTGCAGAGGGGAGAGCGACAAAGCGGCAAGAAACCGGCGGTTTCAACCGTCTAGCCGACCCTTGCCCTCCGCAACGGACGTTCGAGCTGTACCAGGCCGGTATCCGGGCTTATCAGCGGCCTTGAGGCCCGGCGAGTCGCCTTCCCATGCATGAGCACAGTGGCATGATGGCTCGCCTTAACTGATTTACCGTTGCGGGGGCAGCGCCGGCGTTGGAGTAGTCCGCACCGGCTTCCCGTTTAACCCGAAGAACATCGCCCTCGGGCACCTGGATGGCCGCGGAAGTTTATCAGACGGGATTCAATTTCCGTAACGTTTTGAGCGGATAGCTGTCACGTGGGGCTTATCCAATCATTTAAGCGGTTGGCTGACTGCGATATCCAGCAGTCATACGAATGCGAGGTCTTCATGGTGAGTGTGAAACGTGTTTACGAAGCGCCGGCTCCTAACGATGGTGAACGCTTCCTGGTCGAGCGGCTGTGGCCGAGGGGCATCTCTAAGCCTACGCTGGCTATGACGGCCTGGATCAAAGAAGCGGCACCGAGCGGTGACCTGCGGCGCTGGTTCGGTCACGATCCGTTGAAATGGGACGAGTTCAGGCATCGCTACTTTGCCGAACTGGATGGGAAGCCCGAGGTGCTCCAACCGCTTCTGGACGCCGCCGCCCGCGGGAGGATCACCTTGCTCTACAGTGCGCGCGACACGAAGCACAATAGTGCGGTAGCCTTGGCGGAGTATCTGTTGAATCGGCCACCCCCGCCTATGGATTAGGCTCTGCATACTTGGAGCTACCTATGGACCCGATCCATTTCGATCCCCGCGTTTTGTTCAGCTATGCCTTCCGCCCTTTCTTCTTGCTGGTTGGCGTCCATGCGGTTCTGGCCATTCCAGCCTGGGGTCTTCATCTCAGCGGAGCTCTGAATTGGCCGGATGCGTTGCCCGCCGCTGTCCGGCATGGGCATGAAATGATCTTCGGGTTTGCCGGGGCCGCGATTACGGGATTTTTGTTGACGGCTGTCGCCACGTGGACCGGCCGTCCGCCCGTCTCGGGACCGCTGCTGATGATCCTGTGCGCGACCTGGGTCGCCGCCCGAATAGGGGCTTTCTTTCCAGCCCTTTTCGGTAGCGGGTTATGGGGCATTGCCAGCCTCCTCTTTTGGGGCGGAGTGCTGGCGCTCGTTTCCCGCGAGGTGATCGTGGTCCGAAACACCCGCAACTACAAGGTGCTGGGCTTGCTGTCTGCGTTTCTCGCGACTGAGGTTTACTTCTTCTTCTCGGCGCCCGGCAATGTGGCGGGGCAGGAAACGGCGGTTCGCATCGGATTATGTCTGGTGATAGGCATGATCCTATTGATCGGCGGCCGGATCATCCCCAGCTTCACTCAGAACTGGCTGCGCCTGAACCGCCCTAAGCTTGCCGTGAGTTTGCCGCCTTTCGACCGTTTCGATGGCATGGCCGTCGCGGTCAGCATGCTGTTTGCCCTGGGCTTCATCTTTTCGCCCCGTTCGGTGGGGACGGGCGTACTCGGCATCGCAGCTTCCGCACTCCAATTTGTCCGCTTGGCCCGGTGGCGCGGCTGGCTGGCTCGTCCGGAACCGCTGCTATGGGTCTTGCATGTCGGCTATGCCTGGATACCCGTCGGTCTGGCCTTGCTCGGATCGAGCATGCTGCTCGATCATCCGGGACTCTGGGACAGCGGCCTGCATGCACTGGGCTACGGGGCCATCGGCACGCTAATCCTGGGCGTCGCGGCCCGTGTGGCGCTGGGCCATACCGGGCGGCCATTACGAGCCTTTCCTTCGATGACTGTCGCTTTCGGAATAATAACGCTCGGAACTCTTTTCCGCCTTTTCGCGCAACCCGGCGACCTGCTCATGTGGATTTCCATCGGCCTTTGGTTTACGGTCTATCTGCTGTTTCTGGTGCGGTACCTCCCCATTTTGCTGGCGCCGCGCCTCACGTCTTAGTTTCAATCCACTCCCGGCTATTTAGCCGGGAGATACCCCTGCACGCTAGATCGCCTTCCATGGACTTATCCTGTTTCAATCCACTCCCGGCTATTTAGCCGGGAGATACGCGCGCCGGTGATCCTGGCCCGTGTCGGTCACTGGTTTCAATCCACTCCCGGCTATTTAGCCGGGAGATACAAACGACAAAATTAAGTCCGTGTATCCCATTTGCAACGGTTTCAATCCACTCCCGGCTATTTAGCCGGGAGATACAACTCCGCCAATCGCAACCAATCAACCAACACAAGTTTCAATCCACTCCCGGCTATTTAGCCGGGAGATACAACGCCATAAACTGAGCTTGACCCAGCAGTATCGGTTTCAATCCACTCCCGGCTATTTAGCCGGGAGATACTGCCTTTCGGCAAAGCAAGAATAAATCAGGAAAAAACGGTGGGAAAGCGCGAGTGGGAGGAATGGGAGCGTCAAAGTCGGGCGGGACGGAGAGTTCTTGGTAATAAAAGCCAACCAGAACAGAATGTTACGGTCTGCGCGAACATCTCGGCTTTTTGCCATTGCTTCAGGTTCGCGCATCGGCAGGGTACTCATACGATCAAGGTATCCGCAAAGTCGACTGCCTTGAACTTGCCGAATTCCATGACATTTTTCTCCAGCGGTTCGATGATGCGGTAAAGCCGCAAGCTGTCTTCCTCTTCATTGATGATGTCGAGCAGGTCGCTTTTCAGCGTCTCCAGTTGCATCAGCTCGACCTTGCATTCGAACACCGATTTTTGCACGCGCTGGCCGTAGTTGAGACAGATTTTGGCGACCCGCCGGAGTCTTCTGCGGCCTTCCGAGGTTTCGGTCGAGACATCGTAACTGACCAGAATCAGCATGTTTACCTCAGCGGTTCAGGAAGGGGACGTAGCTCGGAATATCGCCGCGCAGGTAGCGGGCCAGAAGCCGCGCCTGCAACTGCGCCAACAGGCCGATGGACACCTCCGCTTCCAGTACCGGATGCTTCAGCGTTTCCTGTTTTCGGGTCTGATACGCGGCAATCACGGTCTTCCGCCCGCTGTCGTTGAGCAGCACCGCGCCGCCTTCCCGCTCATCGAAATCCTTGGCTTGGATTTGGCCGCGATTGATCAAGGTCAGGGCGAGCCGGTCGCACAAGGGTGCCCGGAATTCCTCCAATAGATCGAGTGCCAATGCCGGGCGACCGGGTCGAACCGCGTGCAGGAAACCCAGTTGCGGATCGAGCCCGACCGTTTCCAGCGCTGATCGGCAATCGGCCAATTTAAGAGCATAAAGAAACGAGATCAGTGCATTGAATCGGTCCCTCGGCGGACGGCGGTTTCGGGTGGAGAAAGGGAAGGCTTCGCGGGCCGACGGCTTCATCAGATAGGGCAGGGCATCGAAGTAAATACGAGCGGAATCGCCTTCGAGTCCCCGCAACGTGTCCAGATTTTCCGCCTGCGGGATCTTGCGGATCTGATTGGCGATGAGGCGCGCCGCTTGAACCAGCGCGTCCCGTTCCGCCGGGCTGTCGGTTTCCCGTGCGCCTCGCATAAGCACCTGGCGGCTGTTGCGCAGCTTGCCGGCGACGGTGGCGCGGGCGATCGCGAGCGTTTGCGATTTGTCGTCGGCCACTCGATATTGGGCTTGGCGCAGCAACACGTTGCCGTTCACCGGGCCTTCGAGCCGCGCCTTGAAGCGTCCGGATCGATCCAGCCAAACGATGGAGCGGCCGTCCTCGGCACAGCGCCCCAGCAGCGCCGGACTCAGCATCACATGGTCGAACAGCACAAAGGCACCCAAATGATGCAGCGGCACCTGAAGTCGCTTTTCCTCCTCAAGCATCACGCACACGGTGTCGCCTTCAAGGCGCAAGTACGCATCCGGCGTGGTGATGTAAAGAGTGTTTAGAAGAACGGTCATACTGCATCCTCTTCAGGCTTGAAAAGTGTCTCCGTGAGTTGCCGGATTCGCTTCCCGGATTTCACCAATTCGGGCTGGCACGCCTCTTTCAGAGAACAGCCGCGGCACTGCGTCGGATCGTCGACCGGTGGAGGCATCTCGCCGGACTGGAGCAAGGCGCGAACGGCTCGCGCGATTTCCTCGACCTTTGCGCGAAGCTCCGGCGTGATGGGAACGATCCGTCGACGCCGCGAGGTGTGGTGATAGATGGCACCCTCGGCAATCCGCTTGCCGGTCATTTCTTCCAGACAAATGGCCTGCGCCGCCACCTGTATATCATCGTGTTCCCGATTGCGGCGCGGGCCATGTTTGTATTCCACCGGGCATAGCGAGCCATCAGAAAGCACCTCGACCACGTCCGACTTGCCGACCAGCCCCAAGCGTTCGCTGACCAACGGAACGGACGTTTGTATTTCCCGATCCCCCTCGATCCGTGTCTCCGGCTCGTCCACCCGCTCGTGGACAAACCGTCCGCGCACAGTGAAAACGTTCTCCGTGAACGTCTGCTCCTGATGGATCAGCGCGCATTGACGCAGGCAATAGCTGTAGTGCTGGAGGGCGGAAATGGAGATCAATTCATCGGGTTCGGACATGGATGTTTTTTTAGTAGGGTGGGTTAGGCCGATAGGCCGTAACCCGCCAAGACCTTGAATCGGTGGGTTACGCTTCGCTAACCCACCCTACAATCTCTAGTGCTTCATCAAGGTTGAATTGAAGGGTAAAGATGCTTGAGCTTTATGCGCGCATTGTCGGTGGTGAAACGCCAATCGATTTTGGCGCGGACGGTATTCCGGCGGGTTTCCCAGGCAGCGACTTCGCGCGTCAGGTGC
>NZ_DASPLO010000147.1:0-2514 GCF_035627495.1 Methylocaldum sp.
AAGCTGCCCTTGGCAACAACGGTCGACGAGTTCGAGAAACTCCTGCCCTGGCATCTCACCCAGCCCGTTGCGGCTACCTGACCCGATCGACTACAACCTCGTCTCGCCAAGCTCAAGGGCGTCGTTAAAAGAGCGCTTACGGATCGTGCATCGAGAAGAAGGCATAGATCAATTAATTGAGGTAAGCAATAATGTGCGGCCGGCGGTTTCGGGCTACCGCTGACCAATGAGCTCTCTGATCTGGACTCGGTCCAGGAAGTGGATCAGCTTCTTCAGCTTAGGCTGTTATGATCCCGACTTCAGATTTCACTCCGGCGCTAGCTATCGGCCTTGCTTACCCATTTCATGGCGAGAGTACTGGCACGACTAACCCCCATCCTCATTAGCAATTGGCGCTGCGGTATTGAAGAAGTAATCCACCTGCGCGGTATAGCCCGGTGATGTGCCGGTGCTCCCGGCAAACGGCCCCACTTTTGTCACGTTGAGGACATGGGTGAACTCGCCGGTTGTCGTCCATGTCGAGCCATCGGCGGAATACTTCAGTGTCCAAACATCCCCCGTCCGTGTTACCCGTAGATAGGACGCGGCAGCGGCCGCGACTACCCTATTGACGACCTGCTTTGATACGCCATTTATGGTGACCCCAATGAAGATGCGCAGATTTGTCCCATCATGATACGTGTCAAATCGGAGCCAGTTGTTTGCATCTTGTTCGACCAGAATGCCCTGCAACTGAAACCTCTGAGTCGGCCGGCTGAGAAACTTCGCCTCAACCTCGAAGTCTCCGTTAAGCGCATCCTGCATCACCCGTGCCCCACGGTTCGTGTTAAATACATCGTAATCGCCTGAGGGGACTACCAGTTCCAGATAGGCTTCGTCACCCATCCTCACCAAATTGCTCCCCGTTCCGGCTGGCCCTGTAAAGGACCAGTATGCCGCTAAACCATCAGCGTTAAAGTCGTCAGACTTAACGGCAGGCATTGAGGGATCTACGATATTTAACGTAAACGCGCCACTGCCAGGCTTGACACCATCCTGACCGCCGTCCGTGAGGGTGAGGGCGAAGGCGTCACGCGTTGTGCTCGCCCCATTATGGACATACACAACGCGGTTGCTATCGATATCGGCCTGAGTGAAGGTACCGCCTTGGGTAAGCGAGACGCCGTTGAGTTGCAGTACACCAAAATCGGGTAGGTCGGACACAGTGTAGGTTAATGCCGTCGGCGGATCCTCGTCGTCCCTGGCTTCAAGTAAGCTCGTATCGATGGTCAGCGTACCGCCCTGGGGCAGAGAGACGTAATGTGCCTTAGTTTGGTAATGCAAGGCGACAGTATTGTCATCACGACTGGCCGCAATGATGTCAATATGACCGTCGCCATCCACATTCGCGGCAGAAACGCCGTAAGCGCCACGTGCAGAGTAGTCGATCAGATGCCTGGAGAAGCTACTGCCACCGTCGTTCCGATACCAGGCTATCGTATGGTCATGCGGACTGGACGCGAGCACATCGCTGTCGCCGTCGCCGTCCACGTCAGCCACGAAGACGGCGCGAGCCCCATCCGCGAAGGTATCGATAGCGCGTTTCGTGAATCCACCGCTGCCATTATTTTCATACCAAGCAACCGTATCGTCATTTTGACTGGCTGTAACCAGGTCGATGTCGCTGTCGCGGTCAAGATCCGTGCCCAGCACGAAATAGGCTCCATCGACTGTGGTATCTATCGATCTTTTAACGAAGTTTTGTTGGCCGTCATTTTCGTACCACGAGATCTTATCGTCATGGAAACTAGCAACGGCAATATCAATGTCATTGTCTCCATCGAGATCCGCAGCAAACACGGATTTGGCACCCAAAGCGCCAACGTCGATGGGGGAATGTTCAATAAAGTTGGAGCTGCCGTCGTTTTCATACCAAACGACCGAATTCCCATCCTGGTTACCCCCGACCACGTCAGTGTCGCCGTCGCCATCAAGATCCGTAGGATAGAGGCTGTGCGCTCCATCGGCATTGGCGTCGATGACGCGCTTGGTGAATCCGCCACTGCCGTTGTTCTCATACCAAACTGCCATATCGGCTAAATAACCGGTTGCGAGCACGTCTATAGCGCCATCACGATTTAAATCCGTAACAAAGACTGGATAGGCCCCATCCAAGCTGGAATCGATAACCCGCTTGGTAAATCCGCCGTTGCCGTTGTTTTCATACCAGGCGACCGTATCGTCTACGTAGTCTGTCGCGACCACGTCCGTATCGCCATCTCCATCGAAATCTGCGGCGACAGCGAAATGGGTTTGATCCATAGTGGTATCAATGATCTGTTTCGAGAAGCTGGGTACACCCGTAACAATCTTTGGCGCATGGTTGACCTCGCCCGCGCTGGCCGTGACGGTCAGGGTCGCCGGGTTGCTGGTGGCGCTGCCGGCGCTGTTGCTCACGATGCAGCGGAAGGTCGCGCCGCTATCGGCCAGGGTGGTGGCCGGGGTGGTGTAGGAGGCCCCGGTGGCCCCGGCGAT
>NZ_DASPLO010000148.1:0-27451 GCF_035627495.1 Methylocaldum sp.
GGGCTTTTTATGCCTGGCTGATGTCCGCGCTCAGAGAACTCATGGGGATATCACTACCATTGATCGGCCCGGTTATGGGAGAAAGCTCAACCTAACCAGCTTACAATTTCAAAGAAAAATCGAATTCTTCAAGACCGACGAATTACCTGTCGTGACTACAGATTAATGGTGTGAATTATCTGTATGAGTGACATGAAATGAGCAATGAACAGGCTAAACGAAAACGGGGGCGCCCGCCTATTGGCGATAGGCCGATGACCAATACCGAATATTGCCAGCGATACCGTGCAAGGCTCAAAGCCGCTGGCAAAGTACCGGCAAGGCCGCGGGCTTCGCCCGAACTGCTGCGGGCGATCCGAACCCTACTCGGCTGGTATGTGTACGAGAGTCGTGGGCGCATCCTGGGCTCTTCCATGCCGTTTGGGAATCCACCGGTGGGGGATGTGGCCAGGGCGTGGGAGAAGGTCTGGAAAATGGTCAACGGGGGGCACCAATGAGAGTTGAATTCACATTGAACGGCAAGGCGTACGCTGTCCGCCGTGGTCGTTTCGGCGATCTGGTGGTCGAGGTTTATATACCGGCGCACGTTGACGGTGGGCGTGGTCTGAACCTACGAAAACCCGAATGCTGGCGGCGGCTTGCGCCACATTTCCAGCCGACCATTGACCGCGTACTTGCCGCAGCACGAATCCGTGGCCTACTCGGCTGAAATCGGCAGGTCCGCCGACCTGGTGCCCGAAATGCAGGCGCGGTGCGGCATTGAGCCGGGAATATCAGCAAATGCTTATGCCGGTATTGTTTCCATTAAGCACGTTTCGAGCCATTAGCACAACGCCGATAAATAGGCTTTTCCTTATGGTTCGTTAAGCCGTGTCGTTACTGGCCTGTATCCGATGGATCGAAGCTTGCATAAGGGGCTTTGTGAGGCGTGTTTGGCACGTGTCATTATTGATTAGGGGTATACAATGGCGCGGTCACCTTGCGGGGTCGTGCCGGGGCGCGGTAGGATCGGCGTGCACTCAGTGTGTCCCGGCATGTCTGGCAATAGTCAGTTTCGGCAAATCTGTATCGTGGGGGCTCAAAAATGCCCGCCTGAACTGGAAACAGTCGAGCAGTTTGGTCAGATGACCATGAAGCCGGCAATGCTCCACCGTAACGTTCGCCATAGGCGTCCAGGTGTGTTGACGTTCGATGCCGTTAAAAAGGGCTGTGCCTTCCGGGGCACGGCCTTTTTTATTGCCCGTGAAAACCGCGTGACGGCAATATCGTGATCGACGACCAACCGAAATGAGCGCTTACCTCCGGAGCGGTTTCGGTCGCCGGTTTCTCCAGGGCCGGCAGGTCGTCAAATCCTCCTGATATTGATTCCTCGATCCCACATAGCGAAGCCCGGATAAAACCGGGCTTTTCTATTTCTACGGCGTCGAATTCGGCTCTAGCCGACGGCTGGCGCGGTTTCGGCGGTGATTCCGGTGTGACGGTAAATTGCGGGGGTGGAATCGAAAACATCGAGGAAAAACCTGTGACAACAAAAATCTATCACCCGCGGATCGAGATCCGCGCCTTTAAAGTCGTCCAGCGGCGGGAGATCATGCCGGGGCGTCGGACCAGTAGCCGCTACAGCGAAGGCGACATTACCGAAATCGATTTGACACCGTTCCTGGGCGATGGCTCGAGCGTGCGCGTCGTGACCGACGTCAAAGCACCGGCCGGGGCGTTCGCAATCAGCGTCGTGGACGCACCCAAATCGATAAAGATCGGCGGCGACGGCAAAACCGTGCATGTCGAGAGCTTGACCTACCTGCTCGAACCGGCCGATCTCGTCGAAATCCGGATCGCGCACGATCCGTCCGAGTACGCCAAGGCCGAGAAGGGCTATCGATTGCCCGTAATCATGCGCGGCGTAATCTCCGAGGTCCGCCGCCGTCGTGGTGTGGACGGTCAGGGGCGCCCGCATCGGACTGTGGTTATCACGGGGCAAAATCTGATCGGTCGGGCGTGGCAGGCATTGCGGATCATGTATTTCAATAATCATCCGTTGGGTGATCTGACCCTATCGACGTTCAAGTTCCTGCAAAAATATGACCCTGACGGCGACATTGCCCGGAATCCGAGCACGACCGAGTTCATGTCGGGGATCATCAAACCGATCATTGAGGAATTCCTTGGCAATATGAAATTTTGGGGCAAGCGGCTTGCCCGCGAGTTCAGCAAGGTCTCCGTCGAATGCACGGCGCAAGGGCGCGTTCAAGGCATGATCGCAAACACGTTTGAAAGCGGGTCGCTGTACCGTTTTATCGCGTTCCTGACCGACGCGGATTCCGGTTTGAACGAACTCTATTCCGAGAGTCGGGAGGACGGCGAATACATTGTGCTGCGGTCGACACCCTGGCGGACGCCGGATCGGAAATTCATTCAGTCGGGAACGCCGTCTATCGATGTCGTCGAACTCACCGATGATGACATTGTGAGCATCGAGAGCACCCGCACGGATCAGGGAACAGCCAATTATTTTTACGCCAAATCGGCGGCTTGGTGGTATGGATCGGATACCGCGTTGCGCCTGACATCTGACCTACTGCCCGAGACCGATTACCCGAACAACAATCCAGCGATTTACGGGCATCGTCTGCTTGAAGCGGATATCGCGCTTGGGCCACCAGACTACGAAGGGAGCACTGACCGCATACCCGTAGATCAGCGCGAAACCTATGACCAATCGGTAATGTCGTGGCTGGCCGATCGTCGGCGAGCGCTGCAAGAGGCTACGCGAGACGCTGCCGTGTTCGAGCGGGGCGCACTGGTGTGCCGGGGCAATGAGAAATTGCGCGCGGGCATCTTCGTGCGGGTCAAGGAAGGCGATCTCGTTTACGAGGTCTATGCCGCTCGGGTCGAACACCAGTTCACGATGTTCCAGGGCTTTACGACCGTCGTTCATTTCGAGCGCTCGGATGCGTTCATTCAGCGATCGCAACGCGACGTCACGCCGTATTGGGGTGAAATGACGCAGAAAGCTAGGGGGCTCAAATGATCACACTTGCACGAGTGACCGCGGTTCATCCCGAAACAGGCACCATCGATTGCGTCTGCATCAATACCCGGCGACGGTTTGCCGGGGTCAGGGTTGCCCAAGTGGGCGCGAGTACCGACACCGGGAGGATTGATCTGCCGGTACCGGGCTTGGGCGCCAATTCGAGCGCATCGGACCCCGCATTGATGCCGTTGGGAGCGCGTGAAGTCGTCGCCGTGATCGCTTTTTTTGGCGGACAGGCGCTGTGCCTTGGGTTTCTCCCGCCGCGTACCAGTCAGATGTATTTCGAGGCCGGCCGGCGTATTGATCGGCATGGATCGGACGTTTATTCGAGCATCGATTCAGCCGGAAATACCGAGTGGCGGCATCCATCGGGCAGCATGGTCCGGTTCTCGGAATCGGCGGTACCCGAGGACTTAACCGGGCAAGATGCCGATGGCGCTTGGGCGATAACGCGCAATACCGACCGAGCGCCAAGGCTGCATGTGCGCCTGGCGAATGCGGGTGTCACCAAGTTCGAAATGACCGTGGATCCAGCGGGGAATGTGACCATGACGACTGCGGGCAATATCTCGATGTCGACACCGGGCGATATGGCCATAGACGCAGCAAATCTCACGATAAATGCCGATATCGCGACGACCGGCACCTTGACGAATAACGGGGTCAATGTGAGCAGTACGCACGTGCATGGGGGCGTGCAGTCGGGCGGGTCGAATACGTCGACGCCACAATAAAGAAAGGGGGCATTGCGCCCCCTTCTTCTTATGCCCGAATCAGGCGAGCCCGGCATTCGGCAAGCTGTACCGCGATGATACTTGAATCGGGTCGGCGATTTCCCGGCCTTGGGAGTCTCGTAGCGTGAATTCGCCGTGGAACGTGTGCATCGAGAGATTGTCCGATCCGGCACCGCGTTTGTGTTCGGCTGGCAGGGCGTCGTCAATCTTGTGCAGTCGGTTCAGGTAATTCCGGGTCTCCTTGAACGGTATCGGCAGACCGTCCCGCACGGCATTGCCCGCACGTCGTCCGCCATTGACGTACCCAAAAACCGCATCCTCGTTGTCACCGTAGCGTTTCATCGCATCGCGGAATACGCGCCCCATGGCGTCGGCGCTTGTTTCGATCCTGGTCGGATCTTCGCCAGGCAGTAGGTTTCCGGGCATGAGTTGAAACCGCCCGCGAGCACCCGCAGGGCTTACAGCATTGGCACCCGAGTTTTCGAGGGCCATTTCTTTGTAAAACCACGATTCAGGCACCCCGTACTTTTTCGCCGCACTACGAATGGCGGCCGCTTCCGAGGGTGTCACCTGGGCGGCTTTCAGTTCCGTAAGCCGCCGGTTTTTTCGAGTCTGCGCCTGCTCCAGTTCCTCCCGATGGATCATCATGTTCCGGTGCAGATTCGCGTCCTGCTCAATGGTCGTGTTCGGACGGCCGGCACCCGTACCCCAACGGCCAAACCGGGCATAGCGTCCCTCTTCCGCGACTTGGGCGCTTTTTTCGTCGATGACCGATTGCGCGGCCATGATTTCGGGGTCATTGTCCTGAATCCATTTTTGAAATTGCGAGCCGGTCTTTCCCGCCGAGAACAGAATTGCTTGCTGTATCCGTTCCTGCGCCGGTAGAAGCTTGCTCGCGAATTCGGATAACACCGTTTCGATGCTGGCAAGCCTGTCGCGGGTCTTCTCGCCATCGTCCTTGAGATCCTGAGTACTGGCGATTTTCGTGACTTCGGCATGCAGTTTCTCCACGTCATCACCGGCCATGGCCGACTGAAGTGAACCGGTGCCGATGCCTTCCTTGGTGAACCGCGCGGCTTCACGCATCAAGCTGTCGCGATCGGCACCGAGGTATTTTGCAAGATTGATCGTTTGTACCGGGTCCGACACGTTAACACCCATGTCGGCAAGCCGCGCCTGAATGCCGGAAGTCCCGCCGTGCTCCCGCATCGCAACGCGATAGGCCGCAGCTTCGCGCTCACTGACGTCGAATGTGCGGGCCATGGCATCGTTGACCAGCGCGGCCGGTGTTTGGGCTTCTATTTGCCGGATAAAAAAATCCATCATGGGCGAATCGGCCTTGGAACCGGCATCTTTCAGCAACGCCGCATACCGCGCCTGGGTTGCGGCATCGTTTGATCGGTACGTAACCGAGCCGGGTCCAATGGCGTCGGTTAGGCTGGCGAACGGTCCCGCCTGCATGATGCCCGCGACATCGACACCCGAAAATTGCCGGGAGTATTCGCTTTGCAACACACCCAATGCAAATGCTTGTCCCGCTGGTCCAGCGCCGGCAAACCCGGATTGGAACCCGGCAGCCATGCGGGCCATCAACGAGGCGCCCCCGCCCACGTCAGCACCATAGACCGAGCCCGGGCCGGTCAGTTTGGCCAAGGTCGACGCGAATGCATCGGTCCCGGCCGCGGGTCCGACAATGGAGCGGGCCGATGCGCCCATGAAGCCGGCGACGGCTTGAAGGACTTCCGACGATTGCGCGAAACCGACGCGGGCGACGGCTTCACCGATGAGCATGGCGAATCGTCTTTGAGATTGTTCATCGCTACCTGCGGCACGGAACCGTTGAGCCTGACCGAAGAACGAAACGCCTTCAGATGGATCGAGTCCCATGGCGCGGGCGATCTTGATTGCCTCGGCTGTCTCGCCGGTCAGTGCGGTGACGCCGCGTCCACCCGCGATCCTGGCGTATTGGCGCTCAAAACCGAGCATTTCGGTGCCCGTAACGCCGAGCCCATGCGAGACTGCGCGGGCTGCGTCACGTAGGACCGCGAATTCGCCCGTGAGTGCGCCGATGGTATTGCGTAGCGTGCTGGTGCCCATCGCTTCGTTTTCGGCTTGTGGAATGTGTGACGCCACCTTGTACGCGCCATAGGCCACTGCGCCGACACCTGCTCCTACGATGCCCTTGCCGAACATCGACATCCCACTACCGGAACCGGCAAAACGGCTGGCGGTGCCGGCAATCTGGTTGAATCCCGGTATCGCCGCACCGGCAACGCCTGATCCCGTGCGGGCGACTTCCCGGAGTAGATCCGAGAATTGGCGCTGCTGGTGCACAATCCGAGTAATAGCCGTTTCGAGTTCACGGGCGTCGCGCGTCGCCCGACTGTACGCACTATTGGTTTTGTCGCCATGGATCGCCTCGGCTAACTTTTCCGCCTCTTCACGCGCGCGGGTCAAATCCCGAGCAACGAATTCGGTTTGGATATTAACCGGCAATTTCTTTAGTTTGTTCTCGATCCGGTTGGCCTCCTCCCAAAGTTGTTTTAAAGCCTCCTTTGCCTGATCAACATTAATCTGCGGCCGCTTGCCGCTGAGAGCGCGGCTCACCTTATCGGCCTCTTCAGTTAATTCCCGCAGGTCGTTCTTGATATTCGATATATCGGCTCGAACAGGAATTTTAATACTCATCTACTTTTCTCCGAAAACTGATTACTTAATACCCAACAAGCATCAGTATCCCGTCACGCGGTATTACCCGGCGCTTCCTGATCGGATCAGGGATGGATCAGGTGTGAAACAATCATTTTCATTCGCGGTATTGACTATTTCGAAACGTGTGATGGTGGAATTGTGGTGTGGGATTTGGTAATCAATTTGAAGGTATTGAATATGGGACATTTTGAAAAACTGGTTGACGACCTACGGCGCGAGCAGTTAGCGCGTCGTCCGGTCCTGTTCGTAAAGTCGCTTGGGCCGAACGTGGAAGCCCTGAAGCGCAAGGCTACCGGAATTTTGAATAAGGCATTTGGCGACTACAAAGCCGGCAAAATCACGGGCTTGGAGCTTACGAAAATTGAAAACGCGGTCGGAAAAATCCAATGGCCGGCTGATAAGCGGGGGCGGCGATGAGTACGGGCCTGGAGATCAAGGTTAATAAGGCCGGGCAATTGACAGTTAACGGTCAGTCGTATGCGTCGGCACGAAAAACACTGCTCGATCGAATCGCCAGCGATCGGTGGAATATCGAGATATCGCAAAAAGACCTTAATCAGATTAACGAAGATATCGCCAAATCCGTATTGGCTGGCAATGAAATGGCGTCGGACCTGCGCCGGGCACACCTTAAACGGCAGGACATACTAGCCAGTTATCAGGCCGATTTAGCCGAGGCTATTGCCATGCTGGACGAGATTACCGCAGCGAAAATCGCCCACAAAACCGAGAAGCTGATTAGTGCGGCAAAGGCGGACTTGGCGCACGCACTGGATCATTATGACGCGATTATCACCGAGAAAACCCGCCAGTTACGGCAGGCACAACTTACCCGTTAATCACCCGAGAGAGATACCACATGAATAACCAGAATATCGAATTATCTGCATCATTCGCCGAATCCGTTACCCGTGCGCGACTCAAGGCCGAAGAGCTGGCCGAGGTTCACGCCGAAGCGGTCGAGAAATTGGAAACCATTCGTGATCGCATTTCCCGCATTGAGGCCGAGCGCGCCAAGCTCGTTTCCAGCCGCAAGCCGGGCGAGCCGGTCGATGATGCAACGGCCGGCAAGGTATACCTGCTGAATCAGGACATCGAAACCTTGCGCCCGTTACTGGTCGAGGTGAGCAATGAAGAAGCGGCAGTCAGTGCCAATCTTGCGGGAGCTCAAGGGCGTCTGGCGGCTGCCGAGCAGAACTGGACGCGGCACCAGAATGAAGTTTTGTTGGCGAATCTGAAACAGCGTGTGGCGCAGACTGAGCAATTACTGTTCGGGATTCTGAACGATGTTGCCCAAGTTGGCGCCAAACTCGGCAAGCCCCACTTGGTTCAAAGTTGGAGCCCATCGAACGACTTGAAAAACTTGGTGTCGTTTGGCGCCCTGCCGGGCCGAGGGTTTCGCTAATGGATCGGAGCGGCAAAACCAAATTCAAGCCGGGTCAATCCGGCAATCCAAGGGGGCGCCCTCGTGGCGTCCCTGATCGGAGGAACCTGTTTCATTGGGTGACAGAGGAAGACAGGCAGGCGGTTTTTGCAAAATGCGTCGAGCTGGCCAGGGCGGGCGATGCCGCGTGCATGAGGTTGGTTCTGGAGCGAATCGCGCCCGTTCGGAAAACCCAACATGAACCGGTCAAATTGCCGGACGGCTTCGAGAAGCTGGCGCCGTTGGAACAGATTGAGGCTATTGACGCGCAGGTCGCGGCCGGGGAGATCGCGCCGGATGTCGGGGTGCTGCTGGCGGGTATGGCCAAGGACAAGATGGCCGCGATCGAGCACGAGGAAATGGAAAAACGCATTTCCGAGCTCGAGGATTTGGTAGCCACATTGCAGGGCGGTGCCGGCAATGGATAACCCGACCCCCGAAGCGCCTGGCGTCGACTACTTCGAATCGCATGGACTGCGCATGTTCCGGTGCGCGGCACAGTCGGCGACGATCACGGATCGGGCATGTCTTGCAAACTACCGGCTGGCCAAGAGCGCACTACGGGTGTCGTACCGACCACATTTACAGCATTGCGTCGGGTGTCCGATTGGAGCCTGTCATGCGGGTGAGAAGCCGAAGGAACGGCCAATTGCCAGGCTCAATGGGCGCGTGTGTCCAAGGTGCAGGCGCAGGGCGGCGCGGTATGTCCAAGAAGCTGGCTTGTGTGTCTCGTGCTACAACCGGCAAGGGGAGATCGAGAAAGGCCGCAATGCCCGCGGGAATGCGCCGATAAAACTGCTCGAGCACAAGCCGGTCCCGCACTCGATCACGTTCGTTCATGCCGGCGAGCTCGTACGCTTCGACCGCAATGCCGTGGATTCGTTTGAACCGATGCTGGCGGCCGTGTTCATGGCGAAATCGCCTGAAACGATTCGATTCGTGTTCGGTAGGCCGGATTTGGAGCAGGTCGGCAATGGTCCGGCACCGGATTGGCAACGGAATCGGGTCAAAGAGGCGACTGAACATTACGCACAACGCTTCACGCTGAAGGGCGGCGAATTGGGGGGCGAAACATGCGGTACGAACTGACGAATCACTGCTGTGCCCGATGCCGGGGGCGCATTATGGTTTCGGATGATGGCGTTTATGTCTGCGCGGAATGCGGGGCAATCACCGATACCGTGGACGATTCGGGCGAGCACAATGTTGAACAAATCTGTTGCTGCGGGCTGACGATCGCGGGCGGCAAAGACGCTCGTTTCCGTTGCGTGACGGTGCCTGCAGAGCAGCGGACGCTACAAGCGCCGTACATGCTGGCGGTCGTGCGGGTTTGAAAGTTGGGGAGATTGGGTTAATGGCAAGACAAATTGATTGGGATTCGATAGAGGTTCATTACCGGGCGGGTGCTAAATCCATCCGCGATGTCGCTGCCGAGCATGGGGTTCCGGAATCGACGATTAGGACGCGAGCCAAAAAATATGGCTGGTCCCGCAATCCTGCGGCGTTAAAGCGCGAAAGGGTCAACGCCGCATTGGCCGCTGGCGCTCAAAATGCCGCGCGGTTTGGCGCTCATGTCGATGAGGCGTGGGCGCGCGAAGTCGATGCGGACGTGGCTGATATGGACCGGGGCCTTCGGGTCTACCGGAAGATCTTGGAGCGGTTGGAAACCGAGGTCGAGACTGTACGGGGCTTCCGAGCGATAAAAACGATCGCTGAGGCCGTGACCGTGGCTATTGCTGGAATCAGGCGCATTCGTGGCCTGGATGCTCCGATCGATCTCGGCAAGATGTCAGACGAGGACTTGCAGGCACTAGCCCAGGGTAAGTCTCCTAGGTGAGTGCTGCGGTTCGGGGTCGGCTTGCACTCGGCCGATCCTGAACTAGACTGAAATCACCGCCAACAATCGTTCCTTCGATGTGTTATGTGGCAGGCGGTAAACCCGGCTCGCACCCCGTAGCCGGGTTTTTTGTTGGGTGCTTTGAGAGGTGATTTCCGTACGGATTCCGTACAAGCGTTTTTCCGTACGTAGAAACCAGCGTAAGTAATTGATTTATATGGTGGGCGGTGCAGGGTTCGAACCTGCGACCCCTGCCGTGTGAAGGCAGTGCTCTCCCGCTGAGCTAACCGCCCTGTCGGTACTCCGTGAATGTTGACCCGTAGATGCATTTTCGGCTGACCAGGGGAACGATGGCCCAAAATCGTGTGCCGACGGATGTTGAGCCTATGGGGCAGTGGTCAGCCCAAGTCGAGCAAAGTGGTCAACTAGGCGTGAGCGCTAACAAATCCGTTCCTTAACCCGTCAGACTTTCCTCGATTTTGGGGGTGACGGCCACAGGATGAGCTTGCAAAGACGTCATCTATCGCGAGGGTGAAGACGCGATAACCATGCTTAACCAATAAGTGTCGGTGCTGAAGCAATGCCAGAGTTGTGTCTCCTCGGTGAACCTCGCGAAGAGTTTGCCATTGGTATAAACCACGCCATCGGCGACGACGATTTTGTCGAATGGGCCGAAGGCTTCCGACGCATTCTCTATGGCGTCCTCAAAATGGATCACCGCCCGGTCATGGCAGGCATACTGGGTGAAGTGCTTCTGGCCCCGCATTTCCCAGAAGTGATTGCTGAACTTGGCGGCTACTCCCGCATCAGCCCCTGGGCTAATAAAATTGCCGGTAATCCGGAAAAAAGGCGCCGGTCCTAGCGTGACGGACTTCCCTAATTGCTCGGATTCGAAGACTAGACTGATCATCACACCCCCTGTCGGCATAATGCCGCGATTCTCATTAGACCCCCGCTGATTCTTTGGTTCGTCCCGGAGAAACTCCGCCAGCGGACTACGGCTGGAAAATCCGTCAGGCCGGTCTCAGGCGCGGCTGAATCAGAGGTTCCTGAAATCTATTGCCCGAACTCTTTCCGGGAGCTCCATTCCTGAAAGGCGGTATAAGCTATGGCGAGCAAGGTCGGACCCAGAAAAATGCCCAGGAAGCCAAAAGCCATCACGCCACCCAAGGTCCCGAGAAACACCACGACGAAGGGCAGGTGACTCCCTTTTCCGATGAAATACGGTTTAAGAAAATTATCGATGAGACCCACCACTAATAGTCCCCAGATCACGAGAAAAACGGCCCACCCCGTCGCGCCTTTTTCGAACAGCCAGATGGCAGCGGGCACCCAGATCAACGGGGGACCGATGGGAATCAATGACAGAACGCACGTCAGAACGCCGAGCAACAGGACTCGAGGTACGCCCGCGATCCAAAGCCCGATGCCGACCAAGATCCCCTGGATCAGGGCGGTGCCGATAATGCCGTAAACGACGCCTTTGATGGTATCGCCCGCCACATGGAGTAATGCCGGCGCCCGTTGGCCACCGATTCGGGTAAATAAGGGTTCCAGCCTTGCGGATAACGCGGCGCCGTCCCGGTACAGAAAAAATGCAATGAACACGCTGAGGCTTAAGTACAGGAGGCTTTCCCCGAGGTTTGCCGCGCTGCGCAGCGCCCAGTCCCGCAAAGGCATGAGGTATTTCAGCAGCACCTCGGTCAGCCGGGCACCGCTCCCCGTCATTTCCTGCCAGCGGTCGTGCATCCAGGTGCCCACGACCGGCAGCTTGACCACCCACGCGGGTGGGGCGGGCAGTCCCTCGCTGAGGAGTTGCCGCATCATCTCGATTAGCGAGGTCACATCTTCCGCCAGGCTGGTGCCGAGGAGCGCCAATGGGACGATCAGGACGGCCGCCACCAACAGGACCATCAGTCCACTGGCCGGTCCTTTCCTGCCCGCGACGGTGGATTCGATCCTTTGATAGACGGGCCAAGTGGAAAAGGACAGGATGACCGCCCACAGGATCGCCGAAAGGAAAGGGCGCAGCACGACGAAGCATCCCATAATCAAAACGATGACTATGACAATGCCGGTCACTCGATCGACACGGTTTTCGCTCAGCACGGCGTTTTAATCAAACTTAATCGGTATAAAACCCAAACCCGCGAATCTCCGGCTCGCTTCACGGAGACCGTTGCTCTTGAAGCCGTTTTTCTGGCTAGGTTGTTTGCTGCGCATATCGGCGCAGCAGTTGGGCAAAATCGCCCAAGGCTTCGATGCCGGTTGCTTCCGCCTGCTTGCACCAATCCTCGAGCGATTGTACGAGCGCTTCATAATGGATGGAGGATCGGGTCCAGAGCTGTGTTAGTTCTTGTTTGGAACGGTAGATCGTCTCCAGCGTCCGGCTCAAGCTCAGCGCCTGTTTCAAGGTTCGGCAGGCGGTTTCGTCGAGTGGGATGCCCTCTCGGACCAGGAGTTTTTTCACGTTGCGCAGCAGGCGCCGGTGGGCAGGAGGAGCGGTTTTCCACTCGTGCCGCAGCACCGGGACCACGACGCGGTGGCCGTACAGGGCCAGGATATGGTAGCGGTTGCGTACCACGGCTTGAACCGTGGCCGGGTTGATCGGTTTGGGATCGCGGTCGAGGCGGATTCGAGGCGCCGTGCGGCGGATTTCGGCCAGCCGAAACCGTTGCAGCAGGCGGATGTAGCCCCAGCCGATGTCCAATTCCCACCAGCGATGGGAGAGACGGGCCGAGGCCGGATACGCGTGGTGATTGTTATGCAATTCCTCGCCGCCGATGAGTAGCCCCAAGGGAAACAGGTTCATCGACGCGTCCGGAGTTTCGAAATTGCGATAGCCCCGGTAATGGCCCAAGCCGTTAATCACGCCCGCCGCCCAAAACGGAATCCAGAGCATCTGCACCGCCCAGACCGTGATGCCGTAAACGCCGAACAGCCCGATATCCATGAGGAATAACAGGGCAATGCCCCCGCCTCGATAGCGGCTGTAAAGATTCCGTTCGATCCAGTCGTTCGGGGTGCCGTAGCCGTATCGGTCCAGCGTTTCGGAGTGGCGGGCTTCGGCCCGATACAACTCGGCGCCTTCCCACAACACTTTCCGAATGCCGAAAACTCTGGGGCTGTGAGGGTCTTGCGGGGTTTCGCAGCGGGCGTGGTGCTTGCGGTGAATCGCCACCCATTCCTTGGTGACTATACCGGTGGTCAGCCACAGCCAGAATCTGAAGAAATGGCTGACGATGGGGTGGAGATTCAATGCCCGATGCGCCTGGTGGCGATGCAGGAAAATGGTCACACTGACAATCGTTACATGGGTCAATCCCAAGACGATCCCAATAAGTTCCCACCAGGGGAGGTTGAGCAATCCATTAATCATCTTTATATCCGTATTCCGGAAAATGCCCTATTGAATTAGAGCGAGTACGACAAGGAAGGTTTTGCAGCCTCGTTGTCAGTATGCATAGGCGAGTTCTTTGGCTTTGCCAAGCTTGCCACGGATCACGGGCCTTGGCTAAGTCTTTCTGATCAGACGCAACAGAAGCAAGAAGACCACGGCGCCAACCGTCGCGACAATCAAGCTCGCAAGCCTGCCACCCCCGGCGGACAAACCCAGCACATCGAACAGAACGCCACCCAACACCGCGCCGAACACGCCGACAATAATGTCTCCAATGGCGCCAAAACCGCCGCCTTTGACCAATTGCCCCGCCAGCCAGCCGGCCGCCAGGCCAATCAGCACATACCACATCAATTCCATAGAGCCTCCGTTTTACCCGAGTCAATCGAACTATTGATTTCCGGCTTAAACGTCCACAGGGGTGTATGCCCTTTTAAGGACCAGATAGGTCGCCGACAACCCCAGGAGGATAGCGCCTATGCCTATAAGCAATCCGGGCTCCACATGTTTTATGTCCAGGGTGATGAGCTTATTGCCCAGCGCAATGATGGCGACTTCGACGACGAAAGCCGGGTTGATGGAGCCCAGAACGAGATAGCTTTTGATGGACTTGAGAAGCTCCAGCCCGATGACCAGGATGAGAAAAAGGCCGAAAGATTCAAACAGCCGGTTGATGTCAACCAAGAAAAAAGGAGAATCAAGGATGTTCTTGATGAGGATCCGGCTGAGTTCAAGGGTGCCCAGAATCACGGAAACCAGCAGCAAGAAAACCAACAAGTAGACGATATACCTTTCAATTTTATCAATGGCTTTTAGCATGTTTATGGGATTTCCGCGGCGTTGATCGTCTTCTGCCGGAGTGGATAGCCCACCACCAACGATTTGATCTGATCGGGGGCTACCGGCTTGACCAGGTGCTCGTCAAACCCGGCGGCTTGGGACCGGTCGTGGTCCTCCGCCTGTCCATAGCCGGTCATCGCCACCAGCAACGGCGTTCCCAACTCGGGCAGCGCCCGCAGACGGCGGGCCACCTCATAGCCGTCCAGACCCGGCAAACCGATATCGAGCAGGACGATCTGAGGGTGAAAGGTCTTGGCCGCTTCGACAGCGTCCGGACCGTCGTATGCCGTTTGCACCTCATGGCCTTCGAGTTGCAACAACAGCGCCGTACTTTCCGCCGTGTCCGCGTTGTCATCAACCACCAGGATGCGGCAGCGGACAGCAGGCGTACCTTTGGCCGCTTCGGTTTCTGCGGGAGCAACGGGGATGGCCATCTCCGGCAAGGCCGGCAAACGGACGGTGAACTCGCTGCCCTTGCCGGTCCCGTCGCTGCGCGCGTCGATGCGCCCGCCGTGCAATTCGACCAGGCGGCGGACCAGGGTCAGTCCGATGCCGAGACCGCCTTCCGATCGGTCCAGGGATTTGTCGGCTTGAACGAAGAGGTCGAAGATCGAAGGCAGGAGTTCCGGGCCGATGCCGATGCCGGTGTCGGCGACCTTGAGCACCGCGTCCTGCCCTTCGGGCGTCAGAGTCAGAGTGATGCGGCCGCCGGGCGGGGTATATTTGATGGCGTTGTTCAGAAGATTCGAGACGATCTGTTGCAATCGGGCCGGATCGCCTTCGACCGGCACGGCATGCTCCGGCAGCGACAAGCTGAGCCGATGGTGGTGCGCGTCGATCTGAGAATAGGCATCGTCGACCGCCTGCGCCACCAAGTGGGTCAGATCGACCGGCTGTCTCTTCAGGACGATCGTTCCGCGGCTGATGCGCGACAGATCGAGAAGATCGTCGAGTAGCCGCGCCTCCTGGCGGAGCTGCCGATCCATCATCGCCTGGGCCTGCCGCTCCGCCGCCTCCCCGGCATCGCCACGCCGCCAGATCTCCAGGGCATTGCGGATAGGCGCCAAGGGATTGCGCAGCTCATGGGCGAGCATGGACAAGAACTCGTCCTTGCGCCGGTCGACCGATTTTAGGGCTTCGAGCGCTGCCTTGTACTCGGTGATGTCCTCGATCGCCAGAAGAATGCGTTCCTGATCGTTCCAGCGCAAAATCTGGGCGTTGAGACGCATCGTCCGCTCCCCGATCTCGGGGAAGACTTGGGTTACCTCCTCATCCTGGAAAGCGGCATAGGCGGGCAGGATTTCCTTGAGAAGCCGGCGCAAGGCGGGAATGTCCCATTGCCCATGACCCAACTGGTAAAGCAGGCCTTGCTCGGTCGCTTCGCGGGTGGTTTTGAAGCTCCGGTAGAAGGCGCGGTTCGCCCGCTGGACACGGAGTTCCTTATCGAGCACGAGCAGCGGTTGATGCCCGGTTTCGACGACGGCCTCCGCGTAATCGTGCGCTTGCCGCAACTCGTCGTTCAGCGCGTTGAGCTCGCGGTTGCGGGCGCGCAGTTCGTCATTGCTCGATTGCAATTCCTCCTGGGCGGTCTCGAGTTCCTCGTTGGTGCTTTGGAACTCCTCGTTGCTCGATAGCAGTTCCTCTTCGGCCGCCTTCAGTTCTTCCACCGCCGCCTCGTGCGCATCCAGCATGGTCCGAATGTAATCGCGGGCCGCTTCGAGCTCCTGCGTGAGCCGCAGGATTTGCCGTTCCTTTTCGCTCTCTTGGGTGGCGCGCTCCGCGTCTCGACCCGCGCGCAGCCTTCCCCAGAGCGAACTCCAGAATTCCCCGGCACCGGCCACGCCTTGATCCCGTACCGAGGGCGCTGCCTCCTCGAAAAAAATCAGAAACCACAGGTTTTCCGCCGGAGCCACTCGCAGAGGCATGACTTCGATATTGAGCGTCCTCGGGCCGCCCGGCCCCTCCACCCGCAAACCCTCCCGCCGCGCCGGGGAGCCGTCTTTTCGAGCCTGCTCGATGGCGCCGCTCAGGTCGACGAGGAGTCCCGGCCGGGCCAGTTTCTGCAGCTTGAGGCTCGGAGGTCCGGCCGGGTTGGCCAAATATGGGGTGGTCTCGCCCCGGAACTGCAGAACGTTCATGTCTCCATCGCAGAGAACCCCCGGCGGAACATAGCGGGCCATGGTCAGGCGGTCGGCTTCCCGTTGCAGGCGCTCCGCCTCCACGGGTTCACTGGACGTAACCGGTCTTTTCAGGTTGGATCGGTCCGGCAATACGTGATGTTCCTCCAGGAGCGCCAATTGATTCCGCCCGGGCAGAATCGTCTTGGAATAGATTTTGAGCCGCTTGTCGACGGGACTGAACAGCTCGGATAAGGTGCCTATGGTTTCGGACGGTCCCAGCAGGAGAAATCCGCCCGGATTCAAGGCGTAATGGAAGAGCGGGATCACCCGCTTCTGCAAAGCCGGGTCGAGGTAGATGAGAAGGTTGCGGCAGCTCACGAGATCGAGCCGCGAGAAAGGGGGATCGTGGGCCACGTCCTGGCGGGCGAACACACACAAATCGCGGATCGTACGGGTGATCTGATAGTGGCCGTCGACCTTGATGAAGAAGCGCCGGAGCCGCTCGTCGGAGACGTGGCGGGCGATATTCTCCGGATAAAGTCCGGCGCGCGCCGTCTCGATGGCGGCCTCGCTGAGATCGGTGCCGAAAATCTGAATCGGGGTACGGGTCAACCGCTCGCCCAGATATTCCAGGAGGCAGATGGCGATGGAGTAGACTTCCTCGCCGCTGGCGCAGCCCGGAACCCAAATTCTCAACGGGGCTTGAGGTGGGCGGCTTTCGAGCAGGCGCGGGAAGACGGTTTGGGTCAGCCCCTCGTACAACTCGGGATCGCGGAAGAAATCGGTGACCTGGATCAGCAGGTCCTGAAAGAGGGCTTGGGTTTCTTTCGGGTCGTTTTCCAACAAATTCAGGTACTCTGATAACGTACTCAATCCACGCAGGACCAGACGACGCGCGAGCCGCCGCTGCACGGTGCCGCGCTTGTAGTGCGTGAAGTCCACGCCAGAGACGTTTCGAACGCAGCGAAAGACCCGGTGGAGATCTTCCCCGTCGGTGGGCGGGGGTTCTACGGTGGACACGGAGCGGTTTCTCGTCAAGTACGGGTGGCGACTGAGCCTTGCGAGCTCACTGGCGATGTCCCGCGGCGGCAGAACCCGATCGACCACGCCGAGTTCGATCGCTGCCTTCGGCATACCGCTGAATTTGGCCGTGTTTTCGTCTTGGGCGTAGGTGATGCCGCCGGCACCCTTGATCGCCTGCATTCCGAGCGCACCGTCCGAGCCCGTGCCTGAGAGAATGACCCCGATCGCGCTGGCTCCCTGCTCCTCCGCGAGAGAGTAAAGCAGATGGTCGATGGACATGGACGGCAAGGGCGAGCCGCTACGGCGGCCAAGGGCGAGGCGGCCTTGGGACAGCGCCATGATGGCGTTGGGCGGAATAACGTAGACCTGGTCGGGTTCGACCGCAAGCCCGTCCGCCGCTTCCTGGACGGGCATGGCCGTCTTACTCGCGAGGAGTTCGACGAGTACGCTCTCGTGATGAGGATCGAGGTGCTGGACCAGCAAAAAGGCCATGCCGCTGGTGGCCGGAAGGCCGGCCAGGAATTCCGAGACAGCTTCGAGGCCACCGGCCGAAGCGCCGATGCCAACAATGGGAAACGGCATCATGCATAGCTCTCCTTAGTTAGGAAATTCCGGCTGGGTATCCGGCATTATCTCAAGCTGGAGACTCTTAAGTCCATTTCAGACAAACGAGAACCCCGAATGTGCGGACCGCTGCCAGGTCCGAATTTCCGGGTCCACTTCCGTGCCTTGTGTATCTTCTCATACCACGGTCATAACGGGCTGCGGGTAGATCGGTAAGCCCTGGCAACAGCAAAAAGGCCGATTCACGCTACCGCGAATCGGCCTTTTTAATTCACTTAAGGATCGACTGATAGGGTACTGTCCAATACCCTATCCGGGCGATTTTTAAAACCGACGCCCACCGCCGAATCCACCGCGATTGCCGCCGCCACCAAAGCCGCCGCCGGATCTTTCTTCGCGCGGGCGGGCTTCGTTGACGGTCAAGCTGCGCCCGTCGAAGTCCTTGCCGTGCAAGGCGGAAATGGCGGCCTGAGCCTCCTTGTCGTTGCCCATTTCCACGAAACCGAAGCCTTTGGAGCGGCCGGTGTCACGATCCATGATGACATTCGCGGAGTCTACCGCACCATACGTCGCGAACATTTCTTCCAGTTCACGGTTGCCGACGGTGTAGCTCAGATTGCCAACGTACAATTTCTTACTCATAAAAAAACTCCTAAAGAGGAAAGGGAAAAAAATAAAAGCGAAAAAGGATAGCTGCCGATCCGGCCAGTTATTAACGGCGCCTTTTGCCGCCCTTCCGCCCACGGGGGCGCTCTTCGTTGACACGAAGACAGTTGCCGCGCAGGGTGTGCCCGTTCAAGGCACTGATCGCGGCCCGGGCCTCATGACCCTCCATTTCGATGAAGCCGAAGCCACGGCAGCGGCCGCTGAAGATATCCCGCGCCAAGTCCATCGAGCGCACTCGCCCGTGCTCGGCGAACAGGTCGGTGAACTCCTTTTCGGTGAGGTCGGGCGGTAGATTGCCGGCATAGATTCGCAGCATGATAGTTCTCCTTTCGATGAAGCCCCAGCGATGCTTTAAAGCACGCGGCGGGGCAAGTTTGATGAGCCGCGGCGCGAGGCCGGGCGGCTTTCGGAACGGGGCATTGGCTTGATCGGCGTCCGCGGCGGCGTCGGATCTGCCTTGACGGTGGACAGAATTTCTTCCGGCACCGGGTGGGCGGGCAATCGTCGGCCGAGCAGACGCTCGATGTCCCGCAGTTGCGGGGCTTCGTCCGCGCATACCAGCGAAACCGCTGCGCCGTCGGCGCCCGCACGGCCGGTTCGGCCGATGCGATGCACGTAATCCTCCGGAACGTGCGGGAGTTCGTAGTTGACCACATGGGGAAGCTGCTGGATGTCCAGACCGCGGGCAGCGATGTCGGTCGCCACCAGGATCTGCACCCGGTCCTCCTTGAAGGCGGCGAGGGCCTGCGTCCGCGCGGACTGGCTTTTGTTGCCGTGGATTACGGCGACGCGAAAACCATTCCGGTCGAGTTGTTCCGCCAGGCGATTAGCGCCATGCTTAGTGCGGGTAAAGACCAGGGTTTGGCCCCAGCGCCCATGGCTCAGGAGATGAGCGAGCAGCACCTGTTTTCCCGTCTTCGGCACGTGATAGACAGACTGGCTGACCAACTCGGCCGGTGCATTGCGTGGCGCCACTTCGATGCTCAGCGGCTGGTGCAGGAGTCCCGCCGCCAGCTTGCGGATATCTTCCGAGAAGGTGGCGGAGAACAGCAGGTTCTGGCGGACTTTGGGCAGCAGCCCCAGGATACGCTTGAGGTCGTGGATGAACCCCATGTCGAGCATGCGGTCGGCCTCGTCCAGCACGAGAAAATCGATTCCGGAGAGATTTACGTGGCGCTGGCCGACGAGATCCAGTAAGCGTCCGGGCGTTGCAATGAGGATATCGATACCCCGGCGCAGGGCAGCCACTTGGGGTTGCAAGCCAACACCGCCGAATACCACCGCCGCCCGTATTCCGGTATGCCGGCCATACACGCGCACGCTTTCGCTGACCTGTGCGGCGAGTTCGCGGGTGGGCACCAGCACCAGCGCCCGAGGGGCACGGCCCGGCCGATCATTCACCCGGGTGCCTTCGATCAGTCGCTGCAGCAGAGGCAGGGTGAACGCGGCGGTTTTGCCTGTGCCGGTCTGAGCCGCGGCCAACAGATCGCGGCCGCCCAGTACGGCAGGGATGGCCTGCGCTTGAATGGGCGTGGGGGAGGCGTAGCCTTGTTCGGCCACGGCGCGCAAGATGTCCTCGGAAAGGCCTAAAGAAGTAAAAGCCATGTTATTTTTTCCTGGCTTCGCCTACCGAGCGACGAGCACGGCACCGGTTGAGGGCGAGCATTGGGTGGAGGTGACCACAGGGCGGTTCAAAGAACACGCCGCGTGCGGTTTGCAGGAGGAGGCGGGACTAGCAGAGGTGCCGTAAGGCAGTGACTGAAAGGAAAATTCCGTATCCTCGTGGCGAAGACCGGTCTTCGCCGCGACAAACTACAGTCAGGATACGCGCTTTCTGCGGAATTACCTAATCGGATTTCTTTTTGCCGATCTATGGACATCTTTCCGCTGAAGGCGCATTGTGGCAAGACCAAGGACAAATCCTACAGAACCGCTATGGATGATTCAGAGTCGCAATTCCCTATTGGCTCAATCGTACTCTACAAGCCCAAAGAACCCGCTATCGACAATGCCCGATACATCGGGAAGAAGGCTTTGCTTACTCGGTATTTGCGCTCGAAAACCCGGTATACGCCCCCGCTACTCAGGGATTGCTTGATCAGGTTTGCTTCCGGTGTGACCTTGCTGGTACCCGAAAACGATATTGTGCTATCCGAATAGCAGTACCCGACAAGTCGATCGATATCGAGTCAAGGAAACCCGGGCGAAAACGAGGTTCAGTCGGGTTTGTTTTTGCCACCGGCTCCATTTACCGGTTGCCGGTCTTTTCCTTAACTCGGCGCCCGACATCATGATCGGTGATGGAAACCGCCTTCGATGCGGCCGGACCTAAGCTCAAGTTCGATTAGGCGGTTAAACGTTGCCGCTCGGTAAGATTCCCGAGAGCAGGCTTAATGGCGATCCAAACTCCAGAGGTTGACATGTTATCTGGGAAACTAACGACCCGCGATTCCTTTCTTACGGCCAGCAGTTTTCAACAAACCTGCGGATTTTGCGGTTGTGTGTTCCGTGTGGAAATTACCTGGCAGACATCCTATTCCTACAAGGCTGCCCAGGACACACAAGCCTATTCCTGCCCGGAGTGCCGGCGCGACTGCCGAATCAAAACCTCAACGGAACCGCGAGTTGTTTTGATATCGAAACGTACCGACGGCCGCACGGTCCTATGTCCGTCTACTTGAAGAACATTCGTGTGGCAAGGAGCCTGCATATCTTTTGGCGGGCGTCAGCACCGGTTCCAGAGCGAAAAAACTGATAAAGTGACCTGATCCGGAACAGGTGTGAACGGGCGCGTCCGGATGAACGACGCGAAAAAAGGCGATAACCTCCAGGGCGATCTTCGCGCCTATATCTTGGAAGTGGCGTGGTTCGGAGGGGAATCGGTGCAGCGCCTTCTTGGCTCTCTTCCCATTTTCACTGAAAAAGGTGATTCATCATGAAAAAAACCGAGAAAACCTATCTTCAGTCTTCAAAGTATCGGTGTCCTCTGTGTAAGCAATTAGTTTTGTCATCCGATTACCTATTTACGCGTCGGCGGTCCGCTGGTGGAGTTTGGACCATCGTCGAGTGCTGCCGAAAGTGCAAGGATTCGGGATTCTAAGATTTCTCGGTAGCTGACTTATCGATCAGCTTAACGAGCGGTGTCCACAATTGCCGGCCGAGTTCGACCTCGACCAAGCCGAAATCCGGCCATATCCAGGCGCCAGCGGCGATTACACCGTTACAATTCTTAAGCGGTTACGACAACGTTTTTGGTCGCGAGATCAAAATACTCTGGGATGGCGCGCGCCTTACCATCGAGCACTGAAAGTCGGCGAGCACGCGGCTCGTCTGACGATAGCCCCATTTCGCTGCCAGCTTACAGCCCCGACTTTAAGCCGGTTGAGGCGCTATGGCCTTGATCGCATGAGGAGGTCCCATTATCACTGTCATATCAGGCATAGAGGATTTCGTGGGCACGGGCATCGACCTCCAATGGGGCGTGCTCATAGCCGAACTCGACCATTTGGGAGAGATAAACCGGTAGAAACTGCTGAATGGAGCCCGCCGCTTCGTATTGATATACATGCCGGAATTCATGACTGAGCAGCCGAGAATCGGCCTCATGCCCCTGGCACACGAACACCGCATAGCCGAGCGTCAGACCCACCATGCCCGGACCCAGGAGCCCTGTTTCGAGAGCCGCGGCCCGCAGCTCGGGATCTTCTGGAAACGGTAGCGCGGCCACGATCGCCACGCGAATGTGTTCCGGCCGCTGAACGCCAACCCGGCTTGCGAGGGCCGAGCCCTGGCTATTCAGCCGGGTGCCGTATCTCAAGGCTTGCTGTGATTGAACCTCGGCCCAGGCTACGGCCCGGGGCAGCAAAGCGGGGAGGGCGGTGGCGAGATCCCTCTTCATATCTGAAAGTCCACAGCTCGAAGTTCTCCTTGGGCAGGATACCCAGTCCATAATGTGACTTCTTTTCAGCGAAATAGTAACGCCGAACGGCGGCCTTATTCTTTGGGTTAGGATGACGACGGTTGGCGACGACAAAGCTTTCGCGCCTGGTCCTGACATCGCTCGTGACGTTTGAAGACAGCTTCTTACAGTCAGATCAGGTCTGAGCTTCTACAATTAAAGGGTCAGATTTTTATCTGTTTCTTCCAATCGAACCATGCCGGTCACCGAAAAAGGTCGGCGGTTCGTGCTGAAGACCAAAAACAAACGACAAAAGCTCAACCCTTCACCTATTCCGCCGGGTAGATGGCTGCGAGGAACGTGTCGTCGCAGGCAATGTGATCGGCTATGATCGGCGCGGCTGCACGGTCGCATTCGACGGGTCGGCAGTGCTTCGATGCCGCGGCTGAAACCCGTCCCGAGCGCTACGCCGTCATCGATTATCCGCTGTGTGGGTGTTCCGCGATTTCAGTGGCTGTGCTAACCGGTGCCGCCGGAGATAAAGTAATCCATGACTAGATATCTTGCGTTGATTCTAACCTTTGCCTTGGGCGCTGGAACGGGCATGTGGTTTGTGTCGTATCCGGTGCGGCAGGGGGATTGTCCTGCCACCCAAGCGGAGAGAAAACCCCTGTTCTATCGCCATCCCATGGGAGCGGCCGACACTTCGCCCACGCCCAAGAAGGATGAGATGGGTATGGACTACCTACCGGTCTACGAAGATGAACTATCGGCGAGCCGGCTGGTGAACATCGTTCCGGCAAAAATCCAAAAACTGGGCGTAAGAACGGAAAAGATCGAAAAGCGCAAGCTGGTGCGCAGCCTGCGCGCTCCCGGCAGCATCCAGGTTGACGAGCGCCGTACGTATGCCGTTGCCAGCAAATACGAAGGCTGGATCCAGCGCCTTTACCTCAACGCAACCGGTATAGCGGTCAGGCGCGGCCAACCTCTGTTGGATGTCTACAGTCCCGATCTTTTGGCCGCTCAGCAGGAGTACTTGAATGCCCGGCAGCGCCTGGAAACCCTGAAAAAGCGCAAAGGACACGCGAGGGTTGCGGCGGAGCGGGTCGCCGCCAACGCTCTGCAACTGCTGCGCCACTTGGACGTCGGACCCGATCAATTACAACAATTGCAGGCTCCGAATGCGGTACCCCTGAACGAGATGCCGCTGCTGTCACCGGTCGATGGCGTGGTGCTGGAAAAAAAGGCAGTGGAAGGTATGCGCTTTTGGCGGGGCGACGTGCTGTTCCGCATCGCCGAACTGAGCAAAGTCTGGTTTGTGGCGGATGTGTTCGAGCAGGATCTGGGCTGGGTACGCCAGGGCCAAGCGGTTTTATTACAAATCAATGCCTATCCGGGCCGGGAGTTTCGCGGCCGCATCGATTTTATTTCGCCCAACCTGGAACCCGAAACCCGCACCATCAAGGTTAACGTCGAGATGCCCAACGACGGAGGCTTTTTGAAGCTCGGCATGTACGGCAGCGCCGATTTGACAGCCGCGGCGCCGAGCGAATCGCTGGCGCTGCCGGAATCCGCCGTGATCGACAGCGGAACTCGGCAGGTGGTTCTGATTCGGAAGGGTGAAGGCGTCTTCGAACCCCGCAACGTGAAGCTGGGCCGGCGGGCTGGCGGTTACTTCGAAGTGCAGGAGGGCGTCGCAGCCGGCGAAACGGTCGTCACTCACGCCAATTTCCTGATCGATGCGGAAAGCAATCTCAAGGCGGCATTGGACGGCATGGGCGTGGCCGGCGATCGGGACAAGCCCGCACCGGTCTCGAAAGCGGAGAACGCCACGTCCGAAAACCGCTCTGAAAGGCGTTAGCCATGCTGGAAAAAATCATCGGCTGGTCCCTGCGCAATGTTTTTCTGGTGCTGCTGACAACCCTGTCGATCATCGGCTGCGGCCTGTATGCCCTGTCGAAAATACCCTTGGATGCGCTGCCAGATTTGTCCGACACTCAGGCAATCGTCTATACCGAGTATCCCGGCCAAGCCCCTCAAGTGGTGGAGGACCAGGTGAGCTATCCGCTGGCCACCGCCATGCTCGGCATTCCGCGCTCCCGTGTGGTACGGGGATTTTCTTTCTTCGGCGCGTCTTTCATCTATGTGATCTTCGAGGACGGCACCGATATTTCCTGGGCGCGATCAAGAGTTCTGGAATATTTAAATGCCGCCGCCGGGAAGCTGCCGCAGGGAGTCACGCCGCAGCTGGGGCCCGATGCCAGCGGGGTAGGCTGGGTCTATCAATACGCGGTACTCGCCAAGGACTATTCCCTGGCGGAGCTGCGTACTCTGCAGGACTGGTTCCTGCGCTATTCGCTGGCCAATACCCGGGGGGTGGCCGAGATCGCGAGTCTCGGCGGTTTTGTCCGGCAATACCAGGTAACGGTCGATCCGCGCAAATTGCAAGCTTACGGGATTTCCCCGAAAACTCTGAGCGAGGCCATCCGCAACGGCAACCGCGATGTCGGCGGACGGGTGATCGAGATGGCGGAAACGGAGTACATGGTGCGTGGACGGGGTTACCTGCGCGGCGAATCCGACCTGGAACGGCTGGTGCTGAAAGCGGCCAATGGCGTACCGGTATTGGTGCGGGACGTGGCGCGGGTGGAGCTAGTCCCCGACGAACGGCGTGGCGTTGCGGAGCTGAACGGCGAAGGCGAGGCGGTTTCCGGTATCGCCCTGGCCCGTTACGGCCAAAATGCGCTGGAGGTTATCCAGAATCTGAAAAACCGGCTGGGGGAAATCGCCCCGGGCCTGCCTGCGGGCGTCAGCATCCAGGCGGTATACGACCGCTCGGAGCTGATCTACCGGGCCATAGCCAACCTGAGCCGCACCCTGCTGGAGGAGAGCGGCGTGGTCGCGGCCGTATGCGTGCTGTTCCTGCTGCACCTCCGCAGCGCTTTGGTCGCGATCGTGATGCTGCCGGTCGGGGTGTTGATCGCCTTTATCCTCATGCACGCCCTGGGGATGAACTCCAACATCATGAGCCTGGGCGGCATCGCTATCGCCATCGGCGCCATGGTTGACGCCGTCATCGTCATGATCGAGAACACCCACAAGCACCTGGAGCGGGACGGAGATCGTCTGCCGCGTTTCGAAATCCTGTCGAATGCCTGCCGGGAAGTTGGGCCGCCACTGTTTTTCAGTCTGCTGGTCATCACCGTTTCCTTCCTGCCGGTGTTCGCCCTGGGAGCCCAGGAAGGGCGGCTGTTTCAACCCTTGGCTTTGACCAAGACCTTCGCCATGGCGGGGGCGGCGCTGCTATCGATAACCCTGGCGCCGGTATTGATGCTGTTGTTCGTGCACGGAAAAATTCCGGCGGAACAACGCAATCCCGTCAATCGCCTGTTGCGGCGCGGGTATCGCCCGGCGCTCAGCTGGGCCATGCGCCGGAGAAAAACGACTCTGCTTCTGGCCGGGCTGGCTGTGGCTGGTACCTGTTACCCTATCGCGCATTTGGGCGGCGAATTCATGCCCGCGCTGAACGAAGGCGCCCTGCTGTTCATGCCGCAAACCCCACCGGGCCTGTCCGTGACCGAAGCGGCCGAACTGCTGCAAACCCAGGATCGCATCATCAAGAGCTTTCCCGAGGTCGAATCGGTGTTCGGCAAGGCCGGGCGCGCGCTGACCGCCACTGATCCCGCGCCGCTGGAAATGGCGGAAACCCTCGTCAACCTAAAGCCCGAGTCCGAGTGGCGGCCCGGTCTGACCGTGGACAAGCTGATCGCCGAAATGGACCAGGCCTTGCAAATACCCGGCGTCAGCAATACCTGGACGATGCCGATCAAGAACCGGATCGACATGCTCGCCACGGGCATCCGCTCCCCCATCGGCATCAAGTTGTTCGGCAAGGATCTGGCGGAGATGGATCGGCTGGCCCGGGAGATCGAGCAGGCCGTCAAAACCGTGCCGGGCACCGCCAGCGCCTACGCCGAGCGCATCACCGGCGGCTATTACCTGAATATCGACCCGGATTACGAGGCCCTAGCCCGTCGAGGGCTGCCGGTCGGCGAGTTGCAGGACGTCATCGCCGCCGCCATCGGCGGAGAAACCGTCACCACCCTGGTGGAGGGACGCGAGCGCTTCGCAGTCATCGTGCGCTATCCGCGCGAGTTGCGCGACAACCCGGAGGCCATCGCCAACCACGTGCTGGTGCCTACACCGGACGGAGCGATGGTTCCTCTGGGCCAAGTTGCGCATCTGAGTTTGAGCCAGGGGCCGCCGGCGATTCGCACGGAAAACGCCATGCTGTCCGCTTACGTCTACGTGGATGTGCGCGACCGGAACATCGAGGGCTATGTGCAGGACGCCAAACAGACGGTGGAACAGGCTGTCCGTTTTCCGCCCGGCTACTACATCACCTGGAGCGGTCAGTTCGAGAACATGGAGCGGGCGAAACAGCGCTTGCGGCTGGTGGTTCCGCTCACCCTGGCCGTCATCCTTGTCCTGCTCTACCTGAATTTCGGGAGCTTGACGGAAACCTTCATCGTCATGCTGTCCGCGCCTTTTGCCCTGATCGGCGGGGTCTGGCTGGTGTGGCTTCTGGATTATAACTTCAGCGTGGCGGTCGGCGTTGGTTTCATCGCGCTGGCGGGCGTTGCGGCGGAAACCGGCGTGGTGATGCTGATCTATCTCGACCAAGCTTTCCGGGAGCGGCAACGGCAATGCGAAAAAGAGAAACGCGTGATGAGCGAGGCGGACCTCGATGCCGCTCTGATGACGGGCGCGGCGGAGCGGCTAAGGCCCAAGGCCATGACCGTCGCTGCCATCATGGCGGGACTCCTGCCGATCATGTGGAGCCACGGCACCGGTTCGGAAGTGATGAGACGGATCGCTGCACCGATGGTGGGCGGGATGATCACTTCCACCGTGCTGACGCTCATCGTGATACCGGTGATTTATGTGTGGGTCAGGAGCTACTCGGTAAGGCGAGCGCACACCGAACGGGCGAATGCGCGGTCCGCAACCGTTTCCCGGTGAGGGGGTAGCGTTGCAATGAAAACGGGCTTTCTCCAGCGACTAGAGCATTTTCATATCTAGTGAAAGGAAACCAAGGGATCGGGAAGCGGTCTGATGAGTATTTGCGAAATGAGGAGCGGTGATGGCGAAAGCCTATTCGATCGATCTCCGGGAGCGCGTGATCGGCGCCTGTGATGAG
>NZ_DASPLO010000149.1:0-1698 GCF_035627495.1 Methylocaldum sp.
ACATTGGTTTGCGCGACGAAGCTCGATTGGCCGGCGTCGACATCGGTCACCGTGAGGGTGCCGCCTACGCTCTGGATCGCGTTAGTTTCGGTGATGGCTCCGGTACTGCTGCCGGTGATGACAGCAGCATCATTGGTGCCGTTGATGGTGACCGTGACCACCTGGTTGGCTGTGCCGTCACTGGAGACAGCGGTGAAGCTGTCAGTCAGGCTTTGCCCTGCACCCAAGGCCTGGATGGCGGCATGGCTGTTGTTGGCCGTGTAGGTCCAGACACCGGCTGCGCTTAGCGTGAAGGTGCCGTAGGTGCCGGCATAGCTCGCTTGCGGCGTGAAGGTGGATTGTGCGGTATCGGCGTCGCTGATGGTGAGCGTGCCGCCGGTCGCGATGTTGCCGGAGGTGACGCTCGTGTCTTCCTTGACCGTGCCCGTGCTGACGCCACCTATCACCGGCACGTCATTGGTGCCGTTGATGGTGAAGCTAATCACCTTGCTGGTACCGTCCACACTGGTGATGGTGAATTGGTCGACCTTGGTGGCACCCGCTGCCAGGTATTGCACTGCGCTGTTGGCGACCGTGTAGGTGTAGGTGCCGTTGGCTGCCAGCACCAGTGTGCCCAGGTTGCCGCCGGCAGGCGTGACCGTGGTGTTGAAGCTGGATTGTCCGGTGTCGGCATCAGTAATGGTGATGCTGCCCGTGGCCGTGAGGTTGCCGCCGCTGACACTCGTGTCTTCGGTGACGGTCGCCACCGTGGGGTTGCCAATCACCGCAGCATCATTGGTGCCGGTGATGGTGACGGTGATGACTTGTGTGGTGCCGTCAGCGGTCGTCACCGTGATGCTGTCGGTGTAGGTCTGCCCTGCCACAAACTCATTGTGGGCGGTGTCCATCACGTAGGTCCAGACACCGGCTGCATTGATGGTGAACTTGCCGTAGCCGTTGTTGCCCGCGACATTGGTTTGCGCCACGAAGGCGGCACTGCTGTCCACATCGGTGGCAGCAAGTGTGCCGCCTACGCTCTGGATCGCATTGCTTTCGGTGATGGCTCCGGTACTGGTGCCGGTGATGACAGCAGCATCATTGGTGCCGGTCATGGTGACGGTGATGACTTGCGTCGTGCCGTCGGCGGTCACTACCGTGATGCTGTCGGTGTAGTTCTGGCCGCCCACGAATTCATTGTGCGCGGTGTCCATGGTGTAGGTCCAGACGCCGGCTGCATTGATGGTGAACTTGCCGTAGCCGTTGGAGCCCGCGACATTGGTCTGCGCGACGAAGGCCGATTGGCCAATGTCTTCATCAATAACAGTGAGCGTGCCGCCTACGCTCTGAACCGCGTTAGTTTCGGTGATGGCTCCGGTACTGGTGCCGGTGATCTCGGCGGCGTCATTGGTGCCGGTCATGGTGACCGTGATGACTTGCGTGGTGCCGTCAGCGGTGGTGACCGTGATGCTGTCGGTGTAGGTCTGGCCGCCCACGAATTCATTGTGGGCGGTGTCCATGGTGTAGGTCCAGGCACCGGCCGCATTGATGGTGAACTTGCCGTAGCCATTGCTGCCAGCAACATTGGTTTGCGCGACGAAGCTCGATTGGCCGGCGTCGACATCGGTCACCGTGAGGGTGCCGCCTACGCTCTGGATCGCGTTAGTTTCGGTGATGGCTCCGGTACTGCTGCCGGTGATGACAGCAGCATCATTGGTGCCG
>NZ_DASPLO010000150.1:0-88467 GCF_035627495.1 Methylocaldum sp.
GCGGCACTGGCGAAAACTCAATGGCATTCCCCGCTTGGCTCAGGTTATCGAGGGAGTCGTGTTCAAGGACGGAGTTCGGGAAGACGCCGAGAAAATCGCCGCCTGAGTCCGCCCCGTACACAAAATTTGACCATTACTCTAAATTCAACACTGACGCTCAGCGTCACAATCTGCCTCAATAGCCGCGCTTCTTACGAATTTAGTGCTTGTCTTGCCCCTGCTAATTCCGGAGTCGCCTGTTATTAAACGCGACGCTGAGCCGAGAAAATCCTGATTTTTTATAATTCTACTAGACTTTTTGTTCGACTATTCCTTCTCGGGAACTCCAAAAGGGATTAGGCACGCCGTTTGCGTATCTCTCGCTGCAAACACTCTGTTTGGTTTTTTTACAATCGAGGTAAGAAATGAAAACGATACAAAAGGGTTTCACACTGATCGAATTGATGATTGTGGTCGCAATCATCGGTATTCTGGCCGCCGTAGCGATACCTGCCTATCAGGACTACACCGTTAGAGCCAAGGTCTCTGAACTCATTTTAGCGGCAAGTGCCGTCAAGACTGCGATTACCGAAAATTCTCAAAATGCAGGCGCACTGGCCGCAACCGGAATCGCTGCCCCAGCGGCTGCTGGAAAGATCAGTGCCGCGGCGATTACTACCGCTTCAGGTATAATTAATATCGCCAGCGTGAATGCTGAAACAGGAAACACAAATGTAACAGTAACGCTTTCCGGTTCATGGAATGGTTCCGCCTCCACCGTAATGTGGTCGTGTGCTGTAAATCCGTCGAAATATGAGCCAGCGAGCTGCCGCCAAGACTAATTGATGTAATTAGCATCAGTAGTCGAAGAAAAGGGGATCTTGGGATCCCCTTTTTTGTTTCTTTGTGACTAAAGACCGTTGACTTGCAATAGTTGCCTCACTCCCTCACCGGCCGCTTATCCAACTTCCGCTGCAAGGTACGCCGGTGCATCCCGAGAGCTCGCGCCGCGGCGGAGATGTTACCGCCGTGCTCGATCAGGACCTTCTGCAAGTGCTCCCACTCCAAACGCCGTACGGAGAGCGGCTTTTCCTTGATTTCGACAGTTGCATCGCCTTGATCCTTGTGGAGCGCCGCGACGATCTCGTCGGCATCGGCGGGCTTGGTGAGATATTGGATGGCGCCCAGCTTTATGGCTTCGACGGCCGTGGCGATACTAGCGTATCCGGTTAGCACGACGATGCGGGTGTTGGCGTCGAGTTCGTGGAGCCGTCTGACCAAGACCAGCCCCGAATCGTGGCCGATGCGCAAATCGATCACCGCGTATTCGGGCTCCATGTGCTCCGCCAGCGAGACGCCAGCCTCGATGTCCTGAGCGGCGTGCACTTCGAACCCGCGCTTCTCGAGGGCTTGCTTCAAAACCCCGCAGAATGTGGGATCGTCATCGACCAACAATAAACTGGGGGATGGATTTTCAGGTGCGGATTTTGTGCTGTTCATAGGCATTGATTCGGACGCAGCAACGGAAGCTCGATGTGGGTACACGTACCGCCCTCGGCACGAGGCAACATTTCGATTCGACCACCCAGTCGCTCGATAGTGGCAAACGCCAAAAACAGGCCCACACCTAAGCCGTGCTCTTTGGTGGTGATAGGTGCCTTGCCCAGCCGTTGCGAAAGCGTGGGGGCGATACCGGGTCCTTGGTCAAGAATCTCCAAGGTCGCACGCTCAAAGCTCCAGCGGGCACGAAGTTTTATACCTCGGGGGGACACATCGGCGGCATTGTTCAGAATGTTAAGCAGTGCATGGGTTAGCGTATCCTCAGCCAGAATGCACGGCGGAGGCAGAGGTCCGGCCTTTTCGCAGTCCAATTCGGCGTTGAGACGCTGTTTCCGCCAGCTATCCACCGTCTCGTCCAAATAGGTCGTCAACGGCATCACGCGTCCTGATTCCGCTCGAATCTCACCGGCCGAGGCCGACATGACCGAAAGAGCTTTTTTGCAGCGAGTCACCTGCTCCCGCAGGATTTTCATCTTTTCCGACAAATCATCCTGTTTCGCGCCCTCGCACTCGCTTTCTATTTCATGAATGAGAATCGCCATAGTCCCCAACGGAGTACCCATTTCGTGGGCGGCACCGGCCGCCAGGGTACCCAGCGCCACAACTCTTTCGTTGCGCAATGCCTGTTCGCGGGCCTCGGCCAATCGGCGCTCGCGCTCTCTAAGCGTCTTGGCCATCTCCACGACGAAATAGGCCACCAGCACGGCACTAAATACAAAACCGAACCACATGCCGAATGCGTGCAGCTCAATGTCGTGATGCTCCATCAAGGCTTGAACGGCCGGCGAGGCGTCACCTTGCAACATCATGGGCTGAATATCGGGAAGCGGCTGGTAAAAACCGATGAGCACCGTGTAACACCCCGAGGTGAATATCACCATGTACCAGGTGTAAGACTGGGGCAGCACGGTAGCCGCGATAATCAGCGGAAGCAGGAAAAACCAGGCCATGGGATTGGTCGCACCGCCAGTGAAATAAAGAATGGCGGTAATGGCCAGGACGTCGAACGAAAGCTGAACGAACAACTCCATCTCGGCAACCGGCCGGGGATTGCCGAGCCTTAACCATGTCCACCAGTTGAACCCTCCAAGCGCCGTCATGATAGCCGTGAGAGGCACTTCGCGAAGCGGTATCTCCAAACCATAGACGCTGATCAGCACGATTAACGCTTGGCCGGCAATCATCAGATTGCGCAGAACAAACAGCCAGCGGAGGTTCTGGCGGGCGTCGGTTTCCGTGTCCGCCGGAGTGGGAATATTCATTAACGGGTTCGAATTCATGGAGCGGATTGTAAACGGCTGACTTTGTTGGGCGAATGCGACAATTTGTCACATTTTTGAATAGAAAGGTCGCTGCTAGTATAGAACCATAGTTTCTGGCGCTTAAGGAACCAGCGCTATGGCGAGAGCCGACGATCAGATGCTATCTGTAGCTGTGCGCTATAGCCTCCTCGAAGGCAGAAGATTGGTTCTTCTGCCTTTTTTATTTTCCGGAATATTGTTTACTTTTATTACTCAATACAGTTTTAAGCGCGACAATTTGTCACATTTCCTATACAAGTCGCCGTTGATAAAATTTTAGCCACTTGTTAGGAACTGCTCCTAGCAGAGACCAGACGCACGTGTAGTGCTCACAATCCTCCTCTTGACGTGCAGGGACTGATTTCCCTGCACTTTTTTCTTTTAGACGAAAGCGCATTCGCTGCATTCAATTCAACGGCCGCAACGGGGGTTCTTCCCCATCGCCTGTGCGCTCCGATATATTTCCATGGCTTTCGGCATGTTTTGCTTGAGATCCTGCATCCGGGTCGCGTGGGACGGATGGGTTGAAAGGAACTCCACAGGCTGCCCGCCGCCTGCTTGCTCCATATTGATCCAGAGGTCGATGCTCTCCTGAGGGTTAAACCCTGCCCTGGCCATCAACTCCAATCCGAGCAGATCGGCTTCACTCTCCTGTAGCCGGCTGTACGGCAAAAGAACGCCGTATTCGGCACCGAGCCCTAATACCCCCATCATTACCTGCCCGGTTTGACTGGTTGGATTGGTTATGGCTTGGACAGCATTCAGCCCTTGCTGCATGGCAAGCTGCTGCGACATCCGTTCGTTGGAGTGTCGAGAAAGCACGTGCGCGACTTCGTGCGCCACTACAGCGGCGAGTTGATCCTGGTTCCGAGCCACGCGCAGTATGCCGGTATGTACGCCGATTTTGCCGCCTGGCAGCGCGAACGCGTTGGGCGAATCATCCTGAAATACCGCCACCTCCCATTCGCCGCCGATCTCTTTGATCAACGGCCCGGCTACACAGACGACGTATTGATTCGTTTGCGGGCTCTGATCGATCGGCAACTTTTGTTTCATGTTGACAAAAGCCTTGGAGCCCATGAGAGCGACTTGATCTTCCGGCATCATCATAAATTGGGTGCGCCCCAAAGGCGAGGTCGCGCAGGCCGAGAGGATCAATGCAAAAAAAGCAACCAATAGGATTCTTTTCATGGAAACTCGAAAATATTTTGAGGAGAGCCGATCATAGCCAAACGCGTCACGTGCTATCAATCGGTGGCGGCATTTACACCCGTATCAAATTCGCTGGAGCAACTTACTCCCGTCCCGCCTAAACCGCAGTACCCACTAGGATTCTTGGCCAGATACTGCTGGTGATAAGGCTCGGCGTAGTAGAATTCCGGGGCATCTCGGATCTCCGTGGTAATTCGTCCATACCCATTCCGGCTCAGAACAGCCTGATAAGCTTCGCGGGACGCGACGGCCAAGTCTCTCTGTTTTGGCGTGTAAGTGAAAATTACCGAACGGTACTGTGTGCCAATATCGTTGCCCTGACGCATACCTTGTGTCGGGTTGTGAGACTCCCAGAAGATTTTCAGCAATTCTTGAAAACGGATTTTATCCGGCTCATAGACCACACGTACTACCTCGGTGTGTCCGGTCATCCCGCTACAGACTTCGTCATAAGTCGGATTAGGCGTAACTCCTCCGGCGTACCCGACGGCCGTCACATAAACGCTGGGCACCTGCCAATATTTTCGCTCCGCGCCCCAAAAGCATCCAAGTCCGAAGATGGCGATTTCCGCGCCTTCCGGATATGGCGGCTCCATTCTATGCCCATTGACGAAGTGCAACTCCGGAACCGGCATTTTTTCCGCTCGTCCGGGCAGAGCCGAATGATCGTCGGGCAGTGAAAGTTTTTTCGTAAACATGGAATTTACCCTGCGTTGGTCGGTCAATCAGAAGCTGTCACGAATACCGCAGTACGAGCAGAAATTAGTAGACTACGGACTTTCCCGGCTCAGACGGCATGCATTACATTCCTTTTAAGGTTTTGAATTAGACGATGAGTAAATTCGACAGTTTCCAAAGGTTCGTGTTCGAAGATCTCGGAATACGGGGCGAGCTCGTGCGCCTTGACGCAAGCTGGCACGCTGTACTTGAGCGCCATCCTTATCCCCCGGTCGTTCAGAGTCAACTGGGGCAAGCGCTCGTAGCCGTGGTTTTGCTGTCGGCCACCATTAAGTTCAAGGGGTCCCTGATTCTTCAGGCACAGAGCCGCGGGCCGCTACATACCCTGGTCGCGCAGGCAACACACCAGCGAACCATTCGCGGACTCGCCCACTGGCGCGGAGAAGTTGCCGGAGAAACGCTGCCGGACATCTACGGCCCCGGGCATTTGGTGTTGACGGTCCGGAACGAGGATGCCGAGCCCTACCAAGGCATCGTTGCTCTGGAGGGAAGTGATCTGGGTGAAGCCATCCAGACGTATTTTTCACGCTCGGAACAACTGGCGACTCGACTTTGGCTGGCCGCGGATGAACAGCGCGCCGCAGGGCTCCTTATCCAAGAGCTGCCGGGCAAACAACGCGAGGTTGACGATTGGGCGCGCGTTCAATATTTAGCGGATACGGTTACGGAGGCGGAATTGCTGAATCTGCCCGGCCAAGAGCTGTTGTATCGGCTCTTTAACGAAGAAAAGGTACGCCTTTTCGATTCGGAACCGATCTCGTTCCGCTGCGGGTGCTCTCGGGAGCGCATCGAATCCGTCCTGCATACCCTAGGACACCGCGAAATCGAATCCATTTTGGAGCATGAGGATTCTGTCGAGGTTGATTGTGAATTCTGCAACCGCCACTATCATTTTGATCGGGTCGATATCGGCGGATTATTCACCAACGAAATACGACTCTCGCCTCCGGTGACGCGGCAATGATCGCCCCGACAGCCTGTCAGTTTTCAGGGGGATAAACAAAAAGGGCGCTACCCGAAGGAGTAGCGCCCTTTTTGGCAAAAGGCAGCGGCGAGTTACAGCCAGTAGACAAAAATGAAGAGGCCTAACCACACCACGTCAACAAAGTGCCAATACCAAGCGGCAGCCTCAAACGCGAAATGATGTTCCGGGTTGAAATGTCCGCGGATACTCCGGAACAAGACAACCGTAAGGATAATCGCGCCGATGGTCACATGCATACCGTGGAATCCGGTCAGCATGAAGAATGTCGAACCGTAGATCCCGGAGCCTAGCGTCAGACCCATTTCACTGTAGGCTTCGTGATATTCGACCCCTTGCAGGATCACGAACAGGAACCCCAGTACGACCGTAGCGATCAGACCCTTGATCAGTTGTCCGCGATTATTCGCGAGTAAACCCCAATGCGCCCAGGTCACGGTTCCACCGCTGCTCAGAAGGATCAGAGTATTCAGAGCCGGAACGCCCCAGGCACCCATGGGCTCGAACTCACCGCCTACCTGCCCCGGTCCGTTCGTCGGCCAAATCGCCTGAAAACCCTGCCAAAGATCCCCGGTTGCCCCGGCCGCGAAATTGCCCTCGCCGCCCAACCACGGCACCGAGTAAATGCGGGCATAAAAAAGCGCGCCAAAAAATGCGGCAAAAAAGAATACTTCCGAGGTAATGAACCAAATCATCCCCATTCGGAAGGAACCGTCCACCTGCTGGTTGTACAGCCCGGCGACGCTTTCCCTTATCACCGAGCCAAACCAGCCGGCCATCATGAAAATCACGATGCCCGCCCCAAGCACCATTAAAGTTCCACCGATGCTCGATCCGTTAAGGAAATTAGCGAATCCCACGAGCAAAGTCGTCAGGCCGATCGACCCCACGATAGGCCAGCTCGCTTTATGCGGTAGATAGTATGCGTCTTTCGTTGCCATTACGTTCCCCTGCTTTTGAAATTGTTGATCTTTCTCTCGTCAATTCCGGTTCTTTTCAGTGATGTCGAAAAACGTGTAAGACAGCGTCAGATCCTTCACGTTCTCTGGTATGGACGGGTCAATCACAAATCGAACCGGCATTTCCCGCAATTTGTGCGGTTCGAATTCTTGTTCGGAAAAGCAAAAGCACTCTGCCTTGCTCAGGTATTCCGAGGCTGCGCCGGGAGCGATGCTCGGAATGGCTCGCCCGATCATTTTCTTGTCGGTCGTGTTCTCGCCATAGAACTTAACGGTGTAATACTGCCCCGGATGTATCTTCATCTTGCTTTTTTCAGCCCGGAAAGCGAGAGGCATGTTTTCATTAACCGACGTGATGAATTCGATGGTCAGTTCCCGCGACTGATCGGCCACGTAAGCGGCGTCTTCTGCGACCGCTTCCGTTTTCACTTTCCCATTTAGCCCCGTAAGCTCACAGAACACGTTGTACAGCGGCACCATAGCAAAGCCGAAACCGAACATTCCGACAGCCACCAAGACGATCGACCAAATCAGCCGCGTATTGACTTTTCTGTTCTCTGAATTGTTCACTGGCCGGATGATGTAGTAACTACTTTAAGGATCGCACCTACATAGAGCATCAAAGCGATAACCGCGATGACGATCGCCAGCAGTGCATTCTTTTTTCGGATATCCATAGTTTCTTAAATCGAAGTCCCCGCCTTTTAAGACGGGGACTAATTCGCGCAGGTTCCTATTTAATTTCCGGCGCTGTCGTCCAGGTGTGGTAAGGGGGTGGAGACGGCAGTGTCCACTCCAAACCGTGCTCCTGGGCGCCTTCCCAAACTTCGTCGGTAGCTTTCTCGCCGCCGCGAACGGCCTTGATAATCACGTAGACAAAGATCAACTGCGAGAAGCCGAAAACGAAGGCCCCTACGCTCGACCAAGCGTTAAATTCGGCAAACTGGATCGCATAATCCGGAATGCGGCGCGGCATGCCGGCCAGTCCCACGAAGTGCTGCGGGAAGAACAGCAGATTGACCGAGATAGTCGAGAGCCAGAAGTGCAGCTTGCCCAAACGCTCATCGTACATATGGCCGGTCCACTTGGGCAACCAGTAGTAGGTTGCGGCAAAGAGCGCGAATACCGCCCCCGGCACCAGCACGTAATGGAAGTGAGCGACGATGAAATAGGTGTCGTGATACTGCAAATCCACCGGCGAAATAGCCATCATCAAGCCGGTAAAGCCTCCCATCGTGAATAACACCACGAAAGCTATGGCAAATAGCATGGGCGTTTCGAAGGTCATCGCACCTTTCCACATCGTGGAGATCCAGTTAAACACTTTCACTCCCGTGGGCACTGCGATCAACATCGTTGCGTAGGTGAAATACAGCTCTCCGGCGAGCGGCATGCCAACGGTAAACTGATGATGAGCCCATACGATGAAAGACAGGAACCCGATCGAAGCCGTGGCGTAAACCATCGAGCTATAACCGAACAGCGGTTTACGCGCGAAGGTCGGAATGACCATGGAAATCACCCCGAAGGAGGGCAGAATCATGATGTAAACCTCGGGATGCCCGAAGAACCAGAACAGGTGTTGATAAAGCACCGGATCGCCGCCGCCCGCCGCATTGAAAAAGCTGGTGCCGAAGAACTTATCAGTCAGCAACATGGTCACCGCACCTGCAAACACCGGCATAACCGCGATCAAGAGGAAGGCGGTGATCACCCACGTCCACACGAACAACGGCATTTTCATCAGGGTCATGCCGGGTGCTCGCATGTTGAACACGGTGACGATGATATTGATCGATGCCATGATCGATGAAATACCCAGCAAATGGACGGAAAAGATGGCAAAAGGCAAGTGCGCGCCGCCTTGAAGAACCAAGGGCGGATAGAGCGTCCAACCGGCTGCCGGCGCGCCACCTTCCATGAACAGCGTGCTCGCAAGGAGTAGTAAGGCGAAAGGCAGGAGCCAGAAACTCCAGTTGTTCAACCGCGGTAAAGCCATATCCGGCGAACCGATCATGATTGGGATCATCCAGTTCGCCAACCCCGCGAAAGCCGGCATGACCGCACCGAACACCATGACAAGTGCGTGCAGCGTGGTCATTTGGTTAAAAAACATCGGATCCACGAACTGCATGCCGGGCGCGAACAGCTCGGCACGAATGATCAGTGCCATAGCGCCGCCGACCAGAAACATGATCAGAGCCGTCGTCATGTACAAGGTTCCGATATCCTTGTGATTGGTGGTGAACACCCATCTCAGGATCCCCTTGGCGGGACCATGGTCGTGGTGCTCATCATGAGTTGCCGCTGCTGATGACATAGCATTTCACCTCATCTACTGTTAATCGATTAATGTTGCGACTTAATTTCGGACGGCTGAACCATGTCGCCCTTGTTGTTGCCGAAGGCGTTCCGCTGATAAGTCACCACGGCGGCCGTTTCCGCGGGATTGAGCGAGTCGTCGAATGCCGGCATCATCTCCCCTTTGCCTTTCAGCACCACGTTAAGGTGCTCATTGATCGGGCCCGTCGCAACTGGGCTGTTCTTGATCGCAGGGAAAGTTCCCGGAATGCCTTCGCCATTGACCTGGTGACAACCCGCGCAGCTAGAGTTATAAACCTCCTGACCTTTCGCCATCAGTTCGTCCATGGTGAAACTTTTGGTGGCTTCTGCCTTAACCGATTCGGCCTTGGCCTTCTGCTCGGCGACCCATTGCTTGTATTCCTCATTGGTCTTGGCTATTACGACAATAGGCATGAAGGCATGATCGCGACCGCAGAGCTCGGTACATTGACCGCGATAAACGCCCGGCTTCTCGACCTTGGCCCAGCCGTCCGTTACGAAACCGGGAATGGTATCTTTCTTCCACCCGAGATCAGGCACCCACCAGGAGTGGATCACATCGGCACCCGTGAACAGGAAACGGATCTTTTTGTTGACCGGAATGACCAAAGGATTATCGACGTTCAGCAGATAATTGGGGATCGAGGCGGGATCGATATTTGCGCCTAACTGGCGGGCTTCGTTGCTTTTCGCATCCAGCGAACTGAAGAAATCGATGCCTTCATCGAGATATTCATAACGCCATTTCCACTGATAACCGGTGACTTTTACGGTCATGTCCGCGCCACTGGTGTCATAAGCCTTGACCATGACGCTGGTCGCGGGAACGGCCATAACTAGAAGAATGAGGAAAGGAATGACTGTCCAAACGATCTCGAGTTTCGTGTTTTCATGAAACTGCGCCGGGACCACCCCTTTGGATTTCCGGTGATGCATAATGGAGTAAACCATCATTCCGTACACGCCAACGCCGATCGCCACGCAAATCCATAGGATCAACATGTGTAGATCGTAGATGTCGCGGCTGACCTCGGTGACGCCCGGCGTCAAGTTAAGTGTATAGTCGGCATGAGCCTCCCCCCATAACACTAACCCGAAACCAACAAGCAGTCGTCTTATCTTATTCACGGAGCCCTCTCCTCAGTCTTTAAAGAAATGCCTTGTGTTTAATCACTTGCTATCAAACAAAATCTTTCGCAATTCGCCCGCGAGCGCCACACGCTCTGATTCGACCAAAAATCGGCCGATTTCGACTTCTTTTCCGTGGGAGCGAAAAGACAAGCGGCTTGGGTGCCCCTTTATCGGCGCTTTAGCCCAATCGAGTACCACCCATGCACGCTGGAATCGGTAGTTCTGCTCCGGCGTGCCATAATCTCGCTCTAGTAGTACCGAGGTATCCGTAATCGTAATAACTTCGCGAACCCTACAGCTCCTTAACCCGAGCTTGAAGCAATAGGCCAAAAGAACCCATTCTGCTCCGGAAAAAGGCAATACAAGCCAGGCGCCCATTGATGCAAAGCCCCCCGCGATAACGGCCATCACCAAGGCGATACCCAGCATCAAAAATAGCGCCTGCCGGCTGTTCAGGGATGCGTTCGGCTTCAATACGAATCGCTGGCTGCCGGCCCTAGCATCCTGCTCTGACTCGATCATTTGAACCTCCGACCTCGGCTCACTTCATGAGCCAAAGTAGCCACCCTTAAGCGGGTGCAGAGAGAACCAAAACACCTGAAAAATAGGCCTTCAGCCGGCCCAGCTTAAGCTATGAGAATTTAACGTATGAGCTGAGCGCATGCAAGACATTATCCTTTGCCCAAGTAGGGAAAATATCCTGAGCAAACCCCTCTCGTTCATCGTGAAACGGCAAGGCGGTCAGCAACGGCCAATTGAGCGAATTCTCCAAGGTCTCGAGATTTTCGGCTGAAAATAAAAAATCCCGTTCGATCTGATTGGCGATCCAGCCTATACAGCTCACACCGGAATTTTCTATCGCGCGCTGGGTCAACAGGGCATGATTCAAACAGCCGAGACGCAATCCCACCACCAACAGTACCGGCAGACCGAGTACACGGGCTAAATCAGCCACCCGCTGCCGTTCATTCAAAGGGACCTCCCAGCCGCCGACGCCTTCCACCACCACGCAATCGGCAACCTTCGCCACTTCCTCGTAGGCCCGACGGATATGCTGGAGGTCGATTTCTTGGCCTGCCTTTTTGGCGGCGATATGGGGCGAGACCGGCGGCTCGAAAACGAACGGATTGACCTGATTGTAGTCCAACCGGACTGATGCATTTGCCTGAAGCAACAAGGCATCCTCGTTGACCAACCGGCCATCCTGCAAAAATGCTCCGGCAGCCACCGGTTTCATACCCGCCACGCTCAATCCCGCGCCTTTCAACAGACGCATTAAGCCCACGGTTACGATCGTCTTACCAACCCCGGTGTCGGTCCCCGTCACAAAAATACTGCACGCCTTCAAAGACATACCGCGGGACCTCTGGCATAACCGTAAATGGCCTCAAAGGTGGCCTTTATGCCATCGCCGGCCGATTGGCTTTCATAGGCCGCGACCATGCGCTGCAATGCGCCCTTACCCGTCAAATGGCGCGCTCGGTCGATCGTTACGTTGTGAGCTCCCAAGCCTTTCAGCTCGCGCATCAGGTCGTAAACGGAGTTGTATTCCAACCTATTAATCTCACCGCCAACGTCAAACTCTTGAAATCCGGCTTTTCGCAAAGCGGATGTCAGCGCCGTCGAGTCGCCGAACGGATTGACGTGGGAGTAATCGTCGACCGAAGCCCAAGCCGACCGCAGTTCCCGCAGAGTCGTGGGGCCAAACGTACTGAAAAGAACGATGCCGCCCGGCTTCAAAACACGCGCCATCTCGCGAAAAACGGATTCGAAGCCGGAACACCATTGAATCGCCACGTTGGAAAAAACCAAATCTATCGAACCATCCCGAAAAGGCAGCGCCTCCGCATCGCCGCAAACCAATCGCCCCGCTCCTAGCTCGCTGTACCGCGATCGCGCAAAGCGCAGCATGCCCTCGGCGATGTCCAAAGCGACGAGATCGGCCGCTGGATATAAGTCCATCAACCGTGTAGCCAGATACCCGGTTCCCGAACCGACATCCACAATTCGATCCGGAGAGAGGCTCAAGCGCGATAGGCGGGACAGCAGCCTCTCGCCTACCGTCCGTTGCAAATCGGCCAACCCATCGTAACGCTCCGCCGCGGCACTGAAGGAGCGACCGACCAACCGCTTATCGGGACGGCAGTTGGAGTCGATTTCGCCTGTTTGCAGTAAATCAGCGGCCATCATGTCGAGCAATGAAGTTCGTGACCAGCGAAGCGGTCTCGGCAGGATGAGTAATAAACGGCAGATGCGCCGCCCCATCGATCACATGCAACTCGCTTCGAAAGTTCAGCGCTTGCATGGACGCTCCGGCGGCTTTGGGAACCAAACGGTCACGCGCCCCCAAAATAACTAAGCTCGGAATAGTCAAACGACGCAATGCATCGCGCAAATCGGCATGCCGCAGCAGACTCAATCCGCCGCGTAAAGCAGCCTGGTCGGGCGGTTCGCACTCGGTGACCCGCGCAGCAAGCTCTTTGACCAGCAGCCTTGAGTTCTCCATGCCGAACGTTTGCAGGCCAAGGAAACGCCGAATCGTGCCTTCATAATTTCCTTCCAAGTCCGAGGCAAATTGGGCGAGCAGCGCGGGATCGACACCGGGCCAGTCATTCTCGGCTACGAAACGCGCATTTCCGGCCATTATAATCACGCTCTTGGCGCGGCTCGGGCACCGATCCGCGATATGCAGCACGGGCAGAGCCCCCAGCGACCATCCCAACCAATGGGCATGCTCCGGCGCGATCGTCAGCAAGACATCAGCAAGATTGGTTAGGGAAAAGTCGCCGACATCTCCGCTACGCCCATGCCCCGGGAGATCAACCACCGTGACGCGAACCTTTTGGGCCAGCGTCTCCACGAAATCCCGCCAGACTCCGCTGTGCATCCCCCAGCCGTGCACCAGAACCAAATCGTCACCCTGACCAAAGGTTTCCCAGTACAGCCCTCGCTTCCTCATGCCGAACCACTCACGGAAAACGAGTGATCTGCGGCGATCATCAGCTTATTTTGACGCTCATCGATACCAAGCATCTCGGGCGGCAAATTGGCCAGCGCTTCCAAAAGCCTGTCCACCTGAGCCTCGGTATGCTCCGCAGTAAATGTGAATCGCAACCGCGCCGTACCCGCCGGAACCGTAGGCGGTCGAATGGCGGCGACCAGGAAGCCGGCCGACAATAGAACCTCGCTCGCCCGTACGGCATTCTGGTTGTCGCCCACGACAACCGGCTGAATGGGCGTATCGGATTCCATGAGACGCAGCCCCATCTGCATGGCCCCCGCGCGGAAACGATGCACCAAGTAGTTCAACCTATCCCGCCGCCAGGATTCCTCCTGAACCAGGCGCAGACTGGCTCGGGTCGCTTCCGCCACGGCCGCCGGCAATGCCGTCGTGTAAATGTAGGTACGGCCGCGCTGGATTAGGAACTCGATGAGGTCGGCGCTTCCGGCAACGAAAGCGCCGAAAGTGCCGAATGCCTTTCCGAGGGTGCCGACAAGCACCGGCACGTCGTCCTGAGTCAAACCGAACCGCGCCAAGCTGCCTCGCCCGCCGTCGCCAATCACCCCCAAGCCGTGGGCATCGTCGATCACCTGCAGAGCTCCGCACTGCTTGGCCAAATCCGCCAAAGCGGGAACCGGCGCCAAATCGCCATCCATGCTGAAGATCCCGTCGCTCGCTATGAGGCATCGCTTTCCGGCGGAGGCGCCCAGATCGCTCTTCAATCCGGCAGGATCGGAATGAGGATAACGCTTGAGCCGAGCCCCCGAGAGCCGCGCGGCATCGAGCAGTGAAGCATGATTGAGCCGATCCTCAAAAACATAATCGCCGCGCCCTACCAGGGCAGAAATCACGCCGAGATTGGCCATGTAACCGGTGGAAAACAGCAAGGCGCGATCCCTGCCGGTGAACTCGGCCAACTCCTCCTCCAGCGCATGATGGGCACGACCGTGACCACAGACCAGATGGGCCGCACCGGCCCCGACCCCATAACGCTCGGCTCCCTGCCGGAACGCATTAACGACATCCGGGTGATTCGCCAAGCCAAGATAATCGTTGCTGCAGAAGTTGATCAGTTTTCGTCCGTCGACGATTACTTCGACGCCCTGAGGTCCTTCGATAACCCGGCGCCGGCGGTAAAGCCCCCGTCCTTCGAGTTCGTCGAGTTGGCCGCGCAGCCAATTACGCCACATGATTTTCCAGCGACTTTTGCAATTCTGGAAAAATGCTCAAACCTGGTCTACGTATCCGGACATCCGAAGACCCAAGCGCTGGAAAAGCCGCCTATCGTTCTCGGCCGCCGGATTCTCCGTGGTCAAAAGCTTTTCGCCGTAGAAAATGGAATTGGCTCCGGCGAGGAAGCACAGGGCTTGGGTCTCGTCGCTCATGTCCGTGCGCCCGGCGGACAAACGCACCCGCGACTTCGGCATCAGGATGCGCGCCACGGCGACGGTCCGCACGAACACGAAAGAATCCAGTTTGGACAACCCGGCCAGGGGCGTACCTTCGACCTGAACCAGCATATTGATGGGCACGCTCTCGGGATGTTTCGGCAGATTCGCCAATTCCAGGAGCAACTCGGCGCGATCCTTGTCGCTCTCCCCCATCCCGACGATTCCGCCGCAGCACACGCTGATGCCGGCATCGCGTACGCGTTCCAGCGTATCGAGACGATCCTGGTAGGTGCGGGTCGTGATGATCTTGGAGTAATACTCTTCCGAAGTGTCCAGATTGTGGTTGTAATAATCGAGCCCGGACTGCTTAAGCCGTTGCGTCTGGCCATCGGTCAGCATGCCCAAGGTGACGCAGGTTTCCAAACCCAAGGACTTTACGTTCTCGATCATCTCGCAAACCCGCTCGACATCACGGTCTTTCGGGCTGCGCCAAGCCGCTCCCATGCAAAAGCGCGTGGCGCCCTGCGCCTTGGCCGTACGCGCCGCGCTCAGAACGGCATCCAAAGGCATCAGCTCTTCGCGCTTCAGGTCCGTGTCGTGACGGACACTCTGCGGACAGTAGGCGCAGTCTTCCGAACAAGCGCCGGTCTTGATGCTCAAGAGACTGCTGACCTGGACTTCGTTCGGATCGAAATTTTGCCGGTGAACGGTTTGCGCCCGGTAGACAAGATCATTGAACGGCAGGGCGAATAACGCCTCGACCTCATCCAATCGCCAATCGTGGCGCAGCAGACAATCCGCAAAATACTCGTGGGCCGCTAAATCCACCTGGGACTCTTCTGCTATTTTCATGGCTACTCCGGAAAAGATTTGGGCTGTGGCCGAAACCGGCGATCAAATGCTGTTAACTTCAAAAACCGAAAGACGTGAACAAGTGGCCGAACATTATACAGGATTGGCTCTATCCACCCACCTGTTTGCTATGCGGCGATCGGGGCGGGCCGGGGCTCGATCTTTGCCCGGACTGCCTGCGGTCTCTGCCTTACAACACAATGGCGTGCCCGCGCTGCGCGCTTCCGATCGAGTCGCCGACTCCGCAGGCTTGCGGACGCTGCCAGAAAAAATTGCCGGCTTTCGATTCCGCCTTTGCCCTGTTCCGCTACGACGAACCTGTTCGCCACCTGATCCACTCACTCAAGTTCGGCGCCCGTTATCCTTGCGGGCGACTCTTGGGCACCCTGATGGCGGAAAAGCTGGCGGCACTGCAAGAAAAGCCTTCCGCAATCATGCCGGTTCCCTTGCACCCTAGCCGGTATCGCCAACGCGGCTTCAACCAAGCCAGCGAAATCGCGCGCACGGTATCACGCCGATTGGACATTCCGCTTGATCTACGTAGTTGCTATCGCATCCGATCGACCGCGGCCCAGGCCGAGCTTTCGGCCAAAGAGCGCCGTAAAAACCTGCGCAACGCCTTCGCGGTCAAAACTCCCCTCACACATCAATACGTGGCCATTTTGGATGATGTAATCACCACCGGCGCGACGGTGAACGAACTCGCCGGAGCGTTACGCCGAGCGGGCGTCGCCCGGGTCGACGTCTGGGCTTGCGCGCGGGCCTGACCCGATTTTCAACGATATCGAGAGTTCCGCTTTTGACGCCACGATCCGCTTTTCGCGGGGCACGAAAAACACCCCCGGATTGTTCGATAACATACTGTTTTATTGGGCATCATCCTCATCCATGAAATGAGGGAGGCATTTTTCCGACATCAACCGGTATATCCCCGTAATTCTCGTGGCTTACAGGGTTTTATCACCGATTTGGAACGGTTTATTTAAGACGATTGGTTTGTAAACGATGGGGACGGTGGTTAGAATTCGGGCGTTGTTTCCGCTTTCGTATTGGCTGATCCGCTCACTTTATTTCAAGAATAATGCAACCTTGGGCACCCATCACAATCTTTGCATTCTTTCCTAAGGAACGTGTCGGCTCAATAATCCTTATCGGCTTTTTCTGCGCTCTCATTCTAATTTCCCGCTTTCAGTCCGTTACCGATTTTCCTTACCTCGCGCCCGTCACCGCAGAATTTTCTGCGCAGGAAGAGAATAAGTCCGACCCCCATAAAGATCGGAAGCCATCCGCCGAACATCAGTCGTCCGTCGACGACGATGACGGCCATGACACCGACCGGTATCCGCCCTCTTCCTATCGTTATCTGTTGTTGCGTCCTCATGCGAAGATTCTCGCCACCGGCGAGGCCATAGCTACGGACTGGATTTCCGAACCGACAGTCCCGCCTCCGCGCCGACTCTGATCCATCGCCTTCTGTTTTGACCGGCGGCACGCCTTGATCTGCCGCCTGAGCGTGCACAGCGGATCCGATCCGCCGTGTAGTCGCGCCTTTTGTTCCGAACCCAGAAGCTTGAGGAGATGCATGTTTCAGCGCCGACGGCAATCTTTTTTATATATTTGTGGGCCGCTAGCCTTAGCCGTACTCGGATCGGCTTTGGCCGGCGAGCCTTTGACCCTGAGCCAAATACTTGACCTGACCATCAAGAACAATCCCGAGCTTGTCGCTGCCCGCACCCAAATACAGGGAGCGGAGGGGGATCTGATTACCGCAAAAGCCTATCCCAACCCTGAGCTTCAAGTCGGGGCAGGTGAATCGGTGGCCCGAGACTCGGGCGTCATGCGCGGCGTTTTAGGCGGCGTCGATATCCTCCAGCCTATCGAACTTCCGTTCGTCCGCCGCCCCCGCCGGGAAGCCGGCGAAGCCGGCGTGGAATCGGCCACCGCATCCTACCGGGCCGTCAGCCTCGACGTGCTGACCAGGGCCAAGCAGGCGTTCTACGCCATCCTGAGGCTGCAGGAACTGCTTCGAATGACGGAGTCCAACCGGGAGCTTCTGGCGTCCATACGCGACAAGATCAGGTTGCGCGTCGACGTCGGTGAAGCCTCACGCTATGAACTGGTCAAGGCGGAAGCCGAACTGCTCGGAGCCACCAAAAACCGGGAGAGCGCCGCGTTGCGCGTCGAACAGGCCAAAGCCGCCCTGCGCGCCCTGGTCGGCGGAGCGCTGCCTTCCCAGGTGGAAATCACCGGCGAGTTGCGTTCATCCGAAGAGCCCCCCCTAGATCTCGACAGACTCCGGGACAGCGTATTGCAGAATCACCCGGCCCTGGTCCGGGCGCGCGCGGAAGTCGAGCGGGCGAAGTCTCAGCTGGAGTTGGAACAGGCGCTGCGATATCCCCAGCCGACCCTTAGGACCGGTGTCTACCGGGAGCCCGGCCTGGAGCAGTGGCGGGTCGACGTCAGTCTTCCGCTTCCTTTATGGAACCAGCGACAGGGCCCCATTGCCCGGGCCGCCGCCGAGCGGGCGCGAGCGGACGCTCAAGCGAATCAGCAGCAGTTGAGCCTAATGTACGAACTGGATACCGCGATTACCGCCTACCGCATTGCAAATCAGCAGATCGAGGCCTTCGAATCCGGACTCCTGCGCGAAGCGGAAACTGCGCTGAAAGTCGCCGAAGCCGCCTATCGCCTCGGAGAACGAGGCATTCTCGATTATTTGGATGCCCAGCGCACCTTTCAGGCGGTGCGCGTCGACTATATCAATGCCTTGTTCGACAAGAACGCCGCGCTTCTAGAAATCGAGCGGCTTCGGGCCCAGGAATATCAGGATCAGCCATTATGAAAAAAGTCATCCTTTTCACGCTGCTTGCTCTGGGCGTCTGGCCCGTCTTCGGACAGCAGGAATCCCAAAAGGCCGAGACAACCGCCGAGATTGCCGTTATGGCGCCCCCCTCGTTGCTTCAACGGCTCAAAATCGCGCCGGTCGCATCGGCGGAGATTGGCGAAACCCTTCACCTGCCGGGCCGGGTCATGTTGAACGAGCACCGGGTGGCTCGCGTTGGGCCGAGCGTAAGCGGCCGGGTGACCGATGTCACGGCCTTCGTTGGACAAAACGTGCGGCAAGGCCAGCACTTGGGAACCATCAACAGCACCGAACTGAGCATCGCTCAAGCCGCTTATTTGAAGGCCAAGACTCAGATGAACCTGCGTCGGCTGGCGGTTGACCGGGCGCGCCGGCTGCTGGAAGCCGACGTTATCAGCCGCGCGGAACTCCACGAGCGCGAAAGCGAGCTGACGGAAGTCGAGGTGGAACTCCGGGCCAGCGCCGATCAATTGGCGGTGATGGGGATGAGCGAGGAAGCGATTCGGCGCTTGTCGAGCAGCGGCCAGATCGACTCGGTGATCCCGGTCACGGCCACTCTGTCGGGAACGGTTATCGAACGGGAAATTTCCATCGGCCAGATCGCTCAGCCCGCCGACGACCTTTTCACGGTAGCCGATCTGTCTGAGGTATGGGTGGTCGCCGAAGCGCCGGAGCAGCAAGCCTATCTGGTCGAAACGGGGGGTAATGCCGAGGTGCAAATTCCGGCCCTGCCCGGGCAGAAGATCACCGGCACGGTGATTTACGTGGCGGATATCGTCAATCCCTCGACTCGCACGGTGACCGTCCGCATGGAGGTCAAAAACCCGGAGCGCAAGATCAAGCCGGAGATGCTGGCGACCATGGTCATTCACAGACCGCGAATAACCTCGCTCAATATTCCATCCAAAGCCGTCGTGAGAACCGGCGACCGCGACTATGTCTTCGTACAGGATTCCGAAAACCAATTCATATTGACGCCGGTGTCCCTGGGGCCGGATCTGGGTGGACTTCGCCGGGTGATCGCGGGACTTACCGAAGGACAGCGGATTGTCGTCGACGGCGCATTCCATCTGAACAACGAACGTATCCGCAAGGAACTGGAGTAAGCCATGATCGAAAACTTGATCCGCACCGCGCTCAAGCAGCGGGTGGTGGTTCTGATAATCGCGGTCTGTCTTCTGGCGTTCGGTATTTCGGCGATGCAGCAGCTGTCCGTGGATGCCTTTCCCGATGTGACCAATGTTCAGGTTCAGGTAGCGGCCGAGGTTCCCGGCAGCTCTGCGGAGGAAGTGGAACGCTTCGTGACCGTACCCCTGGAAATCGCCATGACGGGGCTTCCCGGCCTGGTCGAAATGCGCTCGGTGAACCGCAACGCCTTGTCGCAGATCGTCCTGGTGTTTACCGATGAAACCGATGTTTATTTCGCCCGGCAGCTGGTGCTCGAACGCATGATCCAAGCGGCGGACCGCTTGCCGGAAGGCGTCACGCCCATCCTCGGACCGGTTTCCACCGGCCTGGGCGAAGTCTACCAATACACGCTGGAGCGGCCCGACGACGGTGAACGCGCCCTGACCGAGGAGGAACTGACCGAGCGCAGAACCATACAGGATTGGGTGGTGCGCCCCCTGCTCCGCGGCATTCCCGGTGTCGCCGAAATCAACTCGATCGGAGGCTTGGAACGCCAGTACCAGGTCCTTCCCAATCCCGACCGCTTGCGCCACTACGGCCTGACCCTGAAGGACGTCTATACGGCGCTGGCGCTCAACAACGCCAACAGCGGCGGCGGCAAATTGCCGCAATACGCCGAGCAGTACCTCATCCGCGGGATCGGCTTGATTCACAATGTGGAGGATATCGGCAACATCGTCCTCAAGGAAATCGACGGCACCCCCGTCTACATCCACAACGTGAGCGAGGTGCGCATCGGTCATGCGGTGCGCTCTGGGGCCGTCATCAAGAACGGCTATACCGAGGCGGTAGGCGGCATCGTCTTGATGATCCGCGGCGGCAACGCCAAGCAAATCGTCACCCAAGTCAAGGAGCGGATCAATGAAATCAACGAACAAGGGATGCTGCCGGGCGGTCTCAAAATCGTACCGTTCTACGATCGCACCGACCTGGTGGACGCGGCGATCCACACGGTGACCAAGGTATTGATGGAAGGCATCTTCCTGGTGGTGGTAGTGCTGTTCCTGTACTTGGGCGATATCCGCTCCAGCCTGATCGTGGTGGCGACGCTGATCATCACGCCGCTGGTTACCTTCATGGTGATGAACCGCTACGGAATCTCGGCCAACCTCATGTCTCTCGGCGGGCTCGCCATCGCCATCGGCATCATGGTGGACGGTTCGGTCGTGGTGGTGGAGAACGCCTTTCACCACTTGGGCGAGGCCGAAGAGACCGGCGAAAGCCGCAGCTTGATCGTATTGCGTGCCGCTGCCGAGGTGGGCACGCCGGTACTGTTCGGTGTGGGCATCATCTGCCTGGTGTTCCTGCCGCTAATGACGATGACGGGACTGGAAGGCAAGATGTTCGCGCCGCTGGCCTACACCATCGCGATCGCATTGTTCATCTCCCTGATCGTGTCGCTCACCTTGTCGCCGGTGCTGTGCTCTTACCTGCTCGAAGGCGGGGCGGACCACGATACGCGCATCATCGCGTCCATGAAGCGGCCTTATCTGAAGTTGTTGCACTTTGCTTTGGGCAACCCGCTGAAGGTGGTTGCGAGCGCGATCGCTTTGCTGATCGGCAGCCTTTTGCTGTTTCCGTTCCTGGGTACGTCCTTCATTCCGGAGATGAAAGAAGGCTCCATCGTACCCGGCATCAATCGGGTCCCGAGCATGTCGCTGGACGAGTCGATCCGCCTGGAGAGCGAAGCCATGCGCCTGGTGACGGAAGTACCGGGAGTGGCCAAAGCGGTATCGCAGTTGGGACGTAGCGAAAGCCCTACCGATCCGCAACCGGAAAACGAATCCACGCCCATCGTGACGATCAAGCCCCGGGACCAGCTTCCGGAGGGCTGGGATCAGAACGACGTAATGGACGCCATCCGCGACAAGCTCAGCGTCCTGCCGGGCGTGCAGATCGTAATGGCGCAGCCGATCTCGGACCGGGTGGACGAAATGGTGACCGGAGTGCGCTCCGATATCGCCATCAAGCTTTTCGGCGACGAATTGGAGTTGCTGAAGCAAAAAGCCGACGAAATCATAAAGGTGGTCAACTCGATCGAAGGCGCCGCGGACATCCGCGTCGAGCGGGTAAGCGGACAACAGTACCTCACCATCGACATCGACCGCCGAGCCATCGCCCGCCATGGCATCAACGTGGCCGACATCAACGACATCATCGAGACCGCGATCGGCGGCCGCGTCAGCACCGAAATCTATGAGGGCGAGCGGCGATTTTCGGCGGTGGTCCGGTTTCCGGAAAAATTCCGGAATAATCCGCAGGCCATCGGGCAAATTCTGCTGAAATCCCCCAACGGCGCCTTGGTGCCACTAAAAGACCTGGCCGCCATTCGAGTCGTGGACGGACCCGCGCAGGTCAGCCGCGACAGCGCCCGGCGCCGCCTGGTGATCGGCGCGAACGTGCGAGGCCGGGATTTGGGCGGTTTCGTCGCGGAACTGCAAAAAGCCATCGCCGAACAAGTAAAGCTACCGGAAGGTTATTACCTCACCTGGGGTGGACAATTCGAAAACCTCGACCGGGCCATGCACCGCCTGATGGTGATTATTCCCATCACCATCGCGGCAATCTTTTTCCTGTTGTTTCTGCTGTTCAACTCGCTGCGTTTCGCGGCCCTCATCATCCTGGTCCTGCCGTTCGCCTCGATGGGCGGCATCTTTTCGCTGTTCCTCACCGGAGAATATCTATCGGTGCCGGCCTCAGTCGGCTTTATCACCCTGTGGGGCATCGCGGTGCTCAACGGGGTGGTTCTGGTGTCCTACATCAGGAGTCTCCGCGAGGAAGGACTGATCCAGCGGGAGGCCATCATCGAAGGCTGCAAGCAACGGTTTCGGCCGGTGATGATGACCGCCACCGTCGCCATGCTGGGTCTGGTGCCATTCCTGTTCGCCACCGGGCCCGGCTCCGAAGTCCAGCGCCCTCTGGCGATCGTGGTGATCGGCGGGTTGATCACCTCCACCTTGCTCACCCTGGTAGTGTTGCCGACCCTTTACCGATGGTTCGAAGAAAAACGCATCGAAGCGTGAAAGCGTGTTTAAAAGCTACTGCGCGGTTCGCTCGTGACGCTTTTGAAACACGCGCTGATTAAGGAGTCATCATGAAAGAAATCAAAGCCATCATCCAGCCCCAGCGACTGGGGAAGCTCAGAAACGCCTTCCGCCAGATGCGCGGCTTTCCGGGGATGACCGTGAGCCGGGTGGAAGGTTGCAGCCAGCATGACGAACCGGAAGTTAGCCACAGCATACGGGAGGAATTAACCGACTTTTCGCCCAAGGTCCGGGTCGAGATCGTCGCCCCGGACGACAAGGTGGATGAAATCGTCGGGATAATTCTTGCCAATGGTCACACGGGACAGCCGGGTGACGGCATCATTTGGGTCACGGAAATCGGGAACTTTCAGAGGATCCGCATCGAATAGAATCCGCCCCCTTTACGGAAACCGCCTCCGATCAGGCCCGGAACTCCGCCACCACCGGCGCATGATCGGACGGCCGTTCGAGCCTCCTTGGCTCGACATCGATGCGGCAGGCCAGGCAGTTTTCGCCTAATGCAGAACTAACAAGAATGTGATCGATGCGCAGCCCCATGTTGCGACGGAACGCATAAAGACGGTAATCCCACCAGGTGTAGCTCTTCTCGGCCTGTTCGAAACGCCGAAAAACGTCGGTCAAACCCAAGTCGAGCAAGGTGCGAAACGCCTCACGCTCCGGCGTGCTGCACAGAATCCTCTCGCGCCAGGACTCGGGATCGTACACGTCCCTGTCCTCGGGTGCGATGTTGAAATCGCCCAGTACAATCAAGCGCGGGTGACATTCCAATTCAAGGCGCAGGTAATCACGCATCTTGGACAACCAGTCCAGCTTGTAGACGTACTTGTCCGAACCCACCTCCCCGCCGTTCGGCACGTAGAGATTGACGATTCGGCAGCCGGCTACGGTGACGGCAAGAATGCGCCGCTGCGGATCGTCGAAACCCGCCGGATCGGTTACCGGATTGCAGACATCAAGCTTGCTGAGCACGGCCACGCCGTTGTACGTTTTCTGTCCGCTGTAAACCGCCCGATAGCCGGCTTCGGCCAATTCCGCGACCGGAAACTCCGGATCGGTCATTTTCGTTTCCTGAACGGCGAGCACGTCCGGCTGCTCCTGCCCCAACCAATTCAAGACATGAGGCAGGCGCACGCGCAGAGAGTTAACGTTCCAAGTGGCGATTTTCATGGGTACATCGATTTTGTAAGACGGACGTGGCGGCAAAGGATTGCCGACCTACGACTTTGTAGGCTGGAATAAGCGAAGCGTTTCCGGCGTTCCGGCTAGGAAACGCTTACGCCGGTCCATAACAATTATTCCATTCGGCATTCGAGTGAACATTAATTGTAGGGTGGGTTAGCGAAGCGTAACCCACCGATTCGAGGTCACTTGGTGGGTTACGGCCTCGCAGCCTAACCCACCCTACAAAAATTAATTCCTTATTGAAAGCGATTTGGAATTACTCCGTCTTCGCCAACTCCGCAATCTTCTTCTCCAGATTCTTCAGCCGCGTCCACATCTCGTGCAAACGGGGAAACACCGCCATGTTCTTCAGATATTGCTGTAGGGGCTGAGCCGGCCCGCCGGCGTACATGCCGGGTTCCTTGATGCTGTTGTGGAGCCCGGCGCGATGGAGCAGCACGACATCGTCGGCCACGGTGATATGGTCCAAGGTTCCGGTCTGGCCGGAAGCAATGACCCTCTTCCCGAACCGGGTCGACCCGGAAATGCCGGTGTGAGCGCAGAGGATGCAGTCCTCGCCGATTTCCACGTTGTGCCCGATATGGCAGAGGGCATCGACCACGGCCCCGGAGCGGATGATGGTGGCTCCGTAGGTGGCTCGATCGATATTGGTGTTCGCGCCGATCACCACGCGGTCCTCGATGATGACCTTGCCGGTGTGCGGGATGCGGTAATTGCGGCGACGCTCGTCCTGGGCGAAACCGAAACCTTCGGAGCCGATAACGCAGCCCGCCTTCAAGATGACGTTGGCGCCGATCTCGCACTCGTAGCCGACGGTGCAGCGCGGGTGGATCACCGTCTCTCGCCCGATTTTCGCCTTCTTTTCCACCACGGTGTTCGCCATGATGACGACGCCGGGCTCCAGACTCACCTCCGCGCCCAATACGACACCGGGGCCGATCACGGCATCGCCGGGAACCGCGACGCTCTCATGAATCACGGCGGAAGGGTGAACCCGCGGCCACTCGACATCCCGCACATCGCGGTCGGCATAGGCCTGCTTGAGCAGCGCGATGGCCAAGCGAACGTTCGGCGCGACCAGCAGAGACACCCCGGCATCGGTCAATTCCGCGGCAATCGCCTCGGTAGACACCACCGCGGCAGGCTTTAGTTCGCGTACTTGGGGAAGATATTTCACATGATCCACAAACACCAAATCCCCGGGCGCGCAGTCTTCGATAGGCGCAAGGCGGCGGATAGCTTGATCCGGTCCGCGGTGATCGACGATCAAACCCTGAGCCTTGAAACGTTCAAATACTTCCGAGGCGAGTAAATTCATAGATAAATCCAAATACTTGAAGTTGATCGGAAATAATAAGAAGCCGGGAAAGGGCGGGCAACCCCTTTCATCGTGCAGGCTGCCGGCAGCCGGCCTTGTTCGGATCTGCCCTAGATCCGTTCAGGTGCGTCTACACTTAAGTTTTAGCGAGGATGTATTACAGTTCAAATTGTAGAAGCGTGGAGACGCTAAAGCCATGTGGTCCCGATCCGCCAATTCTTCAACTTCTTTCAAAGAAAAGCGGCGTCATAAACGCTTGCCGGCCTCTCAGCAAGCCACGCTTAAGCTCGGCGAAATGGCGGAGCTCCCCTGCGAAATTCGGGACTATTGTAGAGGCGGAGTCTTCTTGCATTTGCCGGATGAAGGCGCGACGCTCAGAGCGTTACGAGACCGGACGAGCGAAACGGTCGAGATTCGCTTCAAACCGCAACAAGAATCGAACGGAAAAACGCTTTGCCTCCAAGGGCGCATCGTCAGGATATCTCAAGCCGGTGCGGGCGTCTCCTTCGCGGAGCCGTTGTCCGCCCAAAGTTTGCTTGCCCTGAGCGAGCTGGCGAAAACGAATGTAGCGCTTGCCTCACAAAACCAATCGAAAGTCGAAGGCTCGGAAATCAACCGGTCCTGCCTTCAGTCTTTGGGAGAGCGCCTGCCCGAAATCACGCGGTACTTCCTTAGCCAAATCGAGCCAGCGCTCATCCAGGCGGCGTCGAGCGCCAAAACCGACGCGGAACAGGCCGCTTACTTCGATGCCATCACCACTTTCAAGAAATCCCAATTCATCGAAAGCGAGTTTACGGCGAAAGCCTTGGCGCAGGCGCAGAATTTCGCAGTTCCCGAAAACGTCGGCGACTCCCCCTCCAAAAGCCAAACCGAACTCTCATTGGTGGATACGAGCGAGTTCGAGGATTGGCTGAACCTTGTCAGCGCAATCGGAAAAATCGAAGCCACCTATCACGCCGAATTGCAGAGCCTGGAACATCGTCTCAGCCGAATAGCGCCGCACCCTATCCATAGGAAGAACAATCCCTATGGACCGATGGCCTTGGGCTTCGCTTTCGGTCAGATCATCAGTACGCTGCCATTGGCCGATCAGGCAAAGAAAGTGGCCTACGAGGTCTTCGAAAGCGCGCTTCGTGATTCGATGGGACAACTGTATTGCCGGCTGGGTGAACTGACCGCCCCGCTAGACGCCAAACCGAAGTTGAGACGGGAAGCTCATGCCGCGAGACCCAATACTTTATCCGAGGGCAATCCCGCCCCACGCGTTAAAACCGATAGCCCTCCCACACAGACGGACAAAGCGCAACTCACGGGCAGCGCTTCCCGAAGCCAATATCCGCTTCATGCACTCCGCGCACCCGCCTCGGCGGTATTCGCCGAGCTAAGCCGATTACCGGGCGCCCATATGACGCAAACCAGCCAGTACGCTGAAAGCTCTACATGGAGCGAAAGGACTTCACAGCTATTGTCCGATTGGGGAACCTCCCAACACCGACTCGACAATCAACATGTCCAATCTCTGAATTTCCTCGGTGCCGTTCTCGACACCGTGCAAGCGGATAACTCGATTGCCGCGGGCGTAAAACCTTTCTTGCAAAAACTGCAGCTTCCTTTAGCCAAAGCCGCCATAAACGATCCCGCACTCTTGGATGCCGATACTCATCCGGTACGCCGGACTCTCGATCTGCTCGACCAACTCTCGTTGGCAGCGGATGAAAACGGGATGATGGACGAAAAGGTCACGCGTCTATTGAGCGAACTGACCGAGCGCATTATCAACGAGGGCAAACAGGACCCGGGCGTATTCGAGAAAGCACGGCAGGCGCTTGAACAACTGACGGCCCCGTTGCAGCGGGCCAAAACGCTTCGAATCGGACGACTACAGGAAGCGTGCGAAGGGAAACAACGCATCGATAGCGCACGCCGTACGGTAGACCGGGAAATCGCCTGCCGTATCAATGGGCGGGTTGTCCCGAAAGCCCTCTTGAATCTGATCGAGACCGGCTGGCGGCAATGGCTGGTCTTGATTTGCTTGCGTCAGGGCCAAGAAAGCAAAGAGTGGCAGGACGGAATCGCGGCCATGGATCAACTGTCGAGCTGGCTGAATCCCGAATCCGCCGCTCCGCCCGATCTTCTGAAGGCACACGAACTGATTGACTTTATCGATGAACGATTAGCGTCGGCGGGTACGGATCAGGCTGCCCAGCGCGCCATTACCGATGAGTTGACAGCACTGCTGATCGGCACCGGACAGCCCAAAGAACGGGGGCGCCCGCAACTCGTATCGGTGCCTCACGACGCCCTTCCCGGAGCTGCCGAGCATCGAATGGACGCGCGGGTGTCCGAACGAGTTAGGCCATTTCGAGTGGGCGACTGGCTGCAAGTAAGTCTCAAGCCAGGGAGTTCCATTCCGCTACGCTTGACCTGGATCGGCGAGAATCCGGCCCGTTATGCGTTTGCCAACCGCAAAGGTGTCAAGCAACTGGAATTGACTGCCGAAGACTTCGCCCGATACCTTGAGGAGAACCGGGCCAGCCCGATCGAGAATCTAGAGCTTCCCCTCGTCGAACGAACCGTCAGCACCTTAATGCAAGCGATGCAGGACCGGCTGCACCATCAGGCGAGCCATGACCCCACTACAGGGTTACCTAATCGCAAGGAATTCGTCCGCCAGCTCAACCGTCATTTCGCTGCCCAGAAAGGCGGCGATGAGGAATACATCTTGTGCATCATGGAAATCGATCAGCTGCGGGTCATCAACGGTTTGTGCGGAATGGAGGCAGGGGATCTTCTGCTGAGCGAGTTCGCCGGCCTGATCAAACAACAAATCGGTCACGATGAGCTTCCGGCGCGCCTTGGCGACAATAACTTCGGGGCTTTGCTACGCTGCGGATCAATCGACGAAGGTTGCCGCCGAGCCGGGATACTGGTCGATGTTATTCGGCAATACCGGTTCAAGTGGGGCACGCGCAGTTTCTCCTGTGGCCTGAATATCGGATTGATCCGGTTTTCGGAGCGGTTCGGCGGCGTCGGATCGATCTTAAAGAATGCCGATGCAGCGTGCATGGCAGCCAGGGAAAAAGGAGGCAATCAGATCCAGGTTTACATGGAGGACGACGAAACCCTCAATGCCCATAAACAGTTGATGGAATGGGCAGGCCGCATCGATCGCCTGCTGGCGGAGAACCGAATGTTCGTGCGCTGCCAAAAAATCGAGCCGATTGTTGGGGAAAACAAGTCGGCTTCGCATTATGAAATTCTTTTGGGCGTTAGGGACGAATGCGAAAGAGTTGTGCCACCGGGCGAGTTCGTGTCAGCCGCCGAGCATTGGAAGCGCATTACGGAGATCGATCGTTGGCAGATCCAGTCCGTGTTTAGATGGATCCGGAACCATCCCGATCAATTTGCGGCCATTGGCGGATTCTCCATCAACTTATCCGGCCAATCGCTCAATAGCGCCGAGTTCCTGGACTTTTTGCAGCCGAAGCTTGCCGGAGCAGACTGGCCGTTGGACAAAATAACCTTTGAAATCACTGAATCTTCTGCGATCGTCGAATTTGCGCAGGCCGAATACTTCATCCGCAAAATCAAGCGCTATGGGTGCAAATTCTCTCTGGACGATTTCGGCAGCGGCTTTTCATCCTATGCCTACCTCAAGAACCTCCAGGTCGATTATCTCAAGATCGACGGCTCGTTCGTCAGAGATATGGCAAGCAATGACGCCGATTACGCCATGGTCAAATCGATGAATGAAATTGGCCATTCGCTTGGAATAAAAACTATCGCCGAATATGTCGAGAACGACGCCATCCTAGAGAAACTTCGCGAAATCGGCGTCGATTACGCACAGGGATATCACATAGGCAAACCGATTCTTATTGAAGATTTAGTGTAATATGGCCATCCGCCTCTGCCGGAAAAGTAAAAAAATTTCGGCACCGATCCGGCACTTTTAGATCTTTTAAGGTCTAAGGCGCTTTGCCTTATTCGAGAGAAGACTTTGGCCATTGCATCGCAACAGCTAAATCAGCCGGCAATCTGCCCGGAAACTGTTACGGAACGCCCTTACGAGCGTTTTGCCGATGAACTCGTCAAGCGCGGGAAGGTGCGCGAGGCAGAGATCCACCGCGCAAAACGCTTGGCGGCACAAACCGACGAGCAGAAGCTGCCGGCGCTTCTGGTCAGGCTGGGCGTCGTTTCCGAGCGCGACACGGCGGAAATTTTGGCCGAGGTCGGATCGCTGCCCTTGGTGTCGCCCACAGACTATCCGGACACATCCCCGCTTCCCGATACCTTGGCCGTCCGGTTCCTCAAAGAAAATCACGTGGTCGGCGTTGCCGCCCAGGATAATGAATTTGTCGTGGCGGTTGCGGACCCGTTCGACCGCGAGCTATTGGCCGCCCTCACCCTGGCCTGCGAAAAACCCGTGCGCCCCTATGTGGGACTGCCCTCCGAGATCGACCGCGCGCTCGAACAGCAACTCGGCTCCGGCAAGACCCTTATGGGCCAAATCGTCGAGGATTTGGGCAGCGACGAAGAAATCGACGAAGCCGACGTGGAACACCTCAAGGACCTGGCCTCCGAAGCGCCGGTGATCCGGATGGTCAACCTGATCATGCAGCGGGCGGTGGAATCCCGGGCATCCGATATTCACGTCGAGCCGTTCGAAGAGCGCCTCAAGGTCCGCTTCCGGGTCGACGGCGTGTTGCGCGAGGTGGAGGCTCCGCCGGTCCGATCCACCGCCGCCGTCATTTCGCGCATCAAGATCATGGCCAAGCTCAATATCGCCGAGCGCCGGCTTCCCCAGGACGGGCGTATCAAGCTGCAAGTGCAGGGCAAGGAACTCGACCTGCGCGTCTCCACCGTACCGACCATGTACGGCGAAAGCGTGGTCATTCGCCTATTGCACAAGGAAAGCATCGCCTTCGACTTTTCCTCCCTCGGCTTCGAGGGCGCGATGCTCGATCGCTTCCTGGATGTGCTGGCGCTGCCCCATGGCATCATCCTGATCACGGGACCCACCGGCAGCGGCAAAAGCACCACGCTTTACACGGCGCTGCACAAGCTCAATACGCCCGAGCGCAAAATCATCACCGTGGAAGATCCGGTGGAATATCAGCTGGAGGGCGTCAACCAAATCCAGGTCAAGCCTCAGATCGGACTGACCTTCGCCAATGCGCTGCGCTCGATCGTCCGGCAAGACCCTGACGTCATTATGATCGGCGAAATGCGCGACCTGGAAACCGCCCGCATTGCCGTGCAATCGGCACTCACCGGCCATTTGGTGTTGTCCACGCTGCACACCAATGATGCCGCAGGCGGCGTGACCCGCCTCATGGACATGGGCTTGGAGGATTACCTCATCACCTCCACCGTGAACGGCATCCTGGGACAACGACTGGTGCGCCGCCTCTGCCCGAATTGCCGCGAATCCTATCCCGCAATGACCGAGATGGTCGAAGAAATGAGGCTGGCAAGGTTCACCGCCGACAGCCCGGTAGTTCTCCATCGGCCCAAGGGCTGCGAGGAATGTGATGGAACGGGCTACCGGGGCCGCCTCGCGATCCAGGAGTTCCTGGTCATGAGCGATGCCGTCCGTCGTCTGGTGATGAACCATGCCCAATCCCGCCAGATCGAAGAGATGGCCTTGCAAGAAGGTATGCACACCATGTACGAGGACGGCTTGCGCAAGGCCGTCATGGGTCTGACCACGATCGAGGAAATTCTGCGCGTGACTTCGGATAGCTAAGGATTATGACTCTTTACATCTACAAGGCCGTGGACCGGGACGGAGAAACGGTGGAAGCGGAACGGGAAGCCGCCGACGAAAGCACCTTGATCATGGCCTTGCAAAACGAGGGCTTTTTGCCGATCAGGGTTTCGCCGGCAAAATCGCGGCCGTTCGCCTGGTTGAATCTGGGGCGCAACAAGACTCGGATTTCCCAGAAACAAATCGCCCTGTTCACGCGCGAACTGCTGACTTTGCTTCACGCCGGGCTGCCGCTCGATCGGGCGCTGACCGTGTTGCTTGAACTGACGGCGAATGATCCGGCATTGAACGGTCTAATCGCCAAAGTGCTGGACTCGGTCAAAGGCGGAGCACAGCTGTCCGATGCACTGGAAGCCCAAGGCGGAGTTTTCTCGCGTTTCTATCTCAACCTGATCCGCGCCGGCGAGGCGGGCGGCGCACTGGAACAGGTACTGGAACGTTTAACCGATTACCTGGAACGCTCCAAGGAGCTTCGCGATACGGTCACCACCGCGCTGATCTATCCCGCCATCCTGGTCACCATGGCGGTTTTGTCGTTGCTGCTGCTGTTAACCTTCGTGGTGCCGCAGTTTACCGAGATGTTCGAATCGGCCGGCAAGGATCTCCCCGTACCGACCCAGATCGTGATCGGCGTGGCCGGGGGATTGCGATCCTACTGGTGGGCATTGCTGGTTCTGGTCGTAGGCGTGACCAGCTATTTCCGCTATCAGTTCGCGGACCCGGAGCGTCGGCGGGTATGGGATGGACGATTGTTGAACCTGCCCTTGGTCGGAGACCTGATCCGGAAACTCGAAGTCGCCAGTTTCAGCCGCACCCTGGCGACCTTGCTCGCCAACGGCGTCTCCATGCTGGCGGCGCTGACCATCGTCAGGGAAACGCTTGGAAACCGGGTTGTCGCCGAAGGGGTCGGCGTGGCCGTGGAAAGCCTGAAGGGTGGCGGAAGCCTGTCGGCGCCCCTGATCGAGATCGGCCTGTTTCCCACCCTAGCCATGCAGATGATCAAGCTGGGCGAGGAATCCGGCCATTTGGCCGAGATGCTGGAGCGCGTCGCGGTCACTTACGACAAGGAGATCAAGATTTCCGTACAGCGACTGTTGGCGCTGCTGGAGCCCGTTTTGATCGTGGGCTTGGGCATCATGATTGCCGGAATCATCATTTCGATTCTGATGGCGATCTTGAGCGTCAACGATCTCGCCTTTTAACGCCTTTTTTCACAATTCATCCTTACACTAATTCGTTTTACTTATGAGTCGTACCGTTATGCAAAAACATCGACGCCATATCCGCGCTCAGCGCGGCTTTACCCTGATCGAACTGCTGGTCGTGCTCGCCATCATCGGCTTGTTGGCCGGGCTGGTCGGGCCTCAGGTCGTTAAACATTTAGGAGAGTCCAAAACCAAGACTGCTCGCCTGCAAATCGAGGAACTCTCTTCCGCGCTGGACATGTATCGATTGGATGTGGGCCGCTACCCGGCCACGGACGAGGGTCTCGCGGCACTCATCGAGCAACCTAGCAACGCAAAAGTTTGGAACGGCCCCTACCTCCGCAAGAAAAAGGTTCCGGCCGATCCCTGGAACAATCCTTACCATTACGCTTCCCCCGGCCAGCACGGCAAATTCGATCTTTTCACCCTGGGGGCGGATAACACCGAGGGCGGCGAAGGCGAGGACCAGGACATCGCGAGCTGGGAGTAAGTAAACGTGTCGTTCGAATGCCTTCGGCTTGAAAATCGGCTACGGGCGAGATTCACGAAATGCATTTCGACGCCGGGCATCCCGTAGCTTCGGATGCCCCACTCGGGTGACCATGCATAAGGTTCACCGTCCGCACGCGTTCCTCCCCGCCCAGACCGTCAGACCCTCCCGGTCATCTGGATTTACGCTGCTGGAGATGTTGTTGGCGCTGTTCATAGCGGCCGCTCTAACAGCCGTGGCGGTACCGAACGTCACTCCGCTGCTGACCCGCTCCCAGCTCACCGCAGCCACGCGAGATGTCGCATCCGGTCTACGGTACGCGCGAGGCCAGGCGCTTAGTGGAGGGCATGAGGCAACGTTCGAGCTGGATGTGGATCACAGAATCTATCGGGTCAGCGGTCGCCGAAAAAACTTTTCATTACCCGACAGCGTCCACCTCAGCCTTTACACCGCCGAGAAGGAAGCCGGAGAAGAAGGGGTCGGCAACATCCGTTTTTTTCCGGACGGCTCATCGACCGGTGGGCGCGTTACTTTGGAAGCGGCTGGGAAAAAGCGCCTGGTGGATGTCAATTGGCTCACCGGAGAGGTCGTGATCCGTGAGGAATAGTGTCGGTGTCCGCCAGAGCGGATTCTCCCTGCTCGAAATCCTGGTCGCTTTCGCCATACTGGCGCTAGCCCTGGGCGTGCTGCTGCGCATCTTCGGCGGCTCGGGGCGTGTCGCGGGACTCGCCGACAATTATGCGCGCGCCGTGGTGATTGCCGAATCCCTGCTCGCGGCGGCCGATGTGGAAACCCCTTTGCAGCCGGGTGAAACAAGCGGCGAAATCGACGCGCTTTTTCACTGGACGATGCGCGTAAGCCCCTATCAAGGCGAGGAAGATATCTCATTTGCCGAGAACTTGCCGATCGCGCCTTATCAGGTGGAGCTCAGCGTAGAATGGGGGGACGGCGACGAACGACGCTCGTTCGAGATGACGACCCTGAGGCTGCTGCCTAACAAAACGGGGATCACCGGCTTTTGATGATGACCGCATACAAACAGCGGACCAGCTCCGAGCTTGTGAAAAAACCGTCGCGAGCGGCCCAAGTCCGCGCCGACAAATCGGCAGGGCGAGACGCAATGCGGCGAGCGGGCAGGCCAGGGAAGGACTGCCCCGGACTCGCGGGCGAAGCCGGACGGCGTAGCGCGGCGAGGCCGATTTGCACAGCGGAGCTGCCCAGAGGGTGCCGAACAGGGAGTGTGCGGCATGACCAATCGGCAGGACAAGCCGATTGGCACGGCAAAGCCGCCCGCAGGGTGCCGGGCATGGAAGCCCGGCATGAAAAGCGCAGGCGTACAAGCGAGTACGTTGAGCATCGCAGGTGCGGAATCGGGACGCGCAGCAGGTCTTTTCACAAGCTCTCCGGCTTTACGCTGATCGAAGTCCTCATAGCCACTACCCTTCTTGGCGTCATGATGCTTTTGTTATTCGGCAGTCTGCGTATCGGCGTAACGAGCTGGGATAGCGGCGAAGACAAGATGGCGCGGGCAAGCCGGCTGTTTCTTGTGCAAAACTTCTTGCGCAACCACATCGGAAGCGCTTTGCCTCTGGTTGAGATGGAAGAGTCCGAAGGCTCCGGCATTTCCTTAAGAGGCGGGGAAGACTGGCTCGAATATGTTTCCACATTGCCGCCCCAGGTCAGGTCGGGCGGCCTTTATCGCTTTAGATTATATGTCGCCAAAAACGGGCATCAGAACGACCTAAAGCTCGCCATGCGGCCCTATGTCTCAAATCAGGATTCCACCGAAGCGGCCGAGCCGATCGAAGACGTCTTATTACTGGAGAAATTGGATAAACTCACACTTTCCTACCTGCCGGAAAATCTCCAAATCGGCCAACAGAATAATCCGACCTGGCTTCGGGAATGGCAACAAGCCTTGCTGCCGATGCTGATTCAGGTACAAATCGAGCCGGAGGACGAAGAACCTTGGCCTACTTTAGTGATCGCGCTCAGAACTCATAGATAATACCTATGGCGTTCCACCCCCGAGTAGGGCAACAGGGCGTAGCCCTGATTTTGGTGCTCTGGATATTGGCCTTGATGACCATCATGGCGGGCAGCTTCGCGTTGTCGACCCAGCGGGAAACCTCGTTGGTGACCAATGCTCGGGAACGAGCCAAGGCAGTGGCCTTGGCCGATGGCGGCATACACTATGCCATGTTCATGCTAAACCTGCCGAATGTAACCGAGCGTTGGCATGGAGATGGCACTCCCAATCGATGGGCATTCAACGGTGTCCCCATTGAAATACGTATTTACGATGAGGCGGGGAAAATCGATCTCAATGCCGCCCGCGAATTGACGTTACGAACTATATTGGCGAAATTAATCCAGAATGAAGATCAGGCGGTAAAATTGACGGATGCCATTTTGGACTGGCGCGACGGTGATGATACGAAGCGCCTCAATGGGGCGGAATCCGCCGAATACCGCGCCGCCGGGCTCGATCAGATGCCGCAAAACCGCAACTTTCTTGTGTTGGAGGAACTCCGTGGAGTTTTGGGGATCACACCCTCGCTCTACCGAAAACTGGAGCCCTTATTCACCCTTTACACCAATGTCGATGGTATCAACCCGGCAAAGGCATCGAAAAGCGCTTTATTGGCATTGATGGGCGAGAACAGCCAGGCGGTGGACGCCTTCGTCACCGCTCGGGAAGCAGGGGACGAGAACATACCGCCTCCGCCGTTTCCACCAATCCCCGGAGTTCGATTCCACGCGTTCGGGGATTCGGTTTACACGATTCGCGCCCAACCCGCATCGCGGAACCATTCCGAACCGCCGGCTACGGCGGTCGTCAGACGGGAAGCTAGACGCCCGGGGGGAATCCCCTTTGTTTTCCTGAGATGGAAGCCGCAAACAGCCGGCGTAACGGCTGATCAATAGTACACATGCTGAAACTCGATACGCCGATCAATCTCGATGTCGCCAGATTTCTCCACTGGTGGCGCGGCGAGTTGTCCTTTCTCGTCCCTGCGAGATTGAGAAAACTCTTAGGCAAGGCCAGCGAATACCTGGTATTGACGAAAGACGACGATGGCCTGAACGCGGTTTACCACGACGACGAAGGAATCCGTCCGCTGGGCCATTTCACCTTGGACGATGGCGGCAGCCGGAAACGGGAACGCCTCCTGGAAAGCATGCCGACCCTGACGGAGGCGAAAGTCCTCCTGAGATTGACCCCCGGCCAGGCCATGCGGAAGACGCTAAAGCTTCCGCTGGCGGCGGAAGAGAATTTAAGCCGGGTGGTGGCGTTCGAAATGGATCGCCTGACCCCCTTCAAGAGCGACCAGGTTTATTACGCGGCGCGCCAGCTGGAGCGATCGCCGGCAACCCGCCAGATCACGGTGGAACTCATCTTGACCCCGCGCAATAAACTGGATGCCTTGCTGGAAGAACTGGCCGTTTGGGGCTGGCGGCCGAACATCGTGGACATGGCGGGCGACTCCCCGCTCGGCGCCTACGATTTGTTGCCCGAGAAGTACCGGTCGCCGCGAAACCCATGGCCTTACAGGATTAATTTGGCGCTGGCCGCGTTGATCGTTTTGCTCGTGATCGTGTTGGGCGTTCTGCCGATCTGGTCCAATCGCTCGCTCGCATTGGACCTGGAGCAAGAGGTAAAAAAGGCTAGCAAGACCGCAAAAGAAGTCGAGTCCTTGCGCCACGAGATGGAAGATCTGGTGCACCAAACGAGATTTCTTCAGCAAAGGAAGCGCGCAGAACCGGCCATGGTGGATATGCTGCAGGAGTTGACCGACGTTATGCCCGATCAGACCTGGCTCAACGGCTTGCAGTACCGAGACCACCGGCTCGTCATACAAGGACAATCGCCGTCCGCTTCGGCTTTGATCGAACTGATCGAGGCGTCGCCCTTTTTCCAAAATACCAGTTTTGTATCACCGGTAACGAAAGACACGGCCAGCGGGCTGGAACGTTTCCAGATCGCCAGCGAGGTCGTCAACGGGAGGTTTTCTGAAAAACCGGCTTCTTCTGAATAAGCCCCGGCTCCTGGCCCTCGGATTGCTCGCCGGCATCATCGCCGTGCTCTATCTGGCGGCGATCGCTCCGGTAGTCGATCTTGCCCGGGAATACGGCGAATCCGTCGACGATTTGCGGTTTCGCCTGCAGCGCTACCAAAAAGTCGCGGCGGAAAAGGACAATTTGCTCGCAAGCCTAGAACAGATCAAGGCCGCAGGACAGCAAGACGAGCGCTTTATCGCACGTGACTCCGCCGCACTGGCTTCCGCCGATCTGCAGTCGATGGTCAAGGAAATCGTGAGTCAGGCCGGCGGCGAACTGACCAGCACCCAGGTGATACCCGAACGGAAGGAAGAGAATTTCACCCGAATTTCCGTAAAAGTACGCGTGAACGGCAGCACCAATGTGCTGCGCGACGTTTTGCATAGCATTGAATCCTCAAAGCCCATGCTGTTCGTGGAAAACCTCAATATACGGCCGATTCGGATGCCTCGCAATCCGGCGGCCAAGCAGTCCCAGCCGGTCGACAAGCTGAGCGTGGATTTCGACGTCATCGGTTACATGCAGGCCAGTTAAGCCATGAGCAAATGGTCCCGCGATAATTTGTTAACCTTGATTCTGGCCGGCGTTACGGCCTTGCTGCTCATCGGCGTCGCCATCGAATCGGCCGTATTGGAAGACAAGCGGTCAATCGCGCCGGTTTCTTCGGAAAAAGCCTCGAATTCGGAAGCAACCGAAACGGTCGATGCCGAGGATGTTGAGCTGCCCGATATTCAGGAATACGAAGCGATCGTCCAGCGTCCGTTGTTTATGGAAGGCCGCCGTCCCGGCGCGGAAGGTGGGGAAACGACAGCCACGACTGCACAGGATACGCCGTTGACGGTGAAGCTGATGGGGGTCGCTTTCTCTCCGTCGGACAAGACCGCGCTTTTCGTAGACGCAAAAGGCAAGTACAAGCGATTGAAGAAGAACGGCTCAATCGACGGTTGGACCCTGGTCGATTTCGGCCAGGACAGAGTGACGCTGCAGCAGGGCGATGAACAAAGGGAGCTGATGCTGCTTAAACCCAAACCCAAGACGGCACCGGGTCAGCCCCAGCAAACACCGCAGCAGCCGGCCCCCCCGCCGAGACCGGTAACGCCTCCGCCGCCTCCGGTGGAAGAAATAAGCGAAGAAGCCGAAGTTATCGAGGAAGAAGAAACCGTCGACGAAGAAGCCGTTACCGAAGAAGCCGAGTAACCGGATCAGTAATAGAATCCTCGCTAATAAAACAGGCCGCACGGAGCGCCAACTATTGCTAGCGGTTAACACACTGTGCCGCACTCGGAAAGTGAAATCTTTATTTTCGCGTTCCTGCTCGAAAAACATCAGGATGTCGGTTTTTCGAGGTTTCACCTAAGAAGCCAAAGACGAAAAGGGTCTATGCACAAAACAACAAGTCGATTCGTAATTGCACCGCTAGTGGTTGCCTTGGGGTTTTCCGGATGCGAATACATTAAGCCATATGCAACCAAGCCGCCGTCCTTACCGGAGAATTTAACGGGCGAAGGTCGGAAAGCCGAGACTACCGTTCCGGTGCAAACCGAACCGCTCGTCCAGGAGCCGCCGAGACCGCCCGAATACTACCCTCCCTCCGGTAGCGTGATCGGCCCCGGCGCGCCTGTCGAGAAACGGCCTGCGAAAGAGGGAAAATACACCCTGAATTTCGACGATGCCGATCTGGGGGAAGTAGCCAAAGTCATACTGGGCGACATGCTAAGGGTTAACTATGTTTTAAGCCCCAAAGTGGCCGGTAAGGTAAGTCTGCAAACGACCCGCCCCTTGGCCGACGATGAACTGCTTCCCACCCTGGAAATGCTGCTCAAGATGAACGGAGCGGTATTAATCCGGGACAAAGGGCTCTACCGCATCGAACCGGATGCCACTGCGACCGCCGACGCACCGGGCGCGCGACTGGGAGTCGCTGGCCAGACGCTGCCTGCAGGCTATCAATTGCGGGTAGTGCCTTTACGTTACGTGGGCGTGCAGGAAATGCAAAAGGTCATTGAGCCCATGATGCCGCCCAAGTCCATCATCCGCGCCGATGAAAGCCGGAACGTCATGGTCTTGGCGGGAACCAGCGAGGAACTAGAGGGTGTGCTCGAAACGATCCGCATGTTCGACGTCGATTTCATGCGCGGCATGTCGGTTGGACTGTATCCCCTCAAAAACGTCGAACCCGCGACGATAGTGGAAGAACTCGACAAGGTGCTGGGGGATACGGCCAAAGGCCCGCTGGCTGGCGTAGTCCGCTTGTTGCCTATCGAACGGCTCAACGCCGTCTTGGCGGTGACCCCCCAGCCGCGCTATCTGGACGAAGTGGAAACCTGGGTGGAACGACTCGACCGCTACAGCAGCACTCGGGCAGGCGGGGTCCATGTCTATCGGGTACAGAACGTGGACGCCGTGGAACTGGCGGAAACATTGTCCAATATATTCGGCGGAGGCGCGGGGCAGCGGCGGGCGCCCGGTCCCTCGCTGGCACCGGGCATGCAGAGTACGACCATCGGAGGTGGCGGGAGCGGAGGTTTCGATCAAACCGGCGACGGCATCACATCCGACACCGGATCGGTGGGAACCTTGGGCGGCGGTACGGGAAGCTCGCTCGGCAGCACCACCTCGACGCCGAGCCGCTTCGGCTCCACGGCGGGAGGCTTAGGTGGTACTACGGGAGGCTTAGGCGGTGTAAGCGGTACCACGGGAGACTTAGGCGGCCGAAGAACTGGCGGTCTGGGTACGAGAGGCGGGATTAGGGGGGCTCGCGCCGCCCGAGCCGGCCGCGGTGCAGCGGTTGCCGAACTCGGCGGTGTTCGCATCGTTGCCGATCCGGCCAACAATGCTTTGATCATTACCGCCAGGGCGCAGGAGTACAAGGAAATCGAAGCGGTGATCAAGGAATTGGACATCATGCCCTTGCAGGTGCTGGTGGACGCCACGATCGTGGAGGTCAGCCTGACGGGCGATCTGCGATACGGCTTGCAGTGGTTTTTCAACCACGGGTCCGGAGCCGCGGTACTTGGAAGTCAGATCGAAGACATTGCGCAAGCCGCGGCGCTGGCTGGCGGATTCACCTACTCATTGGTCGCTGCGGGCAGAGACATCCGGGTGCAGCTGAATCTTCTGGCCCACGACAACAAAGTCAACGTGATTTCCTCGCCCTCCCTGATGGTGTTGAATAACCAGGAAGCCCAGATCAACGTGGGCGATACCATTCCCCTCGCGACCGCCCAAACGACCGGGCTCGCCGGCGTCGGCGCCACCAACCAGCCGACCATAACCAGCAGCTTTCAGTATGTCGATACCGGCGTCATCCTCCATGTCCGCCCTCGCGTCAACGCGGGAGGACTGGTGACTCTGGAGATCACGCAAGAAGTCAGCACGCCATCGCCCACCACAGTAGGGAATACGTCTACCTTCATCATCTCAAAGCGAGCGATCGAAAGTGCGGTAGCGGTCGGAAATGGCGGGACCATAGCCTTGGGCGGCCTAATCAGAGACAATCACACCAAAGACATAACGGGTATACCAATCTTGAGCAGGATTCCCTGGATCGGTTCCTTGTTCGGATCTACCCAAAAGACGCTCAATCGAACCGAACTGGTCGTACTCCTGACACCGAGAGTGGTTCAGGAGAAAAAGGATATCGGCGCGATCACGTCCGAATTCAAACGAAAACTCACCGGACTTTTCGAAGAAACGGGTCGGCCCGGCGAGTTGAGGCTCAAGACCAGGGATTAGAACACGCCCGGCACTGTGCGTCTGATTGCGCAGGCCGGGCTCTGATCAAGCGCCTTGGGCACGCGCCGGCTCAGACGTGTTCACGGCATTATCATTCGCGCGATCTGGCGTCCGATCACTCGGCGAATAATGCATCTACGAATTTCCGCGCGTCGAAATCCTGCAAGTCATCGATGCCCTCGCCGATCCCTATGAACCGGATCGGCAGCCCGAACTGCTTGGCCAGGGCGAAGATGACGCCGCCCTTGGCGGTGCCGTCGAGCTTGGTGAGCGCGATCCCCGTCAGCCCGACCGCTTCGTTGAACAGCTTGGCTTGCGAAATCGCATTTTGGCCGGTGCTCGCATCGAGCACCAAGAGCACCTCGTGCGGCGCGGTCTCGTCGAGCCTGCCCATGATGCGTTTGATCTTGCTGAGCTCCTCCATGAGATGCGATTTCGTATGGAGACGCCCCGCCGTATCGGCGATGAGCACATCGATGCCCCGCGCCTGGGCCGCTTGCACCGCATCGTAGACGACCGACGCCGAATCGGCCCCGGTGTGTTGGGCGATCACCTGGACGTTGTTCCGGTCACCCCAGGTTTGCAATTGCTCTACGGCCGCGGCGCGGAAGGTATCGCCGGCCGCCAGCATGACGCTGTGTCCCTGGCTTTGAAGGCGTTTGGCGAGCTTGCCGATAGTCGTAGTCTTGCCCACGCCGTTCACGCCTACGACCAGGATAACGAAGGGCCGAGTCTCCGCCGGAATGTCGAGCGGAACGCTGACGGGCCGGAGGATCTCGTACAAATACTCGCGGAGGCTGGCCGCCAAGGTGCCGACATCGTCAAGCTGATGCCGCTCCAAGCTTTCCGTGAGATGGCGAACGATGTCCTGAGTCGCTGTCACGCCGATATCGGCCATCAACAACTGGGACTCGATATCTTCCAAAACATCGCGATCGATGGCTTTCTTGCCGAGGGCGAGCGTCCCGAGAAAGCCGGTGAGACCACTGCGGGTTTTCCCGAGCTGGCTTTTGAGCCGAACGAACATGCCTTCCGGCGTGGGCCGTGCAGGTACCTTTTCGACGGGAAGCGGCGGAACGATCGGCGGCAAGACCTCGGCAGGCGGTGCGACACTGATGCGCTCGGCAGCCGCCTCGCGCGCGGGCATTTCAGCCTCAACACGTCGAGGCAGACGAAGATAAAAATGAACATGGACCAGATTCAGCCAAAGCAGTGCAGCCACGGCGTGGTGCGCGACCGCTACGGCAACCGGCATACGCAGCAGAACCGCTGCGATCCCCAAGCTGATCTGTGCCAGCAGCAAAAAGCTGAGAAGCACGCCGGCCTTGCTCAGGCGAGGCACTTTGCGGTTCGAGGTGATCCCTGTAGCCAGCACGCTGAGCACCAGAAAAACCGCTATGGCGCCCACGCGGTGCGCCCAATGGATGGCGACGCGGGCGTCCAGCGGCAATCCGCCTTTTTGATAATCGGCGCCACCGATACCTCGCCAAAGCGTAAAACCCTCGGCGTAATCGGCATCAGGCCAGAAAGAGCCCAGACAGGTGGGAAAATCCGGGCAGGACAGCGCGGCGTAATTCGACGATGTCCATCCGCCCAAGAAAATCTGCGCGAACAGCAATAACAAGGAGAAACCGCTCAAGCGGCGCAGCCACCGGGTATCTCCGACCGGCGGCGTTTTCGGACTCACCGTGAGGTACAGCCAATACAATAGGGCAAGCGTAAGAAACCCTGCCAATAGATGGGCCGTGACGATGACGGGCATAACCAGGAATTTCACGGTCCACATACCGAGAAGCGCCTGCCCGACCACAAGAGCAAGGGTTGCATAGGTCAATGCGATCGCTCTACCCCTGTTTTCCCGCACCCGAAACACCAGTCCGGCGAGTACGAGAACAAAAACGCCCAAAGTGCCGGCAAGATAGCGATGGATCATCTCTTTCCAGGCTTTGGCCGCGTCGAACGGGGCATGCCGCAACGCTTCGGCAATCTGCGGTTCCTCGACGATCATCTTTCCATAACAGCCAGGCCAATCCGGACAGCCCAGCCCGGCATCCGAGATACGGACATAAGCGCCCATCGCCATTACGCAAAATGCGAGAATCAGGGAAAAGAGAGTTAGGTTTCTGAACATAGTCTTGTTATTGTCGTGTCAATGTTCGATCGCGGTGATCCGAACCGAATAGCGGTCCTGGTTTGAAGGCGTCGGCATCCGATTCAGAGGTTGTGAAAAGAACCGTCGCGAGCGGCCCGACTTCGTTCGAGAAGCGCAGGCGTACAGGGAGTACGTTGAGCATCGCAGGCGCGGACTCGGGCCGCGCAGTAGGTTTTTTCACAATCTCTCAGCCAATCTGTGACGCGCGAAGGAGATGCTTCAAATCCTTGAGTACGCCGTAAGGGTCGAACCCGGAATCGTACCATAGGGCTGCATTCCCAAACGGGTCTATAAGAATCACCATGCCCTCGGTCAACGGTTTTTCAACCGCAGCCGCCAATTTCTGCGATAGAGCTTCGCTCGCTACCGCCAGCAGCAAGGTTTGATCGTCCTTGAGCAAGGGAGCGAGATCGGCAGCAACCGGATCATCTGCCACCAGCAATAAACGACGCACCCGCGGAATTTCCTTGTTCAGCATGAGCCTTATCTGCTTGGTCTTATGAAGGGTTTCCGCACAACGGTCAACGCACTTGCCCGAGACCACATGCAACATCACCCAACGACCTTTAACCTCCGACAGCACTTCGCTCCGACTGACGGGGCGTGCGAGCAACTCGCCGTAATCGATAGGCCTCGGCGGAAGAACCAAGTTGCCGTAATTGCTGCGCTTGGTGATCAACTGGGGATTGTTGGCGTAATACCAAGCGGCTCCGAAGGGAATTATGGAAATAAGGGCGATAAAAATGATCAGGGCGCGATTTCGCCACAGAGAGTTCGTTGGGAGAGACATGAGTAGGAAGAATCGTATTGAAAATTAGGAGATTATTGCCTTTGAGGCCGCGATTTGACGCCGTGCCGAACGTACAACACCAAAGCAACCAAAGCGAACAGAAACCATTGCAGCGCATAACCCAGGTTTTTTCCCGGGTCGAGACGAGTTTCCTTCCAAACTCGGGTATAGCCTTCGGCAACCGTTTCGTCCGCCAGAACCTGATAGGGAAGCACTGCATACCCGAGCCGCTCGCCGATGCGCGCCGTATCCACGACTTGGACCACGGCCGGCCAACCGGCCGTGGGTATCTCCGCGCCTTCGAGACGCCAACCGACACCCGGGAAGCGCTCCACGATGCCGGTGACTTGCACGATCGGCTGACGAATGTCCAGGTTGGGCAGTTCGGCTCGGGTGCGGCCCAGAGGTATCCAACCACGGTTCACCAGGACCGCGGCCTCGGTTCCCGCAATACGCAGAGGCGTCAACACGTGGTATCCGGGACTTTGCCGGTGGATCTGATTATCCAGGAGAAACTGATGACCCACATCGTATTCGCCCGAGACTATGACTCGCCGGTATCGAATATCTTCCAAGTTCGGCTCTTCGGCGCGTAACGTAAGCGGCTCATCCTGTATCCGCTGGAGCCGCAATTCCATCATGCCTTTTTTCTCGTCGGCTCGATGCAGCTGCCAAAAACCCAAGGAAACAAACAGGGGAAGGACTATGATCAATCCTAGCGAGGCGGCCAACCCCGGTTTGAAGCTATAATCACGCAATCGTCACCTCTGGGTGAGAACGTCCGGTCACCACACCGCCTTAAACCGCGAAGTATTGAATGCCATTTGTGAAAGCGCTCATTATTCTGTTCCTGCTGATTATCATCGGAAGCCTGGGCACGGCGTTGGTTTACCTCGTTAAGGACCGCACCCGTTCTCCACGGACGGTAAAAGCCCTGACTGTCCGCATTGGTTTATCCATCGGCTTGTTTATCATACTGCTTCTGGCTTACCGCCTCGGACTACTGCACCCGCACGGCCTCCCGACCGGCCGGACCCCGCCGCCCGCGGAAAACAAGGGGCAGAGTGACGGCTTGCGGCAGCCGCCTTAAAAGAAGGCAAATCCTGAAATGCGGCTTTTTAGAGCCGCACGCAGTCTTGCTGCCGTCAACATCAATATGATAACCGGTGCAGGCTTGAATTGAGCGGGATTTTACGATGCCATCCATAGGTTTGACCAAAGATAGCGAATGGACATATTGCTCTGTACTGAAACCCACTCCGGGTGGCGCATTACGCAAATCTTTTCGATAATTCGTTCGGCAGCGCGAATATTTCGCCGTTTAATCTTTAAGCCAACATTAAGACGGAATCAACCGAAAGCACCCGACTATGGATTTACCGCAATCGAATACACCCGTCGCTAGCGAGACTCGCCAAGAAATTCTGCCGCGTTATCGGGATTTGCTCGGCTCCATCCAGGAGGAGGTTGTCGGGCAATTCGGCGACCTCTTCAAGCAAATGTTCGAGCAGATGGACGGGTTTATGCTGAACTTAGCCGAGAACGCCGACACCAACGCCATGCGCAGCCATGTCTTTGAGGTCATGCACGAGATTCTTTTGCGGCAAACCCATATCCAGCAGAGCTTCATGGGCGAGCTCAACAGGGGCTTCGACAATTTCGCACAAGGCAAGACGGAACCCTTAAGAACATCCACGCCGCCACGGAGTGGAAAACTAAGCCTCATTGGCAAGGACGATTACGACGTGGCGCTGGCCTACTCCGAGGCGGTGCGAAAGGCGAACGAGAATTACGCGCCTCAGCTATTTTCGCTCAACCACCGTTTGGCGATCATCAACGGCGGCATCAAGCTCGGGGAGTTTCATCCCGCTCTGCCCGGTTCGCCGGCCCAGGTGTGCGATGCGATACAAACGGCACTGGAGGCTCTCGATCTGCCCGTCGATCATAAGGTTCGAATTGCGCTGGCCGAGGAATTCGATCGCCTGGTCACACGGCGCGCCGAAAACATTTATGTCCGCTTCAATGATTCGCTGATCGCGGGCGGCGTACTTCCGAACCTTTCCCTAGAGGCAATCGGCTACAAACCCTCGGAGCAGACAACGCCGAGGCCCGCGCCGACGCCAAGTCCGGCCGCTGTTACACCCGCCTCGGAAACCGCCCAGCGCGACGAAACACGGGTCGTTGAACCGGACGACGGCGCCGATGCGACGCTGGAACACGAGATTTTCCGTAGCATTCAGGAAATCCTTGCCCGGCGCCATCAAGGCGAGATGCCTCAACCAACCCGGCATATCGTCTCATCCCCCACCAATTTCGCGAGTCTGATGACCTCGCTGAAGACCTTGCAAATGAGCGCGCCGCCCATAACACAACTCCAACTTGCGCAGATACCGTTGGAGTCCATTAAGGAAAGCTTCTCCGCGCAACTTGCCCAACTGGCCGAAATAGTCCAGCAGCAGCAGGTGAACTCGGCGGAAGCGGACGTCATCGATTTGGTGGGCATGCTGTTCGAATACATCCTCAATGACAACAGCCTGCCGGATTCGGTCAAAGCTCTGCTGAGCCATTTGCACACCCCTTATCTCAAGGTTGCAATCCTGGACAAGAAGTTCTTCTTCCGGAGCAAACACCCGGCACGGCGGCTATTGAATGCCATGGCTCAAGCGGGAGCTTGGTGCAACGTGGAGGACAACAACGGACAGGGCGTTTTCACAAAAATGCGCTCCATCGTTGATCGGATTATTCAGGAGTTCGACGATAACACCCAGCTATTTGCCGAACTCCTGGACGAGTTCACGGCTTTCTTGGATACCTTCAACCAGCGTTCCAAGGTCATGGAAAAGCGCGCGGTCGAATCAGCCAAAGGCCGGGACCGGCTGCGCGAGGCGCGCCAGATCGTATCCCAGGAGATCGTTGACCGCACCTGGGACCGTAGCCTGCCCAAAGCCGCCGAAGATCTGATAATGGGCACTTGGGCCAATGTGCTGGTGTTGACCTGGCTCCGGAATGGGAAGGATAGCGAAGAATGGAAAAATGCTCTCGCGGTGGTCGACGACATCATTTCGAGCGTGACTCCCAAGTCCACTCCGGATGAGCAACAAAAGCTCCGGGCAAAAATACCTCAGTTAGAAGAATCGATCCGCAGCGGCCTCGCCATGATCGGCGATCCGGACGTCAACGCCAGTCGCCTCATAGAGGATTTGAGGGTCTGTTATCACGATCTCCAACGAGGGTCCGCCGATGCAACCGGAGCGGCCCAGCCGGCGGAAGACAAAAGGGAGATTCGGCCAGCCCCGCCGGAAGTGCAGGCCGATAAAGCGCTCTGGGATGACGTGGAAGTGCCGGCGGCAACCGAATTGCCGCTCCTGAAAAACTCATCGCCCGAACTTGCGGAGATCGTTAGCCAATTGAAGGCGGCTAAACTGGGCACCTGGTTCGAGTTTACCCATCCGGAGAAAAGAACCCGGCAACGCGGCAAGTTATCTTGGTTCAGCCCCAAAACCTCCTACTACATTTTCGTCGATCAAGCCGGTATCCAGGTCGCCGTAAAATCTCTCAGAATCTTGGCCAAGGAAATCGCGAAAGGCGAAACCCGAATCCTGCCGATCGCGAGAAAGCCCTTTATCGATCGTGCCCTTGAGACCGTCTATTCGCTGCTCAAGCAATCCGACGAGCCGGCATAAGCTTCCGCCCTGCCCGGCAATCAAGGACTGCCGGACCTTTCGAGGGTCATAACGTTACCGGTGGTAAGACACCACCCGATCGACTTCCGCTTTCGAGCCCAAAATCACGGGTATGCGCTGATGGATGCTGGTCGGCTCAAGGTCCATGATGCGCTGGCGCCCCGTCGAACTTGCGCCTCCCGCCTGCTCGACAATGAAACTCATCGGGTTGGCTTCGTACATCAAGCGCAAGCGTCCCGGCTTGCTTACGTCCCGTGTGTCGTACGGATACATGAAGATGCCGCCCCGGGTCAGAATGCGGTAAACCTCCGCAACCATCGAAGCCACCCAACGCATGTTGAAATTCTTCTCCCGACCGCCGTCCTTGCCCTTGAGACACTCGTCGATATAGCGCTTGACCGGCTCCTCCCAATAGCGCTGATTGGACATGTTGACGGCAAACTCGGAGGTTTCCCGGGGAATCTGCATATTGGGGTGCGTTAAAACGAATTCTCCCACGTCCCGGTCCAGCGTAAAGCCGTTCACTCCGTTGCCGGTTGTCAGCACCATCAGGGTAGTCGGCCCGTAGGTGCAGAATCCCGCGGCCACCTGTTTGGTTCCGGGCTGAAGGAAATCCGCTTCGGCTGGATTGACCACACCTTCCGGCACACGAAGAATGGAGAAAATCGTGCCCACCGTTAGGTTGATGTCGATATTGGACGATCCGTCGAGAGGATCGAAGCAGATCAGGTATTTGCCTCTCGAATAGCCCGGTGGAATCTGAATGATCTCATCGTTCTCCTCCGAGGCCATGGCGGCTAGATGCCCGGTCCACTCGAGCGACCTGATGAAAATATCGTTGGAGATCACGTCCAACTTCTTCTGCGTTTCACCCTGGATATTTTCGGACCCCGCGATACCGAGATTGCCGGCCAGGCCCCCGCGATTCACCTCGTGCGCAATAGCCTTGCAGGCGGTCGCAATATCGCTGAGCAACATCGTGAACTCGCCCGTAGCGTTCGGACTTTTGCGCTGCTCGTGGATGAGAAATCGTGTTAAATATTCGCCGTTCATGCATTTTCCCTTATGACGAAAATGGTAAAAGCCGACCATCCCAAACGGCAGAGAATCCGCGTCCTACACACCTCCAACGCGGGCGATCTTCAAGGCATTGGTTCCGCCACGCACCCCGGTCAGATCGCCTTTGGTCAGAATGACTAAATCGCCTTGCTTCACCAGATCGCGGCTCAGAAACTCGTTGATGATCTCCCGGTTCAGAACCGCGTGATCGGACGTTGTACTATAAAAGCTAATGGGATACACGCCGCGATAGAGCGTAACTTTGCGGCAGGTTTTTTCATGCCGGGTCAACGCGTAAATCGGAATGCCGGAGCTTATGCGGGACATCCACAAAGGCGTCGAGCCCGTTTCCGTCTGCGCACCGATCGCTTTAACCGGTAAATGATTGGCGACATACATGGACGCCATCGCAATCGCTTCGTCGATGTAGCCGAACGTCTCGTCGATGCGGTGGCCGGATTGCCTAACCCGAGGATGCTGCTCGGCCTCCTTGCATATCCTGTTCATCGCCGCTATCGCCTTGTCCGGATATTTGCCGGTGGCCGTTTCGGCGGAAAGCATTACCGCATCGGTGCCGTCGATCACCGCATTGGCGACATCGAACACCTCCGCACGGGTAGGCATCGGACTGTGGATCATGGATTCCATCATCTGCGTGGCCGTAATAACCGCGCGGTCCCGGCTTCGTGCCAGCTTGATCAGGTCCTTCTGCACCCACGGCAAAACGGCATCGCCGATTTCCACGCCGAGATCGCCGCGCGCCACCATGATGGCGTCCGATGCGTCGACTATGGCCTCGATCACGCCCGGCTGCAAAGCCTCGGCGCGTTCTATCTTGGCCACGATCCCGGCTTCTCCCCCCGCGGCGCGCAGCAAGTCTCGCGCTTCCTGGAGATCCGAGGCGGACCGCGGGAAGGATACGGCAAGATAATCGGCATCGATTTCGGCCGCCGTTTTGATGTCCAGCTTATCCTTGTCGGTCAATGCCGCCGCGGATAGACCGCCGCCCTGTTTGTTGATGCCCTTGTGGTTGGACAGTTCTCCCCCGATGATCACTCTGCAGACGATCCGGGAACCTTCTATCCTGTCCACGCCCAGTTCGATGCGGCCGTCATCCAGCAGCAGAACATCGCCCGGATTCACATCTCTCGGCAAATCGGAATACAGGCATCCTACCTGGTGCTCATCGCCCTGATCCGGGGGAAATGCCGTGTCCAGATCGAAGCGGGCGTTTTCCCGAAGATGGACTTTGCCGTTACCCTGGAAACGCGCAATCCGGATCTTGGGTCCCTGCAAATCAACCAGGATGCCGACATGGCGGTTCAGCTTCCGAGTGATAGCCCGCACCGCCTCGGCGCGCTTCTTGTGGGTCTCCGCGTCACCGTGGGAAAAATTAAGCCGGGCGACATCGAGACCCGCTCTGATCGCTCGTTCCAAAACAGCCGGATCGTCCGTGGCCGGGCCTAGGGTCGCTACTATCTTCGTGCGTCTCATCTCATCGTTCGTCTCTAGCGAGCTTCCATTAAAGCGGCCGTGGAATCCAACATACGATTGGAGAAACCCCACTCGTTGTCGTACCAAGCCAATACTTTGACCATATTGCCCTGCATCACCTTGGTAAGGGTAGCCTCGTAAATCGAGGAGCGGGCATCATGATTGAAATCCATGGATACCAAAGGCAGATCGTTGTAACCGAGGATCCCCTTCAACGAACCTTCCGAAGCCTTGCGGATGATGTCGTGAATCTCGTCCTTGCTGGTCTTGCGCGATGCAACGAAAGTGAGATCGACCAGCGAAACGTTGATGGTGGGCACACGAATCGCGAAACCGTCCAGCCGGCCGGCCAATTCGGGCAGCACCAATCCGACTGCCGCAGCGGCGCCGGTTTTGGTGGGAATCATCGATTGCGTGGCGGATCGAGCACGACGCAGATCTTTGTGGTAAACATCGGTCAGCACCTGGTCGTTGGTGTAGGAATGAATGGTGGTCATCAAACCGTGTTCGACGCCTATCGCCTCGTGCAAGGGCTTGACCAGCGGCGCCAGGCAGTTGGTCGTGCAGGATGCGTTCGAAATTACCGTGTCGCTGGACTTAAGGGTGTTGTCGTTGACGCCGTAAACGATGGTGGCATCCACGTCTTCTCCGCCCGGCGCGGAAATGATTACTTTCTTCGCACCCGCGGCGAGATGGGCCGATGCCTTGGCCTTGGAGGTAAAAATACCCGTGCATTCGTGAACGACATCAACTCCCAAATCGCGCCAGGGCAATTTGGAAGGATCGCGCTCGGCAAACACGCGAATCCGGTCGCCATTGACGATCATGGAGTCGCCGTCCACCGAAACTTCCCCCGGAAAGCGGCCGTGCACCGTATCGTACTTGGTAAGGTGCGCGTTGGTATTGGCGTCGCCCAGATCGTTAATCGCTACAATTTGGATCTCCCCGGTTCGTTGCGACTCGTATAAAGCCCGCAGGACATTCCGCCCGATGCGACCATATCCGTTGATTGCAACTTTAATCGTCATGGCTTTTCTCCAAACTCAAAGGGTAACGGTACTGATGGAATGGTCTTGATAATTTTTGAATTGGACTGACCTCGTCCGGACGCGGCCACGCTGGTACTTGGAACGGAGAGTGAGATTGACTCGACATGCCGGGGTTTTCCGCCAAATCCAAACCAGAGGGGTCGCTAGCTGTGCTTTACATCCCGGCTTTCTTGACAGGTCTGGCTTTCGAATATAGCAAACTCAAACTTTGTTATCCAGTTATTGAAACTAGCGGGCTCGCGCGCTAGCGTAAGTGGCAACGGCTAGCGAGGAGGGTCGAGATGTATACAAAAGAAGTCTTTCATCGTTCCAGGGAACTTAAACGGGAAACACGCACTCTGCCCGCCATCGTTTATAACCTTTCCAGAACCCTGCTTTACCGAAGTGGCGAAAAGGCCTTGTTCGTCCCTGTCCGCAGCATGCTTTACCTGGCCGTGATCGACCTGGAGGAAATCGTCTTTCTGGATGGTGCCGTTTCCCGCAGCAACATCGTCCTCGCCTGGCAGAATTTTCGGGCCCGGGAGCGTAGCGCCTTGGACGAGCCAGTCCCTTACGAGGCGGTTTATTACACGGAAGATTCGCTGAATATCATGCAGCGTATACAAAGCGAGTTTCAGCGCGCGTTGCGGCAAATGGACGATAAGGAACAGAGCGAATCCAAATCGGGCGCCGAAATCATCCCTTTGAAGCGACGCTGATAGCCATCTGCAAGATCGTTTGGAATATCTCCGATGACAAGCTCTCACGCAACATTCGGATTACCTCCCGCAGCCCTCAAAGCGGGCGTTCGACTGGAGAATCTATCCTTCGCGACAACCGAAGATCTGGAACCGTTCCACGGCATGCTGGGACAGATTCGGGCACACTCGGCCATCGCTTTCGGCGTCGCCATGCAAAGGCCCGGCTACAACATCTACGTCATGGGCGAAACCGGAACCGGACGCCTCTCGTTGGTCGGCAACTATCTCAAGGCTCGCGCGCGAGAACAGGCGTCTTCAGATGATTGGGCCTACCTCAACAATTTCGACGACCCGCGCAAACCATTCGCTTTGCAGCTCCCGCCGGGCCTCGGCAAATCCTTGCTCGCCGATATCGAAACGCTGGTCGACAACCTTCTGGCGACCTTTCCGGCGGCTTTCGAGAACCCGGCTTACCTAAGGCGCAAAACGGCCGTCGACCGAGAGGTCAAGCAACGCTATAACCGGGCGGTCGACAAGGTCGAGCGGCGCGCCAAGCACTATAGCATCGCCCTCTTCCGCGACGGCGACACCGTCGTATTCAGCCCGCTGATGAACGGTAAACCTGCCGGAGAAGACGATTTCGCCGCCTTGCCGAACACCGAAAAGGACAGGTTCCACGATCACGTTAGGGAATTAGAGGATTACCTGAATGAACTCCTCTCGGAAATGCCGCAATGGAAGCGCGAGAGCATTAACCAACTGCGACAGCTCGATAAATCGACGATCGACGAAGCCATCGAGCCTCTATTGGACAGCTTATATAGCAAATACGCCGATTTGCCGGCGGTACTGCAATACTTGACTGAAATACGCCGCAGTCTGCGCCGTGTTGTCGTGGAGCATTTGGCTGAAGAGCGTGGACATGAACCCCACGAGGAAGCGGCAAAACGGGCGATCCTGATCGCGCAATATGCCCCGCGGCTACTGGTCAGCCATAGCCCCGGCACCGGCGCGCCGGTGGTCTATGAAGCGAATCCCAACCACCCCAACTTATTCGGCCGTCTTGAGTACGCTAGCGAACAAGGTGTTTTAACCACCCATTACCGCTTGATATACCCCGGCGCGATGCATCAGGCCAATGGCGGCTACTTGATACTGGAGGCCGAGAAATTAATCGCCGAGCCCCACGTCTGGCCGACGCTGAAGCGAACGCTTAAAACCCGTCAAATCAGGATCGAGTCTCCCACCGAGGATCAGCTTGCAGTCGCTCCGACGCTTGATCCGGACGTGATCCCGTTGTCTGTCAAGCTCGTTCTGGTCGGCTCTCGCGAACTTTACTACCTGCTGCAATCCATGGACGAAGAGTTCAACGAATTATTCCGGGTTCTCGCGGAGTTCGATGACGATATCCCACGCACCGCCGGATCGATGCTGAATTTTGCCCGGCTGATTAAAACCCACGCCGAAGCCGACGGCTTCAAGCCTATAACCGCTGGCGGCGTCGCTCGGCTGATCGAGTACAGCGCACGGCTGGCGGAACATCAGGAACGTCTTTCCGCGCGTGTGCGCGATGTGTTCGAGCTGGTCGCCGAGGCGGAGCAACTCCGCGGACGGGACGGCGCGGAAGCCATTGCCGAGCGGCATGTCCAAAAGGCGTTGGCCGCCAGGGAAGAACGGCTCGGACGCATCAGCCAGATTCTGCTGGAGGACATGCTGAGCGATACCATTCTGATCGACACCGATGGGGATTCGGTCGGCAGAATCAACGGCCTGACCATATTGGAAATCGGGGACTGGCGATTCGGAATGCCGGCGCGCATTACCGCCACCGTTTATCCCGGCAGCCGCGGCGTGGTGGACATCGAGCGCGAAGCCGAACTGGGGCAGGCGATCCACTCCAAAGGCATCATGATTCTTTCGGGTTACCTGGGCCATAACTATGCCTCGGAATTCCCCCTGGCGATCTCCGCCAACATCGCCTTGGAGCAATCTTACGGTTATGTGGACGGCGACAGCGCGTCCCTTGCCGAGTTGTGCGCCTTGATTTCGGCCCTCACCGGCGTGCCGCTGGCCCAATCCTTCGCCGTCACCGGTTCAATCAATCAATACGGCGAGGTACAAACCGTAGGCGGCATTAACGAAAAGATCGAGGGTTTCTTTCGCTTGTGCGAAGCGCGGGGACTTACCGGGAGACAAGGTGTCGTCATCCCGAAAGCCAACACCCGCAACTTGATGCTGAAGGACGAGGTTATCGAGGCCGTTCGCCGGCGCGCGTTCCTGATCCATGCGGTGAACTCGGTGGATCACACCCTGGAATTGCTGACCGGACAAAAGGCCGGGGAAATCAACCGTCTTGCCGTGGCCAAACTGCGGCAAATGGCCAGGCATGCCGAGCGGAGGTTCTAAAGCTTTCCTTCGCGGGGCACCCTACCCCTTCGCCAAGGCCAAATATTTTTCATAAAGCGTCCCGTGATCTTCCGAGTAATCCGGATCCTTTTGAATACAGTCCACGGGGCACACTTCCATGCATTGCGGCTTGTCGAAATGCCCGACACACTCCGTGCACTGCGCCGGGTTGATCTCGTAAATTTCCTCGCCTTGCGAAATGGCGCCGTTCGGGCACTCGGGCTCGCACACATCGCAGTTGATACATTCGTCGGTAATAATCAGAGCCATAGCTATCTCACTGAAAACGTGTTTTAAAAACGTCGCGAGCGAGCCGAGTGCAAGGCGCCCGGAGCACAGGACCCGGAGTGTACATAGAGTACATGAGGAGTCCGAGCACCGCGCAACGCCGCACTTGGACCGCGTAGTAGCTTTTAAGACACGTTTTGAAAATCGGCATACTTTGTGACCAATGCCTCCCGCACCAGTTCCGGCACGAAACTCGACACGTCCCCGCCGAGCTTTGCAATTTCGCGAATCACCGAAGACGAAATGAACGCGTACTCTTCGCTGGGCGTCAAAAACATCGTCTCCAATTCCGCGCAAAGGTGGCGGTTCATGCCGGCCAATTGAAACTCGAACTCGAAATCCGACACCGCGCGGAGTCCGCGCAGAATCACAGTGGCGCCGCACTTTTTCGCGCAGTTCACCAGCAAGGTATCGAAGCCCAGAATCTCGACGTTTCCCACGGCCTGCAGCGCATGGCGCGCCAGTTCCACCCGCTCGTCCAAAGTGAACAAGGGAATCTTGTTCTTGTTCTCCGCCACGGCGACGACCACTCGATCGAAAATGCGGGCGGCACGGGTCACCAAGTCGACATGACCGTTGGTGATGGGATCGAATGTTCCGGGATAGATCGCGGTGATGATCATGAGAATTAACCGGAAAATATACGCTCACACAGGTGATAGCCGACTTCGCCCGCCTTGTTGCCGCGCAAAATTTGCCAGTTCTCCGGAAGACCCTCGAGCCGAAAGGCGCTTTCGGCTTCCAGATAGATTTTGGCGCGGGACGATAGCCAACCGTTCTCTTCAAGTGCTCGGCAGCACGGAATTACCAAATCCTGGTGGAAGGGTGGGTCGAGAAAGACCACGTCGAACGGCTGCCCCTCACCCGCCAAGAAACGCCTAACCTCTGCTTGGACGATTTCCACCGCCTCTGCGTTCAATAGAGTGCGATTCCGTTCGAGGGCTGCGCAGGCCGCAGCGTCCCGCTCCACCTGCACGACCCTCGCGGCGCCGCGGGAAGCGGCTTCAAGGCCCAGTGCGCCGCTGCCGGCGTAGAGATCAAGGCAGCGGGCGCTCTCGATTTCGTCTCGCAGCCAGTTGAACAGCGTTTCCCGCACCCGGTCCGGTGTCGGCCGGAGCCCGGGCGCATCGGGAAACTTGAGTTTGCGGCTGCGGAAGCGTCCGCCGATGATGCGGAGCTCATTCTTCACTTCGCCCCGCCGCCGACCAGCACGGTCCGGAGCTTATCCGGATCGACCCGGGACCGGAAAGCCCGCTTGATATCCTCCCGGGTCACTGCTTCCACCTTTTCGGTGAACCTGGCGAGATAATCCAGGGGACGGTTGTAAAATGCAACGATAGCCACCTGCTCGGTGAGCTTTTGATTGCTGTCCAAGCGTAAAACGAATCCGCCGATGATGTTTTTCTTGGCGGCCTCCAACTCCTTGTCGGTAGGCCCATTCGCGGCGAAATCCTTGACGGTTTTGAGGGCTACGCGCAGCGCCTCCTCGGCCTGATCGTTGCGGGTTTGAAGCCCCACCTGGAAAGGCCCTGCCTCCCGAAGCGGCATGAAATAGCTGTACGCGTTGTAGGAAAGCCCCCGTTTTTCACGAACCTCCTCACTGATGCGGGAAACGAGGCCGCTGCCGCCCAAAATGTGGTTGCCCACGTAAAGGGGGAAATAATCCGGATCGGTTGCCGTCATCCCGATCAGGCCGGCACGCACGTGGGTCTGCTCGGAAGGGAACGGCCGCTTGACGGTTTCAACCGAATGGATGGGCTCGGGCGCCGACAATGCAGGTGAAACGGCGCCTTGCTCAAGACCCGAAAGCAGCTTTTCCGCAATCGATTCCGCATCCGCCCGTTTCACCTCGCCCACGATAACGACGATCGCGTTTTTCGCCACGTAGTAGCGTTTGTGGAAATCGACGAGATCCTCGCGGGTCAAAGGCTCCACGGTTTCCGTAAACCCTTCCTGAGGGTGAGCGTAGGGATGGTTGCCGTACAGCGCTTGAAAGAACGCGATTTCGGCGAGGTCGTCCGGCTGTTCGCCGCGCTGTTTGATCGCGAGCAACGTCCGGTTTTTCTCTCGATCGAAGTCTTTTTGCTCGAAACGGGGACGAGCCAGAATTTCCCGCCCCGTCTCCAGTGCGACGCCGAGCTTTTCGGGATGCGTCAGGCTGCGCAGCGACAACCAGGCCGTATCGCGCGAAACACCGGTACCCAAGGATGCCCCGACGCTCTCGAGCCGTTGGGCGATGGCGTCGGCGTCCCAATCTCCCGCACCGGTATCGAGCATACCCGAAGTGAGGGCCGCGAGACCGAATTTTTCCGCGTCGCGGGCACTACCGGCGTCGAAGACGACACGGACGTCAAGCAGCGGCAAGCCTTCGGTCGGTACGAAATAGATCCGGCCGCCTTGCGGCGAAACCCAATGCTGGATCTCCGGCACGGCGTATACCGGCGCGCTGATCAATAAAAACAGAAGCACAAGGCATCGGGACACGCGCTTAACGGACATGATCGCCTCCCATCGGTGCGGTTTCTTCCGGCGCCTTGGCGCCCTCGGGCAAGGGTAACGGTTCCAAATAGGCCACGCTGAGCCGATCGTCGATCAGGTATTTGCGGGCGACCTGTTGAATCTGCTCGGCCGTCACGGCGTTGACCTTATCCACATACTCTTGAATGGTCTTCCAACCGAGTCCGACGGTTTCGGTCGCCCCGAGCTGCATGGCCTGATAGAACATGGAATCCCTCTGATAAACGTGGTGGGCCAGCACTTGCGCCTTGACCCGCTCCAATTCCGCGGCGGAAACCGACTCGTCCTGAAGACGACGGATTTCCTCCCTCAGCGCTTTCTCCAATGCCTGCAGGGTCTTGCCCTGAACGGGCGTACCCTCCAAGGTAAAGAGATTGGACAAGCGCGAGTAGAGGTCATAGCCGGCCCCGGCGGATGCGGCCACCTGCTGCCCGCGCACCAGACGGCTGGACAGGCGGGCGCTGTTGCCGCCATCCAGAATCCCGGCGGCGACTTCCAGGGCGTAAGCCTCCCAATCCTCTTGGCCTATCGTCCTCAAGGCAGGCGTCTTATAGCCCATCACGAGGTAGGGCAGCTTGGCCGGCAGATGTACGGTCATACGACGCGGCCCCAATTGCTCGACTTCGCCCCGGGGCTTGATCTCCGGCAGCTTGCTCGGTTTCAACGGGCCGAAATGCTTCTTGGCGAGCGTGTATACCTCCTGCGGGTTCACGTCGCCCACGATGACGACTGTCGCATTATTCGGCGCGTACCAGAGCCCGTACCAATACTTGAGATCGTCGACGGTCAGCCCGCCAACGTCATCCGGCCAACCGATGACGGGGTTCTTGTAAGGACTATTGGTATAGGCGAGCGACTGAAAATGCTCTTCCATCTTGGCCCGCGGCTGGTCGTCCGTGCGCAGCCGGCGTTCCTCCAGGACAACTTGTTGTTCTTTCTTGAATTCCTTGTCCGCCAGAAGCAGATACCGCATGCGGTCGGCTTCCAGTTCGAAGCTTACGGGAAGCCTGGTCTTTTCCAGGGTCTGAAAATAGGCGGTGTAATCTTGCCCGGTGAAGGCGTTTTCTCGGCCTCCGTTTGCTGCGATAATACGGGAGAATTCACCAGGCGGATGTTTCTCGGTACCCTTGAACATCATATGTTCAAGCATGTGCGAGATTCCGGTGATGCCGCCGTGCTCATAGCTTGCGCCCACTTTGTACCAGACTTGCGAAACGACTGCCGGCGCACGGTGGTCTTCCTGGACCAAAAGCTTCAACCCGTTATCCAGCCGGAACTCGTGAACCGCAGGCTCAGCAGCGTGAAGCGACAGCGGTGATACCAGCAGGGCCAGACGGAGTCCGCGAAACAGCATTTGACGCTCTCCTTAATGTGTTGGGGATCGAACGGCAGGTTGCCGAACCAGCCGATATTGTAAACGAAGACCGTAGCGAAACGATGAACTCGACGACTGATATCGAATCCACGAACGCCGTTTCCTGGAGAACCTATCTCGCCCTGTGCAAGCTCAAGGTAGTTGGCCACATCGTGTTCACCGCCGTGATCGGCATGTTTTTGGCCGTTCCGGGACTGCCTCCGCTGGCTGTTTCATTGTGGGCGACGCTGGGCATTGGACTGGCCGCCGCCTCCGCAGCCGCTCTCAATCACTTCCTGGACCGGCGCGCCGATGCCGAAATGGCACGCACCCAAAACCGGCCCTTGCCGTCCGGCCACGTTCAGCCGAGCCAGGTCGTGACCTTCGCCGTCACTCTGGGCGTGCTTTCGATGGCGATTCTGACCGTCTTCGTGAACCCGCTTACCGCGTTTTTAACCTTCCTTTCACTGATCGGCTACGCCTTCGTTTACACCGTTTATCTGAAGCGCGCGACACCGCAGAACATCGTGATCGGGGGCGCGGCCGGCGCGGCTCCGCCGGTACTCGGCTGGTGCGCCGTGACCGGCGGGGTGCACCCTTACGCCCTGCTGCTGTTTCTGCTGATCTTCACCTGGACCCCACCTCACTTTTGGGCCTATGCGATCGCCAAACGGGACGATTACGCCAAGGTCAACATCCCCATGCTGCCCGTCACCCATGGCGTGGAGATCACCCAACTGCATATTCTTCTCTACACCATATTGCTGCTGATCGTGAGCCTCTTCCCGTATCTCACCGGCATGAGCGGTTTTCTCTACCTGGGAGCGGCCGTGGGACTAGGCGGCGGCTTTCTGTACTACGCGGTTCGGCTTAAGAAAGAGGCCGACAACAAGCTGGCCATGACAACTTTCGGCTATTCGCTGGTCTATTTGGTCGGGATATTTTCGGCCTTGTTGATAGATCATTACGTGCCGCTCATTGCGGACTTGTTTCGGTAGTTTGTAGGCCGGAATAAGCACAGCGTTTCCGGCCCACGCTTCTCCATTTCCACGACCGAGTTGCGCCGTTCCCGGGCGAAACGGCAGAACCGCCTGTCAATATCAGGTACAGTAGTCCTACGAGCGAGAGTAGAAAGCCGAGCTTTCTGCTTTAACCACCTAGTAAACCCATTCGCCGCCCAATGCCCTACTACCCGGTCAAAAAGAAAATCATCCCCCGTCCGCCCGATCAGCTCATCGGCCGGGCCTTCTCCCATCTTCCGCCGCTGCTGCAACGCATTTATACCGCGCGCCGTCTGACCGTCGCCGACGAGTTGGACCGCTCGCTGGCAAAACTCCCGTCACCCTGGCTGTTAAGCGGCATGGACGCCATGGCCGATCAACTGGCGGAGGCGATCCGGAACGATCAAAGCATTCTCGTCATTGCCGATTACGACACCGACGGAGCCACCGGCTGCGCCGTGGCCGTCCGAGGACTCCGGCTGCTCGGCGCTAGCCAAGTTTCCTATCTCGTGCCCAACCGCTTCGAATACGGCTACGGCCTGACACCGGAAATCGTCGCCATGGCCGCCCGAAGTGCCCCGGATATTCTGCTGACCGTCGACAACGGCATTTCCAGCCTGGAAGGCACGGCAGCGGCCAAAGCCCGCGGCATCCGGGTCCTCATCACCGACCATCACCTGCCGGGCTCGGAGCTTCCCGATGCGGATGCGATCGTTAACCCGAATCTCGCCGGAGATCCCTTCCCGAGCAAGTATTTGGCCGGCGTGGGCGTGATGTTTTATGTCCTTTCGGCGGTGCGAATCCGACTGCGAGCCGCCGGCCATTTCGCCCGAATCGGCCCTTCGACTTCGCTCAGGACAGGCATGGAAGAACCAAATCTCGCGCAACTCCTCGATCTGGTCGCCTTGGGGACGGTGGCCGATGTGGTGACTCTGGATCACGTCAACCGCATCCTGGTTCATCAGGGGCTGATGCGCATCCGCTCGGGACAAGCCCATGCCGGATTACTGGCGCTGCTGGAGGTTTCCGGGCGCAATTCGCGGCTGATCGCGGCAGCCGATCTCGGTTTCGCCGTGGCGCCCCGGCTCAATGCCGCCGGACGTCTCGAAGACATGACCCTGGGCATCGAGTGCTTGCTGACGGACGATTCGGATGCCGCCCGCGCCATGGCCGTCCGGCTCGACCAATTGAACCGGGACCGGCGCGAGATCGAGGAACAGATGAAACTCGACGCCCTCGCCCATCTCGAAGACCTCGATACCTCTTTGGCGACGAAGGCGGGACTTTGCTTGTTCGACGAGTCCTGGCACCAGGGCGTGGTCGGCATACTCGCGTCCCGGATCAAGGACCGCCTGAACCGGCCGGTGATCGCCTTCGCCGTCACCGATGGTGATGAAATCAAAGGGTCCGCGCGCTCCATTCCCGGCGTTCACATCCGCGACGTCCTGAGCGATATCGCGACCCGCCGTCCGGAATTGCTGCGGAGGTTCGGCGGACACGCCATGGCTGCGGGACTGAGTCTCCACCGCGACAACCTGCCCGAGTTCGCCGAAATCTTCGAGGAGGAAGTGGCCCGCCATTTGATCAGCATGGACCTCGACCACGCCATACACAGCGATGGACAACTCGAAGCCCACGAGATGGAACTGGAAATCGCCGAATTGCTGCGCCAATCCGGCCCCTGGGGCCAAGGCTTTCCGGAGCCCTTGTTCGACGGCGAATTCGACGTGGCGCAAAGCCGTATCGTCGGCGACTGCCATCTCAAACTGCTCCTCAAAATCCCGAACTCGGAAAAGCTGGTCGACGGTATCGCGTTTTTCGTCGACGACCCCGCCGACTGGCTCGATTGCCGACGGCTTCGCGCCGTTTATCGGCTCGATATCAATGAATTTCGCGACTCCCGAAGCGTCCAATTGCGTATGGAGTACATGGAAGGTCGCGACTAAAGCGACGTTTGCGATTGGAAGGGGCCGACTAAAGGCCCGTTTGCGATTGGAAGGTCGCGATTAAAGCGACGTTTGCGATTGGAAGGGTGGCTCCGGCGTTCCCGGAGACACCGTTTGCGATTGGAAAGCGGCGAAACCTAAATCGTCTCTCCCGACGGATTCATCGAAACGGGAGCTTCGAGGGAGTTTATGCATCGGATAGGGATATCCGTGGCCGAGTTCCAGGCATCGCGCCGGCTTTGACCATGTACGGCTTCAAGCCTCCAGTTTTCGCGAGATTATTGCCATGTCGCACGGTCCGACAACCTGGATGTGGGCGCAAGCCTGCGAGATGTTGGAACAGGCGGAGCGCCTTCACCGGCGCTTCTTTCAAGTCCATCGACTCGTCGCCTCCCGGCCGGCGTGGGAACCACCGGTCGATATCATCGAAACGCACGATTCGGTCACCGTCACGGTAGTTTTGCCGGGCGTGTCCCCGGAAGCCATCGACGTTGCCGTAACCGAGGACATGCTCATCGTATCCGGCGAACGGTCTTTGCAAATCACTCCGGACACCGCCGTCATCCATCGTCTGGAAATCCCTTACGGCCGCTTCGAGCGGCGCATCCAACTGCCGCCTTGGCGCCTGCGTCCGGGGGACCCCATTTACGCAAACGGCTGTCTGACCATTCCTCTTTTTAAGACGGATTGATTGCCGCCATGAAAACTGAACAACGATCAGACAAACAAACAACATCCTCTGCGGCTCTGCCGCCGGATGCGATCGCAATTATCCCGGTGCGGAACATCGTGCTGTTTCCGGGCGTCATTATTCCAATCAGCGTCGGACGCGAAGCGTCCATTGCCGCGGCCCAGTATGCGCTCCGCCGGGAAGTCTCGGTCGGAATCCTGTTGCAGCGGGACTCCAAGGTGGACGCGCCCGAACCGGACGAGCTGTATTCGGTCGGCACGCAGGCCGCCATCCTGCGTTACGTGACCGGCCCGGAAGGCTCGCACAACATTGTCTGCCAGGGCGAACAACGCTTTCGCATCCTCGAGTTCCTGGAGGGTTATCCGTTTCTGGCGGCGCGGATCGAGCCGATCAAGGAGCAAGAGATTGAAACTCCGGCCATCGAGGCCCGCCTTTTACAATTGAAGGACCAGGTGGCCGAGGTTCTGGCCCTGCTCCCCCAGGCCCCGCCGGAATTGTTGAACGCCGTTCAACAGGTGTCGTCAGCCCCGGTGCTGGCCGATTTGGTGGCATCTTTCATGGATTTGGCGATCGCCGAAAAACAGGAAATCCTCGAAACGCTCGACCCTCAAACACGGCTCGACCGGATCATAAACCTCCTTCGCCACCGCATTCAGGTTCTCCGCATCTCCAGGGAAATCAGCGAGCAAACCAAGCAGACCATGGACGAGCGGCAGCGCGAATTTCTGCTTCGGGAGCAGCTTAAAACCATTCAAAGACAACTGGGCGAAACCGACGAACACACCGAAGAAATCGGCGAGCTGTACGAAGCCATCGCGAAGGCGAAAATGCCCGACGAGGCCGAAAACCAGGCGATTAAAGAATTAAAACGGCTGGAACGGATGTCCGAGGCGAGCGCCGAACATTCCATGGTGCGTGCCTATCTGGAATGGTTGGTCGAACTGCCCTGGTCGGTCGAGACCGAGGATCGGCTGGATATCGCCGAAGCCCGCCGCGTTCTGGACGACGACCATTACGGCCTCGAAAAGATCAAGCGCCGCATCCTGGAATACCTGGCGGTGCGCAAGCTCAATCCCGCGGGAAAAAGCCCGATCCTCTGCTTCGTCGGCCCGCCGGGCGTCGGCAAGACCTCCCTGGGGCAAAGCATCGCCCGCGCCACCGAACGGAAGTTCGTACGGGTCAGCCTTGGGGGCGTGCACGACGAGGCCGAAATCCGGGGTCATCGGCGCACCTACATCGGCGCGTTGCCCGGCAACATCATCCAGGCCATCCGCAAGGCCGGCGCCCGCAACTGCATCATGATGCTGGACGAAATCGACAAGCTCGGGGCCAGCTTCCACGGGGATCCCTCCGCGGCCCTGCTTGAAGTGCTCGACCCCGAGCAGAACAGCACCTTCCGCGACAACTATATCGCCGTTCCCTTCGATCTCAGCCGGGTCATGTTCATCGGCACCGCCAACATACTGGACACCGTTCCGGGCGCTTTGCGCGACCGCATGGAAGTGATCCACCTGCCCGGCTACACGGCGGAGGAAAAACTTCAGATCGCCCGCCGCTATCTTGTTTCCAAGCAGCGGGAGGCTTGCGGCTTGGAGTCCGACCGATGCGAAATCACCGACGAGGCGCTGAATGCCATCATCCGCGACTATACCCGCGAAGCCGGCGTCCGAAACCTGGAGCGGGAGATCGGCGCCGTCTTCCGCCATGCCGCCGTTCGCATCGCCGAAGGCGAAATCGAGCGACTGCAAGTCACTCCGGACCTGCTCCCGACCATTCTCGGCCCAAGGCGCTTTGAAAGTGAAGTCGCGATGCGTACCAGCGTGCCGGGTGTCGCCACCGGCCTCGCCTGGACTCCGGTGGGCGGCGACATCCTCTTCATCGAAGCCAGCCGCGCCCCCGGCACCGGCAAGCTGACGCTGACCGGGCAACTGGGGGACGTCATGAAGGAAAGCGCCCAAGCCGCCCTGAGTCTCGCCAAGGCCCGCTACGCCGACCTCGGCATCCAACCCGAGATATTCGAGAAAAGCGATATCCACATCCACGTACCCGCCGGAGCCACCCCCAAGGACGGCCCCAGCGCCGGCGTCGCCATCTTCGTCGCCCTCGTATCCCTCCTGACTCAAAAAGCGGTCCGCAGCGACACCGCCATGACCGGCGAAATCAGCCTCCGCGGCCTCGTGCTCCCCGTGGGCGGCATTAAAGAGAAGGTGCTCGCCGCCCTCGCCGCCGGCATCGCCCGCGTGCTCTTGCCGGCCCGCAACCAAAAGGAGCTGGAAGAGATCCCCGCCGAAGCGAAGGAAAAGCTGGAATTTGTCTGGCTGGAGCAGGTGGAGGATGCCCTGAGAGAAGCACTGGGCGAATTGACCGGCTAAGCACTGGACCGAGCGGTCGCGCAAGCAAACCGCTTATTCAAGCGCGTAAAGAAAAATAGGACGCGCACGAAGAGTTGGTAGTCCCCTCTCCCTCCGGGAGAGGGTGGCCGGCAGGCCGGGTGAAGGCAACAAGCCCAATAAATCAAATAAGCAAGCCGATCCCCCATCGGAATTTCAAACGCCCACGTCCCAATCCTCTCCCCTTCGTCTAATCGAAAAAAGCCTCGGACTCCGGTCCCACCGCACACCGTAAGCATAAGCTTACATACAAATCAGCCTTTTCTGACACAAAAGCATCCTTACAGCCTCATCTGGTGAGCCACCACCCATGCTATAACGTTCACGTTACACATGGGAGATAAGCGATGGCCGCTGATCGTACTTATTGGAAATATTGGGGAAAAGCTCGTAAAGAAGGTGAAGCCGGAACACCTTATCACCTCTTGCCGTATCACAGCCTGGACGTGGCAGCAGTGGGAAAAGTTTATCTTGAGCGGCACAAGGCGTTGTGTGCCGATTGGGCAAAGCGGTTGCAAATCACCGAGAAAACGTTCACCGATTGGTTCGTCTTCTTTCTATCCCAGCACGACTTGGGCAAGTTCAGCTATCGTTTTCAGGGATTGCGGGCAGACTTGGGCCGAACCTTGAATAACGAGCAGCCCTTGGATGGTTACAACATACGGCATGACACCCTCGGCTATTACCTCTGGATCGAAAAAATCTGGACTCTAGCTATCGAGCAGACTTGGTTCTGTAGTTCTGCGGATCGCGCTGGTCGAAGGCTTTTTGATGCTTGGGCCAAAATCGTCACCGGCCATCATGGGCAGCCACCGAAAACCTCTGATCAACCTCCTTGGCTCAATGAGCATTTCACTGAGAGAGATGTAAGCGCTGCTATCCAGTTTGCCACCGATTGCGCTGAATTCATGCTGCCCAATCGCGGCGGAAATTTATCGAATAGCAGGGTAATTCACGAACGGCTTACGCCTTTATCATGGTGGTTGGCAGGGCTGGCTGTATTGTGCGACTGGCTGGGCTCGAACGAGGAATACTTTAAATATCGAATCAAACCGCACACCGATGAACCGCTACCCCTGCGCGATTACTGGGGGCAATTCGCCTTGCCCCAGGCGGAACATGCCCTTAAAGATATTGGTTTGCTCCCGCACCGGCCACGCCCGCAGACCCTGCCCGAACTCTTTGAATACCTAAAACCGCCCGCGCAACCAACCCCTCTCCAAGAGGCGGCGGCAGGCATTCCATTGGCCTCGGCGCCGCAACTGTACATCTTGGAAGACGTAACAGGTGCTGGCAAAACCGAAGCCGCATTGATGCTGGCCCATCGCTTGATAACCGGAGGTACGGCTGACGGTTTTTATTTCGGCCTGCCGACCATGGCAACCTCGAACGCGATGTTCCGGCGCATCGTGGGCAAGGGATTGGACGGAAAGTTTTTCCAGGAAAAACCCAATCGAGTGCTAGCCCATAGCGCTAGCCGTTTGGAACCGGTCCTTGAAGCCCTGCTTTCAGGTGGAAAAGACAGCGATACCGATTACAACCGGGATGATGAGTCGGCCGGCAATCAGCGGTTTAAATGGTTTTCCGATAGCCGCAAGAAAGCCTTGCTCGCCGATATTGGCGTAGGCACGGTGGATCAAGCCCTGCTGGCGGTACTTTATACCCGGCACCAATCATTGCGGCTGTTCGGATTGGCTCGCAAGGTGCTGATAGTGGACGAGGTCCATGCAGCCGATGCCTATATGTTGAAGCTCATGGAAGTTCTGCTGACCTTTCATGCCGCTGCCGGTGGCAGCGCAATTCTGCTTTCGGCGACGCTGCCCCATATAACCCGCGAAAAGCTCGCAAGCGCCTATTGCCAAGGCTTGGGTTGCGCCACTCCGGCCCTGCATAGCAACCAATATCCTCTCTTAACCCGAATCGGCCCGAACCAGTCCGATGAAATTTCTCTGGATACCCGCCCGGAGGTGGCGCGTTCGGTCGACATCAATTGGCTTCATTCCGTCGATGATGCCATTGCTGTTTTACTTGCAGCCAAGGCCGAAAACCGCTGCGCTTGCTGGATACGAAACACGGTCGATGACGCTATTGCCGCTTTTGATCTCTTGCAAAAAGCCGGTATTTCCGACGATGACCTTATCTTGTTTCATGCCCGGTTTGCCTTGGGGGATCGAGTGGGAACGGGGAACCGAATAGGGATTGAGGGCCAGGTGTTGAAAATTTTCGGCCCGGACAGCACTGCCTTCCAACGGCGCGGGAAAATAGCAGTCTTTTCGCAAGTTATTGAAAGTTCAGTAGATTGCGACCTGGATGTAATGATTTCCGACTTGGCTCCGGTCGATTTGCTCATCCAACGGGCGGGACGCCTGTGCCGCCATGTCCGCGATGCTGCGGGTGATCGGGCCGAAATCAGCGGGCGCGGCACACCGAAGCTTTGGTTGTTTGGCCCGGAATTTACCGATGCGCCCGAGTCGAATTGGATCGGTGTCCCAATGCCTGGAACCGCTGCGGTGTATCCGGATCACGGCCGGCTTTGGCTCACCGCCAAATTGCTGCGGGAATCCGGAAAGCTCGTCATGCCCGACAACGCCCGCACACTTATTGAAGGCGTTTACGGTAAAGACGCCGACGCCTCGATTCCAACCGCTTTCCAAGGCAAGACCAACAAGGTAGAAGGCGACAAGTCCGCCAAGCAAGCCGTTGCTTCGGCCAACGCCATCAAATTGGAAAAAGGATATGAAGACGAAGGCTTCGATCCTTGGGACGACGCCCTGACGCCGACCCGCCTAGAAGATCAACCCTCGGTCACGCTACGGCTGGCCCGTTGGGAAGATGGAAAAGTGAAGCCGTGGATTCCCGCCGAAAAGTTCGCCTGGGAGTTGAGCCAACTCAGTGTACGGGTATCGCTGTTCGCGGAAGAAATGGCCGAAGGCGATCCGGCCTTGCAGGAAGAGGTAGAACGTTGCCGCGAAGGAATGCCGGACAAGGGAAAGTGGAGCAAGCTGCTGGTCTTGCGCCTGGAAAACCAAGCTTGGATAGGGCAAGGCAAGAATAAGAGCGGGGAGACCGTGACCTTGAGTTACAACCCTCGGATGGGATTACGGCGAGTGTAGGGGCGGCGGTGCCGCCCCCAAGTCCCAACGAAAGTTTGGGAACTAGATGGGTTTTGTATATCCCCCATCGTGCACATGCGGTTCATCCCACTGTTGAGCGGGAACAGGCGATAGGATAGCATACCCCTGCCTGCGCCCCCTTAATACTTTGTATATCCCCGTTCGTGTACATGCTTCTAAGGAGAGCGTATGCAAAAAACTGGTTGATCACTCTCTGGAGAGGCACGATGCGCCTAAGCACACTGGAACTAATTCAGCACTTGAAAAATGACTTCGCCATCATGGCAAACCGCTTGCGGGAATTGGAGCAAGGCATTTGGCAGGATAAAAGCGAGCACCAAGCCGATAAAGAGCGTCGATGGGAGTTAGAGCAATTTCCCGATCATGACAACGACGGACATCCTTATTCTGATCGCTAGAGAACATACTGATGGCATTTAATCTTCTCACTGAATGTTGTCTCTCCGTACTCCGCGTCAACAGGGCAACGGGCCGGACATCCAAGGCTAGGATTGCCCCCTGGGAACTCACCGCCGACCATGGCGACAATCCTGTTATGGCAATGGACGCTCCCCGCCCGGACTTCAACGGCGTATTAGTTCAGTTCCTCATCGGCCTCCTGCAAACCACCTTCGCGCCCAAAAGCAAGGACGAATGGGAAGACCGCTTCTTCGGCACGCCCCCCACCCCCGACGAATTAAAAGCCGCTTTTTCCCGTTACCAGGACGCTTTCAATCTAGACGGGGAAGGTCCGCGCTTCATGCAGGACCGTGACCCACTGGCTGCGCAAAAGCCCCTGCCCATGACCGCCCTGCTCATAGACACCGCCGGCAGCGAAACTCACTTCATCAAGAATCTGCCGCAACAGGGATTTTCACCGGCCTCGGCGGCCATGGCCTTGTTTGCCTTGCAAACCAATGCTCCCGCAGGCGGTGTCGGCCATCGGACTTCGTTGCGCGGCGGCGGGCCGTTGACCACTTTGGTGGTGTGCGCGCCGACGGACTATGGAAAACTCGCGACGCTCTGGCAAACTCTTTGGCTCAATGTGTTGGAAGCCTCGGTTTTCAAAAGCGAGCATAACCGGCCCGAAGACATCTTCCCTTGGCTGGCGCCTACTCGTACCAGCGAGAAGGACAGCAAAACACTGAATACCACGCGGCATGACGTTAATCCGCTGCAAATGTTCTGGGGCATGCCCCGACGCATCCGTCTGGATTTCGAGGATGTGGGTAGCGGCGCATGCGGATTGTCCGGCGAACCTCGCGAAGTTCTGGTCAGGCAATACCGCACCAAGAATTACGGAGTGAATTACAACGGCGCCTGGGAACATACACTCAGCCCGCACACCCGCGAGGCGGCGGGCGAAGTGCTGCCCATGCATCCCAAAGGCTCGATCAGCTACCGACATTGGCTGGGACTGGTGCAGAGCAACCAGGACAAGAAGATTCAACGGGTTCCTGCGGCAACCGTGCAGCGCTTCTGGAATCTCGGCCTACACCGAGATGGCTACCGTTTCCGCCTATGGGCCTTCGGTTACGACATGGACAACATGAAACCGCGCTGCTGGTACGAAGCGACCATGCCGCTTTATGAACTGGAAGAAGCCAAGCGCGTTTCCTTTGAAGATGCCGTTAAACGAATGATCGAAGCCGCCGTCCAGTTCCTCGGCAATCTCCGTTCCTGTCTCAAAGATGCCTGGTTCAGCGATGGCGATCCCCGCCGTAGCGGAGCCGATACCGGTTTTCTGGATGTGGCGTTTTGGTCGGATACGGAGAATGAATTCTATCGGCTGTTGGATAAGCTGGCCGTCGAATCCGGTAACAAAGAGCACCGCAAGCAAACTTTTCTTGACTGGCACGGCCATCTCAACCGCTACACGCTGCAAACTTTCGACCGCTACGCCAATACGGCCCAAATAGCCGAACAAAACCCCCGCCGCATCGCCGAAGCGCGCCGCGACCTGATGCGCTTCAATTACAAGAAGGACATCAAGATCCTATTGGATTTGCCCCTTAAACCGAACCCTAAGAAATAAGAAGACTCGGCATGGAAACCTCACCCGATACCCGAAAAGAAAAAAGAAAGCTGTTCGATGCCATCGTCACCGAATGGTGGAAGGAAATGCAGCCCACTTCCGAAGCCGAGGGCCAACCCAACCGGCGCGGCGAACTGGCAGAGCTTAAGCGCTGCAAAACCCTGGCGGAAATTCTGCTGGTCCCACGCTTTCAGGCTTTGCTTTGGCGATTGCGCAAGGCCGGTTGCGACGTGCAATACAAGGAACCTGCTATTGCCGCTGTCGCCGGAATATTGACCCGCGTCAAGCAAACCACCGATTTGAAGTTTCCTGCTTGGTTGGCCCAGTCCAAAGCAAACGGAGAGCCACGTGTCGGGGAATTGCGTTTCCGGCGTCTGGCAAGTTGCGGATCGCTAGAAGAAATGTTTCCCGCGCTGATCCGAGTTTTGCCCTTGGCTGACGAAACCGCCCCCGTCGCTGCCTTGGCCCATGACCTGTACTCTTGGAGCGAGCGAACCCGGCAACGCTGGACGATGGAGTATTACGAAGCGCTGCTGACCGAAGAGGAAAAAACGGGCAAAGCCGCCAAATCCTGAATGAAGCCCCCTCACCCCAACCCTCTCCCAGAGGGAGAGGGAACAAAAACAGCAAGACTAACAAGAACTGGAGAATCCCGTCATGACCTGCTTCATCCAACTGCACCTTCTAACTTCATTCCCTCCTTCCAATCTCAACCGCGACGACCTGGGCCGGCCCAAGACCGCCGTGATGGGCGGCGAAACACGGCTGCGGATTTCCTCGCAAAGCCTCAAGCGGGCCTGGAGGACTTCGGAAGTGATGGAAGCTGCACTGAAAGATCACAAGGGCACCCGCACCAAATTGATGGGTGTAGAAATCTATAAGGCCCTCAAGCAAAAAGGTGTAAAGGAGAAGCAAGCACAGGAGTGGGCGCAAAAAATCGCCTCGGTTTTCGGCAAGCTGGAAGCCTCTGACAAGAAAGCCGGTGAAGAAGAGCAGGAAGAAGTGGTTTTGGCTGATGGCAGCAGCGTTCCCAAAGCCTTGGCTAAAACCCTGGCCATCAGGCAACTGGCCCATATCAGTCCGGAAGAGCGGAACGCCATCGACGCCCTAACCGCAACCCTCGCCGAACGCGGCACTGAGCCCACCGCCGATGAATTACAACTTCTGCGGGAAAAGCATACGGCTGCCGATATTGCCCTGTTTGGCCGGATGTTGGCCGATGCCCCGCGCTACAACATGGAAGCCGCCGCTCAGGTGGCCCACGCCATCAGCGTGCATAAGGTCGCCATCGAGGACGACTTCTTTACCGCCGTGGACGATCTAAACAAGGGCATTGAAGACGTGGGCGCCGGCCACATGGGGGAAACCGAATTCGCGGCGGGCCTGTTCTATCTCTACCTGTGCATCGACAAGGATTTGCTCGTCGAGAACCTCAACGGCGGCAGAGAACTAGCGAACCGAGCGCTTTCCGCTTTGGTAGAAGCCGCCGCTACCGTGGCGCCAACCGGCAAACAGAACAGTTTCGGCTCTCGCGCCCGCGCTTCGTTCATTCTGGCAGAACGCGGCAGTCAGCAGCCGCGCTCCCTGTCCGTTGCGTTTCTCAAGCCGGTGGATGGGTATAAAGACGGCATGTTGGCCAACGCCATCAAGGCACTGACCTCGACGCGGGAAAACATGGACAAGGTTTACGGCCCCTGCGCCGATGCTTGTTCGGTCATGGACGCCACCAAGCCCGAAGGCGGCCTGCAAGCCATTCTCAATTTCGTAAAGGACGACTGCCATGCCTGAGTTCCTGATATTCCGGCTTTACGGCCCCCTGGCCGCCTGGGGCGATATCGCCGTGGGCGAGCAGCGCCCGACCACGCCACATCCCTCGAAATCGGCGGTTCTGGGGCTGGTTGCGGCGGCACTCGGCATCCGGCGGCACGAGGACGACAAACAGCAAGCCTTGGCAGATGGCTACGGTTATGCGGTGCGGGTGGATGCCGCCGGGGTTCTGCTTAGGGATTACCACACCACGCAGATTCCCGAATCCACCAGCCGTTTGAAGCATCTGCGAACTCGCCGTGACGAGACCCGCGACCGGCAAAACCTTTACACAATCCTTTCGGCTCGCGATTTCCGTTGCGATGGATTGTATACCATCTGCCTATGGCCGCGCGGCGAAGCAGCTTATCGTCCCGAAACACTCGCCGAAGCCCTGCGTTGTCCGCGCCTGCCGCTTTATCTGGGTCGTAAGGCTTGTCCGCTGGCTTTGCCGCTGCTGCCGAGATGCATCAGAGCGGAAACCTTTGAGGGCGCGTTGGCACAGTACGACACCGGGCAATCGAACGAGCAACAAGCTTTCTTGGATGAAATCACAAAGCGGCTAGACACTCGCGCCCCTGACTATCATTGGGACGAACACGCGCCCACCGAACTCCCCGTGCTGCATACCACTCCGCGCCATGACGTACCCTTAAGCCGGAAGCGTTGGCAGTTCGGCAAGCGCAACGAACATTACGGACGGGGGCAACCATGAGCGGCTATCTGCATCGCATCCGCCTGAAACCCGGCCTCGACGTTGAGCAACTGGCGCGGGCGTTGCCGGCCAACGCCTATGCGGAACATCAATTGGTTTGGCGCTGGTTCGGGGAAGGCGCCGCTGGCCGGGATTTCCTGTTCCGCCGGGAACAACAAGGACATTGGCCAGCCTTTTATGTGCTTTCCCAACGGGAAGCCGTGGACCTATCCCGTTTGTGGCAAATCGAAACCCGCCGGTTCGAGCCCCGGCTCTCGCAAGGCGATCATTTGGCCTTCGCCCTACGGGCCAATCCGGTCAAGGTACGCAAGATCAGCGACGATCCCAAGATCAAAACCCGCCGCCGGGATGATGTGGTGGCGGATTTGAAAAAACGGCGCTATCCGGAAAAAGATCGGCGTCCACCCATGGCGGAAATCGTCCGGGAAGCCGGTGCCGCCTGGCTGGCCGAGCGGGCGGAGGGCTGTGGATTCGAGATCGCAAGCCTGGATGTGGACGGCTACCATCAACATCGGTGGTATAAGTCCGGCGCGGCAAAGCCGATCACCTTGAGCACGCTTGAATTCAATGGGGTATTGAAGATTCAGGATGCCGAGCGGTTCACGGAAAAGCTCTTCCACGGCATCGGCCCCGCCAAAGCCTTCGGCTGCGGCCTGCTGCTGGTGCGGCGGATATAGCGATAATGTGGACCCGGGATCAGCTATCACAGGCCTTGGAACAGGGCACTCTCCTGTGGCGCGCCCATGCGCTTGAACGAAGCTGGAGAACGGAATTACAAGACAAGACGAGGATCGAAAAATGACTGATGTGACCCAATGTTGCGCGACAATCGGGACAGACACTCATGAGCGATCCCGTCATCATCGACGCTTCGGTTATCCTCCAATGGGCGTCGCTGTCTGGAGGGTAGACGGATCAAGCACCGGTTTACTCCTTTTTCTTCGAACCTAAATACATATCCGAGGAGACCGATAATGCCGCAACTTAGTTTTTACCTGCCGGACAATCTCGCCAAAGCCGTCCACATGCAGGCTGATAAGGCCGGCAAGACCGTCCCTGAATTCCTGGCCGATCTGGTCGCGGCCCACGTGCACCCTACCTGGACGGAAGCTTATAAAACCGAAGTATTAGGCCGCTGGCGCGGTGAACCGCCGGAACGACCGGAGCCGATATTGCCGGAAGATCGCGAGGCTTGGTAATGGCCGGTTATCTGCTCGATACCAATACCTGCATTCAGTTGCTGACCGGCCGCGTGCCCGCCGTGACGCAACGTTTTCTGCAGCATGATCCCTTGGAAATCCATCTGTGCAGCATCGTCCGGGCGGAACTGGAATACGGCGCCCGCCACAGCCGCGACGTGGAGGAAAACCTCCAGTTGCTGGGCCGGTTCTGCGACCCCTTGACGAGCCTGCCTTTCGATGACCGTTGCGCCGAACAGTACGGTTTGGTTCGAGAGGATTTGGTTCGCAAAGGCAAGCTCATCGGAGCCAACGATTTGTTGATCGCCGCCACGGCGCTGACCCACAGTCTGGTTTTGGTTACCCATAACTTGAAGGAATTCCAGCGCGTCGCCGGTCTGCAACTGGAAGATTGGGAAAGCCCCGAATAACTCCACAAATACGCTTGGACGAAAAACGCTCTGAGGATCGAAAAATGATCGACTTGACGGCATGTTGCCCCCTTTGGGCACCTCGAAAAACCTCGCACTTCGACAGGCTCAGTGCGAACGGCTCCATGAAAATCAAGCGGTTCCGTTCGTGCTGAGCTTGTCGAAGCATGAACGGAACAGGTTTTTCGAGGTGCCCCTTTGCGGAGGGAAAAAGGAGCCGGGAAAAACTACGTTCACCGTGGATTACGGCGTGGGAGTCTCCGGCCCCGCCAAAGCCTTCGGCTGCGGTTTGCTGTTAGTACGGCGCTTGGGATAAATTGCTCCCCTACTTGTGGGCACATTTGGAGTAAACATCATGCACACCTTTACGATCCGCGATTTGCGCGACCGAACCGGCGAACTGGTGCGCGACGCCGAGGCGGGGAAGCTTTCCGTCGTCACCAAACATGGGCAGCCGATCTTCGTAGCCGTACCCTTCGATGAAATCCTGTTGCGTGAGGGCGTGAATGTGGCCTTGGCCGTGAAGCTGTTCGACGAGGAAGCCTTATCCCTCGGCCAAGCGGCGCGGCTGGCAGGCATGAGCGTGGTGAATTTCATGGATCGATTGGCCGAGCTGCACATCCCCATCGGGCGTCCCCGGCCCGGTGATTTGGAGCAAGAGCTTGACGCGTTCGGTTGAGGTCGTCATCGCCGATACCAGTCCTTTGATCGCGCTGGCGCGGCTGGAGGCTTTGCCGCTTTTGGCGGCGCTATTCGCGCGCGTCTGGGTCACGGAAACCGTGCTGGCCGAATGCCTGGCCGGCATCGACCGCAGCGAGTGCGCGAGCATCCGGGCTGCGGTTGATGCCGGCCAGCTGAGTGTGTGCCAGGCGCCGGCCGCGCATCCCTCCTGGGGTGTCGACGACGGCGAAGCCAGCGCCATTGCGGCGGCTCTCGAGTTGGGGGCCGGTGTGGTCATGGATGACCGGGCTGGCCGCCAAGCCGCCTTGCGGCTGGGGCTGCCGGTCATCGGCGCTTTGGGCGTGCTGGTGCTCGCCAAGCGATCCGGATTGGTGCCTGAGGTTCGGCCGCTGGTGGCAGCTCTTGTGGACTCCGGTTATTACCTGGCTGAAAGTGTGATCAAGGACGCACTGCGACTGGCCGGCGAGTCATCGCCGGTCGCCTCAGAAAATCCGTCATGACCGATCTTCTCCCTCCCCTCAAACCCATCGCCATGAAAGAGCGCGTCTCCCTCATCTTTATCGAATACGGCGAGATCGACGTGCTCGACGGCTCGTTCGTGGTGATCGATAAAACCGGCGTGCGAACCCACATTCCGGTGGGCTCGATCGCCTGCATCATGCTGGAACCGGGCACGCGGGTGTCGCACCGGGCGGCGGCGTTGGCGGCTCGGGTCGGAACCTTACTGGTTTGGGTGGGCGAAGCGGGTGTCAGGCTCTACGCTTCGGGCCAGCCGGGCGGCGCGCGCTCCGATCGTCTTCTGTATCAGGCCAAACTCGCTCTCGATGAAGACGCCCGGCTCAAGGTGGTGCGCAAGATGTACGAGTTCCGCTTCAAGGAAAAACCGCCGGAGCGGCGCAGCGTCCAACAGCTCCGAGGCATCGAGGGCGCGCGGGTAAGAAAATTGTACGAACTGCTGGCCAAGCGCTATGGCGTTACCTGGAAACATCGCAACTACGACGCCGACGAATGGGGCTCCGGCGATCTGCCCAACCGCTGCGTCAGCTCCGCCACCGCCTGTCTGTACGGCATCACCGAGGCGGCGGTGCTGGCCGCAGGCTACGCGCCGGCGGTGGGTTTCATCCACACCGGAAAGCCCCTGTCCTTCGTCTACGACATCGCCGACCTATTCAAATTCGACACCGTCGTGCCGGTCGCCTTCAAGATCGCCTCCCAGGAGCCGGGCGAGCCGGAACGCGCCGTCCGCCTCGCCTGCCGGGATGTATTCCGGCAGACCAAACTTCTGCAGCAGATCATTCCCACCATCGAAGACGTGCTCGCCGCGGGCGGATTGGAACCGCCGGAAGCCCCGGAAGACGCCGTCGGCCCCGCGATCCCTAACCCCAAGAGCCTCGGCGATGCTGGTCATCGTGGTTGAAAACGTTCCGCCCCGGCTGCGCGGCCGCCTGGCCGTGTGGCTGGTGGAAGTGCGCGCCGGCGTGTACGTCGGCGATTTGTCCAAACGGGTGCGCGAGATGCTCTGGGCCCAAATCGAGACGGGCATCGGAGACGGCAACGCAGTGATGGTGTGGTCCACCAATACCGAGTCGGGCTTCGACTTCGTCACCCTCGGCAAGAACCGGCGTATGCCAGTGGAGCTGGATGGCCTGAAACTGGTGTCTTTCTATCCGCCCGAACCGGCAAACGGAGAGGGAAAAGATGCTCTTTAACAACCCGATTTTTGCGTTTTCAAAACGGCGATTCGCCGGTAGAATTTCAACCGGTGTTTTTTGCTATTTTTAACAACGAGTTAGAAATGGTCTGTTCCCCACGTCCGTGGGGATGAACCGTTATTGATAACAAATGCGCTTGTTGAGTTCGCCTGTTCCCCACGTCCGTGGGGATGAACCGCTCAATCGCTTTCGCCCGGGAACGCTCTTTGTCTGTTCCCCACGTCCGTGGGGATGAACCGGCGGCAATGACCGGGAGCGCGGCCCAATCGATCTGTTCCCCACGTCCGTGGGGATGAACCGCTACGAGGCTACTGTATGCGAGTTATGGAGCGCTGTTCCCCACGTCCGTGGGGATGAACCGGCACTGAAACCGGCTCGCTCGCCGTAACCGGACTGTTCCCCACGTCCGTGGGGATGAACCGAACCCGTTGGCAATACTCGTTGATTTCAACGGCTGTTCCCCACGTCCGTGGGGATGAACCGGTTTTCAAGTTCTGGCGGGACGAGTTCCGGACCTGTTCCCCACGTCCGTGGGGATGAACCGAATTCGTTTGGCGGCTATGTGGTCGACGACAACTGTTCCCCACGTCCGTGGGGATGAACCGCTACTCCGTTTAGCGCTACTGTAACCTAATAACTGTTCCCCACGTCCGTGGGGATGAACCGCGATTTAATCGACTCCGCCGTATGGTCCTGCACTGTTCCCCACGTCCGTGGGGATGAACCGCCCCTTCCAGCCTTTGGCGTAGTTCGCGAGATCTGTTCCCCACGTCCGTGGGGATGAACCGGATTTAGGATCTTTAGAGACTTTTGTAATGTGCTGTTCCCCACGTCCGTGGGGATGAACCGCGGGTGCCCGTATCGTCGGGCGTAACAGCGCCCTGTTCCCCACGTCCGTGGGGATGAACCGGAGCGCTTGGAGGTCAATAGGATTAGCGGCCACTGTTCCCCACGTCCGTGGGGATGAACCGTAGATACACAATAGATTACTTCACGGCTTACGCTGTTCCCCACGTCCGTGGGGATGAACCGGCCAATCATCGGGAGGCCGAGCTATCGCAGCTCTGTTCCCCACGTCCGTGGGGATGAACCCGGCCCGATGGTGAGCAAGGACGGGCTAAAGGCCTGTTCCCCACGTCCGTGGGGATGAACCGGGCGGTAATTTGAGCGGCATCGCAAGCACACCTCCCTGTGGCCTCAGCCAGCCCGCCCATCCAGGGCGGTCGTTCGCAGCTCCTAAGCCCGCCGCTCACCCCCACGTCCGTGGGGATGAACCGCGCGGCGGCTCTTCGGGCGGCATCGCCGGTACACGTCCTTGTAGCCTTAGCCCACCCGCCCGTCCGGGGTAGTCGTTCGCGACTCCTAAGCCTGCTTCCCGCAACAGACAGTAGGGGCGAATCGCTTTGCCCAAACGGCCGATTGCGAAACTCGCGCCCGATTTATCAACATTTCAAGACGCGGAACGGTAAAATTGCGGATTCGCTTAACTCCGCAGAAACAGCGTTGGAAAGATGGAGCTTCACGTTAAACGCCTTTTCCTGAACGGTTATGTGGTGGCGGTGCTGGCGGTTTTTGCCATTCTGCTCGTCTTAGAGTCTCTACAGCCGATCTTCGGGGGATCGCCTCCCCTGCTTCTTTTTCTGGTCGCAGTCCTGTTCGCAACCTGGTTCGGTGACTTCCGAGCCGGGTGCTTCGCCACGGTATTGAGTGCCGTAGCGAGTGTCTACTTTTTGGAGGAACCCTACGATTCGCTGTATATCGCCGAGGAGAGAGAGCGGCTGCGCGTAGCGCTGCTGTTGGCGGTGGGAATGCTGATGAGCGTGGTGATCGCGCGTTTGCGAACGATGGAACGGCGGGCGCTGCACGAGGTGATTGAACGAAAGGCACAATTGAAAGCCGAAATAGCGGAACACCGGCAAACCGAAAAAAGGCGATCCGAACTGGAGGAACAGATGGCCAAGATCGTGGCCACGGTGCCGCTGGCCATTTGTTCCTTTCGACTCAAACCCGACGGTACCGCTTGCCTTCCCTATGCCAGCCCCAGGTGGACGGAAATTTACGGCCTTCCACCCGAGGACCTGGTGGACGATGCGGCGCCTGCCTTTGCCTTGGTTCATCCCGACGATCTCGAATACTTACACGCTACGATGACGGAGTCGGCGCGCACCCTGTGCGAGTGGCAAGCCGAATGGCGCATACGGCACCCGGTCAAGGGTGAAATCTGGATCGAGGGGCGTGCCGTACCGGAAATCGAACCGGAGGGTGGCATCCTCGGGCACGGCTTCATCCATGACGTTACCGAGCGCAAAAAAGCCGAAGAGGCGTTGCGCCAAAGCGATGAAGAGCTAACCGGCCTGTTCAATACCGTTCCGATACCGGTATGGATCGCCCAGGACGCCCGCTGCGATGTTGTGATAGCCAACCCCCCTGCGATCGCCTTACTTGGGGTCGATGCCGCGGCAAACATGGGCCAGAGCGTTGAGCACTCACCCCAGATGAACGTCGTACAGCGTTGGCCTAAGGTTCGTTTCGCGCCCATCGAATTACCGCTGCAACGGGCAATTGCGACCGGCCGGCCGGTCGAGGCAACTGCGCTGGAGGTCGTTCTGCCCACGGGCAAACGCCGCTTTCTGACCGGCCGGGCGGCGCCTCTGTTCCATCGTGACGGCTGCCCGCGCGGCGCTGTCGCGGCATTGGCCGATATCACCGAGCTGGTGCAGGATTTCATGCAAAGCGAAGCGCGATTTCATGCCTTTATGGACAATAGCCCGGCCGTCGCCTGGATGAAAGACGAGCAGGGGCGGTATGCGTATCTCAGCAAGACGTATGAAGACCGCATGCGGGTAAGACTGGACGATTGGCGCGGGAAAACGGATTTCGAACTCTGGCCGCGCGAGAGCGCGGAGCAATTCCAAAAAAACGACCGGGAAGCCCTGACCCATGGCAAAACCGTCGAAATCACCGAGGAAGCCCCCGATGCCGACGGAAAACGCTGCTGTTGGTGGATTTTCAAGTTTCCCTTCCAAGATGCCGCGGGAAACAAATTCGTTGGTGGCGTGGCCCTCGATATTACCGAGCGCAAGCGAGTCGAGGAAGCCCTGCAAACCAGTGAGGCGCTGAATCGTGCCATACTCGACTCCCTGCTCGAGCATGTTGCTGTAGTAGACCGCGAGGGAAACATCCTGGCCGTAAATCAAGCCTGGCAACGCTTCGCACGCGAAAACAGCCCGGAACCCGGAGTACCCGTGCCGGGTACGCAAGTCGGTGCGAATTATCTGGAAGTGTGCCGAGACAGCTCCGGCGTTGTTTCGGCCGAAGCATCGTCGGCGTACACGGGTATCCTAGGCGTGCTGAAGGGCGAGCGGGAAAGCTTCACACTCGAGTATCCCTGCCACGCCCCAGACCAGGAACGCTGGTTCGTCATGCAAGTCACCCCGCTTCGGGCTCCTTCTGGCGCAGCGGTGATTTCGCATACTAACATCACCGAGCGCAAGCAAGCGGAGGAGATGCTCCGTGAGGCCGACCGGCGGAAAACCGAATTCCTCGCCATGCTCGGCCATGAGCTCCGGAATCCCTTGGCGCCCATCCGCAATGCCGTCCAGATCATGCACAAGCTCGACGTGAATCATCCCAGAGTGCTCTGGGCTCGAGACGTGGTGGATCGCCAGGTGGATCACTTAGCGAGGCTGGTCGACGATCTCCTGGATGTGTCGCGGATCGTTCAGGGCAAGCTGACCCTGCACAAAGCTCCGCTGGACATCGCCACGGTTATCCATCAGGCGATCGAAACGAGCCAATCGTATATCGAGGCCCAACATCATACATTTTCCGCTTCAATGCCCAATGAACCGATGCCTCTCGAAGGGGATCTCGTGCGCCTGACTCAAGTGGTGTCCAATCTGCTCAACAACGCGGCCAAATACACCCGGCAAGGAGGACGGATTTGGCTGACGGTTACCCGCGAGGACGGCGAAGCGGTGATCTCGGTGCGAGATACGGGAGAAGGTATTCCCAGTACCTTGTTGCCCTATCTTTTCGATATCTTCACACAAGGCCAACGTACGCTGGACCGCTCGCAAGGCGGCCTTGGGTTGGGCTTAACCATCGTGCGGAAAATCGTGGAGCTGCACGGCGGACGAATCGAGGCAAAAAGCGACGGCCCCGGCAAAGGCAGCGAGTTTATAGTTCGACTGCCTCTTATTTCCGCACTTCCATGACCTTATAGCCGTCGCGTTCGGCTAGCGTTTTTTCGCGTCCGGCGAACGTTCGAATAACCTTTTCATATGGCAAATGCCGGTTGGCGACGAAGTAGAGACGGCCGCCAGACTTCAGGGAAGCCAGAGCCACGCGGATGAAGGCTTGGCCTAAGCCGGGCTCTGCGTCCCGACCGGTGTGAAACGGCGGGTTCATAATGACGAAATCGAGCCTGTCGATGGGCAGTCCGGCGGTAACGTCGTGCCAATGGAAATGTAACCGCACGCCGGAGGCGAATGCGGCGAGGTTGCGCCGGGCGGCTTCCAGCGCTTTCTGCTCCGCTTCGAACAGATGCAGCTCGGTGACGGCATGAGAGCGGGAGAGCAGCGTATGGCTCAGATAGCCGTACCCCGCACCGAGGTCCGCGCCGTGTCCGCCCAGGTCTTCCGGTAAATATTCAGCGAGGAGGCGCGAGCCGGGATCGATGCGGTTCCAGCTGAATACGCCGGGACGGCTCACCAGATCCGTTCCCGATATCGGCTGCAGTTGGCCGGCTCGAAGCCAAGACGCCATCAATTCTTCGTTGAGCCGGCCCGACGCTTTCCGCCCCCGAAAGACACGGCATTTATGCTTGCTGAACGACTGAACGCCGCCGAGCAGTTCCGCGCAACGCTTTTCCAGCGAGGGAGCGCCCAAGTCGTTGGCGGCGGAAACCACGAGCGAGCCCCCCTCCTCCAGCAAGGAAGCCGCCCGCGCCATGTGGTAAAGGGTTTCCTCCTTGTGCTTGGTCGCAAAGACAATGCAGAGGTCGCACGGCGCATCGGGATCGGTGACGACATTGACGCCGAATCTGGCCAATGCGTCGGCATCGGGCTTGTAAGTCTGCTGGCACACAATCGATCGTCCGCTGAACCGCCGGAGATACTCCCCCGGCACGGCGCGGAGGATCAGAATGTCCCCTTTGCTTTCAATGGGGTGTTGATCGAGAAATTTGTCTAGGGCTGAAGCTTGGGGATTCATGAGGTGTCGGTCCGGGAGATACGGAGGCAGCGCTTCAACGAGAGGGCCGGTAACACGGCCGCGCGATTCGGGAACGGCGCTGAAGTTTTCGTTACTGCTCAAACGCTTGGTAGTATACAAGCATCTACGCCGATCCAACCCCGACCACGGCCCTCGTTCCACGCGTGAGACGATCAACCATGTCCAGTCCGGTCAAACTGCCTTATTTCGACGCGCTTTTAAACCTCTTGGATCAAGGCCATCCAGCTTTGGAGCAAGCCTTCGGACGCCATGTCCACTGGGGTTATTGGTCCGATCCGGCGCAAGCGGATGGGTCGTCGGAAGATTTCGCGGCGGCGGCGGAGCGGCTTTCCGAATTAGTTTACGCGGCGGCCGAGGTCGAGAACGGCCAGCGGATATTGGATGCGGGCTGCGGATTCGGTGGTACGATCGGGAGCCTCAATAACAGATTCCGGAATATCGGCGTTTCCGGCCTGAATATCGACCGGCGGCAATTGCAGCGAGCGGACAAACGCGTTTCGGCCGAGTCCGGAAATATCTTGAGCTGGGTTCAGGCCGATGCCTGCACTCTGCCCTTCGCGGATCACAGTTTCGACGCGGCTCTCGCGGTCGAATGCATCTTTCATTTCCCGAGCCGAAAGCGGTTCTTCGAAGAGGCTTATCGGGTGCTGAAACCCGGCGGACGCTTGGCCCTGTCCGATTTCGTCCCGACCGCCTTATTGCGCCCCGCCATGATTTTCGCCTCCCGCTGGCCGGCTTCGGCCGGCTTTTACGGGCGTTGCAGGTTTCACTGCACCTTGCCGGACTATCGCCGTTTGGCCGAGGAAACAGGGTTCATCGTTCGGCACGAGCAGGACATCACGGCCAATACCCTGCCTACCTACGATTTCGTGCGAAAGCTGGCTAAAGACGTGTCTGTGAAAACGGTGTCGGCCGTCATGGAGACCTTGTTCGCCGAATGGGCCAGCCGGTCGGGGCTGCTGCGCTATTTGGTGCTGGCTTTCGAGAAAGCCGGCTGAGAACCAGAGCCTATTATTCCCGTTGGCCATCCAAATTCTTCGACAAGCCTGGGGCAACCGGCCTATGGGGGTAGGGTCCGCTGACATAGCCAAGAACGACGTTCCGATTCGCGTGTCGGGTGTAGGGTGGGTTAGGCGCGCATCGCACGGAACCTGCAAAAGTTCCTCTGGGGTTTCCGCGCGCCGTAACCCACCGGTTCCGCGGCCTTGCCTGGTGGGTTACGGCGCGCGGAGAGTTTCGCGGGCATAAATTAGTTTGTGGCAAGGCGCGCCTAACCCACCCTACAACAATCGTTTTCATGTAAAAACGGGATGTTATTGGCGACCACCTCCTAAGGAACTGTTCGGGCCTTAAGGGGTCCGATGGAGCGATCGAATCGTTTTGAAAAACGTCCGAATCCATCAGTTTTTCAGGATTTACTTCAATCGCGCAATTATTATCGCCTCGATATGGTTTAATAACGGGTTAACAGTCTCAACGAGTTTCAATCGATTCCATGAATTGGGAACAGTTTTTTTCCATGGGCGGCTACGGTTTTTATGTGTGGACGTCCTACGGCTTGATGTTTGTCGTTTTGGGCATCAATGTCTTTCTGGCGGCACGCCGAAAATCCGAGGTGCTGAAAAGCATCGCCCGCCGGCTGAAACAGGAGGGTAAACTGTCATGACGCCGCGCCGCCGCCGCATGATTGTGGTCGGGCTGATCCTGATCGGCGTCAGCCTGGCGACTTTTCTGGCGCTCACCGCGTTCCAGAAGAATCTGCTGTATTTCTACACGCCGTCGCAAGTCGCCGCCGGCGAAGCGCCCAAGGGTTACCCGTTTCGCGTGGGCGGCCTGGTGGTTCAGGGCAGCGTGCAGCGGGCACCGGATAGCCTAACCATACGTTTTTCCGTCACCGACGGCGCCTCCACGGTTCCCGTCGTCTACACCGGAATCCTTCCCGACTTGTTCCGGGAGGGCCAAGGCATCATCTCGGTCGGGCAGATCAGCGCAGCGGGCGTGTTCGAGGCCAGCGAAGTTCTCGCCAAGCACGACGAGAACTATATGCCGCCCGAAGTCGCGGACGCCCTGAAGCAAGGAGGGCAGATGCCGGCCGATTACCAGGGGTGGAAGAAATGATCGCGGAATTGGGACATATCGCCGTCATCATGGCGCTGCTCATGGCGCTTCTGCAGTCGGTCTTTCCGCTGCTGGGCGCGGCCCAGGGCGTGCCGGTCTGGATGGCGGTGGGGCGCGCCGCCGGACGCGCTCAGTTCTTTTTCCTGGCCGTGGCCTTCGCCTGCCTGATCGGGAGTTTCGTGAATCACGATTTTTCCGTGCTCTACGTGGCGCGGAACTCCAATTCCGCCCTGCCCCTTTATTACCGCATCTCGGCCGCTTGGGGCGCTCATGAGGGATCGATGCTTTTGTGGGCGCTGATCATGGGCGTATGGACGGTGATGGTTACGATCTTCAGCCGCAGCCTGTCCGAGGAATTCCTGGCTCGCGTCCTGGGTGTCATGGGCCTTGTCAGCGTCGGCATCCTGCTGTTCATCCTGTTGACCTCCAATCCCTTCGAGCGCCATTTCCCGCCGCCCGCGGACGGCAACGATCTCAATCCCCTGTTGCAAGATATCGGCATGACGGTGCATCCGCCGATGCTGTACATGGGCTATGTCGGCCTTTCGGTGGCGTTCAGCTTTGCCATCGCCGCGCTTCTCGGCGGTTCCCTGGATTCGGCCTGGGCGCGCTGGTCGCGGCCCTGGACGCTGATCGCCTGGGTGTTCCTCACCTTCGGCATCGTGCTCGGCTCCTGGTGGGCGTATTACGAACTCGGCTGGGGCGGCTGGTGGTTCTGGGACCCGGTGGAAAACGCGTCGTTCATGCCCTGGCTGGTAGCGACCGCCCTGCTCCACTCGCTGGCGGTCACCGAAAAGCGCGGCGCCTTCAAGGCGTGGACCGTGCTGCTCGCCATCTTCGCCTTTTCGCTGAGCCTTTTGGGAACCTTCCTGGTGCGCTCCGGCGTCCTGACCTCGGTACACGCCTTCGCATCTGATCCCGCTCGAGGACTCTTCATATTGGTCTTCCTGGCCGTGGTGGTGGGCGGTTCGCTGCTGCTGTATGCGGTCAGGGCGCCGAGGGTCAAAGACCATGTCCGTTACGGCTTCGTGTCCAAGGAAAATCTTCTGCTGCTGAACAACGTCCTGCTGGTCACGGCCGCCGCCAGCATTCTGTTGGGAACGCTGTATCCCTTGATCCTCGATGCCTTGCAGTTGGGCAAGATTTCCGTCGGGTCGCCTTATTTCGCCAGCGTGTTCGGCCCGCTGATGACTCCTGTTTTTCTGCTGGCCGGCATCGCGCCGATGTTCGCCTGGCGCGAGGCCGACCTCGGCAAGATCGGGCGGCGCGTACGTTATGTTTTCCTCGGGAGCCTGCTGCTGGGCGTGGTGTCGACCGCGATTTTCTGGGATGCCAAGGACATCAAGACCATGGCCGGATTGGGCATGGCCTTCTGGCTCGCGGCCAGCGCGCTGCTCAGCCTGTGGAACCGGGTGCGGCTGCGCGAATCCGCGCTTCAGGGCTTCAAGGCGCAGTCCCGGAGCATCTACGGCATGACCCTGGCCCATATGGGCATCGCCGTGTTTCTTACCGGGGTCGTCCTGTCCGACCGGTACAGCGAGGAAAAGATCGTGCGGCTTGCGCCGGGCGAATCCTCGACATTGGGCGATTACACCTTTACGTTCAAGGGTGTGACCGAGGTACAGGGCCCGAACTTCATCGCCCAGCAAGGCGATTTCCGTGTGCAGCGGGGCGACGGAGACGTGACCGAGCTCCGCCCGCAAAAGCGTATCTACCGGGTGCAGCGCAATACCATGACCGAGGCGGCCATCGATCCGGGCCTCACCCGCGATCTTTATGTCGCGCTCGGCGATCGGATGGATGCCGGCGCCTGGAGCGTGCGGGTCTATTACAAGCCGTTCATCCGCTGGATTTGGCTGGGAGGATTATTGATGATGACCGGCGGTTTGTTCTCCGCCGCGGACCGGCGTTACCGTTTGGCGACTCGCCAGGCGGAAGTTTGGGGCGAATCGGCTGAACGCAAACCGGCCTAAGGCGTAAAGGTCATTTGCCGGAAATGCGGAACCCATCCTTTTGTAGGCCGGAATAAAATAAGCGAAGCGTTTCCGGCGAACAGAAGAATGCCGGAAACGGCTAGCGCCTTATCCCGGCCTACATTTGTTTTAATTTATAGTACTTCTCTTTTCGCAACCGCATCTTCATAACCAACCATGCGCTATCTCATTCCCCTGGCCGTGTTCGCCGTCATGGTGATCTTTCTCGGCATCGGTCTGACCCTGAATCCCAGAGAAGTGCCTTCGCCTTTTATCGGCAAGCCCGCGCCCATGTTCGCATTGCCGCAGGTGGCGGACGCCGCCAAGACCCTGAGCCGCGACGATCTCAAAGGTCAGGTGAGCCTGGTGAACGTTTGGGCCTCCTGGTGCGCCTCTTGCCGGGAAGAGCATCCGGTGTTGCTGCAACTCGCCAAGCAAAATATCGTCCCCATTTACGGCCTCAACTATAAGGACGAGCGGGATAAAGCCCTCGCCTGGCTGCAGCGCTTCGGCGATCCCTATACGGCCAGCGCCTTCGATCCCGAGGGCAAGACGGGAATCGACTGGGGCGTGTACGGCGTGCCGGAAACCTTCGTCGTCGACCGCGACGGCGTCATCCGCCACAAGCAGACCGGACCGATCACGCCCGAAATCCTGGAAAAGAAACTGCTCCCCTTGATCCGCCAATTACAGGCTACACCCTCATGATGCGCCGGTTACTGCCGTTCCTCTTTGCCCTCCCCTTGACTGCCCAAGCCATCGAAATCCGCCATTTCGACGATCCGGACAAGCAACAGCGTTATGAACGCTTGATCGAAGAGCTTCGCTGCCTAGTCTGCCAAAACCAATCCCTGGCCGATTCCGATGCCGATCTTGCCCAGGATTTGCGGGACGAGGTTTACACCATCATCCAGAGCGGCAAAAACGAAGAGGAAGCGGTTAAATTCCTGACCGACCGTTACGGCGATTTCGTGCTCTATCGCCCGCCATTCAAAGTGACGACGGCCCTCTTGTGGATCGGGCCATTCCTCCTTCTGGCCGCCGGCGGCGCCTTGCTCTGGCGACAGGTGAAACGCCGCAACACGGCGGATGACCTAGCGCTTACGGATGAAGAAAAGAAACGCTTGGAACGGCTGAGAAATAATCTGGAAGGGTAAACATCGATGATGGGGTTCTGGCTTTCGGCCGCGCTGCTTTTAACAGTGGGCTATGTCTTTTTTCTTCCCGCACTCCTTGGCAAAACCGGCGGCGGACGGGTAAACCGGGCGCGGCTCAACGTCCTCCTGCACCGGCAACGGCAAACCGAACTCGCACAAGAAGCGGCAAGCCCGGAGGATCTGGAACGCTTGACCGCCGAATCCGAGCGGAACCTGCTCGGCGATCTGGAGGCCGTCGAAGAAAAGAAAACCGAATCGAGCACCCGAGGCCGCCCGGCCGTTATCGCCACCCTGATGGTTCTTCCGGTGTTAGCCTTAACCCTTTATCTAGCGTTGGGGCGGATCGATCTCATCGGCACGCAGGCGCCGGAGAACATGGCCGACGTCCAGGACAGCATACGCCAACTGGCGGACAGGCTGGCCAAGCAGCCGAACGATCTGGAAGGCTGGGTATTGCTCGCCCGCTCCCTGCAAGCGACCAATCAGCCGGACAAGGCGGTGACGGCCTACGAATTCGCCTTGAAAGTCGCCCCCGAAGATCTTGATGTCAAGGCTCTGTACGCCCAGGCTCTGGCCGAAACACACCAGGGAAGCATGGCCGGCAAACCAACCGAAATCGTCGACGAAATCCTGAAGAAGAATCCCGACCATCAAACCGCGCTTTGGATGGCGGGAATCGCCGCCGCGGAGCGCAAGGACGCCGCTAAAACGGTGGAGTATTGGGAAAGGCTGAAAAAGCAGTTCGCGCCGGGCAGCGAAGAATCCAAGCAAATTGCCGGGTACATCGCTCAGGTTCAAGGACTCCCTGCCCCGACGGGGCCAACGGCACCCGCCGCCGCGACGAGCGCGGGCAAAAACATCCGCGTCACGGTGACCTTGGCCGAAAACCTCAAAAGCCGGGTCTCGCCGGACGACGCCCTGTTCGTCTTCGCCCGCGCGGCCGAGGGTCCTCCCATGCCTTTGGCGGTCGTTCGCAAACAGGCTAAAGACCTGCCGGTAGAAGTCGTCCTGGACGATTCCATGTCGATGATGCAAGGCATGACGCTCTCGACGTTCGACCGCATCGTGATTGGCGCGCGTATTTCGAAGGGCGGGCAGCCGAAACCCGAAGCCGGCGATCTACAGGGTCTCAGCGAAGCTTTGGCGCCGGAGGATAACGGAAGCTATAAGATCGTCGTCGACCAGATCGTTGGGCAGGAGGCCGGGCGCTAGAGCGTTTTCGGTTGTAGCACCTCGTCCAATCCTAAGCGATGCACATGGATGAGGTCTTGTGGGAGCGGGCTGCCCAATATCGCGGGCTAAAGCCCGCTCCCACGAAGGTGTGCACTATTTCATTCTCTTCAAATCGAGCGCACCGGTCTCACCGTCGGCACTGGACCGTTAGCGAATTGATATTGCGGTGGAAATTCAGGTCGCCCAAGTGGTGCTCCTTGCTTCCGGGTCCGAAGCTGATCTTCAAATCCTGGTAACTCCCGATGTCCTTTTCTCCCCAGACTTTAAGCTCATTCGGGTGATTGATCGGTCCCTGGGGATCGTCCTTGAAGTTCTCCTGTCGAAAGGCAAAAACCTCGGCATCGGGTCCTACGATCACACTTTCGATGCGGTTGCTCCAATCCTCGCCGTACAGTGACTTGAGGCTGGAAAGCTCGGCCGGCCCTTTTAGGCGGATATGGGAACCTTCGTAATTAGCTTTATCGTAGAGATCCAGCCAGCAATCTTTCGCGGCGACTGCCGAACACGCGGACGACAACAAAACAGCCACGGAAAGAGACGATGCAAACCTGCCGAGCTTACGAGCGAACTTGGTATACATAGCAAACTCCTCTATTTTGAAGGCCAGTCTGCAAACAGCCGCAACGGACCGTTATTAGCGCCCCTCCCTGGCTCCCAGCCCAACAAAAATTGGAGTCCCCCTTACGGAACGAGTTCCTAAACCTTTGCAGGCCTCAGTCTGTCAACCTCGATCGGCGGCTCCGGTTCAGATTACGCTTGAGAATCCCACTCGGCAAGGTCCGAAATCGGACGAACCACTGAACCTATCTTGCGCATTTGGCTCAATCTTCCGCCGAGTGAAACTTGCCCTGGGCGCGGCGAAGGGGATTGGGACTAGGAAAGCTTTGAATAAATCCGTTCGCGCTGAGCGTAGCGCGCAGTCGAGGTGTCGGATTTTCATGTTTCGACTCCGCTTCGCGGAGTTCATCCTGAGTGCAGTCGAAGGGCTCAACACGAACGGGTTCTATCTTTATTCAGTGCTTCCCTAGTGTCATGTCCCATTAATACGTAGCATAAATCTTGCTTAATTTCTGGGTGTCTTTAGATTTGAGGAGATACCCAATGAAAAACGGCCGCCCGAAAGCCGAACCGGTCATCACACCCGCTGAACGCGAACAACTGGAGGCACTGGTGCGCTCGCGCAGTCTGCCTGCGGCGCTGGTCCTGCGAGCCAAGCTGGTTCTGGCCTGCGAATCGGAATCGAACCAGCGGGTGGCCCAGCAGTTGGACGT
>NZ_DASPLO010000151.1:0-67015 GCF_035627495.1 Methylocaldum sp.
CATCCGGATGCGAAGCAACAGCGCCTGCTGCTCTCGGTCCCCCGCCGCAAACGCGCCTGGTTCTCAGGGCTTTGGGCCCACGCCGCCGCTCCGCCCGTGATTCCAGGGCTCGCCACCGGCTAATGGACAATTTGGGTTGAACCTGGTTGATCGTGGCGTTGTTGAGCGAAAGACGTATCGTCAGCTGGTTGCTGCGGGTGCAGAAACCTACCGACGTGCGGGTTCCGGCGGGCGTAACATCCGTGCCGTTCTGTTTGAAAACCGGCTGGACCAGGGTCTGCTGATACGTCGAGCCGGTCGCGCACGGCACCTCCATCGCCGTTCCGGACTGCCAGGCCGAAACGTTGCCCGCGGCAGTATTCGAGGCGTTGGTTTGCACAAAGGACAGGGTCAATCGGCTCGCAGCGAGTTCCGCCATCGGCCGATTGAGGGTGGGCGCCAAGGCGGCATCCGATTGATTCAACACCGTGAATTGGGCAAAGTAGCGGTGGCTGTCCGGCAGCACCGCGGTTTCGGACTGGCCGCTCCCCCAATCCTTAAAGTTCAGAACGTCGTATGGCAGCGTGCTGGGCAATACATCGATGTTCCGTTGCAGGATGGCGCCCCGGTACCCGCCGCCGTGTGAGAGCGATTTCCCCAGTGCCGCTTCCATCTGCTCCTTCAGCGCTTCCTGAGGCATGACGGTCGTGCGCTTGCTCAAATATGCGCTGTAGTTGAAGCTGAAATTCGGAAGGTCGGCAACGGTCGTTCCATTCGTGTACGTCATCTCCTTGAAGCTCGGATCCAGCGGAATCCAATGAAACCCGCTGTTGTCGTTGCGCGAGCCGCGGTAATTGCCATAGGGCACGCACGCTTCGACCCAGACGTGGGCAAAACGTGGCTGGCTAGTGGACCAATTAGGCGATTTAGGCGGTATCTGCCCATAGGCCATTCGGTAGACTGCGCCGGTTGCCGATTTCACCCCCAGCCAATCCAGCAGGCGCGGATCGTTGCCCTGAAAACTGATTTCGCCGTAAACGTAACGGGCCGGAATCTTGGCGATACGCAGCAAGGCGATCAGGAGCGAAGCTTGATCGGTGGCGTTGCCGGAGCCGCTGACCAGGGTCGTAGCGGCGCCCTTCAAAGAACCGAAGTAAGGCTGGAATTCGATCGTGTTCTTGACGTATTCGTAAATCTTGACCGGTGAATACTGCAATTTCTCGGCGAGGGCCAGCACTTCCGGATCGTTCAGATTGATTTCCGGCAGGGCGTTGCCGAGATCCGCTGCCTGATATCCACAAGCCACCGCTTCGGGCGCTGCGGCCGAAGGCGGGGCGGCTTGGGCGGTGCCTATCCCTAAAACATCCATCAGCTGGTCGACGGACTCTGCCAGCTTCTTCGAATCGCCCGAAGGTTCGGCTCGAGCCCCGGTGTTTTCGGCCGGTGCGGCGTAGGCGGGCGGAGCGGCGTTCGGGATATCGTCAGTCGTGAGTTTTGTCGGCTCCTGCTGCGTGAAAGTCGGTTGGGGCTGGCCCTGCACCTCGATCCGCGGCGATTGGAGTTGCTGCAGTAGGCCTTGCAGGCTCGTCAAGGCTTGATGCCGGTCGCTAACGGTCTTGGCACTGAGTACGTTGTCGAGCGCATGATCCAGCCGATCGAAGCGCTCGCGCACTTGTTCGGCGAGCCCCGAATTTTCCAAGCCTCGGCCGGCCAGCCAGCCTTCGATCTGGGAATGGTAGGCGTGGAAGTCGTCTCTTTTTTGCTCCAGCAGCTTCGTTAGCTGCGGAACCGTATCGTTTCGCGCTTCCGAAAACTCGGTGAGCAATCGTTGGGTATCGCTGCGTTCGCCTTCGATGCCTTTCGACCAGTTTTCGGTGTCGCCGGGTTCACCGTCCCCGATGTAAGTGGCCGCAATAGTCTCGGTGGCGGCGTCGAAATCCGGCATCGCCGCTCCGGTGCGCGGCGAATAGGGCTTCGGTCCAGCGGCCTTCGCCGATCCGGCGTCCGCGATCCGCGTTTCGGAAACGACGGATTTTTCACCTACGAAAATCCACACCGAAGCCGCAATTCCGACAACGGCTAAGAGGGCGATGATCGAGAGCCGAAACGTCCCCCGCGGCGCTTTATGTTGCATTTATGTTGGTCTCCAAGAACGCATTCGTACACCGCCGCCAATCATGGGGGCGAACTCCGGATCGGGGTTTCTCGCCCGGCTTAAAGCAGCGTGGAAATGATGCTGATCACCGCCGGCTCGTTGACGGCCGGGTTACGCCCGATTTGAACTTCGGCGCCGTCGGCCAGGTTATCGTGGTCGCTGTCGACCACGTCGGGATCGCTGCCGTGGGTGAATTCCCCGAGATTCGAGAGCGCGTCGTTGTCGGGGTCGAGCGCGGCGTCGCCCGGATCATAAGGGTTCAGCGCGTGGGCCAATTCCCAGACGTTGGGCATACCGTCCTGGTCCGTGTCCCAATACTCGGGATAATTGGTCCATTCGAGGCTGTCGGGGATGCCGTCCAGGTCCGAGTCGGCGACGAGGGGATTCAAGCCGTCGCGCAGCTCGAAAAAGCTCGGAACGCCATCGCCGTCCGTATCCGTCGTCGTGTCGTTCTGGGCGATGACGCGCAAGTAACCCGGCACCGCGACGGAAACGCCCTGGCTGTCCTTGAGATTCAACACGAAGGGATAGGAACCGGCCGCCGCGGGCGTCCCGGAAAGTGACCAGGGCGCGGCAGTGCTCACGGAAATGCCGGTCGGCAGGCGTCCGCCGCCAAGCGACCAAGCGTAGCCGGGCGTGCCGCCGGCCGCCGACAGCGGATAGGAAAACGCGGCATTGGCGAGTACCTCCGTCGCGATCGGATTGCCACGCAGGTTGGTCGGATTGGGCGTTGCGGTCAGGCCGTTTTGCGGGAGCAGCTTCCAGCCGTCGGCTTGAGCGAGGTCGGTGCCCACCAAAGGTTCGACCGCGTCGGGAATCCCGTCGCCGTCGCTGTCGGGCATGACGGTCGGAGGGAACGTCCGTAAGGCAAGCGCCGTTTCGTACGCGTCGCCGTTCCAACTGCCGTCGGCCGCTTGCCGGGTCTGAAGGAAGGCGGCGGCTTGCGCCAAGGCGGTATCGGCGCCCGTTGGTGCGAGCCCGGCGGTTGTGGCCGCCTGCAAGGCCAGATACGCCGCGGCGGTGGACTGCTCCACCCCGGTGTCGGCGCTATGGTCCGTAAAGCTCCCGTCGGCTTGCTTTTTGGCGAGCAGCCAGCTGGCAGCGCGCGATACCTGAGTACCTACGGTAGTCTGGCCGTTCTGATAGAAATGACTCAATGCCACGACGTTCGCCGCCGTCGGGAGAATCGCGGGCGTTTTGGTCACCCCCAGGGAGCCTCCCCAATAGGACCAGCCGCTGTCCCCGGCCCGTTGCCCCGAACCGGTCAGATCGAAATAGGCGGCGGTAGGCGCCGTAACGTCGGCCAACCGCAAGGCGTCCATCGCCAGCCCGGAATCGGGAAATCCGCCGTCGTACCCACTGTAGGCGCCCCAAACCCCGTCACCGTTACGGAGCGCCAGCAAGGCGGCGGTCAGCCCCAATTCGGGGGTATCGATGCCGGCGTTTTCCAGGGCGATCACCTTGCGGGCCAGGGAATCGACGCTGTCGGCCTTACGATTCGACAGCCAGGCCAGCGCGCGGGCGTAATGGAATCCCTGGTCGGCCCCGGCCGTCTTCAAGGCGGCCAGGGCTTCCGCCGTGGCGGCCACCTGCGCCCCGTCTCGTCCCCAACTGCCATCGCCGTTTTGATGCTGGATCAGCCAGCCGATGGCTTCGGCCCGATCGAGATCCGGATCGGCAACGGCCGGATTCAATGTGCTGGCAACCAGGGCTGACAGCCAGGCGATCGCCCGGAGCGGTCGTCCTCGCTTTTTCATGGTCATGGCGTCTTGCTTCCCCGCTTCGGTTTTGAAAGGCCTTTCGTCGCCAGCGTGGAAACGGCTAATTCGGTTTGAGCGACACGCCGTCCAGGCTGTTATAGTTACCGTAGTTATTGCAACTGCCAGAATAGATTTTGACGAGTTGGCCGGTGCTGACGGCGAGCGAAAGCTGAGTGATCGTCACTTTCTGCGATTCGCTGGGCACGCCGTTCGAATAAGTCATGAAAAATTCCGCAGCCGGCTGGGCTAACACTGCAGCCTCTAAATACTTTGGACAGTTATTAATGTTATTGGCGGTTTGTGGATCTATCCAAACATAAAACCCAAATCCCGTTATCGACGCGGTCGCCAGCACTTTCCCCCAAGCTTGCGTCCATGCGGCCGCCCATCCGGATACGGGCGTCGCCATCGCAACGGCCAGCAAACCGTATAACCCCGGCTGAAACAGTATTTTCTTTACGCGTTGCACAGTCGTTGGTCGCATGGCTTGCTCCTGGTCCTATAAACACATGGAAGTCAAAATTCCCGCCCGTTCTCTCGCGCCTCGAAACATCCAGGAACAAAGGCTATTCCGGATGAGCTCGCGTCGAGCGCCAATTGAGAACTCGTGCGAGCCGTTATCCAGTAAACGCGCCGATGGCTTCCGCCCCATCGAGATCCAGAACGGCGGCAGCCGGGTTTAGTGTGCCGGCGACCAGCGCCGCCAGCCGGCGATCACCCGAAGCGTTCGTGCTCGCTAATTCATAGCCAAGACTCATGCTTTCTGCCCCCCGTATTGTTTTTGCAGTTTGGCTAGTCGGACCGCGTACGCTCTGCGCACCCGATGCTTCCAATGTGGTCACCGCGTTTTTGTGAAGACCGCTAATTTGAGTTGAGCCAAATCTGGTCAACATTGTTATGGGTGCCGCTATTGCAAGCGGACGAGTAGATCTTGATGCGCTTCCCGGTTGCCACGGCTAGCGAGACTTGGGAGATCATCACTTTCTGCGCTTCGCTGGGCACGCCAACCGTCGGATAAAGTATGCTAAAAACCGCTAAGTTCTGTCCGAACCACCCACTTACAACCGGACCAATATAGGCTACACAGTTGTTGACGTTATCGGCGACCTGTGGATCCAGCCAGACATAAAAGGCGCCCGCAGTTGAGTTTGTTCCGATCACTTTCCCGAACTCTTGCGTCCAGCCGGCCGCCCACCCAGAGACGGGAATCGCCATCGCAACGGCCGATAGGCCATATAAAGCCGATTGAAACAGCCCTTTTCTGAGGCGTTGCACAGTCGTTCGTCGCATAGCTTATTCCTGGACTTCATAAATTGAGGTCAAAAGGCCCTGACCCAGGGCTCAACCGGCGAACAGCAGGGGCGGAAGGGATATCACCGCTGGCATTCCGGACGACGCTCATGGCGCACCCCTGACAGATAGTCGTAGAGTCGGGCTTGGGTATGTCTTCCGAAAATCCGCGCAAAGACTCGATCAAGCCGCCCTCCGCGACTCAGGTCAACGGTCGTAAGTGTGACGGCTGTCACACAACCGCGACAAGTCAGCCAAAGCTGAAAAGTGTGTAAGCCTTGGCTGACAAATTCAAATTGGTAAAGCGCGGATGATTGAAGCGCCTGAGCCGCGGATTGTGCACGGAAGGGGGCGATGGAAAGGCGTAAGAATTGGCTCGGAATCTCCGGAGCCTAAAAGCGCCGGTTGAAGCGATCGGTGAACCCGCGTGCGATATCCTTACCAGTAGACCTGCCTTATGAAAGCGGTCCACAACAGTCCGATTACTTCTAAGGGCGTATCGCCGCCCCCCTGAGCAAGTTTATCTAGGATAGCGGCCGATCAGTCACAGGGAACGGGCGGCGGGAGTTGACCCGAGGTCACTTTCGCATCCGCAGACTTCAGAATTTCCTCCAACTCCGATGCCGGGCGAGTCCAAGGGACCCGCACCCACTGAGCCTCGTTCCGCACCTGGCGGGGCACTACCTCGGTAATGATGCTCTGCTCCGTGAATTGTTTCTGAGCCTGCTCCGCCCGGCGCCGGGTTTTAAAAAGGCCGAGCGATATCGCGCCTTGCAAAGGACCTTTGTCAAAAAGCCAGAGGTCCGTCACCCCCTTTTCGATAAGCATCCTTCGATTCGACTTGGCGACCTCGATATCTTGAGCCTTGGGAAACAGCACCCACCAGCCATCGGTCAGATCCGAAGGCTTCTTGACGAGGCTAGCCTGATCGGAATGGGTTTTCACGAGGCTTAAAACCTCAAGCGCCCGGCTTTCGTCGGCAAGAGGGCCCAGTTGAAAACAGGCACCCTCTGAAGCCCGCGCCAGCTCGGGCGGCGCCGCCTCCTCCTTCGGGACCGGCGGAACCGTCTCCTGAGCCGGTTCCGAATCGGAAACCGCTGTAGTCCCGTCGGTTTGTTCCGGCTTGGCCTCGGTCGTGGATGCTTCGGCTAAAGCTATGCCGCCGGGGGTCTTCTCGGTCAGCGCAGAATGCTCGCTAAACAGCGCGATCCGTTCCACGGTATGGGGAAGCCGCAACTCCTGATAGGAACCGTCGGCACTATCGGCCGACCGGGTTACGTTGTTTTCCCACAGAAAAAAAACGACGTTAACCAGGATCAGAATATAAAAAACATACTTCATGAAATGCTTCTCGCGATGCTGAGCAATCCGCGCAAAACCAGATCCGGAATGATTTCACACGGCATGTCGAGAGCGACGGCGATGGTCTCCGCATCTCCGCCGGTAAGTACCAAGTTCGGCGCGCACCCTAATTCTTTCGCTGCTTCTCGAACGGATCTCTCGATCAGTCCTGCGCAAGCCCCCAAGGCTCCGCCTTTTACGGCTGCGGCAGTGGTTCGTCCCAAGAAGCCTTGGCTGTCGCGGCCGATGTCGTTAATGCCTTTCGTCTCTTGCACGAGCACCCGCTTCATCAGTGCCAAACCGGGGGCAATGAGGCCGCCGAGATGCCGGCCTTGCGCGTCCAGTACGTCGAACGTCAACGCCGTGCCGCAATCGGCGACACAGGACGGCCGATCGCCAAACTCCCGCAAGGCGATCAGGCCCGCCCAGCGGTCGACGCCCAATTTTTCCGGCTGTTCATAACCGTTTATCACGCCATAGCCTTGAGCTACGGATTTGACGAACTTCGGTGAAATCCCCCACTGCTTTTGCGTCCATCCGGCGATCGTTCGTTCCACCTCCGCGCCGGCCACGTTGCAGGCGTAAACAAGATGCGGCATGGCGAGAGATTGCCAGTGGCTATCGAGCAATTTTTCGAGCGATCCGCTATCCGAGGGGAAAGACTCACCCGAAACGATCCGGTTGTCTTCTGCGATTCCCCATTTCACACGGCTGTTGCCGATATCGATCAGGAGCAGCATTCCGCAAGCGGCCTCAGCCGGCGATTTGAAGGCGCACATCGCCGGATGCGAACTCGCGGCGTCGTCCGTCCTTGCACTCCAAGACCAGCAGTCCCTCGGATGTGACATCCACAACCGTGCCGGAAGTTTTTAAATGGCCCTGATGGATGACAACCTCGCGGCCGGTCAGATGATGATAGCGGCGCCACTCCGGGAGATAGGGCGCGAGTCCCGTGTGCTGAAAATCGTTCAACAAAGGCAGGAGCTCGCCTAGTATGGAGGCAACGAGGTAATTTCTCGACGGAGCGGACGCGCCCGCCACCGTGTCGAGATCAGCCCATGCCTGATCTATCCCGCCGCCCACCGCGGGGGGAATATAGCGGTTAACACCCAAGCCCACAATCACGGCACATCCGCCGTGGGCTTCACCGGTTACTTCCAGCAAGATCCCTCCCAGTTTGCGATCTTCCCACAGGAGATCGTTCGGCCACTTGAGCCCGACCCCCATGACGCCTGCCCGATTGAGAACCCGGATCAAAGCCACTCCGACAGCCAGGCTCAGGCCGGCCACCACGGAGTGGTCGTCGAAACGCCACAATATCGAGAGATAAATATTCGCCCCCAAAGGCGAAATCCAAGAGCGGCCGATCCGCCCCTTGCCGGCGGTCTGCGTTTCAGCCAGGCATACCGCCCCGGAAGGCGCTCCATCCCGTGCGAGGCGCATCAAATGTGCATTTGTCGAGTCAAGTTCGTCGTAGACGTGCAGCCCGCCGAGCAGCCGGCCGGCTTTCGGAGTTAATGAGGATTGAATGGCCGTTTCGCTGAGCAACTCCAAGGGATGCGTCACTCGATAGCCTTTACCGGGCAAGGCGCTGACTTCGATCCCACGGCGTTGCAGGGCGCGCACCGCTTTCCACACGGAGGTTCTGCTGATGCCGAGGCGACTCGCCAGCTCCGCTCCGGAGTGGAAACCATTGTCGGACAGCAAATGAAGCAGGGTCTTGGTTAACGCATCGTACTGCATGAATAAAAAGCACGCAGAAGCGCTTACTCCGACGGCTGTTTCTTGGTTCTAAGCTGCTGCAGTTGCCGCCTGACGACGTGCCGAATCAGCAACTCACGATCCCTGTCGCACAATCCGACGAAATCGACGGCGATTTGATAGGGAAGTTCGGAACCGGCAACGTTCTTGTTGCAGTAAACGACGCGGCCGTAGGCGATGAGCCCGATCAAGTTCGGCTGCAAAACCATCTTGAGCTCCAGCACTTTACCGGGAACATAGGGCTTTTCCACATCGAAGGACAAACCGGAAGCGCTGAGACTGACGCGCTGGGTGGGCTGTTCCGGCAGGTTGGCCTCGTAGCTCAGAAACGCCCGCCCGATAAGGTCAATCTTGCGCTCCAGGACCTTTAGAAAATCGCTGATTTCCGGAGAATCCCTTTCGATTTTCCGAAACAGCTTTCTGGATTCCTGAGTTAGCAAGTCCAAGTTGGACGACAGGGAAAAAGGATCCAAAGGAAGGTCCTGCAGACTTCGATTGTCAGGAATCTCATCGGGCAGTATTTCCCTGAAAAAAAGAATAATCTCCTCTTCTATCCGGAAATATCGTCTCCGCTCCTTTTCCGCATCCCTGCCGCTCACTGGGTCCGTGTCTTCCTCGTCATCAGTTTGGCGGTCAATCATGGAAATCATCCGATGTTCACTGTGTCTTATCGAGAGCCTTCAACCGTTCCAATTTTTCGGCAATCTTGATTTCCAGCCCTCGCGGCACCGGCTTGTAATACTCGCGGGGTGGAAGCCCTTCGGGAAAATAATTCTCACCCGCCGCATAAGCTTCGGGTTCGTCATGAGCGTAGCGGTAATGCTTTCCGTAATCCAGTTCCTTCATCAACCGCGTGGGCGCGTTACGAAGATGCGTCGGCACCTCCAAGCTGCCGGTTCTCGCCGCATCGGCACGAGCCGCATTATAGGCGGTATATACCGCATTGCTCTTGGGGGCACAAGCCAGATACAGAACCGCTTGCGCAAGGGCGAGTTCGCCTTCCGGGCTCCCGAGACGTTCCTGCGCATCCCAAGCGTTCAGAGCCAGCTCCAGCGCACGCGGGTCGGCGTTGCCGATGTCCTCGCTCGCGATACGCGCGATGCGGCGCGCGAGATAAAGCGGATCGCAGCCGCCGTCCAACATGCGGCACAGCCAGTACAAAGCCGCGTCCGGAGCACTGCCGCGCACCGATTTGTGTAGCGCCGAAATTTGGTTATAGAAGTCCTCGCCCTGTTTGTCGAATCGCCTGGCGCTGCCGCCGGCGAGCACTTCCCGGGCGATATCCGACGTTATCTCGTCTTGCCCGGCCTCCAACAAATCGAACGTAATTTCCAGTAGGCTCAAGACTTTTCGAGCATCGCCGTCGGCCGCCTTGGCGTACCAGCGGCGCAGCTCGTCGGGAAACCTGAGGTTGGGCCGGCCGACTCCTCGTTCCGCATCGCGCAAGGAGCGCTCGATGAGGTCGAGCAAATCGTCTTCCGACAAAGACTTCAACAGATAGACCCGCGCACGCGAAAGCAAGGCGTTGTTCAGCTCGAAGGACGGATTCTCGGTGGTGGCGCCGATGAAATAGATCGTGCCGTCTTCCACATGGGGCAGAAAGGCGTCTTGCTGGGATTTGTTGAAACGGTGCACCTCGTCCACGAACAAAATGGTGCGCCGATTGCGCTCGGTCAAAAGCCGCTTCGCCTCCGCCACCGCCTCCCGGATTTCCTTGACGCCCGCCAATACCGCCGAAATCGGCAAGAACTCCGCATCGGCATGATGGGCGACGATCCGCGCCAAAGTCGTCTTGCCGGTACCCGGCGGCCCCCAAAAAATCATCGAATGAAGCTTGCCGGCTTTGATGGCCTCGTAGAGAGGCTTGCCGGGCGCTATCAAATGCCTCTGACCGACGTAGTCGTCCAAACAGCGCGGCCGCATCCGATCAGCCAGAGGTCTCTGAAAATCCATATTCACTCGTTTATTTTTCCTCGAACACATCGACTCCGGCCGGAGGACGGAATTCGAACAGATTGCGGTCCAGCTTAAGTCCCGTCTTGACGGCGGTAAAATAGATGCGGGTGAGCTGGCCGAAGTTATCGCTCAGCTCCATCCCCGAGAGAGTATCGCCGTCCAAGCCGATCAAAACATACTTGAATCCGCTGTCCTCGGATTTCGGCGCCAGCTTGATCCAGAACAAGCCCTCGTCCATCCCTTGCTTCTCGATATTGAAATTGGTTTCCAACGACACCTCCCCGCTCAGCAGCAAGGCCGGCGTGGAACCGATTGCATCGTCCAGGCGCTTGGCGGTCACTTGTTCGAGATCGACGTCGTAAAACCAAACCTTGCCGCCGTTGGAAACGATTTCCTGGCTGTAAGGTTTCTTGTAGTCCCATCGGAACTTGCCGGGGCGCTGCAAATAAAACACGCCGCTGCTGCGTTGTCCGGCATTGCCCGCTTCGTCGATGACGACCTGGGAAAATTCCGCCTGCAGCGTGTTCGCCCGAGCGAGAAAATTCCGGAGCCTCTGAACCGGCGTCTCTTCCGCCGTTGCCGGAAAAACCGGGAGGAAAATCAAAAACAGAAGGAATGCTTTCTTAAACATGGAACTGCTTGCTCCTCACGTTGAGGATGTATTGGGATGCCGCGAGCGGTCCGCGCAGTGGCTTTTCAAACACCCTGTCAGACGCTCTTCGCCAGAGTTTCCGCATAACCGGTGTAATCGCGGGGCGTCAGCGCCAACAAGCGCTGCTTCGCTTCTTGCGGAATGTTTAGTCCAAGAATGAAAGCGGACAGCGCTTCCGGCTCGATTCGTCTGCCTCGGGTCAAATCCTTGAGCTTCTCGTAAGGTTTTTCGATCCCATAGCGGCGCATCACCGTCTGGATCGGCTCGGCCAATACTTCCAGATTGGCGGCGAGATCGGCTTCCAAGGCGCTCGCATCGATTTCAAGCTTCGCCAATCCCTTGAGCGTCGACTGAAGTGCGATCAGGGTGTGAGCGATTCCCACGCCGATGTTCCGCAACACGGTTGAATCGGTCAAATCCCGCTGCCAGCGGGAAATCGGCAATTTTTCGGCGAGGTGGCCGAAAACCGCGTTGGCGATCCCCAGATTGCCTTCCGAATTTTCGAAATCGATGGGATTGACCTTGTGCGGCATGGTCGACGAACCCACTTCGCCCGCCACGGTTTTCTGCCGGAAGTAGCCTAGCGAGACATAACCCCACACATCGCGGTTGAAATCGATCAGTACCGTATTGAAGCGCGACAGGGTATGGAAGAACTCGGCCAGATAATCGTGGGGTTCGATCTGCGTGGTATACGGGTTGAACATCAGCCCCAAGGATTCGACGAAATTTCGGCAAAACTGCGGCCAATCGACTTCGGGATAGGCAACTAGATGAGCATTGTAATTGCCGACGGCGCCGTTGATCTTGCCCAACAGCTCGATCGACTCCAACTGCCCAAGCTGCCGTTCGAGGCGAGCGGACACATTCGCGAACTCCTTGCCCATCGTCGTCGGCGTGGCCGATTGCCCATGGGTACGCGACAACATCCGCTGGCCGGCATAGGCCCCCGCTTTTTCCTTGATCGCCTTACTAAGCTGCCGGATCTGCGGCAGCAGGACGCCATCCCGAGCTTCCTTCAGCATCAAAGCGTACGCCAGATTGTTGATATCCTCCGAGGTGCAGGCGAAATGGATGAATTCGCTCACCCCGGCCAGCTCCCCATGGTCGGCGATCTTTTCCTTTAGGAAATATTCCACCGCCTTGACGTCGTGATTCGTGGTCTTTTCGATCTGTTTCACGCGTTCCGCGTCGCTCACGGAGAAGCCGGCCAAAATGGCTTCCAGGCGATCGTTGGCGCTATCGCTCAGCGCCGGCACCTCGCCTATGGCCGGCTCTTCGGCCAACGCTTGCAGCCACCGGACTTCCACCAGCACTCGGAAACGGATGAGACCGTATTCGCTGAGTATCGGGCGCAACGCGTCCGCTTTATCGGCATAGCGTCCGTCGATGGGAGAAAGACAGGTAAGAGACGTCATTCAGGAAACCTTTTTGATAATCGAAGGAATTGTGAAACTCAGGCTACGGCCTGACAAACTGAGGTTGAGTTTGGGACGACATCCAAAGCGAGCTCGATAATCCCGCCCCCCAGACATTCCTCGCCCTGGTAAAACACCACTGATTGGCCCGGCGTGACCGCGCGCTGGGCTTGATCGAAGGCGACGCGGATTCTCTGGCCGTCGAGAGGTTCGACAATACAGTTCTGGTCTGGTTGACGGTAGCGGATTTTCGCTGAACACCGAACGGGAGTATCCGGGGGTTTTCCCTTTACCCAGCTTAGGTTTCCGGCCTCCAAACCGGTATGGAACAACATCGGATGATCGTGCCCCTGGCCGACGACGAGGATGTTGCGCTCCAAATCCTTGGCCAATACGTACCAAGGATCTTCCGACGCGCCTTTCATACCTCCAATGCCGAGTCCTTGCCGCTGCCCCAGGGTGTAATACATCAGCCCGTCATGTCGTCCGACAACCTGACCGTCCGGCGTTTGAATCTCGCCCGGCTGGGCCGGCAAAAAACGCTGCAAAAACTCTTTGAAACGACGCTCGCCGATAAAACAGATGCCGGTGCTGTCTTTCTTCAGGTGATTGGATAACCCGGCCTGCTCGGCAAGCTTTCTGACCTCGGGCTTTTCCATGCCCCCGATCGGAAACAACACGCGAGATAACTGCGGCTGTCCCAATGTGTAGACGAAATAGCTTTGATCCTTCTGCTTATCGGCCCCTTTCAGCAAACCGTAACCGCCATCTCGCCGACCGACCCGTGCGTAGTGCCCCGTTGCGATCAAATCTGCGCCGAGATCCGCCGCATAATCCATAAAGGCTTTAAATTTGATTTGCTGATTGCAGAGGATATCGGGATTGGGCGTACGACCTGCCCGATACTCGCTCAGAAACACCTCGAACACCTCGTCCCAGTATTCGGCGGCAAAGTTGACCGAGTGCAGCGGGATGCCCAACTTGTCGCAAACTTCTTGCGCATCGGCGAAATCCTGCGGTGCGGTGCAAAGGCCGGTATGATCGTCCTCTTCCCAATTCTTCATGAAGAGACCGATCACCTCATAGCCCTGCTCCAAGAGCAGCAAAGCCGTGACGGAGGAATCCACCCCGCCCGACATACCGACAACGACTTTCTGCGACATCAATTCAACTCAGCAAGGATTTAAGCACCGACAAAGGATAACGTTCGCCGTTGAGATAATCGTCGACGTTTTTCATGACCAAGGGACTTCGGAGACGTGTTTCTTTACTCAGAAGTTCCTCTCGGGTCAGCCATAAGGTTCGCACAATGCCTTCGTCCAACGGGCTGTCCGGATCGTGACCGTCGACAGACCCGGCAATCCCGATCCGGAGATAACTAGCGTTTCCGGTAGGCCGACGCCACAAATAGACGCCGACCAGGGCCTCGGGTCGAAAACGCCATCCGGTTTCTTCGAACGTCTCGCGAATAACGGCCTCAATGACACTCTCTCCGCTTTCGACGTGACCCGCCGGCTGATTGATCACAAGTTCGCCATCAATGGTTCGCTCCTCGACAACGAGAAAGTGCCCATCCCGCTCGACGATAGCCGCCACGGTCACTCGCGGCCTGTCATTACTGCCGGATTCGGTTTCGAACTGGTGCATGAACTTTTAACCGATGCGTAAATTGCTTAGCCGATTCGCGTATGCTAAAAGGAAGACGGTTGTATAGGGCGGGCGTTGCGAGATTTCTCGGCGGCCCGGCTAGAAACTCCTTAACTTACCCTTTCCGGCTGGAGCTGAATCATGCCGTTCAACCTGAGCAGTTTAGGATTAGCGATAAAGTTATTATTTTCCGGTTATTTGACAGTCATAGCAATCGGCTACGGCGTCGCGCTGATCCAGATCCTGTTCACCCATGGCATGGCAGACGGCAAATTCGGCCTATCTATCGAAGATATTGTCTACAGCTACTACGGCAACCGGTCCGGTTCCGTGCTCGAAAGCCAGCTCAACGGTTCCATGAAACCGATGGCTCCCGACGAAGAGCGCTTCAAGATCATTCAGTGGGTACGCGACGGCGCCAGCGAAAAGGCTTATGAAAGAGATATCAAGCCGATCGTCGAACAGCGTTGCGTGAGCTGTCATAACGCGGAAGCGAGCGGGTTACCAGACTTCACCAACTTTGAGAATCTTGAGAAGCGAGCCGCGTCCGACGAAGGCGCGACTTTCTCGTCTTTGACCCGCGTATCACATATTCATTTGTTCGGCATTTCATTCATTTTCATGTTCGTCGGACTGATCTTTAGCCTGTCCACGGGAGTTCCCGTTAAATTGAAAGGCGCGGCGATCATCATGCCCTACGCTTTCTTACTGCTTGACATCACGTCCTGGTGGTTGACTAAACTGAACCCCCACTTCGCTCTCCTGGTCGTATTGGGAGGTGCAGGCTTGGCTATGGCTTTCGTATTCATGTGGGTAATCTCAATGTATGAGATGTGGATACTCCCGCGCAAGCTTCCGTTCCCGGATCGCCGTAACGGCTTGAGGCGCTCGTGAAACATATGCCGAGTGTCCGCGCCGGGAAATCATTTGGACCCAGGGCGGTCTAATACAACGAAGCCCGCAGATGCTATAGTAGCTGTGGTCCAGATATGTTGCAGATCAAGGGCGAGAAATGGCACAACATCCTGATCACAAGCTCACAGATGATGTTGTTGTACAGGAAGCGAAGCCAAAACTTAAACGGCCACCGCTCTATAAAGTCATTCTGTTGAACGACGACTTCACCCCGATGGACTTCGTTGTTTTAGTATTAAAAACTTTCTTCGGTATGAGCGAAGAAAAAGCTACCCAGGTTATGCTTCACGTTCATACGCGGGGCATAGGCGTTTGCGGTGTCTTCTCGAAAGATGTCGCAGAAACCAAAGTCCAACTGGTGAACGATTACTCTCGGCAGCACCAGCATCCTCTGCTTTGCACGATGGAGGAAGCCTAAACAGGCCTTGATTCTATGTTGAGCAAAGAACTCGAATATTCATTAAACGTCGCATTCCGGTCGGCCTATGAAAAAAGGCACGAATTCATAACCGTTGAGCATCTTTTGCTAGCGATGCTCGACAATTCGATTGCCGTCGAAGTGCTGCGCGCCTGCGGCGCAAACGTCGATCAATTGCGAAAAGACCTAACCGAATTCCTGGATGAAACGACACCGCTTATTCCACCTGGTGTGAAGCGCGAAACTCAGCCGACTCTCGGCTTTCAGCGAGTCCTCCAGCGGGCGGCCTTCCATGTTCAGTCTTCTGGCAAGAAAGAGGTCACCGGTGCCAACATTCTGGTGGCTATCTTCAGCGAGCAGGACTCTCAGGCCGTTTACCTTCTCAACAAGCAGGACGTAACACGGCTGGATGTAGTCAATTACATTTCCCACGGCATTTCAAAAATTCGTGAGGATTCGGACGCCACCCCGAAAAGCACCACTTCGGATAGTGACGAAGGAGAAGGTTCCGCCGCCAACCCTTTGGAAAAGTTCGCCTCCAATCTCAATGAGTTGGCAAAACGCGGTAAGATCGACCCGCTGATCGGACGCAAGGACGAAATCGAGCGCACCATCCAAGTCTTGTGTCGGCGCCGCAAGAACAATCCATTGCTGGTCGGTGAGGCCGGCGTGGGCAAAACCGCCATCGCCGAGGGTCTAGCCAAAAAGATTGTGGACAGCGAGGTGCCGGAAGTCCTGTCCGAAAGCACGATTTATGCGCTGGATCTCGGCTCGCTGGTCGCCGGAACCAAATACCGGGGCGATTTCGAGAAGCGTCTCAAAGCGCTGCTGGCCCAACTCAAGAAAGAGCCCAATTCGATCCTGTTCATCGACGAAATCCACACCATTATCGGTGCCGGATCGGCATCAGGCGGTGTAATGGACGCCTCGAATCTGATCAAGCCGGTATTAGCCTCGGGCGAACTGCGCTGCATCGGCTCTACGACTTATCAGGAATATCGGGGTATTTTCGAAAAAGACAGGGCCTTAGCTCGTCGTTTTCAGAAAATCGACATCCATGAGCCAACGGTAGACGAAACCTATCACATTCTGCGTGGCCTCAAGTCCCGGTTCGAGAAACACCACGACGTGAAATATTCGTTGGCGGCACTCCGTACGGCAGCCGAATTGTCCGATCGTTATATTACGGATCGCCACCTGCCGGACAAGGCGATCGATGTCATCGATGAGGCCGGAGCCAGCCAGCGGCTACAGCCTGTTTCGCGCCGCAAAAAACTGATCGGTACCTTGGAAATCGAAGATATCGTATCCAAAATCGCGCGTATTCCGCCAAAAACGGTTTCCACCAACGATAAGGACAAACTGCGGGATCTTGAAAAAAACCTGAAAATGCTGGTATTCGGCCAGGACGAGGCCATATCGGCATTGGCCTCCGCGATCAAGCTGTCACGGGCTGGGCTCCGCGAAGTGCAAAAGCCCATCGGCTGCTTCTTGTTCGCCGGTCCCACCGGCGTCGGAAAAACCGAAGTCACTCGCCAACTCGCTAAAGTGCTGGGCGTCGAGCTTATCCGCTTCGACATGTCGGAATACATGGAGCGGCATACCGTATCCCGGTTGATCGGCGCACCACCCGGTTATGTCGGTTTCGACCAGGGCGGGCTATTGACCGAGGAAATCAATAAGCATCCGCATGCCGTGCTGCTTCTCGATGAAATCGAGAAAGCCCATACCGACGTGTTCAACCTGCTGCTGCAGGTCATGGATCACGGTACCCTGACCGATAACAACGGACGCAAGGCGGATTTCCGAAACATCGTTCTAGTCATGACGACCAATGCCGGGGCTTCCGAGGGCGGCAGACCGTCTATCGGATTTACGCAGCAGGATCATTCAACCGATAGCATGAAAGTCATCGAACGGATGTTCTCCCCCGAATTCCGCAATCGGCTGGATACCATTATTCAGTTCAAACCGCTCAACCTTGACATCATTGGCCAGGTGGTCGACAAGTTCATGTTCGAACTGGAGTCGCAACTGGCAGAAAAGCGGGTATCGGTGGTTTTGGAGCCCGATGCACGGGAATGGTTGGCCGAGCATGGCTTCGACCCGGCTATGGGGGCAAGACCTATGGCCCGGGTTATTCAAGAAAACATCAAAAAGCCCTTGGCCGAAGAGATCCTATTCGGCAAGCTGAGCGAGGGTGGAATTGCGAGAATCAGCGTGGAAGATGGCCAACTAACGTTTACCATCGAAAACGTGCACGAAGCACCGGAGGCAGTCTGAGTCTTAGCGTTGACGAAAGGTGATTCGACCTTTGCTTAAATCATACGGGGTCATTTCCACTTTTACGCGGTCGCCCGTCAAAATGCGAATGTAATGCTTACGCATTTTTCCGGAAATATGTGCCGTAATAACATGACCGTTATCTAATTGAACGCGAAAAGTGGTATTAGGCAAAGTTTCGATCACTTTGCCTTCCATTTCGATGTGATCTTCTTTCGACATAAACCTCTCTCAAGAAATGGGTGAACTGTGGACGGTTAAAACGCGAATAATATCATATTAAGTTTCAAGCACGATATTCTCGCCTTTTTCCAACAGCACCCAATCCTGTCCGACAAGCGCCTGCAAAGGGCGAAACGAGTTTTTATAACTCATTTTTTGACAGCCGGATATCCAAAATCCGAGATACACCCAATCCAATCCCCTCCGCCTGGCCTCGTCCACTTGCCACAAAATGGCATAACTGCCCAGGCTACGCGCGGGTAAATCGGGATTGAAGAAGGTATAAACCGCTGATAGACCATCGGCCAAGTAGTCGGTCACCGCTACAGCCAGCAACTCATCCCCGCGCTTGAACTCGTAGAAACCGGTCTCCCCCCAACCGCACGCGAGAAAACGAAGGTAATCCTCCGCCGAGGACTCGGCCATATGGCCGCCGGGATGCCGAGACCTTAGATAACGGATAAAGAGTCGGTAGTGCGGCTCCTCGAATCGGGCCGGTTTCAAAACAACCTTCAAATCGGCATTCCGTTGCTGAATTCGACGCTGTCCGCGATTTGGCTGAAACCGCGCCACAGGTATGCGGACCGATACACAGGCGGAGCAATTCGGGCAGTGCGGGCGGTAAATCATGTCACCGCTCCGACGGAACCCCCTAGTGGCAAGCCAAGAATAAATGCCGCCATCCACCGCCTCCTGCGGTGAGACATAAACCATCTGCGCCCGCCTCCCAGGCAGGTAATCACAATCATGCTCGTAGCTGACGTAAAGCGGTATCGATTTCATAGAGCCCCGCCCTCCGCTTTCCAGGCATCACCCGCCGCCGGCTGTTCGCAGTGGGTCTGCAACAACTTCACGAACTCCGAGCGCGGAATTTCTTCCGCCCCCAGACTGGCCAGGTGCCGGGTATAGACCTGGCAATCGATAAGCACATATCTCCAATCCTTCAAGCGGTTGCACGCGAAGGCGAAAGCGGCCTTGGAAGCATCGGTCACACAATGAAACATGGATTCCCCGAAAAACACCCGCCCGACCGAAACTCCGTAAAGACCGCCCACGAGTTCCTCTCCCTGCCACGCTTCGAAGGAATGGGCCAGACCCAGTTTAAAAAGACTGGAATAAGCCCGCTTCATATCCTGCGTTATCCAAGTTCCACTCGCATAGTGCCGCGGCTCTGCACAGGCATCCACGACCCGGTTGAAGCACACGTCGAAGCTGAACCGAAATTCGCCGCGCTTGAGCCGCTTGCCGAGGCTCCGGGAAATCTTGATGTCATCAGGACGTAAAATCAGCCGGGGATCCGGCGACCACCAGAGAATCGGCTCGTCTTTGCCGAACCACGGGAAAATGCCGCTCCGGTAAGCATTCACCAGCCTATGCGCAGACAGACAGCCGCCCACCGCCAAAAGTCCGTTGGGCTCGTCCAGAGCATTTTCCACGGGAGGAAACGGCTCATTTCGATCAAAAGGATTCAGAACGGTCAGCATGGTCGAAAATTTTGAAAGGCGAGTGTGCATTTAGTTCCGACATATAGGCTCGGACGGAACGGCTCTCCCGCTCTAGAAAGTTTGCTATTAGGCCGTGAAATTCCACATTGGCCATCCAGTGGGCGGACCAGGTCTCGGTCGGCAAGAAACCACGGCTGACCTTATGTTCGCCCTGCGCACCGGGCTCAAAGCGATGCAGACCCGCCTCGATGCAATATTCGATTCCCTGATAGTAGCAAGCCTCGAAATGAAGCGCAGGCACATCCTCCGTACATCCCCAGTAACGGCCGTACAGCGCATCTCGACCCACGAGGAAAAATGCGGCGCCGACGATACGTCCGCAACGCTCGGCGAGAACCAAAAGGATTTGCTCCCCTATCGTTGCGGCGATCGCTTCGAAAAACTCAAGGGTTAATACCGGGTAATTGCCGTGCTTGGCAAACGTGGACCGGTAAAGCTGATGCACCGTACGCCAGATTTCTGGCTGTACGCGATCGCCCCGGATTCGTCGAAGCTCCACGCCGGTCTCCCTAACCTGCCGACGCTCCCGCTTCACTTCCTTACGCCTCTTAGCGGTAAAGCCCGACAAAAAATCTTCAAAGTCCCGATAGCCGCGATTTGCCCAGTGAAACTGGCAGCCGAGCCTTTTTAACACGCGCGGCGAATCGAGCAACACCCGGTCCCGTGTGAACAACCAATGGAGCGAGGAAACACCCGCATCATGTGCCGCTTCGATCGCCAGCTCGACCACGGTCTCGGCCAAACCGTTCGAGTACCATTCGGGCGCGATCAGCAAGCGCGGCCCCGTGGCCGGAGTGAACGGCGCGGCGACCACCAACTTCGGGTAATAGTCCATGCCGGCCCGCTCGTAGGCGTCCGCCCACGTCCAATCGAAAACGAACTCGCCGAACGAATTGAGTTTGAGATACATCGGCAGGGCCGCCACCAGGCCGTGTTCCGCATCCTCGACCAACAAATGGTAGGGAATCCAGCCGACATGCTTGCCCAGGCACCCGTTCTCTTCCAATGCAAGCAAGAATTCATGCCGCAGAAAGGGATAGGCGCCGTCAGTCAGCGCATTCCAGGCACCAGGCTCCACTGCGCCGATATGACGAATAATGAGGGGCCTTAAGCCTACCGTATGCGTCTCGTCTCGAGCTCCCATCTCGCATCCTCAACAGTCAAAAGGTCGCATGCCGTGATCGATTCGCCGAACCATGAAATAATAACGCCTTTCTGCCAACACAACCCTCTCATAATGGCTCAATACATTTTCACGATGAACCGGGTGAGCAAAATCGTGTCGCCCAAACGCGAGATTTTGCGTGACATCTCACTGTCCTTCTTTCCGGGTGCGAAGATCGGCGTGCTCGGCTTGAACGGCTCGGGCAAGTCCACCCTCCTCCGCATCATGGCCGGCGTGGACAAAGAATATGACGGCGAAGCCCGTCCGCAACCGGGAATCAACATCGGCTTCTTGCCGCAGGAACCTCAACTCGACCCGACCAAGACCGTGCGGGGCAACGTCGAGGAAGGCGTGGCCGAAATCAAAGCGCTGATCGACCGCTTCAACGAGGTCAGCAACGCCTTTGGCGAACCCGACGCCGACTTCGACAAATTACTGGCCGAACAAGCGGAACTCCAGGACAAAATCGATGCCGCCGGCGCGTGGGAACTCGAACGCAAGCTGGAAATCGCCGCCGATGCCTTGCGCCTTCCGGACTGGGACGCGGACGTCACCAAGCTCTCAGGAGGCGAGCGCCGCCGTGTCGCACTGTGCCGCTTGCTGCTGTCGAACCCCGACATGCTGCTCCTCGACGAGCCTACTAACCACTTAGATGCCGAATCAGTGGCTTGGCTCGAACGTTTCCTCCACGACTTTCAGGGCACGGTCATCGCCGTCACCCACGACCGCTATTTCCTCGACAATGTCGCCGGCTGGATACTCGAGCTGGACCGCGGCCATGGCATCCCGTGGGAAGGTAATTATTCCTCCTGGCTGGAACAGAAGGAAAAACGCCTGGAGATGGAGGAGAAGCAGGAAACCGCCCGCCAAAAAGCCATGAAGGAAGAACTGGAATGGGTTCGGGCCAATCCCAAGGGCCGGCAGGCCAAGAGCAAGGCCCGTTTGCAGCGGTTCGAGGAACTGTCGTCCAGCGAATACCAGGCCCGTAACGAAACCCGCGAGATCTATATTCCGCCGGGACCGCGGCTGGGCGAACTGGTCGTGGAGTTTGAAGGCGTCTCGAAGGGTTTCGGCGAGCAACTGCTCATCGACGACCTGAGCTTCCGATTGCCCCAGGGCGGCATCGTGGGCGTGATCGGACCCAACGGGGCCGGCAAGACCACCCTGTTCCGCATGATGGCCGACGTTGAGCAACCCGATTCCGGCAACGTCCGCGTAGGCCCGACGGTTCAGCTCGCCTACGTCGAGCAGTTCCGCGACACCATGAACGACAAGAAAACCGTTTGGGAGGAAATCTCCGACGGCCTGGACATGGTCACGGTAGGCAAGTATCAGACGCCATCCCGCGCCTACGTGGGCCGCTTCAATTTCAAAGGCTCGGATCAGCAGAAACGCATCGGCGAACTGTCGGGCGGCGAGCGCAACCGCGTCCATCTGGCCAAACTGCTGAAAGCCGGTGGAAACGTGCTATTGCTCGACGAACCGACCAACGACCTGGATGTGGAAACCTTACGGGCGCTTGAAGAAGCCCTGCTGGAGTTCCCCGGCTGTGCTGTCGTGATCTCGCACGATCGCTGGTTCCTCGACCGCATCGCCACCCATATGCTCGCCTTCGAGGGCGATAGTAAGGTAGTCTGGTTCGAAGGCAACTACGCGGACTACGAAACCGATCGCAAGCGTCGCCTGGGCGACGAGGCGGAAAATCCGCACCGGATCCGATTCAAACCCTTGATGGGCTGAGAGCTTGTGGATAAACCTGCTGCGCGGACTCGAACCCTCGCGGCGGTTTTCTCACAAGCTCGAATTCGGGGGCGGTAACGCGATTATTTCTTTGCGAAGAAGGCTGACATGGCGGCGGCTCGATCCGCCGCCACTTTCTGAATGTGCGGACGGGATTCCATCAAGCTCATATAATCTGTGGCACCGGTGACTTTCTGCAAGAAATCCTCACCGTAAATCCGTTGAGTAGCCGATGATAATAAGCCGAAGCTGGGCCACAGCGCACAATCGGCCGCTGTGAATCGGTCGCCTGCAATATAGGGAGAAAACTTTGCGAGGCGATTGAACGCATCGATGCCCAAACCGATTTTTTCCCTGACCTCGGCTTTGGTTTCGTCGGAGACCGAACCGCCGAAGAAAGCCTCCCCGTACAGCCGTCGGGCGATAAGCTCCACGTTGAGCTCGAAGTGTTGGATCAACTCCCGGCACTTGGCCCGTTCGAACGGTTCCGCCGGATAAAGCGGATTTTGAGGAAAAGCCTCCTCCAAGTATTCGAGGATGACTTGCGATTCCGAAAGCGATCCATGATCGGTTAGCAGAAACGGAATTTTGCCCGCGGGCGAAAATTGCAGCACCGTTTCCGTTTGGCCTGGAGCAACCGTCTGCTCCTCGAATTCAATGCCCTTTTCCAGAAGGACTAACTTGACTTTGTTGTAGTAATTACTGATAGGAAAACCGCAAAGCCTTATCATAAGTAATCTCCCGAGTTTAATAGCCGGAATGCCGATCTTAGAAAGAAACGGCATCCTGCGCCAATCATCTTTCCAACGACCTTTATCTAACACATGACATCATCCAATTCCGTTACATCTTTCGAACAATTGGCCATTTCCCAGCCTATCTTGCAGGCGCTCCGGGAGATCGGTTACGAAGCCCCGTCGCCCATTCAAGCCCAGAGCATTCCTCATTTATTGGACGGGCGGGATTTGCTGGGACAAGCCCAGACCGGCACCGGCAAGACCGCGGCCTTCGCGATCCCGATTCTGACCCGCATTGACCTGTCCCGGCGCATACCGCAGGCCCTGGTGCTCGCCCCCACCCGCGAACTGGCCATTCAAGTCGCCGAGGCGTTTCAAACCTACGCCCGCCATCTCGAAGGCTTTCATATCCTGCCCGTTTACGGCGGCCAGGGTATGGGAACGCAGCTGCGGCAACTCGCTCGCGGCGTCCACATTATCGTGGGTACGCCGGGCCGGGTGATGGATCATCTCCGCCGCGGAACCTTGTCCCTGGATAATTTGAGCACATTGGTTCTCGACGAAGCGGACGAGATGCTGCGCATGGGCTTCATCGAGGACGTGGAATGGATCCTGGAACAGATTCCGGCCACGCGTCAGATAGCCCTCTTTTCGGCCACCATGCCTGCCGTCATCCGCAAAATCGCCGACCGGCATCTCAACAATGCGGCGGAGATCAAGATCAAGGCCAAGACCGCCACCGTCGAAGCTATCAGCCAACAGTACTGGCTGGTCTCCGGAGTGCAAAAACTGGAAGCCCTGACCCGCATCCTCGATGCGGAAGACTTCGACGCCATGCTTATCTTCGTCCGCACCAAGACCGAAACAATGGAACTGGCCGAGAAACTGGAAGCGCGTGGATACGAAGCCGCCGCATTGAACGGCGACATGAGCCAGGTTCTGCGCGAAAAAGTTGTCGACCGCCTGAAGAAGAATGCCCTGGACATCGTGGTGGCCACCGACGTCGCCGCCCGCGGGCTGGACGTGGAGCGCATCACGCACGTGGTGAATTACGATATTCCCTACGACACCGAGGCCTACATTCACCGCATCGGGCGCACCGGGCGAGCCGGGCGGAAAGGCACAGCCATCCTGTTCGTCGCCCCGCGCGAAAGACGGATGCTCCGCGCCATCGAGCAAACCACCCGGCAACCCATACAGCAAATGCGGCTGCCGACCCTGCAGGACATCGCCGATCGCCGTATCGAGCAATTCAAGGCGCAACTGGTTCAGACCCTGGACGACCAGGATGTGGGCTTTTACCGCGAGCTGGTGGACAAATTAGTCGCCGAAGAAATCGGCGATGCCGCTGACATCGCCGCCGCTCTCGCCTATCTCATGCACCGCGAACGTCCTTTGGAGGCATCCGAAGAACAGGCGCCGCCTGCGCCGCGGGAACAGAACCGCGAACGCCCTTGGGAAAAGCGGCCGGAAGGAGCAAAACAGCGCTATAGCATCGACGTGGGCCGGGAGCATGGAGTGCAGCCCAAGGACATCGTCGGCGCCATCGCCAACGAAACAGGGCTCTCCGCCAGGCTGATCGGGCAGATCAAGCTATTCGACACCTACAGCACGGTGGAGCTTCCGGTCGATCTTCCGGACGATTTCTTCAAGCTTCTGAAGAAAACCTGGGTAAGAAACCAACGCCTCAACCTACAACTGCTCGAAAGCGGCGATAGGCAACCGAGCAGAATACCCAAAAAGGCGGCTAAACCGGCCGAACGCAAATTCGGAAAACCAAAAGCCTCGGGACAAGACAAACCCGCAGCAAAAGGTCGACCCAAAAAAGATCGGCCATAGATCGACCATTCGCCTATGGAAACACTCGTGCAACTGGTCGCCAGGGCGTCCGAACTGCTCGATCGGCTCGAAAGACGGATGCCTTCCGCGCCGGCGGAACCGGACTGGGCCGGCGCCATCGCCTTCCGTTGGCGCGGCGCCGGCCATCCGAGCCCCTTGCAGCCTATCCGAAGCCCTCACCGGCTGGAGCTGGCCGACATCTTATGCGTCGATCGGCAGAAGCGCGAGCTCGACCGCAACACCCGGCAATTCATCAAAGGATTGCCGGCCAACAATGCCCTGCTCTCAGGCTCGAAGGGCACGGGCAAATCATCGCTTATCAAAGCTCTTCTCAACGAATATGCCGCCCAAGGGCTACGGGTCATCGAGGTGGATCGACAGCATTTGGTCGAATTGCCGGACATCCTGGATCTGCTCTACCCGCGACTGGAAAAGTTCATTCTGTTCAGCGACGATCTTTCGTTCGAAGCGGACGACGCCGGCTACAAGGCCCTGAAGTCCACGCTGGAAGGCTCGTTCAGCGCACCGCCGGCGAATGTGTTGATCTACGCCACCTCGAACCGGCGGCACCTGCTACCCGAGTACCACGAGGAAAACCTGCAGGCTCGCCATATCGAGGGCGAAATCCATCAGGACGAAGCGGTGGAGGAAAAGATCTCGCTGTCGGAACGATTCGGCTTGTGGCTGTCCTTTTATCCGTTCACCCAGGATCAATATCTGGACATCGTCCGGTACTGGCTGAACAAGCTTCAAACACCCTCGGACGACTGGGAAACCATACGCGCCGAAGCCCTGCGTTTCGCCCTCCAACGCGGCTCCCGCAGCGGCCGGGTCGCCTGGCAGTTCGCGAAGGATTGGAGCGGACGTATGCAACTTAAAATGTGAGACAAGTCTTTCAGCGGATGGCAAGGACTTGCAGCCAAAATAACGCGCCAGAACAGAAACAACGGCTGGGAAGCTCTAAGGGCTTGTCGCCTTCTCCAGCCACCGTAAATAGGTCAGCGCGTAATCACGGGTTTCCCCGCACATCTCGGGTGCCGGCCGAAGACCGGAACAGCAGGCGGGCCGCTCAGGATGCCCCCAGATGGCGCAACGGAAATCATCGGTCAGATGGATACAGCGAACGCCGGCCGGCTTGCCCTCGGGCATGCCGGGAATGGGGCTGGAAATGGATATGGCGATGCAGCAGGCGCCGCATCCGGCCCGGCATTCCATAACCTCAGTCGAAAAAGAAAAAATCGTGTAAAGACGCGACCTTGAGCTTTTGCTTGATCTCGTTCAAAGCAAACTCGCCATAAGGCAGTGGATCGTAGCGGCCCCAGATCGGGCCGGGCCAAGCCGGGTCACCTCGATAGCGCACCACATGATGAAGATGAAGCTGGGGCACCAGATTGCCGATAGCGGCGATATTCATTTTATCCGCCTCGAATAGCTCCGCCAGGGTACGGGAGAGACAAGACGATTCCTGCATGAGCCGTACTTGATCCCCGGCCCCCAACTGATAAATCTCGCTGATATCATTCCGCTCCGGAACGAGGATGAACCACGGATAGCGGCTCTCATTCATCAACAAAAGCCGACACAGCGGGAACCGGCCCAACTGAATACAATCCTGCGACAAACGAGGGTGCAATTCGAACATGCGTACGCTCAATCGATATGGACCTGCGGATGTCGGACGTCGGCGCCATACACGCGCTTGACCCAACGCGTCATTACCGGCAAGCCGATGATCAAATATGGGTAATAGCTGATCAGCCGCCACAGAACGGCCAAGGTCAGCGCCGCGCCTGCCGGAACGAAATCCCCGAACAACCAGGAAAAACCGAGTTCGGCGATACCGGCGCTGCCGGGTGTTGGCGAAAGAACCATGATAATCCATAAGACCGCTTGCCGACCGATGGCGAGCAGATGGTCGACCAAGCTCATGGGCATTGGGGAAAAGGCCGCGAGGACGCAGTTCAAAACCAGGTATCGGCCGATCCACGCAATCGACGTCGCCAGCCAGACCTGAAACCAGAAGACTGATTTCCTATCCCGCAAATCGCGAGAGGCGGTGAGCAAGTCATTGACCATGTGCAAGCCTCGCGAGCGCCAGCGCCGGAGCATCGGCAGCATAAACAGCCGGGTCAACCACCAATTGATCCAATGCGGAGCCACGAGCAGCGCCGCGATCAGCAGCACCAAGTAAACGACCAGCCCACCCCACGCCACCCAAAACCCGGCCATCATACTGGTTCCCAGCAGTTCCGATCTGATGTAGTGCAAGGGCGCAAAAATATCGGCTTGTGGAACAAACAGGCTCGCAAAGAAAGGAAGCGAGGTATAGAACACCTGATCAAGAAAGACCGTGGTAAATACGATGGCGGTACTGCGACCGATGCTGATCCGTTCTTTGACCAGCATGAATACCGCCACCGCCGCCCCGCCGACCATGGACGGCGAAACCGCGGCGAAGAAATCCCAAAGCAGGATTATTTCGAAGCAAGCTCGCCACTCCAGCTTGCGGTCGGTGAGGATCCGCAATTGCCACATGTAGCCGAAATCGCGCAGGACCATCATGAGAAGGGCGAGAGCGATCCAGAACATCGAACGCGAAGTCCACGCGATGCGGTCGAGCACCTCGTCGATCGGAAGGCCGTTCTTGACCAATTCGCCATACAGCGTATAGCCGACGATGCCCAACCCGAAAGCGACCGGTAATAGGATTCGACCGGGACTGAACTGCTTAAGAACGTCGAACGTCTTCGCGGCCATTCCTATCCACGTGAAAGTGATGATCCGGTATTATCAGTTATGAATGCGACTTGCGCGTGACAAACATTGCATCGCCGTAACTGAAAAACCGGTATTTGCGCTCCACGGCATGCCGATAAGCCGCCAGAACTTCTGAATAACCGGCAAAGGCGCACACTAAGGTCAACAAAGTGGATTCCGGAAGGTGAAAGTTGGTAACCATGGCATCGACACAGCGAAAGCGGAAGCCCGGACGAATAAACAAATTCGTCTCGCCTTTGTAAGGGGCCAGGAAGCCTCCAACCGACGCCGACTCCAACGTCCTCACCACGGTGGTTCCAACGGCAATTACGCGCCCTCCGCGCTGCCGGACTTCGTTAATCTTTTCCACTACGTTCGCATCGACCTCGCAGCGCTCCGAATGCATCTTGTGTTCATCCAACTCATCCACCCGCAAGGGCTGAAATGTGCCGCTGCCCACATGCAGCGTCACGAAAGCCCGCTCGACGCCCTTTGTCGCCAAACGCTCGAACATCGCTTCATCGAAATGCAGCCCGGCCGTGGGTGCCGCCACGGCGCCGGATTGCTTCGCAAATACCGTTTGATAACGCTCCCAGTCGGACACAGAATCGGGACGATCGATATAGGGCGGCAGAGGAATATGCCCAACGGCGCTCAGAACCTCATCGATGGTTTGATCGTCGAGAACCGTCAGCAGAAACAAATCGTCTTGCCGTCCTTGAACCAAGCACCGAAAACCACCGTCCAGAAGGATTTCAGATCCCGCTTTCGGAACCTTGCTCGCGCGTACATGAGCCAAGCCCGTACTCGAATCGAGCACCCGTTCGATCAAGATCTCCACCCTGCCCCCGGATGCTTTATGCCCGAACAGACGCGCAGGCATTACTTTCGTGTCGTTAAAGACCAGAAGATCGCCCGGATGGACCAGATCGGGCAGTTCGATAAACATACGATCGTCAATTTCTCCGGTCGTTCCATCCAAACACAGCAACCGACTGGCGCTCCGCTCTAATAAAGGATGTTGGGCGATCAGATCTTCGGGAAGTTCAAAAAAGAAATCACTTTTGCGCATCCTGAGATGGTATCAATCGGCGGATAAGAGTGCAGTATCTGGTTTTTCAAAACAGTTTTCTTTATAATTCGGTTGCTTTCACGCCGGGGTGGCGAAACTGGTAGACGCGCCAGACTCAAAATCTGGTTGGGGAAACCCAGTGTCGGTTCGATTCCGACCCTCGGCACCATTTCGACTTCCGACTGTTTCCGAGGAAGTCCAGAAAACCCGCAAGCTTACTGGCTTGGCGGGTTTTTTTATCGTCCCGTGACGCCCTACGGTCAGCCTCAAGCTGTCTTGACTTTGCCGGCAATAACCTGAGGCCTGGAGCGGTTGATCAAAAGCATCACTTCCGCCTTCGCGCGCTATATAGGCATCGACTACTCCGGTGCGGAAACTCCGACTTCCAGCCTGAAGGGGCTGCGCGTTTATCTGGCGGAGCGGACCGCATCGCCCGTGGAAGTTCTGCCACCGCCCAGCTCGCGTAAATACTGGACCCGACGCGGCATCGCCGAATGGCTAGTCGAGCGTCTGTCCGAAGACCTGCCGACACTGGTCGGCATTGACCACAGTTTTTCCTTCCCACTCCGCTATTTCGAGGTTCATCACCTACCGCCCGATTGGACGGCTTTCCTTGAAGACTTCCAGCAGCATTGGCCTACCGACGAGGACCATACCTATGTCGATTTCGTCCGTTATGGCCTCCGCGGCAATGGCGCAGCCCGCACCGGCAACTCGCGCTGGCGACGCTTGTGCGAAAAGTGCGCGAGGGCGAAGTCGGTGTTTCACTTCGACGTGCAAGGTTCGGTCGCCAAATCCACCCACTCCGGTATCCCTTGGCTCCGCTATCTGCGCCGGCAACTGGGCGAGCGGGTGCATTTCTGGCCCTTTGACGGTTGGGCCGTTGCTCCCGGCAAGTCGGCTATTGCCGAGGTATACCCCTCATTGTGGAATCGCGCTTACCCCATGGAGGACCGTACCCCCGATCAGCACGACGCTTACACCATCGCCGCGTGGCTAAGACAGGCCGATCACGATGGCCGCCTGCAAGGTTTGCTCGAACCCGTCCTGACACCTCAGGAACGTGCCATAGCTGGGGTGGAGGGCTGGATACTTGGGGTAGGGTGAAACAGTTGATCAAGTGAGAAACCAAAATCGGCTACTCGGATGCCGCTTTCCTAAAATTGCCGACGATGACATTCTCGGCATCCTCGCGAGTTAGCGGTTCAAGCCGCTCGCCTAGCGCCGCCAAGCCTCCGCCTGCTGCTTGGATCGGTTGTAGATCCGTTTGATGCGGTCTTGCTCAAGATGGTAGGTACAAAGACGGGCCACCATCAGTGTGGTACACGTGCGGCGCAAATCATGAGACGTCCAGGTGCCGCCCGATGGTAACAGGGCGCCGGTCAGCTTGCCGCGATTCTGCTTTCCGTTTGCAGTTGCCCGGACGGTGCCAAGTAGCCCATCGTCTTCGCGTAATGTATGTTGCCGGGGATTATCGGGAGAACTTAAGCTGGCGATTAACTCTAATAGTAATAATCAGACTGGAGGCAAGGTTTTTGACTGAAAGGGATTTCATCCGGATGCCATGGGCACAACATACCGGATACTGATACTGAATGCCTCGAGCAACGTTACGGCAGGAAGAGACCGGCGCTGGTCGGCTGTTCTGCTAAATACAAGTTTTTCTGGCACGAAGCACGAAATGGAAAAGCCCGAGCGCTAAACGGAAGGCATCACATGGCTGTCGGCTCTGCACCGGAGTGGACGTACGAGATTGAGATCACCCGATCCTTTCAAGGTTACGAGTTCATCCTGTCACCCAACGCGTGCATCTTTCTGGCAAGCCTGCATGCGTATTTCGGCGGGCGGGTTTCGGAGTTGCCGCAAGCGCGGGTTGAGCGGCAGGGGCGGCTGGATCACGGGGAATTGCCGGATTTCCTAGCGGAGACGCGTGACATCAGGGAATCCGACTGGCGCATCGCCGGCATTCCCGCAAACCTCCTCGACAAGCGAATCGAGATCACGGGGCCTGCATCAGACCGTAAGATGGTCATCAACGCCCTCAACAGCGGCGCCAAAATCTACATGGCCGACTTCGAGGATGCCCACTCACCTACCTGAGACATGTGGCGCGCGCCGTAGTGCTCTTGCAAACCATCGTCGAGAACGACCGGTTCGTGGAGTTCCTGGCCATACCGGCTTACGAGCAGTTCCCTTGAGATAGAACGCAACCGTTTGTGAACGAACGTCAGTAGATGTCATTAGACAAGGAAGGAAGAAGATGAAGAGAGATGCACGAATAGCGAAAACCGAGCAAGAGTGGGCGGAAAATCCGCGCTGGAAGAACGTGCAGCGCGGCTACGCGGCCAAGGACGTAGTCCGGCTGCAGGGCTCCGTGCAGCCGGAGCACACCTTAGCCCGTCGAGGTGCCGAGAGGCTCTGGAAGCTTCTGAACGGAGGCGCCAACAAGGGATATGTCAATTGCCTGGGGGCGCTCACCGGGGGACAGGCGGTCCAGCAGGCCAAGGCCGGCCTTGAGGCGATTTATCTCTCCGGCTGGCAGGTGGCGGCGGATAACAACACCTCGGAAACAATGTATCCGGACCAGTCGCTCTACGCCTATAACTCGGTACCCGCGCTCCTCCGCCGCATCAACAATGCCTTCAAGCGCGCCGACGAGATCCAGTGGTCTCGCGGCATCGGGCCCGGCGATGAAGGATTCATCGACTACTTCCTGCCCATCGTCGCGGACGCCGAGGCCGGATTCGGTGGCGTGCTGAATGCTTTCGAGCTGATGAAGAGCATGATCGAAGCCGGCGCCGCCGGCGTGCACTTCGAGGACCAGCTCGCCGCCGTCAAGAAGTGCGGCCACATGGGCGGCAAGGTACTGGTGCCGACCCAGGAGGCCATACAGAAGCTCATCGCCGCCCGGCTTGCGGCCGATGTCACGGGAGTCCCGACGGTGCTGGTCGCCCGCACCGATGCGGAGGCGGCCAATCTCCTGACCTCGGACGTGGACGAGCGCGACCGACCCTTCGTTACGGGGGAGCGCACCGCCGAAGGCTTCTTTCTCACCCGCAGCGGTTTGGAACAGGCCATCAGCCGGGCGGTCGCCTATGCGCCCTATGCCGACCTGGTCTGGTGCGAGACCAGCAAGCCCGACCTCGGGTTTGCGCGCAAGTTCGCCGAGGGCGTCAAGAAGGCGCACCCGGACAAGCTCCTGGCCTACAACTGCAGCCCGTCCTTCAATTGGAAGAAGAACCTGGACGATGCGACGATCGCCAGATTCCAGCGCGAATTGGGAGCCATGGGCTATGTCTACCAGTTCATCACGCTCGCCGGTATCCACAGCATGTGGTTCCACATGTTCGACCTGGCGGAGCGCTACGCGACGGAAGGGATGAAGGCCTACGTGGAACTAGTTCAAGAGCCGGAATTCGCCGCCGCCGACCGCGGCTACACATTCGTTGCCCACCAGCAGGAGGTCGGGGCGGGCTACTTCGACGATGTGACAACCGTCATCCAGGGTGGAACATCCTCGATCACGGCGTTGCACGGCTCCACGGAAGAGGCCCAGTTCCAGGAGGAGACTCGCAAGACTGCCGCGGGTTAGTACCATACAGGGCGGGCGGCCCGCCTATTCCGATCCGTCGATCGCAATGGACTGCAAGATCATTAAACTGGTGGACACCCCCCGAGGCGTGGGTCCGGCCGGCTTGGACTACCGACACGGCCCGTACTGCTACGAGTCCGGAATTGCCATGGCGTCGATACACCCGAAGGGAATCAGCGATCAGCCACAACCCAAAGCTATCGCACAGCTCATTTTGAGCGGTTTCGAGCGCCATTACGCCCATGTTCGCAAGATCGCCGGCAGTGCCCGGCAGCGCTTCGAAGCAGCGGACTGGCGGGCGGTGCAGGAGGCGGCCCGGGAGCGCATCTACTACTACGACCTCAGGGTCGACGAGACGATCTCGGACCTGCGGGACGGGCTCGGAATTATCACCCTCGACGAACCGCTTTGGCAGCGGATCAAGGTCGAGTACGTGCACCTCCTTTACGAGCACAAACAACCGGAACTGGCCGAGACCTTTTACAACTCGGTCTTTTGCCGGCTCTTCCACAGGTGGTATTTCAACAACAAGAACATCTTCGTCCGCCACGCCCTTTCGACCGAGCACCTGGAGTCCGAACCGCCGGTCTACCGCATTTACTATCCGGGCCAGGACGGGTTCTATCAGGTCATAGCGAAGATCCTGGGTAGCTTCGGCTTTCGGCTGCCCTTCGCGCACCGCCGCCACGATATCCGCAACCTGATGCGCGCCATCTGGCAGCAATTTCCCGACCTTGCCGAGCGCCAACAGAATTTTCACCTTGCGGTATTAAGCACCCCATTCTTCCGAAACAAGGCCGCCTACATCATCGGTAAGATCGTCAACGGGCCGAACGAGCAGCCTTTCGCGGTTCCCATTCTCAACAACGAGCGGGGCGGGCTTTATATCGATGCGCTGCTGCTCGGATGGGAGGAAGTGGCCACCCTCTTCAGCTTCACCCGCGCCTATTTCATGGTGGATACGAAAGTGCCCTCGGCGGTGGTGGAGTTTCTGCTGCCGCTCCTGGCTTGCAAGACCAAGGCGGAGCTTTACACCGCCATAGGACTCTGGAAGCAGGGCAAGACGGAGTTTTATCGCGACTTCCTGCATCACCTCAGGCACTCCACCGACGCCTTTGTCGCCGCTCCCGGGGCCAAGGGAATGGTCATGATCGTTTTCACCCTGCCTTCCTATCCCTATGTGTTCAAGGTCATCAAGGATCGCTTTCCGCCCGCCAAAAAGATGACACGGCAAGCCGTGAAGGATAAGTATCAGCTCGTCAAGCAGCATGACCGAGTCGGGAGGATGGCGGACTTCTGGGAGTACACCGAAGCCGCCTTTCCTCTGAAGCGCTTTGCGCCCAAGCTGCTGCAAACGCTGCAGACCGAAGCCGGGACCAGCGTGAGCATCGAGGGCGAGCAGCTCATCCTCAGGCACGTCTATATCGAGCGGCGCATGACCCCCCTCGATCTTTACGTCCAGACCGCCGACGACCGAGAGCTCGGACGCATCATCGGTGATTACGGCGCGGCACTCAAGGAGCTGGCGGCGGCCAACATCTTTCCCGGCGACATGTTCCTGAAGAACTTTGGGGTCACGGGACAGGGCCGCGTGGTGTTCTATGACTATGACGAGCTTTGTTATCTGACCGAGTGCAACTTCAGGAAGATACCGTCCCCGCCCTATCTCGAGCTCGAACTGGAAGGGGAACCCTGGTATTGGGTAGCCCCACACGATGTTTTTCCCGAGGAGTTCATCACCTTCCTGCTGACCGATTCCAGACTACGCAACGCCTTTCTCGATCGACACAGCGATCTCTTGGACGCGGACTACTGGAAACAAAAACAGAAACGCATAGCCGAAAGCCGCTTCGAAGACGTCTTTCCCTATGCCGAGAGCAAGCGGTTCGTGGCTTCGGCGTTACACCCGAGCAGCGGACCGAACGCGGCGCGATAAGGCGAGAAACTGGCATCTCTCAAAGACGGAGTCCGGCTCGACGAACTCAAGCGTCAGACTTGGTTGGAAAGCGTGGTTTCCATACCAAAATGAACTCACCCTGTTTTTCCGCTAAAGAAAACTATACTTCTTGAGTTGCGAACTTGGTCGGGTGTTTCACATCCGCACATCGATCACGAAAAATTCCGGGAGTAGGCCACTACTACCCGCGCCGCCCGCGCCCGAAAAGGGTGCCCCCGTTATTGCCTTCATCGGCTGAATAGCCTGCGGTGTCGATCAAATTGGCGAGAATTTAACGCGGCAGTTGGCCTGGATCGCAACGAGTGCTTTCGTAGCATCGACAAGCTCCTGATGCTCGGGGTGGCTTTGCCACGCCCAAGTATCAAGATAACACCCGATCGCTCATGTGGAGAAAGAGAGGAACCTCACGCAAGTGAGCGATCGTCATTTCACAAAAACAACAAGAAGAGGATTATGCCAATGTCCGAGACAGATCGAAAAAAGGGTCTCCATTTTTTGAAATGGATCCAAGCCCAAGCTCCATTGCACGATAGATGGTCGAGAGGCGCTATCCCGGCGGTCATAGCAGCCCACACCGTATTGTCCGTGGCACAGCCGGCGCAGGCGGAGCCGCAACAACGTATCGTGGAAAACCCTCCTCTGCTCGAACTCCGGAAGGAACCGGCACCGCGCTCGACACTTATGGCATTGCCGAAAGCAGGGCCGGGGATTGGCACCGAGAGGCAGCTCGATCTCAATATCGTTTACACCGACGGTACACTCTACAACCCGGCGACCGGGCGGGCCGACAAAGTGCGGCTGCGCAGCTATACCGGCACCGACACCGATCCGAAAACGCCTTTCGCCTCGCCGACCATCGAGGTTTCGCCGGGCGATACGGTGCGAATCACCCTCAACAACAAGCTGCCGGCCGATCCGAGTTGTACGGATTGGAAAGGCGATGTGAACGAACCCCACTGCTTTAACGGCACGAACCTTCACTCACACGGCTTATGGGTCAGTCCGACCGGCAATAGCGACAATGTGCTGTTATCGATCAATCCCGGGGTCAGCTTCCAATACGAGTACAATATTCCGCCCGATCATCCGGCGGGCACCTTTTGGTACCACACGCATCGGCATGGCTCGACCGCCCTCCAGGTAGCGAGCGGCATGGCCGGCGCCCTCATCGTGCGCGGCGACCGGCTTCCCAGCGACAAGGCTCACGGCGATATCGACACCCTGCTGAAGCGCCGCAACGGCAGCGCCATGCCAGAACGCATCCTGGTGCTGCAGCAAATCCAATATGCCTGCCTCGACAAGAACGGCGCCATCAAGGTTCAAAAGGACAGTAACGGCAACGTGATCGCCTGGATTTGCGATCCCGACGACACGGGCGGCATCGAGTTTTACAACGATCCGGGCGGCAATGGACTCTTCGGTCCCGGCACTTGGGCTCAGTCCGGCCGCTACACCAGCATCAACGGGAAGATTTTGCCGACTTTCCTCACGAAAGCCGGCGAGATCGAGCGCTGGCGGATGATTCATGCGGGCGTCCGCGACACCATCAGCCTGGAATTCCGGCGGCTGAAGGCCGGTGCGCCCAGCGTCGATACGCTGAAGGCCGCCGATGCCGACCGCTACATCGGGGACAATTGCGTGGGCGATCCCATTCCCTACCATGTCATCGCCGACGACGGCCTGACCCGGGCGGCGGCGTGGCAGACCTCCCTAACGACCTTGCAGCCCGGCTACCGCAGCGACGCGCTGGTGGTGTTTCCGGAAGCGGGCAGTTACTGCGTAGTCGACACCTCGGCCCCGGCTTCGGGAAGCGTCGGCCAAACGGCGGAGAGCCGGCAACTGCTCGGCGTGGTCGTGGCCGCTCCCGGAACCCCGGTCCCCAACATTCACGACTACATGAAGAAAGAGCTCGTGGCCGCCGCCGAAAAATCCATGCCGGCTCCGATCCGCGCCAAGGTCGTGGCCGATCTTAAAGACAGGCTGAAACTCACCAGCTTCACGCCACATCCGGATATCAAAGACAACGAGGTGACCGGAAAGCAGGAACTGGCCTTCTTCATCGACACCTCGACGAGCGACGTCAAATTCGAGGTCAGCAACGGCATAGGCCCGCGCTTCGCCCCCAAACCCTACGATCCCGCTCGGATCGACCGCAGCCTGCCGCTGGGCGGCGTCGACGAATGGACCTTGCAGTCGCACTTCGTCAGCCATCCGTTCCACATCCATGTGAATCCCTTCCAGATCGTCAAGATCCTCGACCCGAACGGGAAGGATGTCAGCGTGCCGGGCGCGGTCGATGACGCCGGCGGGACGGCGGACCCTCAATATCCCGGCCTGAAAGGCGTGTGGAAGGATACGCTCTGGGTGAAAAGCCTGATCCCGCCGCAGGCGGCGCCCAAAGGGCTCTACACCTTGGTGGTACGCACCCGCTACCAGCGCTATATCGGCGAATACGTGCTGCACTGCCATATCCTCGACCATGAGGACCAGGGCATGATGCAGAACGTCAGCATCGACCTTCCGAACGGCCAGGGCGGAACCACCGTCGGCCATCATTAACGACTAGGCCGCGGCTTCCGCCGCGGCCCTCCGGATTGCTCGGCCCTGGAAACAGGGCCGAGCGCGTTACCCGAACACGAACAAGAATCCACATGTCATCGAAGCAAACCAACCTCACACGCTACCAGCGGGTCCGGGAGATATTGAACGCCGCGGCCCAGGACAGTCCCGCGGACTATGGCGGAATCGGACGCTTCTGGGATCGCGGTGTCGACTATCTCAAAACAGCGAATCTTCACGGCATCCGGATGATCGCTCCGGAGACGCCCGCGCCCTGCTGCGGGCATTCGGCCGGGGATAACAGCCATTACAGCCGGGGAGCGGCTTCCGGGCTGATTCGGGGCCTGAAAGGCGAGCCGCCTTTCGACGGCGGGCGGTTCCCGCGCCTGCCCTGGGGCGGCAGCCCGGTATTGGCGGCGGACATCGAATTCATTGCCGACTGGATCGACGATGGCTGTCCGGAGGACGACCACGAGGACGCTATCGAGGTCTTGCCGCTGAAGCTCGAAGTCGGCGGCGTGGTGCATATTTCCGCGCGGGAGATCGCAGAATTCGGACTGGCCCCGGACGGGGCACGACGCCCCATACGACCCGGCGAACTGAGACAGCGCGCCAATCTCGATTGCATGAGCGAAGCCGAACTCGACCGGCTGCGGCGAGCCTTCCGGCAAATCTACGATCTGAACGACTGGCCCGAAGATCGCCGCAGCTACAACAACCAGGCGCTGATCCACCAAAACCATTGCCAGCACGGCTGGGAACGCTTCCTGCCCTGGCACCGCGCCTATCTCTATGAGTTCGAGCAGAATCTTCAGGATTTCGATCCCGATATCATGCTGCCCTATTGGGACTGGACCATGCCGCAATACCGTCCCGAAGAGGCGGACAAGGGGTGGATTATCCCGAAATCGTTTCAGGCTTTCCTAACCGCGAAAGCCGCCGAGAAACTGATCGGCGGACTCCATCCGGCGCCGACCCAGGCGCAAAAGGCGGCTTTTCTCGCCCTGGCGGACGAGCGGCGCTCCTTTACCTCTCAAGGCAAGTTTTTCCGCTACGTGTACAACGTCATCGGTTATACCGGCGTCACCCCGCGGCCGGACGATCGCAATCGACAGCGCATGATCGACGCGCTCCTGGCGTCGAACCCCCTCTGGTATCCCTTGCGCTACCCGGCCGAGTACAAGGGGGGCGGAACCATCAACCAGGTGATTCATTACCACTACCCGTCCGCCGAAGACATCAGGCAGATCATGAGCCTCAACAACTTCCGCGACTTCGGTGGCGGCAGCATCTACGACGCGGCCTTCGGATTCCTGGACCAGAATCCGCACAACACCCTGCACATCTGGACCGGCGGCCAGAATCCATATGGCGATGGCGGGGGTTCGTATGAGGACACCCAACCGGTGGCGACCACCCAGGCGGCGACTTCCGCGAACCGGCTCGGCGAACGCCGCAACCTGATGGTGCGGGCCGGCGGCCGCCGCTTCCACTCCCGCACCGACATGTACGAACAGCCGCCGCTCGGCGACATGTTCAGCAATCTCACCGCGTCCTACGACCCGGTGTTTTGGCCGATCCATGTCAACGTCGACCGCCTCTGGTGGGAGTGGCAGAAGCTCAACCCGAACGCGACGCCGGTCGAACTCGACGCGATTCTTTCGCCCTGGAACTACACCCAGCGGGACACCCTGGACGTGGCCCGTTTCGGTTACGAATATGTCCGCGGCTCTCATTTCATCCCGGTCGGGCTGGACGCGCCGGTGGGACGCTTCCTCTCCCGGCCCATCCCGGTTCCGGAGCGGACCAAGGGCTTTCGCAAGGCGGAAATCCGGCTGCATTGGGTACCGCAATTGGTGCGGTCCTGCTTTGTCCGCGTTTTTCTCAACCAGCCCGGCGCGGATGCCCGAACGGAGTTTCACGGCAATCCGCATTTCGCGGGCTATCTCGCGATCTTCGGCCACGGCGCCTGTTACGGCGGTCCCGGCCATTGCGACGTGCCGCCCGTACGGGCACGCGACTACGACCACAGAACCCGTAGCCACAATACGCCGCGCAACCACCGCATCGATGTGACGGACTGTGCGAGAAAACTGCTCGAAACCTCCCAGGAGCTGCAAATCACGCTGGTTGTCATCGGCGCCGATTACGAGGAAGAGATCGATCTCCTCAAGCTTGAAGGGGTATCCCTGAATTTCCTCGACTGACCGCGGGAGATAACATCATGGCGACTTACAAAATACATCCCGGTATCGGCATCGCGCGCCTCGGCAACAGCGAGTCCGAGTTCTATATCGCTCCCGAAATGCCGGCGGCTCTGCCCCAGGAATGCGACGCGTCAGGCAATCCCATTCTCGCCCCGGACGGGTCCGGCCCGGTGCTGGTCGAGACCTTCAAGGATAAGGACGGCCGCATCAAACGGCAGGCTGCCCGCTTCCAGGTCTATGTCTACGACGACGACAGCCCGGAAGGCCGGCCGTTGAAACTCGGCGATGATGTCGAAGGCGGCGGCAATCGCGGCAAGCTGATCGACATCCAGTGGCGGGTCTACCTCGCCAACAAGAAAGCCTCCTGGTACGAATTCAAGCAACGCTCCGGAGAACACGGCTATGGCAACGGCCATCCGCGCCGGAACGCCGCCGTTGCGAACCGCGACCGCCTGATCATCGATCCGGGCCCCCGCAGCGTCGACACGACAACCCGGCGCAAAGCCCGGTTCGACCGTTCCGGAGACGGCGTGTACGCCGCCACCTTTCCTCCGGTCGGCCTGCAACCGCATGACATTCATACCCTGGGCGAAATACTGACCGACGACGCCGGGCGGCTCCTGGTGCTGGGCGGGCACGGCAATTCCGGCAGCGAGAAATCCGGTCCGGGCGAACCGCACATCGCCAATTACGCCAATAACGACGGTTGGTACGACGACGTTTCCGATGGTCCGGTCATGGCCCGGCTCGCGATGTATTCCGAACAAGTCGGACAGACGCGCTACATCGATGTCGAGTATCCCGCCTGGGTCGTCGTCGGCTATCCCCGCTTCGTACCGCAAATCCTCGACATGATTACCATGGACGAGGTGATGTACGACTTGTCCCTGCGCGAGTTTGCCGCCGACACCGGCATTTACGGGCGGCTCGACAGCTTCGATTGTCCTGAAACGGTGCCGATCCATGACCGGGCGGCGCTCAGCCAATGGAAAGCGAGCCGGCTGACCTGGAACAAAAAACACAAGCCCTGGTTCTATCGCGACATCTGGCCGATTCTGTTCCGACCGAACGAGTTCCTGTATCTCAGCGACATCCTGGCCCAGTCGAATTTCCCCCACGACCAGGAACAGCGCGGAACGTTCAACCCCTATCTGCTCTCGAAAACGCCGAGACGATTCAAGGAGAAATCCGATTGCGAGGCGGTCGCCAAGAGTTCGCATGCCGCGCGATATGCCAATCAGGGCGAGGCGCGCGTCGAGACGCAACGCCCGCCGCGAAAGGATGAGGACGGTCTTTGGATCGACGATCCCTATGGCCCCATGCGGCTTTTTCTATTCGACCTGCTGCGGCGCAGCGGCGAGGAAAACGAGTTCAAGCTCGAAGATAAGATCGGCAGCCGGGTACACAACCTGCCGCTGATGCCTCTCCTGTGCGGTGACAATCCGCTCACCAACGAAGCGCCGTCGAAATTCCTGAGGCTCACCGATTATCAGCTTTTCATCCTCAGGCAATGGGCGGACGGGTATTTCATCAACGAAATGGAAGAGGGCTGGATCGATCCCAGCACTTACCCGGTCTTCATGCCCTATCCGACCACACCCCCCAAAACGGGATACGAACTGGACCGAGGCGTGCTCGGCAATGTGCTCGGGGGAGCCTTTTGCCCAGGGGGCGAGCTCGGCTGGATCATGCGCAACCCCTCCATTTATTGGGAGCCTTACCGCATCAAGGCCGACCGCGGCTGGTCCGATTTCCTCCAGTCCGCCGCTCAGGCCAACGCTGTCCACCGCAGCGAAACCGATGGTCTGACTTTCGCTATCGAGAACCCGCTGAGCCAGGACAACGATTTCAGCGTCGGCCTCCAGCCCGGCGATTTGACCAAGTACATGGCGCTTCCCTGGCAGGCCGATTTCAACGAATGCACCACGAATCCCAACAACATCACTTACGCCGATTGGAATGAAATCAATCCCGAAAGCGAAAACGACCTGCGCCTGAAACTCGAAGAGAAAACCTGGGACACCCTGTGGTGGCCCGCCCACCGTCCCTTGCAATCGAATCAACTGGTCGGGTTCGACAACCAAGGAAATCCGGAGACGGAGTGGACTACCTGGAGCCAAGGCATTCAGCAAACCAATGCCGGCGACCTCAAAATGGTGAGCGAATGGTGGAAGCTTGGTTTCATCATTCGAAATCCTTACCTGCCGGCGGATAGCGCAAGAACCCCGAGCACGGGGCCGGACAACCGCTATTACAGCGTGGAGCGCGCGGGAACGGAGCACATCGTCGCCCCGAATCCACAAGTTGCCACGACCGCGAACCCTAAATCATCACAAAACAAAGGAGAATAACCATGAGCGACAACCCATTCGTCGGTAAATGGACCTATCGCAGCTTATTGAACGATCCGGACGTCAACAAAGACTTCAATGACCTCGAATTCGGCCGCGGCACGATCGAAATTGATGAAGACGCCATGCAGATACTCGCCGGAGTCATCGGCGGTCCGGGCTGGTCGTTGAAACTGAAAGGTTCTCGCGAATACGGCACGCCCATGCGGGTCCGCTTTCAGGGCGTCGGCATCGTCAATGGCGAGCAATGGATTTACGATTACGAGGGCTATTTGGTAAACCACTGGCCTAACGGTGTCCAGCAGCGGCCGGCCATCGTCGGCTCAGTCATCCGCACGATTCCGCATTCCGGCGGTTCGCCGGGTACCGTATCTCCGGCCGGAGTGGTGGCCTCATTTTACGCCGTCAAAGCCGAATAGGCTCCGCGTTCGATGTCTTCATCGCCGGCGCGGGTCCCGCGGGGGCCGCGACGGCGATTTCGCTCAGCGACGTCGCGCCAGGGCTGCGCGTCTGTCTTGCCGATGCGGGACGAGCCGACTCGTTCCGCATCGGTGAATCCGTGCCGCCGCTGATCAAGCGTTTTCTCGATCATCTTGGATTGGGGGCGGGCTTCGCGCGGGACTCCCATTGCCCATCCTTTCGCACCGCGAGTGCCTGGGGCGGGCCCGAACTCATCAGCAACGAGTTTTTCCTGGATGTCCACAACATCGGCTGGCGGCTCGATCGAGCCCGATTCGACCGCATGCTGGCAGCGGAAGCCGAAAATCGCGGCGCCATACCTCTGGCTGCCAAGGTCGGCTCGATCAGATTTGACGGCGACAGATGGACTATCGATTGCGGCGAAGCCGGAACCCGCACGGCGCGCTGTGTTGTCGATGCTACCGGCCGTGCCGCACTGCTGTCGCGGTTGGGAGGCCTGAAACCGATCAACTGCGACCGATTGGTCGCCGCCACGGTCTTTTTTGAAGAATCGGAGAGCCCGGGTTTGCCGGGCGCCGATGCGGCGCTGATCGAGTCATTTCGCGACGGTTGGTGGTATACCGCAGCCACTCCCGGAGGGCGCAGGGTCGCGGTCTTGATGACCGATGCCGACCTTGCCCGCCGTCTGGGCGCGCCCCGGTTGGATGCCTGGATGGAATGCCTCGGCAAAACAAGACATGTTCGAACCATCATCGGCGCAGGCCGGCCTCTCGCCCCGCCTAGGCTTTGGCCGGCGGGTTCCCGTTATCTGGAAGGCAACGTCCATCCCGGGCTGATTGCCGTAGGCGATGCGGTCTCCAGCTTCGACCCGCTCTCATCGCAAGGCATCATCAAGGCGCTCCGATCCTCCATTTTTGCTTCTTATGCGATCGCCGACTGGCTGCTGCGCTCGGACGATCGTGGCTTCGCTCGATACAGAGCCCTCATGAAGCGGGAGTTTGCCTCCTATCGGGAAACTTTGCGCGACTACTACCGCCAGGAACAGCGCTGGCCCGATTCCCCTTTTTGGCATCGGCGCCATAACGGGTCTGATTTTCGGAATCAATCTGCGGCACTCAAAGACTTGCGAGAAACTGTGCGATCACACGTCAGGCCGCCGAGTTGATTAGCCGAATCTTTTCGCCCTGCGTAAGCCGATAAAACCGGCGAAGCTCTTCCATCATCTCACCTGCCCGCTCCTTCTTCAGATAACGGGTTTCCAACCGAAGGCAATACTTGCCGGCGTAATGGTTGGCATCTTCGTAGCGTTGCCGCTGGACTTGATCCAATGCCGCATCATAGGCCGGCGCATCGAACAAGCAGTATCGAAGTTTTGAGGGAATGAGGCTCTTGCCCTGGCGGTTCCATAGCGAAGCGGCGGTCACGAATTTATCCACCTCAGCCTGCATCTCCAACTCCATCAGCGTAATGCCGCGGTCGACACCGGCATTCCAAATGAGATAAAGAAAATGGCTAACCCCTTCCACAGCCAAAAGGAAATCGATGAAATTCTCGGAATGAAGGCTCTCCAGCGGATTATCATCGGACAGGTGGGCCAACACGGAGGCATCCAGGAAAAGCGCGAGATCGAGATGATCGTCCTCTTGCGAGACCAGCAGCTTTTCCTGGCTCTCGCGGGGATTGACGCTAGTGTCCAACTGCCGCGCGAGTTCCGGATCGGTAATCAGAAAATCCTCCACATCGAGATCCACCTCGATGCGATAGATACGTTCCAGCAGCTTCTGTAAGGCGTTCAGGCGCATAACAGCGCCTCCTTCAGTTGTGCCGGTGGCTGATGGAGCCTTGCGCCGGCTCTATGCCCAGTTTCCTGAGTTTGTCAGCCGCACGCTTGCTGCCGGTTCTAAGCCAGATTTCATAAAGCCGCATGATATCGGTGCACGAATTCATCGGCGTCCTCTCTCCGACTTCCGAAAGGACATCTACGAACGACTGAAACTTTTCGGCAAGCTCGCCGAAAATCGCACAGAACGCTCTGCCTCGTAACGTGCCGCGATTCAGGTCGCACAGATAACCGTAAGCCGTGCCTCCCATGGCAATGTAATAGTCGATGTCGACGAGCTTACGATTAAGGCTGGAGGAAAACAGGCCGGAAATTAACAATGCCACATCTCCCAGCCTGCGCAGAATTTGATGCCGCTCCTCCACGCTCGCCGCTTCCACGGCTTCAGCGTAGATCAGGGCAAGCGGCTGCAGCGTCACGCCCTCGGCGCTGTAGGAGAACAGCTTGTCCGCCTGGGTAAAATAGGCAAGCAAATTGACAATGTAGTAGACGGTATCTTCTCCGGCATCTACTTTTTGGTTTGACAAAGCCGTTGTCACCGAGTCCCTGAAGTATTCCTTCACGTTTACGTCAGTAATCAAGCTTGCGTCGAGATTCTCAGGCGCCATCATGTCTAGACCTCCCAAGATTTAAGATCTGCAAAAAGAGCAATGAATCCGCCTTTGTTATAAATCGGTCGGCAAGATTCTTTTCGAGTATAGCAATTGTCTGAAAGCCGAAGCCTCCGATACGTCGCGGAAAAGCCGGTTTAACAATTGGACGATAGTGATGCGTCCCGGTTCTTGGCTCTTTCATCGCATCCGGACTTCCGCACCTTCTCGATTCGACTTTCCGCCCGTTACTTATAATGTAGGCAAGAGTCCGGCCAGGTCCTGCGGACGCAGTAAATCTAACAATTCGATGCGAGTGTAGGAAGCCTGCAACAGAACAGCAGTTCTTTTGAAATAGACGAGTAGTTAACGGCGGGCAGGAGGAAGCGAATTTCTGAGGCAGGCAAGCTTTAACAGTCCGGCGGCACTGATCGAGTCGGTGATTTCGCCGTCCATGACCATGCGTATCGCCTCCTGCAGGGGTAGCTTTTTGATGGTGATGGCCTCCGTTTCCTCGAAGTCCGGCTCGCCCTCCATTAGATCCTCCGCGAGGAAAACATAGCCTTCCTCGTCGGTGACCGAATTGGTGGTATGCAGGTGCATGAAGAGATTCCAACTCCCGGCGGTTAATCCGGTTTCCTCTTTGAGCTCGCGTTTCGCCGTCTCCAGAATATCTTCCCCTTCGGGTGAGCCGCCCATGGGGATTTCCCAAAAATACGCATCGGGCACGTAGCGATATTGGCCAACCAACCAGGTATTGTTGTCGGCGTCTATCGGTATGATGCCGATAGCCTGGCTTTTGAAATGGATTCTTCCGTAAATGCTCAGCCCACCGGACGGATTGATCACCTCATCTTCGTCTAGGCGAATCCACGAGTTTTCGTAGACCTCCCGGCGCCGAATCAATTTCCAAGGATTGTCTTCCGACATAGATTAACGTCCATGAAATGCGGGGCTGAATTCGTGCACGGCTTCGATCATCGCCTTGGCGTGCTCAGGATCGACATCGGGAAGTATCCCATGTCCCAAATTGAATACATGCCCTTCCCCATGGCCGTATTGCTCCAAGATCCGCTTCACTTCGGTGCGTATGGTTTCGATCGGTGCATACAAGGCCATAGGATCCAAGTTGCCCTGCAGGGCGACCTTGTGCCCCACCCGACGGCGCGCCACCCCGATGGGCGTGGTCCAGTCCAAACCCAAGGCGTCGTAACCCGCTTCCGTCATGGCCTCCAACCATTGTCCACCACCCTTGGTGAAGAAGATCGTCGGTATGGTTTTATCGCCACGGCGCCTATCCAGTTTATCGAGTACGCGCTTCGCATACGCCAGGGAGAATTCCTCGTAGTGCGCCGTCGGCAAGATCCCGCCCCAGGTGTCGAACACCATGACGACATCGACGCCCGCAGCGATTTGAGCATTGAGATAAAGCGCCACGGCATCGGCCAATTTCTCCAAGAGCTCGTGGAGAACTACGGGCTGCTCGTACATCAATCCCTTGACCTTACGAAATTCTTGCCCGCCGGCGCCTTCGACCATGTAGGTGGCCAAAGTCCAGGGACTGCCCGAGAATCCAATAAGCGGAACGCTGCCGTCCAAATTTTGTTGAATCAATCGGACCGCATCTATGACATAGCGCAAATCCGATTCCGGATCGGGCACCGACAACCGGTGGACATCGGCGGCGCTGCGGACCGGATTTCTGAAACGGGGCCCCTCGCCTTCTACGAACTCCAAACCCAAGCCCATCGCGTCCGGCACCGTGAGAATATCGGAGAAAAGAATGGCGGCGTCCAGCCGGAAGCGCGCAAGAGGCTGCAGCGTGACCTCGCAAGCCAGTTCAGGCGTACTGCACAGCTTCATAAAGCTGCCCGCCTGTTCCCGGACGCGGCGGTATTCAGGTAAATAGCGGCCCGCCTGGCGCATCATCCAAACCGGCGTTCTTTCGACAGGCTGTCTTAATAGTGCACGGATAAAACAATCATTCTTAGGTGCATTCATGGCGTCACGCAAGTCAATGGCAGAGAGATCGGTTTACAACAATGGGCGCAAAAATTTACAGGGAATTCGCTGTAAGGCATTCAGCCGAATTCATAACATTGCCCCACAGAATAGAGAACTCGTTCGGTTATTTTCAACGATCCGACGAATCGGCCGAAGAGGTAAACGCGGCGTGCCGCGGCATCATTCGCCGAATCTCTTGGTGAATAGATTTCATCTGTCTAGGCAAGGGCTGGCCGAGCGAAACAGGCAGTGTTGCGGCAGCCTCCTTAGCTGCCGGCAAAGTCGGATAAATTCCGAAGAAAAGCGGATACAGATCGCCGCTTCCCTTGCGCGAACGAAAACTGGCTAGTTCGCTGCCCAGCGGAAATTGTTTAGCCAGCTTGACTACCGAACTCAATCGGGAAACGGCAACAATCTGCAAGGTGTAAGCTTCTGGACTTTGATCCATCAGCCATTCAGCGCTCTTGAGCCCTTCCATAACGATCTCAGGCGATTTTGACCGCTGGGAGGTTTCACCTTGCGCCATCGAAGTCCCGGACTCCCGCGCTTTCACCTCGGCTTCTCTTAAAGAGTCAGCCGGCTCAGGGCGGGCTGACGATACCTGAACCTGAGTCTCCGACGTGTTTTTCGGCTCTTCCACGACCGCGGCGGGTGGCGGCTCAAGTGGAGCCCCCGATTCCATCGGCTTCGGGTCTTCTGCCGTCTTCTTCGCTTCCGTTTCCAGTACAGGCACTGCGGCAGCCGGTGTTGCGGTTATCGTTGCCGGTTCGGAAGCCTTGGAGATCTCCGTCTTTTCGCTCTCGGCTAAAGCCAAGGGCGCGGATGGCGATTGGGAAGCGGCAACGATTTCGACAGCTGTCGATGCCGGCGGCTCCTGAACTTTAGTCAACGGCTCTGCCGGGGTCGAGGCCTCGACTTCCTGAACCTGTTCCGGAACGGAAGGCGCAATGGCTACATTAGACTTTACAGTCTCAGCCGAACTATCGGGAAGCGGTCTTTGCGGTTCCGGTGTCTGTCTCGAGAAAAATAGAAAGAACGCGTAAGCCGTCACTCCAGCCAATAAGCCGGCCGCGGTTACCCAGCCGAAGTTAGCCAAAGCCGCTGTTTTTGTCGATCCATGCGACGATTTCAGCATCTCGACCACCGCTCCCGGAACTCCCCGGCTCCGGGAATACAGCCGTTTTACAAAGGATTCCGTAATCTCTTGCCCGCTTGGCAACCCGGATACCCTTGTTGCTAATTGATGCGCATAAAATCTGCACTCATCCTGCGATAAAGCAGGAATGTCCAGAATAAACGCATCACCAAGAGCCGATCTATCCGTGTCGGACTTTTGCAGGGCCTCGTTGCTGCGCATCGCCAGCACCAGCCGCAAGGCCGGATGAGAGCTTGCGAACTGCCATAGCGCGTTGAGAAGCCCCGGCGCGAGCGCGCCGGCATCATCGAGCAGCAGCACGAGATTTCGATGCTCCTTGCCGTAGTTTGCCAATAAATCGGTCAAGCCCAATCCCGAAGAGGCCGACCTCGGCTTGTCCTGATTCAAAGTGCGCGACAACTCGTCGAGAATCCGCTCATAACCCATGCCCGGCGCAGAAACCAAATAGCGGACCGTTGCGAGTGGCGCTAAGCGGGTCTCCAGAAAGCGCAGAAAAGTTGTTTTGCCGATGCCTTCCGGCCCACACACGACGATGGGTTGAGCCAAGTTGACCGCCAGGTGCAAAAGCAAATCGAACTTTTGCATGCGTGCTGCAGAAATAAGCGACAAGGGCTGAGCACCGTGAGCGCTCTCACGATCGCTAAGAGGCGAAGAAAATTCAGCCGCGCCCATAGTGGTCCAACGTGGCTCGAAGTGACTCAAGATCGACCTTCATCGGCAAGGTGGCCTTGCCGATTTTTTCGAGCAGAATAAGCCGCAGCTTACCCTCCACGTTCTTCTTGTCGACGGCCATCAACTCCAAGTAGCGATCGGTATCCAGCCCCATCGGCGGCGTCACCGGCAGCCGAGCCTGCCTAAGCAGCGAAATAATGCGCTCGACACCGCCCATGTCGAGCCAACCGAGCCGCCGCGACAGATCCGCGGCCTGGCAAATTCCGATGGCCACCGCCTCACCGTGCAGATAACTACCGTAACCCATACCGGTTTCTATGGCATGCCCGAACGTATGCCCCAAATTGAGCGTTGCGCGCACCCCCGATTCCCGTTCGTCTTCGGCTACAACTTCCGCCTTGTTGAGGCAGGAGCGCTCGATGGCATAGGCCAGGGCATCCGCATCGCGAGCCAAAAGCATCTCCATGTTGGCTTCCAACCAGACGAAGAACGCAAAATCACGAATAAGCCCGTACTTGATCACCTCGGCCAATCCGGCGCTAAACTCCCGATCGGCCAGAGTATCGAGCGTTGAGGTATCGGCTATCACGCATTGCGGCTGATAAAAAGCACCAATCATATTCTTGCCGCGCGGGTGATTGACCGCGGTTTTACCGCCTACGGAAGAATCCACCTGCGCCAGCAGAGTCGTCGGAATTTGAATGAATGGCACCCCCCGCTGATAGCAAGCGGCGGCAAAGCCGACCAAATCGCCGATCACCCCGCCCCCCAAGGCAATGAGAGATGCGTCTCGGCTAAATTTTCTGGCAAGCAATTCATCGAAGATGGTCATCGCCGATTCAATGCTTTTATAAGACTCGCCGTCCGGCAAGATCACCTCGGCAATCAGCTTGCTGTTTAGGCTTTGTCTGACCCGATCCAGATAAAGAGGCGCTACCGTTTCGTTGGTAACGACCATGACTTGGCTGGAACTTAGATGCCTTGACAACAGTTCGCCGGACTCCAGGATTTGCGATCCGATATAAATCGGATAGCTGCGTTCGCCCAGACTGACGGTCAGAGTTTTCATGAATTCGCGTTTGCTCGGCTATAAGCTTTCAAAATCTGACGGACGGCGCTGCGGCTGGAATGCTCTCCCGTATCCACCAAGAAATCAGCCAGGGAACGATAGAGCGGCTCCCGCACCCGCAGCAACTCTTGTAACCTCTGGCGGGGGTTCTGAGTATTGAGCAGCGGCCGGTTGGAATCCTTGTGAGTTCTTTCAAGCTGCTTTTCGACCGAACACTGCAGATAAACGACAAAACCCCGTTCATGCAGAACCTTGCGATTTTCCGGCAATAGGATTGATCCACCCCCGGTGGCCAATACGATCCCCTTTTTGCAAGATAGGTCGGCCAGAACTTCCGCTTCCCGCCTCCGAAAACCCTCTTCACCCTCGTACTCGAAAATCATCGGGATACTGACGCCGGTACGCTGTTCGATCTCCCTATCACTATCGACGAATCGGACATCCAGGGCTTTGGCCAAAAGCCGCCCGATCGTCGTCTTGCCCGCTCCCATGGGCCCGATCAAATGAATATTGTGCGTATGTCTCATGCCGCCCGAGATGAGAAATCGGGTCATCATATCATGTGTATTGAAAATACCGGGCAGTGCACTCACAGCCGGCGCAACAACAAAAAGGCGCCGCCCTTTCAGGCCGCGCCTTCTGCAATTTCAGCAACAATCAGCGAGAGGCGAGATCTTGCTTGAGAATTTTCGGAGTAATGAAAACGAGCAACTCTCTTTTACGATCTTCAACGTTGTTTCTGCGGAACATATATCCGATCCCGGGCAGATCGCCGAAAAACGGTACTTTGTCGGTATTGTTAAGCTTCTGCCCTTCGTAGACACCGCCCAGAACCACGGTTTCCCCATTGGCGACTTGGGCCGTAGTTTGAATTTCACGCTTATCGATCGCCGGGCCAGCTTGTGTTATCTCGCCTTTTTCATCCTTCTTGATCAAGAGGTCCATCAACACTTGATCGTCGGGCGTGATATGCGGCGTTACGTTCAACTCGAGTACCGCCTGTTTGAACGAAATGTTGGCCGAGGCTCCTCCTCCCGCTACAACTGTGGTCTGATAAGGAATCTCGACACCCTGTTTGATTACCGCCTTGGTCTGATCCGAGGTAATCAGCCGGGGATTGGACACGGTTTCACTACGCCCTTCCCTCTGAGCGGCCGATAACTCAAGATCCAGCAAGTAATCGCCCGCTTTGATGAGTGTGAACCCGATGGCACTGGCGCCACCCGTTGCGGCGGTCGCGGCGCCTCTGGCCGCGAGATCCACCAGCAGATCGGTGTTGGTAGACTTTTCCCCACCGGCAGCCGGTTGCTGGAAAATGACGCCATCAGTTGAAGAGCCTGAGCCTGTAGAAAAAGAGCTGGCTCCTCTTGCATTAACGAGTCTATTGACCTGAAGGCGACTGCCCAAATCCCTTAGAAAATCGTTGGAAGCAATGACAATTCGAGATTCGATGAGTACTTGCCGAATAGGCTTGTCTAATTGACGGACCAGATCGCGGACTCGCTCCAAATTGCGCGGAGTATCTTTCACGATCAACTGATTGGTCCGCGGATCGACGGTTACGTTGCCCCGCCCTGATAAAACCGATTGACTCACATCCAGTGTCGATACCGCCGTGGAAGCCGTCGCACCTCCGATGCTAGCCGGCTGAGTCATGGATTGACTCGTGCGCTCCGTGGTACCGACCAAGACTTTCTTGATATCCTCGGCCGTGGTGTAGTTGATCTGGATGATTTCCGTCCGCAACGGTTCCAGTTCTTCCACAACTTTCTGCGCTTCGAGTTCCTCCTTCTCCTGTTTATTGATCTCTTCGATCGGAGCAACGCGAATGATATTGCCCTCCTGGCGCTTACCCAAACCCTTAGACCTAAGAACAAGCTCCAAGGCCTGATCCCACGGAACATCGTTGAGCCGGAGTGTTACGTTGCCCTGTACCGTGTCGCTGGCCACAATGTTGAGGTTGGTGAAATCGGCCAGAATCTGCAGAACGGACCGCACCGGGATATCCTGGAAATTCAGAGTCAGCTTGTCACCGGAGAACGTGAAGCTTTTCTTCTTAATTTCCTCTTTTTCCATTTTGGTCAGAGGGCGAAATTCCACCGCCAAAACATTGTCGGTCTGATAGGAGGAATAGTCATATTCATCGGAAACGGGAGATACAACCATCCGAGCATGGGCTCCATCCATGGCCGACTCGATGGAGCGAACAGGAGTGGCGAAATCCATGACATCGAGCCTACGCGCCAATTGCGACGGCAGATTCGTGTCGGCAAATCTTACAATGACTTTTTGCCCCTCTTCGTGGATATCGACGACAGACTTAGGATCGCTCAGCGTTACCAAAAGCCGCCCCTCGCCCTTTTCGCCTCGACGGAAATCGACGTTTTCAATCCGCCTGTCGCTGCCCGCGAGTGGCCGATCAATGATTTGGGACTTTGTTGAAGCCGCTTTCGTGGCGGCAATCGGCGCAGCACCGCTTTGCAGCGTGATAAGAATATTGTTGCCGTCCACTCGGCTGGCGTAGGGCATCATATCGGTCAAATTGATTACCACGCGGGTGCGTCCGGCCGACTCCACCGCCTGAATGCTTTGAGCCCCCCCTACATTGATCGGCACTGATTTCTTTTCCAAACCGTTGGCCACACCAGGCAGGTCCAGCGCTATGCGGGCGGGGTTTTCTGTGTGGAAGATTCTGGGCTCTACGGCTGGCCCGCTCAAGCCCAACAACAACTGCAAGTTGTCCCCGGGTAGGGATGAAAAATCCACGGACTTGAGTACAAGTCCTTCCGCCTGACTAACGGATAGATGCAGATGCAGGGACAAGCCGATCAGAATGAAGCCTATTGCCTTTCTATATCGCTGCCATACGGTCGAAGTAATGCCAATGCCTTTTACCGTTCTCATTTCTTTTCCCCCACTTCCGCCAAATCGAGAGCCGCCTTGCGTTCGCGCCATGCCCCAGGACTGTCGGATATGATTTCTACCAATTCGATCAAGTTTTCTTTGATATTGATGATCTTGCCGAAATTCTTTCCCATGTGGTTTCCGGCACGCACCCGGTGAATCGTACCGTCGCTGGCTTTGACCAACCCCCAGAGCGCGCCTTGCCGATCGACCGTTCCGACCATGCGCAGGGTATCGAGCTCATATGATTCCAATTCTTCCTTAGGCCGATTGGTATCCGGCCGGATACCGCTCTCAACCTTTGCCTCCTCAGACTCCTGGGTCTTTTCATCAATAATGAAGGGATCTCGCAAATCTTCCGGATTGAAGACGAATGGCTCCACCGTCTTGATTTCCGGCAGAGGCTCTACCGCTCCTTTCTGGCGTGCCTTGACCTCCGCAACGTAGGCCTGCAAGTCCGTTATATCGCCCCCGGCGCATCCAGTTAATCCGATAGCGACCAACCACGACACGACGTGCCATGAACAGCGTGGAGATACCAAAAACTTTAAGTGCCCGCCCATAGTGCTACTTGCTTTGTTGTGGCTTTTTGACTTGACTCGCTGGAACCGCCCCGTCTTCCAAGTAACGATAGGTTCTGACCAGCGCACTCATGACCAATGGCTCCTTCGTAGTCTTTTTGCTCCCCGCATCCTTGTTATGTGCCGCAATCTTGACGTTATGTATCGTTACGATGCGCGGCAAAGAAGCCAGTCCACTGATAAAAGTGCCGAACTCCATGTAATCACCAACGACCCGGATTTCGATGGGTAACTCTGCATAAAACTCTTTGGGAATTTCGGTACTGGGTTTGAAGAGCTCGAACTCCAAACCGCTCGCCAGTCCGGTTTGAGATACGTCCACCAGCAAATCGGGAACCTGCGTCTTATCGGGTAGTTGTCTGAGCAAATCGCCGAAACTCTTTTCTATTTCGGCCATTTGCTCCTTGTACTCTTCCAGATTGGCCGCCTTCTTTTGTCGTTGCTCGAATTTATTCTTGAGTTCCTGCTCCTTACCTTCCTCAGTTTCGAGTTGTGCGATTTGGTCCTGAGTATCAAGGTAGTACCATAAGCCACTCGCAATAATGCATAGCAGCGTAATAATCGCCGCCTTAATCGGCAGTGGCCAGGCGCCCGCGTTCTCGATGTCCCAATTGATATTGGAAAGGTTCATGACGGATTCTTCTCCTGACTGTCCGCTTTATCACCTCCCTGCTTCACCTGAAGGGTAAACTTGTTACCCCGCTCCTTTTTAGCCTCCTTGGCCTCCTGTTTGGTCTCGATGATGTTTAGCAGTGGCTCCTTCATCCAGGGTGAAGACTCCAGATTCCGCATATAAGCGGATACCCGCGCATTGGATTGGGCCATCCCGTTCATCGTCAAATTGTTGTCCAACTGCGTCAGATCCATTAGATGGACACCTTCCGGGATGGTACGCGCCAGCTCATCAAACAAATGGACGATCTCCGGACGACTCGCCTGCAATTGCTGAATCACTTCCATCTTGGAGATCAGCCGTTTTTTCTTGGCTTCCAATTCCTCGATTTCCTTGATTCTCTTATCAAGCAACGCAATCTCGGATTCCAAGTACTGATTGCGTTGGCTTTGATAATCGATCATGTTGCCGATGTAGTAATGAACAAAGCATAGAATCGCCCCGGTCGATAACAACGCGGTCAGGGCAATCGCTATGAATTCCTTTTGCCTTTGTTTGCGAAGCTCAGCACGCCAAGGAAGAAGGTTGATTCGAGCCATCAGTCCAAGCTCCTTAAAGCCAATCCACACGCCGTCATTAATGCCGGAGCATCATTGCTCAAACTTTGCGGTTTGACGCGCGGCGCAAGAGACATGCTGACAAACGGGTTGGCTGCGGTGGTGGGGATACCTAGAATTTCTTCCACAAAGCGATCAATACCCTGTATCGAGGCACATCCCCCAGCTAGCACCACGCCGTCAATAGTCCGATGCGAACTTGAAGAAAGGAAAAATTGCAGCGAGCGCCCAATTTGCTGCGCCATCGCTTGTTTAAAAGGCTCCAGTACTTCAAGCAGATAATTGTCCGGAAGACCGCCATGTTTTTTGGCCAAACCGGCCTCCTCGTAGGAAAGCCCATAACGACGCTGGATTTCCTCCGTCAACTGCTTGCCGCCGAACCCCTGTTCTCGGGTATAAATGATCCGGCGATTGTGGATCACGTTCAGGGTAGTCATGGTTGATCCGACGTCGGCTACGGCGATTGCCTGATCCGGATTGTATTCGGGGAGCTGATCCAAAATTAGGCTGCACGCATTCTCTACGGCGTACGATTCCACATCTACGATTTCGGCCTTTAGCCCGGCCATCTCCAGAGCCGCTACGCGATCCTCCACATTTTCTTTACGAGAGGCGACCAGCAACACATCCACCATTTCCGGGTTTTTCTCGGCCCTACCCTGCACCTCGAAATCCAGGCTGACCTCATCCAGTGAGTACGGAATGTATTGATCCGCCTCCAGTTCAAGCTGAGCCTCCAGCTCATCTTCGCTCAAGGAGGCCGGCATCGAGATCACCTTGGTTATCACCGAGGAACTGGGTACCGCTACCGAAGCGTGCTTCAAGCGGGTACCCGATTGCTTGATGACTGTCTTGATAACGTTGCCGATGATTTCAACCTTAGCAATGTTTTTATCGATTACGGCATCGAGTGGCAGCGGTGCTACGGCATAGCTTTCCACCCGGTAACGCTGTCCGTTTCTACTTAGTTCCAACAGTTTGACAGCCGCCGTACTGATATCCATGCCAAGCAACGGTGGTCTCTTGCGGTTCAAAAAAAACATCGATGATTTCCTAAACTAGCCTTTGACTTCAGGTAAACGATGCCAAGTTTTATTGCTGTTTCTCGTCGCCCGCCGAACTCCGTACTGTAGTATAGTAGGGATTCGAACTTTGCCCATGACACGCCAATTACCGTTCAACCGAGTATTTCAGAGCTGCCGTTTGGTGCTGATTTCGCTAGCTGCAGGCTGAAAACGTCTTTTTAATTTCTTTGTCGAGTGAGAACCCGCAACAGTCGACGCAAATCACGCTCTCGTTCAGCGAGCGTCATGAAGCTAATCTTTCTCCTTCTGCTTGGTGGATTCGCGAGCTTAGCTCTGGCCGCCTTTTTGCTTTATCGCTTCATCGAGCCCCAGCTTCCGGATATAGAAGTTCTGCGTGACGCCCGGTATCAAACCCCGATGAGCATTTACAGCAAAGACGGCTTACTTATTGCTCAATATGGCGAAAAGAAGCGCAGCCCGGTCAGCTTTTCCGATGTTCCGAGCAAAGTAACCCAGGCTTTTCTGGCAGCCGAGGACAATCGGTTTTTCGACCACCCGGGCGTGGACTACCAAGGCTTACTGCGGGCGACGTTTTCCTTTCTTCGGACCGGAGAGAAGAAGCAGGGCGGCAGCACAATCACCATGCAGGTGGCCCGCAATTTCTTTTTGAGTAGCGAGAAGACTTTCTTTCGCAAACTCAAGGAAATCGTGCTGGCGGTCAAAATCGAATCGGGATTAAGGAAAGAGCAGATCTTGGAACTGTATTTGAACAAGATCTATTTCGGCCATCACGCGTATGGGGTCATGGCCGCGGCTCAGGTCTACTACGGCAAAGGGATGCATGAGCTTGAACTAGACGAGATCGCCATGATCGCTGGTTTGCCGAAAGCACCCTCCGCGTTCAACCCCATAACCAATCCGGAGCGGGCCTTAAGCCGGCGAAACTACGTGCTGCGTCGGATGCGTAAACTGGGCTACATCGACGATCAGCGCTATCAAGAGGCGATTAACCGCCCAGTTACCGCAAAACTCCACACATCCCCCTCCGAATTGAATGCGCCCTACATCGCAGAATTGATTCGCAACGAGATGTATCAGCAATATGGCGAAGCGGCGTATACCAACGGTTACAAGGTATACACCACCGTCGACAGCCGTTTGCAATTGGCCGCCGACAGGTCCCTGCGCCTCACGCTGCACGACTATGACGAGCGCCACGGCTTTCGGGGCATAAAGCAGCGAATGGACCTAAATAAAGCCAAATACGCCAAGGATTGGGACGAGCGGTTATCCAGCATTCCCAAGGCCGGAGAAACGGTTCCCGGACTGGTTCTCGCCGTCAGAGACACTTCCGCGGAAATTTATCTCGGCGACAAGCAACGGATCGTACTCGACTGGGACGGCCTGCAATGGGCACGCAAGTACATCACCGAGAATGGGCAAGGGCCCACGCCACGAAGCGCCAAAGAGATACTTAAGACTGGCGATCTCATCAGGCTGCGCAAAGACGGCAACGACCGCTGGAAACTCAGTCAGATTCCGGAAGCCGAAGGCGCCCTGGTCGCATTGGATCCGACGAGCGGTGCCGTAGTCGCGCTGGCGGGAGGTTATGATTTTACTCTCAGCAATTTCAATAGAGCGACGCAAGCTCAAAGACAGCCCGGTTCCGGATTTAAACCCATTCTCTACGCCGCGGCATTGACCGAAGGGTATACCCCGGCAAGTGTGGTCAATGACGCGCCCATCGTCTATTCCGACCCCTCGCAGGAGGGAGGGCTCTGGCGTCCACAGAATTACTCAGGCCGATTTTATGGCCCTACAAGACTCAGGGTAGCCTTGGCCAAATCGCGAAACCTTGTATCTATTCGACTGCTTCAAAGCATTGGCCTTAAAAAGGCCATAGCCATGGCTACGCGCTTTGGCTTTCAGCCCGAAGAGCTACCTCGATCCCTTCCGCTGGCCTTGGGTAGCGGCACCGCAACCCCCATCAGGATGGCACAAGCCTATGCCGTATTCGCCAACGGCGGCTTCCGCGTTGATCCTTATTTTATCGAACGCATCGAAACCGAAGCCGATAGCACTATCTTCCGAGCCACCCCGCAAACGGCCTGCGCGAATTGTGCTGGCTCTGATGATCACCAAACGAACTTTGCGCCCCGTATTCTATCTCCCCAGGTCCATTACATGATGAACTCCATGCTGCAGGACGTGGTACGGACCGGGACAGCAACCCGCGCCATGGAATTAGGACATAGCGATGTCGCAGGGAAAACCGGCACCACGAATGAACACAAAGATGCCTGGTTCAACGGCTATGTTCCTTCCCTGGCGGCCATCGCTTGGGTGGGGTTCGATTCATCAAAATCCTTGGGCGAAGGCGAAACCGGCGGCAAAGCCGCGCTTCCCATGTGGATGTACTTCATGCAGGAAGCCCTCAAAGATGTACCCGAGCAAACCTTCCCACTTCCAAGCGGGTTGACGACGGCTCGCGTGGACCCGGATACGGGAATGCTTGCCCCGCCCGGCAGCACTAACGCTATCTTCGAGGTCTTCCCATCAGAACGGGCACCTCGTTATTACGCGGCGCCGCGCTCAAGCGAGCCCATCCCCTCAGAAGCCATCGAAGACGAGACCCGGCCGGAATTGCCGGAGCCGCCGCCCCGACGGAGCACGGCCGAAAAACCGATTGAATCACTATTTTGATCTCCGTTATGTCCATGCGAGATAAAGCGCGACTGCTGATTGCACAGGAGGCCGCAAGGATCATGGCCGAAGAGGGTGTAAATGATTATCTTCCGGCAAAAAATAAGGCTGCCGCCCGCCTGGGGATAGCGAATTCGCGGAGCCTCCCCCGCAACGAGGAAATTGACCAAGCACTGAAGGAATACCATCGACTCTATCGGGCTGAAACACAGCCGCTCCACATTATCCATATGCGGAAGATCGCACTAGAAGCCATGCGTTTCCTGGAAGGGTTTTCGCCGCGATTGATCGGCGGCGCGTTGGATGGCAGCGCCGGCAAATACAGCCCGATTATCTTGTATGTGTATCCCGAAACACCCGAGGATATAATCAAGAAATTAATGGAAGCCCGTATCCCGTTTGAAGAAAAGTCCTTTTCGTTCAATTTGGGACACAACCGTGTTGCTACCTATCCGGCGCTGGATTTTTTTGTAGATGGAATCCGAGTGGAATTAGTGACACTCCCCCCCGAATTAAAAGGACAACGGATAAATCGCAGGGAAAAGTCTGTACCCGGAGGCTCTCTCCAAGATGTTGAGAAACTGATTAACGACATCTCACCATTAGGGACCCAGATTACTTAAGAGAGCGACGATCATAATAGAAGCCGATGCCTTACCGCCCGATCAACTACATCTTTTAATCGAGTTGTAGCCCATCAATACGACCGGTTCGTTCGCTCTAACTTGATACCGTATCACCGCGGAGGGTTATGCTTGATACGGCATAAGATGGCTGGTCCGAAGACAATAAAGCAAGAAATACAACGGCGTGTAATTACATTAAATTAGCGGCGCCCTACCCCACGTGCCCCCGAGTATCGGGACTTCGGCTATCGTCCCTGTCCACCCCATTTAAATGATTGCGATTTCGAGGCAGAGAGCGTTCCTTGCTCATCGCTGTTAACGTTTATAGAGAAAAGGACAGACCGATTTCGAGGGGCACAGATGGGAATAAAAATCAGCCCCGACCGTACTTGCGACGGAACTTGTCAACACGACCAGCAGTGTCGACGATCTTCTGCTTGCCCGTATAAAATGGATGGCAAGCGGAGCAAACTTCAACCTGCAAGTCCTTGCTAAGTGTCGACTTAGTCTCGAAGGTATTGCCGCAACTGCAATGGACGTTGATGGATTTGTATTCGGGATGAATATCCGGCTTCATAATTAGGCACTCTCCAAGAAAGCAGAACAAAGGAACGACAAATTTTTCATGGTACTGAAAACAGCCCTTCGCCGCAAGATGGACGCGTTCTTTGATGAAGAACTTCTTGCTCCTGTCCGAGCTGAGCCAATCCACGTCAATCTATGTTCCGTTCTCGGCAGCGACAGCCTAGCTGTTATGAGTCCATCTGAGATATAAACCGTGATGCGCATAATTTCCCTCAATGCTAACGGCGTGCGATCAGCAGCGCGCAAAGGCTTTTTCCACTGGATGGATAAACAGAATGCCGACATTGTCTGCTTACAGGAAACCAAGGTTCAGACGCACCAACTGGAGGATGCCATCTACTGGCCCAAAGGATATCAATGCTATTACCTGGATGCCGTTAAGAAAGGCTATAGCGGGGTTGCCCTGTATAGCCGCAGGGAACCCGATGAGGTCATTCAAGGCGTTGGCTGGCCGGATATCGATGCTGAAGGACGCTATCTCGAAGCGCGGTTCGGCGACCTAAGCGTCGTTTCGCTTTACCTGCCTTCCGGCTCGTCCAGCGAAGAAAGGCAAGCGGTAAAGTTCGACTTTATGAACCGCTTCCTGCCGTATCTTCGAGAATGCGCGCAGTCAGGGCGCAGTTACATTTTTTGCGGCGACTGGAATATTGCCCACAAGCCCATCGACCTCAAGAATTGGCGATCCAATCAGAAAAATTCGGGATTTCTGCCCGAAGAGCGCGCCTGGCTGGATGTAGTATTCGAGGAAGACGGCTGGATCGATGCCTTTCGTGTCGTGAATCAGGAGCCGGAACAATATACCTGGTGGTCAAATCGCGGCCAGGCCTGGGCCAAGAACGTGGGCTGGCGTATCGATTACCACGTAACTAGCCCCGCCCTCAGCGACAAGATTCGCGGCGCCCATGTCTACAAGGAAGAGCGCTTTTCCGATCACGCTCCACTCACCATAGATTATGACTACCCTTTCCTGGCGTGAAGCGCTGTTCAATAGACGGATGCTGATCTGCATCCTTACGGGGTTTTCCTCAGGACTACCGCTATTCGTGCTGATCAGCCTGATTTCAGCCTGGCTGCGCGAAGGCGGTGTTGATCTCAAGGAAATCGGGCTGCTGGCTCTTGTTCAATTTCCCTATATCTGGAAGTTCTTATGGGCGCCACTCTGTGACCGCTATGGCCTGCCGATGGGCCGGCGCAGGACCTGGATGCTGATTACGCAAACGGCACTGCTACTCTCAATCCCGGCTTTCGGCTGGCTCGCCCCCGTGCCCGACATTGCCACTATCCGCTGGCTGGCAGTGGCGGTGGCGTTATTCTCGGCGACTCAGGACATCGCCATCGATGCTTTTCGGCGGGAAATTTTACGGGACGAGGAACAAGGCCTAGGCAACGTAATCCATGTGAATGCCTACAAAGTGGCAGGGCTCGTGCCCGGGTCGCTGTCACTGATCCTTGCCGACCACTTATCCTGGAACGCCGTCTATTCGATCACGGCGTTGTTCATGCTCCCCGGCCTCTTCTTGACGCTGATCGGAACCGAACCGGAGTTTTCCGGCCACGCTCCCTCCACTCTACGTCGCGCCTTAGTAGATCCTTTTCGTGAATTTGTTCAACGCAAGGGTTGGAGCGGTGCGCTGACAGTCCTAGGATTTGTCTTTTTTTACAAATTAGGGGATAGCATGGCGACGGCGCTGGCTACGCCCTTTTATTTGGACATGGGCTACAGCAAGACGGAAATTGGCATGATCGCCAAGCATGCCGGACTCTGGCCGAACGTTGCAGGCGGCATTCTAGGCGGAATATGGATGATTTATCTAGGGATACATCGATCCCTATGGGTATTCGGCGCCTTACAAGCCTTGGTGATTCTGGGCTTTGCCTGGCTTGCCACGGCCGGCCACACCTTGGCGGGCTTGGCCGCCGTAATCGGCGCCGAGGCGTTCGGTGTCGGATTAGGCACGGCAGCCTTTGTCGCCTATATCGCCACGGCCACCAACCCGGCGTACACCGCCACCCAATTCGCACTTTTTACCAGCCTAGCCGCCACCCCACGGACGCTAGCCAATGCGTTCACCGGTTTTCTGGTCGAAGGCGGGGATATAAAGATGGGTGATTTTTCGCTGCTTCACATCGAAGCGCTCGGCTGGGAGCGCTTCTTTTGGCTGTGCTTCGCGCTCACCCTCCCGGGCATGCTGCTACTGTTCAAAGTAGCGCCATGGAAGGGCGACAAGGGAACCAGAGATCCGGAGCGCCTCGAACCCCAAACCAATTCGCAGTCGTCTGAATAAAAGATCCGCCGCAAGAAGGTACGGCGATGAGCTATAACGCCCATCAACACTCTCCTACGGCGTGAATTCGGCCTACTTTCGAATGTAAAGGTCCGTAATACTGCCTTCCAACATCTCGGCGGCAAAGGCAAACGTTTCGGACAAGGTCGGATGCGGGTGAATGGTTAGTGCGATATCCTCCATATCGGCGCCCATTTCAAGCGCCAGGACAGCCTCGCTGATGAGCTCTCCCGCATTCGGGCCGACGATACCCGCACCCAAGATTCTCTTGGTCTCTTTGTCGCACAGGATCTTGGTCACGCCCTCTTTGCGATCGATGCCCAAAGCCCGCCCGCTCGCCGCCCAGGGAAATGCGGCCTTGTCGTAGGCGATGCCTTGTGCTTGCGCTTGGTTTTCCGTTAGCCCCATCCAGGCCACTTCAGGATCGGTGTAAGCTACCGAGGGTATGGTCAGCGCCTGGAACGCCGACGGCAAACCGGAAATGACCTCTGCCGCCGCCTTGGCCTCATGGGTCGCCTTGTGCGCCAGCATCGGATTGCCCACGATATCGCCGATGGCGTAGATATGGGGCACATTGGTTCGCTGGCAGTTGTCTACCGGGATGAAGCCTTTATCGTCGATCTTGACACCTGCGTTTTCCGCGCCGATCTGATCGCCATTCGGCCGCCGCCCTACTGCGACTAAAATCTGGTCGAACACATCGGATTCGGGCGCACCTTCCCCGCCTTCAAAATAAGCTTGAAGTCCTTCCGGTTTCGCCTCGATACGCGTCACTTTGGTTTTGAGGAAAATATTTTCGTACTGCTTCTTGATACGCTGATGTAGCGGTTTCACCAGATCCGCATCGCAGCCAGGAATGAGCTGGTCCATCAGTTCGACAACCGTGATCTTCGCACCCAGAGAATGATAAACGGTAGCCATCTCCAAGCCGATGATGCCACCGCCGATGATTAGAAGACGCTTGGGGACCTCGGTCAGCTCCAATGCGCCGGTGGAGTCGATTAAACGCGGATCGTCGGAGGGAAAGCCCGGAATTTTCACCGGCTGCGAGCCGGCCGCGATAATGGCATGATCGAAACTGACCGTTTTTTGGCCCTCGGCCGTTTCGACCTGTAATGATCTATCCGAAGAAAACGTCCCGACGCCGTTGACTACGGTGACTTTGCGCTGCTTGGCCAGACCCGCAAGTCCGGTAGTGAGCGTTTTCACCACCTTGTTTTTCCAGTCGCGGAGCTTGGCTAAATCGATATTTGGCGCGCCAAAATCCAAACCGAAGCTTGATGCTTCATGAGCCTCCTGAATCACCTTGGCAGCATGTAGCAATGCTTTTGAGGGAATACAGCCGACATTCAGGCAAACGCCACCCAATACCGGATAGCGCTCGACTAAGACGACCTGCTTTCCCAAATCGGCGGCTCGAAACGCGGCGGTGTAACCTCCGGGACCGCCGCCTAATACGAGAACTTCAGCGTGTAGACTGGATGCATCGGACATTAATTGAATTCCTTGTTATGGACAATCGGCAGGTTAATGTTCGGTAGCTGTCGTATCAAGCCGGGTTGCGCCAACGAGCAGCATATCCACCCCTACAAGAGGACTCGCTTCAACTCGGCCAACAGCCCAGCCAAATAAACCGTGAATCGGGCCGCTTCTGCCCCGTCGATCGCACGGTGGTCGTAAGACAGGGACAACGGCAGCATCAACCGGGGAACGAACTGCCCGTCCAGATAAACCGGCTTGGTTTGCGCCCGGGACAATCCGAGGATAGCCACCTGAGGCGGATTGATGATGGGAGTAAAGGCCGTACCGCCAATCCCGCCGAGACTCGAAATAGTAAATGACGCTCCTTCGAGATCGGTGCCGCGAAGTTTCTTGCCGCGGGCTTTGGTACCGAGTTCGGCAAGCTCCTTAGCCAGATCGAAGATGCCTTTTTGATCGACATCTCGCACTACGGGCACCACTAGACCTTCCGGGGTGTCCATCGCCACGCCTAAATGATAATACTTCTTAAGGATCAACTCTTCGCCGCTCGCCGCGAGGGAGGCATTGAAAGTCGGAAACCTCTTGAGCGCAGCCACAACGGCTTTGATGACGAATGGCAGGAAGGTGAGCTTTATGTCCTGCTTTTCCGCTTCGCTCTTGATTGACTGGCGAAATGCCTCAAGCTCCGTAATATCCGCCTCATCGTGCTGCGTGACATGAGGAATGCTCATCCAGCTCCGAAGCAGATTCGGACCGGAAAGCTTCTTGATGCGGGACAGCATCTGCCGTTCGATGGCGCCGAATTGCGCGAAATCGATCTCCGGCTGAGCCGGGATTGCGAAAACGCCACCGGTCATCGCTTGTTCGGTCCGCTTCAAGCTAGCTTTTACGAACGCCTGCACGTCCTCCTTTAAAATACGGCCTTTTTGCCCCGTACCTTGAATTGTAAGAAGCTCCGCCCCTAACTCCCGGGCGAACTTCCGAACCGATGGGCTCGCATGAGGAGGGTGCGTGCGCTCTTCGGTAGCTTCCAAAGCTCGTTCGGCAACGACCGGCGAGGGCGCGGGTGTTGGCTTTACCTCCGGTTCAGTTATCGCCGAAGGTGCAGCCTGCTCGGCAGCGGGCTTGGACTCCGCTTCGCCGGCGACAATCTTTCCCGCTTCCGCCTCCACCGTTGGCGGAGCCTTCTCCTCCCGCTCCGACTCGGCTTGATCTGCAACGTCCAACTGCAATATCGGCGAGCCTTTACTCACCCGGTCACCGACCTTAACCCGCATGGCTTTCACCACACCGGAAAAGGGCGAAGGCACTTCCATCGCCGCTTTATCGCTTTCCAGCGTGATCAAGGAATCTTCTGCTTTAACCGCGTCACCCGGCTTAACCAGTACCTCGATGATCTCGACGTTATTGAAATCACCGATGTCTGGAAGTACAACTTCTTTTTCTACTGTCATAGCGTTTCCTTTACACCTGCACTGGATTGGGCTTTTCCGGGTCGATGCCGTACTTGGCCATAGCTTCCGTGAGTGTAGAAATCGCCACGCTCCCTTCATCGGCCAGAGCTTTTAGTGTGGTAAATGCGATGTAATGCCGGTCCACCTCGAAAAATCTCCGTAATTCGGATCTTCGCTCACTTCGACCGAACCCGTCGGTGCCGAGCACCGTATAAGACCTGGGCACGAACGGCCGAATTTGATCGGCAAGCGTTTTGATATAGTCGGATGCCGCGATGACGGGCCCCTGGGTTGCGCCTAGACATTCTTCCACATAGCTTATTCGGGGCGGTTCGGCCGGATGCAGGAGATTCCACCGCTGCTTGTCTAGTCCGTCGCGACGCAGTTCGGTGAAGCTGGTCGCACTCCAAACGGTCGTTTTTACGCCAAAATCCTGCTCCAGGAGTTCCGCTGCGGCGAGAGCCTCGCGGAGTATCGTACCGCTAGCCAAAAGCTGAGCTTGAGCCGATTCACCGGCATCTTTGAACTTATAAAGCCCTTTAACAATACCGTCGCGGACATCGCCCGGCATGTCGGGATGAGTGTAACTTTCGTTCATCACCGTGATGTAATAGAAGATGCCCTCACCTTCCTGATACATCCGCCTTAGGCCGTCTTGGACAATCACTGCTAGCTCGTAAGAAAAACAAGGATCGTAAGCCACGCAGTTGGGGATTGCCGACATATTGACATGGCTGTGCCCGTCCTGATGCTGCAGACCTTCGCCCGCCAGCGTCGTACGCCCCGCCGTTCCCCCCATCAAAAAGCCGCGCGCCTGCATGTCGCCCGCAGCCCACATCAAATCCCCCACCCGTTGATAGCCGAACATCGAATAGTAGATGTAAAACGGGATCATCTGAATGTTGTGATTGGTGTAAGCCGTACTGGCCGCGAGCCAGGAGCACATAGAGCCAGCCTCGGTGATACCCTCCTCCAGGATTTGCCCCGTTTTGTCCTCCTTGTAGTACATCACCCCGCCGGCATCCGCTGGCACGTACAATTGACCAACGGACGAATAAATGCCGTACTGGCGGAACAATCCCTCCATACCGAAGGTCCTGGCTTCGTCGGGAACGATGGGCACTACGTACTTGCCCAGTTTTTTGTCCCGCAATAGCAGGGTCAGCATGCGCACGAACGCCATGGTGGTGGACATTTCGCGATCTTCGGTGCTCTTCAGCAGAGGTTCGAAGATATCCAGCTCCGGCACCTGCAAAAGCGGTGCATCGCGTCGACGTTGCGGCATAAATCCGCCCAGAGCCTGCCGACGCTCGTGCATGTAGCGCAGCTCGGGACTGTCTTCCGGCGGCCTGAAATAGGGGAGTTCCGTTAGCTTTTCATCGGGAATGGGAATGTTAAAACGGTCGCGGAAGGCTCGGATCGCCTGTTCGTCCATTTTCTTCTGCGAGTGTGTGGTCATAAGTCCCTCACCCGCGCTGCCCATGCCGTAGCCCTTGACGGTTTTGGCCAGAATAACCGTGGGCTGCCCGGTATGACGCACCGCCGACTGATAAGCGGCAAAAACCTTGTGCGGGTCGTGCCCACCGCGGTTCAAGCGCCAGATATCCTCGTCGGACATGTTGGCCACCATCTCCGCGAGCTCCGGATACTTGCCAAAAAAATGCTCGCGAGTGTAGGCGCCGCCTTTCGCTTTGTACGATTGGTATTCGCCGTCCACCGCCTCTTCCATGCGTTTTTTCAGCAAACCGTTCTTATCCTTAGCGAGCAGGGGATCCCAGTACGACCCCCAGATGACTTTGATGACGTTCCAGCCGGCGCCGCGGAACTCCGCTTCAAGGTCCTGGATAATCTTGCCGTCGCCCCGCACCGGCCCGTCGAGCCGCTGCAGATTGCAATTAATGACGAAGATGAGGTTATCCAGCTTTTCCCTGCCGGCAAGTCCGATGGCCCCCATGGATTCCGGCTCATCCATCTCGCCGTCGCCGCAGAAACACCAAACTTTACGGCCCGCAGTCGACAGAATTCCCCGGTCCTCCAGATATTTCATGAAGCGTGCTTGATAAATCGCCATCAGGGGACCGAGTCCCATGGATACCGTCGGAAACTGCCAAAACTCGGGCATCAACCGGGGGTGAGGGTAGGATGAGAGACCTTTGCCACCGATTTCGGCGCGAAAGTTGTCCAACTGCTCTTCGGTGAACCGCCCCTCGAGATAAGCTCGGGCATAGATACCAGGTGCAGCATGGCCCTGGAAGTAAATTAGATCTCCACCATGGTGCTTATCGGCGGCATGGAAAAAGTGGTTGAAACCCACGTCGTAAAGCGTCGCGGCCGAAGCGAAGGTAGCGATGTGCCCCCCGTATTCGCTCGTTTTGCGGTTGGCTCGAACAACCATGGCCATGGCGTTCCAGCGGATGTACGAACGAATGCGCTGTTCCAAGCCGGCGTCGCCCGGCAGGCGTGGCTCCATATGGGGTGGAATTGTGTTGATATAGGCAGTATTCGCTTTATAGGGCAGGTTCGCCCCGGCCCGGCGCGCCTTGTCGACCAAGCTTTCGATCAGGAAATGTGCCCGCTGAATACCTTCAGCCTCGATTACCGCTTCCAGGGCCTCCAACCACTCACGGGTTTCTTCGGGATCGATGTCATTGGCACTACTAACGTTCTGCGATGGGTGAGATGGGCTCACGGCTGACATATTAAGGGCTCCTTCACTGATTAAGGTCCTCCAGTCGATGTTCTCGATTATAGATAAGCAACTTTGAAGGCAGCTATCGTTTGCGACTGGTACTATTGCCTGGGAATAAAGAATTACTGGCATGCTTCTTAGTGTGCCAATCCACTGCTCGGGAAATGCGCACCTCTGACTTTGCCGCCTGAACTAGATCAATGTTTGTATTCTTAGAAAAAGATCTAATCGGAAAATGTTACAGATTACGAGTCAATTACGCCACAAAAGCACATCTGAAAAACGAGTAATGGTCAAATTTTGTGTACGGGGCGGACTCAGGCGGCGATTTTCTCGGCGTCTTCCCGAACTCCGTCCTTGAACACGACTCCCTCGATAACCTGAGCCAAGCGGGGAATGCCATTGAGTTTTCGCCAGTGCCG
>NZ_DASPLO010000152.1:0-2826 GCF_035627495.1 Methylocaldum sp.
CAGTCCCTGAAGCCGGGGCGAACCTGCTATCTCGCAGGCCGGCGCCCCGTCTGGGGGTGTTTCGTCCATCTCTCCGCCTTGCGGCTGACCGACGGCGACTTTCTCATCGTCGCCAGTTCCACCGCGCCCCAGCACGAAGCCGGTGCGGGCGGAACCGGAGACCTTCCAGCCGACGATACGCCGGGAAAACACGTCAGTGACGAAGGCCACGTAGACGAAGCCTTGCCCGGTGGAGACGTACGTGAAATCCGCCACCCACAAGGCATTCGGACGCTCAGCCCGAAACTGCCGGTTGACGCGATCCAGCGGACACAGGACGCCTTTGTCGCTGACCGTGGTTTTGACTGGCTTGCCGCGCACCACGCCTTGCAGTCCGATCCGCTTCATGAGCCGCTCCACCGTGCAGCGGGCGACAGCCACCCCTTTGCGCCGCAATTGGCGCCAGACCTTGCGTACGCCGTAGACCTGGAAATTCTCCTCCCAGACCCGCTGAATTTGCCCGCTTAGGCACTCGTCGCGCCGGGCTCGGGCCGATCTTCGGCCAGGATCAGCCTTGCATGCGGCATGTCGATAGTACGTCGACGGGGCGATCGGCAGCACCTTGCAGATCGGCTCGACCCCATAGGCTTCGCGGTGTTCATCAATGAACGCCTTCATCGCTTGAACGGGCGGTCGAGCTCCGCCTGGGCAAAATAAGCCGACGCCTTGCGCAGAATCTCGTTCGCCTGGCGCAGTTCACGCACCTCGCGCTCCAGTACCTTGATCCGCTCTCGCTCGTCGGTCGTCAGTCCCTCCCGTTCCCCGCTGTCCTTCTCGGCTTGCCGTCGTACCCAGCGGCGTAGCGTCTCGGCCGTACAACCGATCTTGGCGGCAATGGAAACGATGGTGGCCCATTGGGAGGGATACTCGCCTTGATGCTCCCGCACCAGGCGGACCGCCCGCTCCCGTACTTCCGGTGAATAGTTCGTTGATGTCTTCATCGCTCCATCCTCTCAAAGGTTGGAGCCTCCGGCAAAGCCGGGGCGGTTCAGTCGGCAACGAACGCCCTAACCCTGGGGCATCAGTCCAACAACGAAAGCCTGCCACCTTCTTGGTAGTGCTCTACCGGTCACACTGTGCTTAACTTGCATTCGACTCAACTATGAATCTAGCTCGTTGATAGAGTTCGTCGAAAGCGATGATTTCCGGTGCCGCAATATTGCGACGAAAGAGTTCAAATGAAGAATACTTATCTTCATTGATGCCGTGCGCGCTCTGAAACTCTGAGAGTGAACCGATGACTAAGAACGACTTAGGCTGGTAAAGAAATAACTGCTCCCCTGTTGGGGCACCAGATTCGTCTTTGATTATGGTTCGCGAGCGAATATTCGAAAGAGATACCTGAACGGATCGCTGGATTTGCGCGATTCCTCCGGATAATTCATCAGATATTTGCCAACTTTCTTTTCTGTAAGGAGTAGAAACTTGCTTCAGAAGAGGAGTTTTGTGTGTCTTTATTTCACCAAATGAAAGTGCGCTGATAAAGCCGTGAGTCTTTAGTAGGGCATCGACTCGCTTGCCAGCGCCGGTGAAATCGTGACCCTTGACGATTTGCTCGAATTTTTCACCATCGAGCGGAGAGTTGAGGTAATAATTAAGTCCGTAACCAAAGATCCAAGTATTTTTTTCAAAGAAGTCTTGCCAAACGTCTTCGCTCTTCTTATTAGCACCAAGTGCGCTTTTACAGCTTTCAAAGTAGGCGTCGTCATTTAACAATTGCTCAAACTCTGTAAGCTGCTTTCTCCTGTGACCTAAGATTGCAACATCTTTCGCTGTAATGTCATGCTTTGTGAGTTCCTCCAACAATTGGGGTTGCTGACTTAATAAAAGCAGCGCTTGCTCTTTCGTGAGTACTATGCTTTCGACGAACCTGTCATCAAGCTTTGCGCTCCGTTCATCTTTTATGGGCAATAGATTAATGTTTCTGAGGAAGTTATACAAAACAGATATCTCATCGCCAATAAATGTGAAGTATGTGCGATGAGGTGCTCCGCTCTCGACTGTGTATTTCTGGATTTGGAGTGTTGAAACTTCACGAGTGTCCTCGTAGAACTTGGCTGTGATTTCATGCCTCTGTCCATCTGTTATTCGCAGAGATACCTGTTTACCATCCTTGAAAAACTGGTGAGATTCGGCGCAATCAATTACCTTTGAGAGCATTCGAAATGGACGCTCGAACTCTTCGATTTCGCCGTCTGAATTCTTCCTGTATTGCTTCTGACTCAGTGATTGGCTGAGATAGACGCGGTCAGTTCGCTTGTTCTTGAAGTATTCGTAGTTGTCCGTCATTTCGTCCTTTTATCTCTACGGCGCTTATTTGGGTGTTTTTATAAAGGTTTCTTGAGGGTGTACTTGTGATTTGTTTCTTTGACGGGAGCTTTGATGCTGAAATCAGGCCCAACACGACATGAAGTCTAATAAGTAAATCTACTTATTAGAATGCGAAGCAAGGGAAATTATTTGTAAGCCTCGGCTGATTTTTTTTTCAGTGTCGGCTTACATGGCTTTCGATAAAAAAAATTTAGCCCCGGCTGGCTAACCTGATCCCTCTTGTCAGCGCTCTTCCCGCGATTACCCAGCCTTCTCTAGATTTCTTCTGGTCTCCTCGATTTCGGGGCTAATTTGTCCAGCCTCGGGAGCGACTTTATCGAGTAATGGTCAAATTTTGTGTACGGGGCGGACTCAGGCGGCGATTTTCTCGGCGTCTTCCCGAACTCCGTCCTTGAACACGACTCCCTCGATAACCTGAGCCAAGCGGGGAATGCCATTGAGTTTTCGCCAGTGCCG
>NZ_DASPLO010000153.1:0-19007 GCF_035627495.1 Methylocaldum sp.
TTCACAACCGGGTCTTTGACAGCCTTGATGCTTTGGAAGACCACTTGGAGCACGCCTTGCGAGATCTCGAAAACGATCCCGCACGCGTCTATTCCATCACCGCCTGGTCTTGGATTGTTAATGCACTATAGATTGAAAAATTGAATTACTTTTTAATTCGGCCGTACAGAGGTATCGGAATATGAAGGCGTGGGCCGGGGGAGGGGCTTGGAGCGAGCGGGGTGAGGACAGACGGGCCGCTCCCGCCACGCAGACACCCGCCGGGTGCGTCCTCACCTTGATCCCTTCGACCGGGCTCAGGACAGGCCTCCCCCCGGGTCCGGGGGAAGGAAAGACCGCGGCAAACCGGAATAGATTTGTGCTCCCGGCATACGGCGCTCATTCCGGTCTATGCTACCAAGAGCATACAAGCGTAGCTGTAACCTGACTTTTTCAAGCGAGTTACTGCATCTCGACCAAATCGCCGGCCGGGATTGCGCCGTCCGAACGACCCTTAAGATAGGCATTAAGGCCGTCCATATTATCGACGACCGCCTTATTAGCCTTGTAAGCGGGCATATTCTTCCGACCTTCCAGGACCACCTGCAGGAACTGTTCCTTCGAAAGATTCTTCATGCTGTTGAGCAAATTGGGAAAAGCGGGGCCGCCCTCGCCCGTGGGGCCGTGGCAGGTTTCGCAGCGTTGGCCCTTGTAGATTTTCCAGCCCTCGAAGGTGGCTTTGTCGACTTTATTGCCCTCGACCTTGTATGCGACTTCGGCTCGCACCGTTTGCGCGGCTGCCATAAGCACGCAACATGCGATAACGCCCAATGCCGATTTAACTCCTGTCGTGGAATGAGATCTCATAATCAAACTCCTCTTACAGTCCGTGTTCGAATAACCGAGCGCTCGACGAGGCGCCGTTCGCGGCACGAAGCCGAAAACCCATGGCGCGATTCCCAAGCTCTTTGGTTCTCCAGCCGGATAATTGCACACAACAAAATAGGTGGCAAATGAAGCGGAAGTAGACGTCAGAGCTGATTTCTCACACGAAAAACGTCCGGTCGGTGCCATGCGCCGTGCTTGGGACAGACGATCGCCGACTTACGCCTCCTCGCGAAGGCGGCGCATTAGCCAGCCGCGGAAAAGCGCGGAATCGGTGATGGTGGGCAAACCTTTTGTTTCCAGAAATTGGTCTAGCTCGGCAGCGGACGAGGGTTCCCGTTCGTGCTCGTACCAAAAAAGATCGCGGAGAAATTCCCGCCCGAATCTTTCATGAAGGCGCGATTTGCCTTTCGTCTGTTCCTGGAGTCGCTTTGCTCGGAGTGCTTGAAGATCGATTAAATTTGAATTCTCGTCGGCCATGGCCGAACCCCCGGTCGGATGGATTGTGGCTAGTGTCGTTTGGCATTGTAAGACTTCGGTGGTCTTCGCCTCGCGCGTTTCAAGACCCCCAGTCGAGGCCCGGTAGCGCACCGAAAAAAGAAATTATCGCAAACTACGAGAACGAAAACTTAGGTCGTCGTGCAAAATGAACGGCTATGGCAAGAAACGCAGTGCATATCAAAAGGAACTTATAGGCTAGTCACGGCACGATTCAAGGATCGTATTCCACATGAATATGATGTTTTTCCCCGATTACTTGAAAGTCATCGCCCAAACTTCTCCGTAATTCGCGGGTCACGTTCGAGCGAGTCGCCGGAATGAAGTACTTGGCCCGAAAATCGACGGCCAGGCCCACATAATGCAGGCTTCCGTCTTTATGCCGGCCGTCCAAACCCGATGTGACGACCAGCATTCTGCCATGCCTAATCCAAATCCGGCTGGCTTTATGAATGGCGGAATACATCCTGGAATCCAGCCCGTGCAGAACAACGTCTTTCTTGGCCGCTATTCCGGCTGGAGGCTTCAGTAGAGAGTGCGTGCCTATGAGCATCACGAGCTCGTCGCCCGCCGCAAAGATCGGCCTAAAAAACAGCGCGCTCAACAGCAGCGCGGCGGCCGGTCTCGTCGGGATTCTCCTTGACTTCGGTTTCACCTGGCCCTCCCGGAAAATCCGTTGGGTTGGCAAGATAAAATTAGACGGGCTAAACGTCGCCGGGGTTTTCCGTCAAAGGATTTTTCGACCAACTTTCTGTGTCATAAATCTTTAAAAGCGACTGATTTATAAGAAAAATCAGAAAGAAGGGCGCGCCAGTATTTTGAACATCGACGCGGGAATGTCATGAGAGCCTTGTTATTATTGATTACCCTGTTTTATGGAGACCTAGCCATGTCTTGGAATTCCTCACAATTCAAGAAGGAAAACAAGGAAGACCTCCGCGAGAAGCTGACTAGCGAACAGTTTAAAGTGACTCAGGAAGACGGAACCGAGAGGGCGTTCAAGAATGCCTATTGGGACAATCATCGAGAAGGTATTTATGTCGATGTCGTCTCGGGCGAACCGCTCTTCAGCTCTCTCGACAAATTCGATTCGGGCACCGGCTGGCCGAGCTTCGCCAAACCCTTGGAACCGAACAACATCGCCTACCGGCAGGACCGATCCTGGTTCATGGTTCGCAATGAAGTCCGCAGCAAGCACGCCGATTCCCACTTGGGCCATGTTTTCGACGACGGTCCGCCTCCCACCGGAAAACGCTACTGCATGAATTCGGCAGCTTTGCGGTTTATTCCCAAGGAGGATTTGGAAAAAGAAGGTTACGGCGAATATCGAGGTCTTTTCGAAAAAACCAAATGACGGAATTCGGAAGAGACGCCGATAGGCGTTTCTGAAACTGGAGTAGCCTTAAGTCGCCACCACGTTTTCGTCTTCATTCCAGGCGCGGGTTGGGTCGGCAATAAGCCGGCCGTTCCCGCGATATGTCGTTTTGAATTAACAGTCATTCTGATCCGGACCGGCTCCGTTCCCGCCGCGAGGCCGACGCCGGTGCGCTATGATTGCCAAATCAGAAGAATTTTGATGGGGGATACGCTTTTGATCATCAGCCACGTAAAAGGTATCGGCAAGTCAACTCGAACCATTTTGGCGGAGCATGGGATTTTTTCGGTCGAAGAACTGGCGAATGCCGATGCGGAGCAATTGGTCAAAATGGCGGGCTTCAATAAAGCCAAGGCCATGCGCATGATTCGGGCGGCCAAGTATCTGGTGGGCGACATGAAAAAGGCGACCGGCGCCATGAGACTGTTGCATAAACGTCCGGACGGATCGGCGGAACCTAATGCCGATAGCGAAACTACCGCTAGCACTATCGATTTATCCGACGGACAGCTTTATATCAATCGCGAGCTGAGTCTTCTGGAGTTCAATCGCCGTGTGCTCGAACAAGCCAAGGACGAGCGTACGCCACTGCTGGAGCGCCTGAATTTCCTTTGCATTTCCTGCTCCAACCTGGATGAGTTCTTCGAGGTTCGCACCGCCGGTTTGATCCAGCTGGCCGATTTGGGAGCGATGCAAACGGAGCCCGACAGTCTCACTCCCCAGGAAGCTTTGGTCGCGATCAGCGCTCGCGCCCACGATCTGGTGGCCGAGCAGTATCGGGTACTGAACCAGGTTATGCTGCCTTTGTTGGAGGAGCAAGGCATACGGTTCGTCCGCCGGACCGAATGGAATTCCTTCCAACTCGCTTGGCTTAAGAAATATTTCGAGGAGGAACTGCTGCCGATCCTTAGTCCGATCGGTTTGGACCCGGCCCATCCGTTTCCGCGCATCCTGAACAAGAGTTTGAACTTTATCGTGTCGCTGTCCGGCAAGGATGCTTTCGGCCGCGACATAACGCTAGCCATATTACAGGCGCCGCGAGCCTTGCCGCGCATCATTCAACTGCCGCAAGGGGAAACCGAGAGCGGTTCGCACGACTTCGTGTTTCTTTCGTCCATCATTCATGCCTTCGTCGATGACCTGTTCTACGGCATGAAAGTGCGGGACTGTTATCAGTTTCGGGTTACCCGGAACAGCGAAATGTACCTGGATGAAGAGGAAATCGATGATTTGCTCCGGGCTTTGGAAGGCGAATTGAGCACCCGCAATTATGGTGACGAAGTGCGGCTGGAAGTGGCCGATAATTGCCCGGATGCGATCGTGGAGTTCCTGTTGAGCCAGTTCGGTCTTACCGAGGACCGGCTTTACCGGGTGGATGGCCCGGTCAATCTCAGTCGGACGCGCGAAATCTACGATCTGATCGACCGGCCCGATCTCAAGTATTCGCCGTTCACCGCCGGATGCCCGAGCCAGCTTGTCGGCGGAAGGGATATTTTCGAGGCGATCAAGAAGCAGGACATCCTCCTGCATCAGCCGTACGAATCCTTTACACCCGTCATCGAGCTGATCCGCCAGGCGGCAAACGATTCCCAGGTGGTCGCCATCAAGCAGACCTTGTACCGAACCGGCCCGAATTCCCCCATCGTGGAGGCGCTCCTCAACGCGGCCCGGGCAGGCAAGGAAGTTACGGTGGTCGTGGAACTGCGCGCACGTTTCGACGAGAAGGCCAATATTTCGCTGGCGACACGCTTGCAGGAGGCGGGAGTCCAGGTGGTCTACGGCATCGTGGGATACAAGACGCACGCCAAGATGCTGCTGGTTTTGCGGCGCGAGGGCCGGCACCTCCGCTATTACACCCATCTCTCCACCGGCAATTATCACCCGCGCACGGCCCGGCTCTACACCGACTACGGCTTATTGACCGCCGATCAGCAATTGGGGGAAGACATCCGCCGGGTGTTTGTCCAACTCACCAGCCTCGGCAAAGTGAGCCGGCTGAACAAGCTGCTGCAATCGCCATTTACCTTGCACCAAACCTTGTTCAAGAAGATCGACCGCGAGTCCGAGCATGCTCTGGCCGGCCGTCCCGCCCGCATCATCATAAAGGTCAATGCGGTGGCGGAGCCGCAGTTGATCCAGGCGCTTTACCGCGCCTCCATGGCGGGTGTGGAGATCAAACTGATCGTCCGCGGAATTTGCTGTCTCCGTCCCGGAATACCCGGCGTATCGGAAAATATCGAAGTCCGCTCGATTATCGGGCGATTTCTGGAGCACAGCCGCGTCTACTGGTTCGAGAACGGCGGGCATCCGGAAGTGTATCTGTCGAGTGCCGACTTCCTGTCCCGCAATATGTTCCGTCGTGTCGAGACCTGTTTTCCCATCGAGAACAAGAAGCTGGCCGAACGCGTCCGGGCCGATCTGGACCTCTATCTCCAGGACGACAGCCAGGCGTGGCTGCTGGGCTCGGACGGAAACTACCAGCGAACACAGCTTGACGGGTCCCGCGGCACCCAAGCGCAGGCCGTTTTGCTGGAGCAATTGAAGAAAACGAGCTAAAGGAGGGCTTGAGAGGCCAAGCCCGGATGTCAAAGATAAGTCAGCTCGATCTCGGCGGCGCCCAGGTTACCGGCTTCCTGCTCGAGATCGGCGGCGGTTAACGGCTGATTTTCCAGCCACTGCTTGGGGAATCGTAGATCGACCCTCGAATCGCCGAGGCCGAGCTTGATGTTGGGAAGCGGATTGCCGTGCCGGCTGCGGTTCAACACGATAGCCAGCCGCAACAGCACGGCCAGGGGCTTCGCGGCTTGGTTCCACGGCGGGGTCAACTCTTTGAAAAGCTTGAGTTGGAATTTCCGCCGGTGGACGCGCACCAAGGTAGCCAGCAGCACTTGATCCTGACGTGAGAAGCCGGGCAAATCGGCGTTCTCGATGATATAAGCGCTGTGCTTGTGATATTGGCTGTGGGCGATATCCAGGCCGATTTCGTGCAAGGTCGCCGCCCAATTCAGCCATTGCTCGGCCGTTTCCCGATCGATAGCGCCAACCGATGGAACCTGCCGCAGAAAAGATTTCAGCGTTTCCTGGATGCAGCTCACGTGTTGCAAGTCCACATGATAACGGGCAGCGAGCGCTGCAACCGTACGGCTCCGAATGTCGTCGTGGTAGATTCGGCCCAGAAGATCATAAAGCAAGCCCTCCCGTAAGGCGCCATCCGAAACCTGCATGTGCTGCATATCGAGTGCCTTGAAAGTCGCATACAGAATGGCGACGCCGCTGGCGAAAATGGGATAGCGGTCCGGATTGAGGTCCGGGAATCCCGATTTGTCGACCTGTCCGAGGGCTAGGAGGGTATTGACCAGCTGGTTGAGACCGTCCGCGGTGATACCGTCCTTGCTCCATCCGCGGTCGACTAATATTTTCCGGATTGCCCGCAAGGTGCCGGATGCGCCAACGGCTTCGTCCCAGCAGCCTTTGCGAAGGGCATACTCGAAAGGCTCCAGTTCCTGCCGGGCCGCGATGACCGCATGCTTGAAGCGTTTGTTCGTGATCTTGCCGTCGGAAAAATAGGCGAGACCCATGGATACGCAGCCCATCCGCAAGCTTTCTTTGCGAAGCGGGACCTTGTCGACGCCAACGATGTACTCGGTGCTGCCGCCACCGATGTCCATCACCAGCCGCCGCTTGCCGTCCGTCGCCAGGCTTTGCGCAACGCCTTCGTAGATCAGTCGTGCTTCCTCGATGCCGGAGATAATGTCGATCGGATGTCCCAGAGCCTTTTCGGCTTCCACTAGAAACTGCCCCGCATTGCGTGCCGCGCGCAAGGCGTTGGTGCCTACGGCTCGGACGCTGCCCGGCGGCATATCCCGGAGCCTCTGGCCGAAACGCTCAAGGCACGATAGCGCCCGCTGTTGCGCGTCCTGGGTCAGATGGCGCTGAGCATTGAGTCCCGCTCCGAGGCGAACCATTTCCCGGAGCCGGTCGACGATGATCAGTTCGCCGGCCCGGAGCTTGGCGACCACCATGTGAAAACTGTTGGAACCGAGGTCCACGGCCGCGACGTGCTCGGGAGGATGCTTTTGCGATTGACTCATTGTATCGAGGAGGGAAAGGAGAGGACTTTAGCGAGGGTGGTATTTGTTACAATCTCGCGGTTAACGAGGTGTCCGGTCGATAGTTTCAAAGCACGGAGACCTCGCGGTATAGCCGTATTTTTACAAATATCGCCGGCAAAAACAGCCAAAAATGAACGCGCTTTCCATTCGCAATCTGCGAAAAACTTATAAAAGCGGCTTGGAGGCCTTGAAAGGCATCGATCTGGACGTCGAAGCCGGAGATTTTTTCGCGCTTCTGGGACCCAATGGCGCCGGAAAATCGACCACGATCGGCATCATCAGCTCATTGGTAAACAAGACCAGCGGCACGGTCGAGATATTCGGCCATGATCTCGACAAGGAGCGGGAGGCGGCCAAGCGCTGTATCGGGCTGGTGCCGCAGGAAGTCAATTTCAACCAGTTCGAAAAGGTCCTGCAAATCGTCGTCAACCAGGCCGGATACTACGGCATACGCCGGAAAGAGGCGTTGGCGCGTGCGGAGGAATGCTTACATCAACTGAGTCTGTGGGACAAGAGGAACAGCGTGTCCCGCCAGCTTTCCGGGGGCATGAAACGACGCCTCATGATCGCGCGGGCCTTGGTTCATTCGCCGAAACTGCTCATTCTCGACGAACCCACGGCCGGCGTGGATATCGAGATTCGCCGCTCCATGTGGGAGTTTCTCCGAAAGATCAACCGGGAAGGCACCACGATCATACTGACTACCCATTATCTGGAAGAAGCGGAAAATCTGTGTCGCCACATCGCCATCATCAATCACGGGCACATCGTCGAGCACAATGCGATGGCGGATTTACTGGGGAAACTGCACATCAATCGCTACATTCTCGAGTTGAGAAATCCCGCGCCATTCGTCACGGCCGTCGAGGGCTACCAGCTGGAGCTGCTCGAAGATCGTACCTTGGCCGTGGATGTGCCCATGGATTTGGGTCTCCATAGCTTGCTTGACCAGCTTGCCGCGCAGGGCCTGGAGGTGGTCGGCATACGTAACGCCGCGAATCGGTTGGAGCAGCTATTCATCGATTTGGTGGAAAACCAGCGCATCGATTCGACGCGAAAATCCGCTTTGACCGAGTCGCCAGCTTCGTTGCTCGAAAAATAACACCCGCATGCAGTACCTGATTGCCTTTCAAACCATCCTGTTCAAGGAGATTCACCGGTTCGTCCGCATCTGGCCGCAGACCATCCTGCCTTCGGCCGTGACCACCTCGCTCTACTTTCTGATCTTCGGTACCCTGATCGGCGGGCGGGTAGGGCCCATGGCCGGGATGTCTTACATGGACTATATCGTGCCGGGCGTCATTTTGATGTCGGTCATCACCAACGCGTACGGCAACGTCGTGGCTTCCTTTTACTCCACCAAGTTCCAGCGGAACATCGAGGAGCTGTTGATCTCGCCGGTGCCCAATTGGATCATTCTGGCGGGGTACGTCGGTGGGGGGATAGCCCGCGGTTTGGCCGTAGGCAGCGTGGTGGGTATCGTCGGGATGTTTTTCACGGATGTTCAGCCGGCTCATCCCGGTGTGATCGCGGGCGTGTTCTTTATGACCGCGACCTTGTTTGCGCTGGCGGGTTTCATCAATGCCGTTTACGCCAACAGCTTCGACGACATCTCCATCGTCCCGAATTTCGTTCTCACCCCGCTCGTTTATCTGGGCGGCGTTTTCTATTCGATCGAGTTGCTGCCCGAGTTGTGGCGGAAGGTCTCCCTGGCGAATCCGATTCTGTATATGGTCAATGCCTTTCGATATGGATTTTTAGGCGTGTCCGACGTGGATATCCGGATCGCGTTTCTGATCATCGTCGGCTTTATTTTAATTCTCATGGTCTGGAGCCTCATATTGCTTCGGCGTGGTACGGGGCTTAAGACCTGAAAATTCGCGAATGCCGGCCAAAAGGCCTGAGGGCATATATAACTCACAGGACCGGATCGTCCCGCTCCGAATCCAGCGATGGCTGTTCGCTCACGGCTCAGCGAATCTTGCATGCCCACGCGCCAGGCACGCACATTAGATCATTCACTGTCGCGCTGAAGATCGCTTCCACACTGCCGAAGGTCTCCAGCAATCGGGCTGAGGATTCGGGACCTATTCCCGAAAGTGCCTGCAAAATCTGAAGCCGCGTTTTGAGAGCAAAAGGGGGCTGACCCTTGGACTTACGCCCTTATGGGAGATACCGCACCAGGGCGAAGTTGAAGCTGGGACCGCCGATAGCGGCGATAGGAGCGTCAGAACCGCCTGCCACCACGATCAGCCCATCGGGCTGAATGACAATGGCGTTGGCCTGGTCAGTGCTGCTATTCAAGACATGGTCGCCGGTGGTGTTTGCCAGATCGGTAAGCACCCGATTATTGGCCCCGAAGTCGGTCGTCGCGACGCCATTCAGATCGTAGCGGACCAAGGCGAAGTTGGTATTGCCCACGCCAAGGGGGGCGTTGGAGATTCCGGCTGCGACGATTCGGCCATCGGCCTGCATTGCGGCGGCAAGCGCCACATCAACGCTGCGCTCGACGGTCCCATCGCCAAGCGCACGGTTATCAAAGTCCGTGATCGAGAGCCCCGGGTTTTCCGAGCTGGCGTTAAAGGTCGGATCAAGGCTGCCATCCAGATTGTACCGTGCCAAGCCGAAGTTAAGATCCCCGTTGGGACCGTTGGTCGTTCCCACCGCCACGATCCGGCCATCGGGCTGGATGACGAGCGCACTGGCCACGGCGCTTGTGCCACGAAGACAGGTCGCTACCCGGTTATCGGGCCCGAAATTAGTATTCGGAACGCCATTGTTATACCGAACGAGGCCGAAGGCTGCCGGACAATCGGGGCCGGGGGAAGTGCTGCCCGCCACCACGAGCTGACCGTCCGGCTGTATGGCCACGGCAAAGGCGTCATCCACGCTGCGATTGCCAAAATCGGTGAGCACGGTGCCAGGGAATAGGGCATTATCGCCGAAGGTCGGATCGATGATGCCATCAGGACTGTACCGGACCAAGGCAAAATTACCCTCGCCATTAGGCGCATTCGAAAAACCTACCGCCACAATCTTGCCGTCGGGCTGGAGGGTGAGGGCTCTGAGTTGGTCAAGCGAACGAGTTCCATCGGGTAATTGACGAAAATCCGTAAGCGTCGTGCCGGGGAAGATGGCATTATCCCCGAAGGTCGGATCCACGCTGCCATCGGGGTTATAGCGAACCAAGGCGAAGTTGAAGTCGCCATTGGGGGCATCGGAAAATCCTCCAACCACGATCTTGCCGTCCGGTTGAATAAGGATGGCGCGCGCCGTATCCGAACTGTTTCTGCTGGGATCATCGGGGTCACCGGTGGGCACGTCGGTCCGGAAATTCGTGATCCCCCCGCCGCCGGTGCCGAAGGTGGCATCCATGGTGCCATCGGGGTTATAGCGAACCACGGCGAAGTTGTTGTCGCCATTGGCAATGGGGGAAGTCGTGAATCCGGCCGCCACGATCTTGCCGTCGGGCTGTATGGCCACAGCAAACGCCTGATCAGTAGCGGTCTCGAAGGTCGTGAGCACCCGTCCGAGGACGCCAAAGGCGGGATCCGGGGTGCCGCTTTGCGCATGAGATACGCCTGTTATCGCAGTGCCAAACACCGTCGTCAGGCTGACTAGTAAGCCGGGCAGCCCCATGGTCTTTTTTCCTTTCATGGCGTTTTCTTCCTGCAGCAAAAAGAAGAGATTTGCCTAGATTAGACCAGGACACTTGCAGATTTCTCTCGTAGCCTCCGGGAATTGTGCCGCAAGCGTTCTGCGCTTTCAGCAAACGAGAACAGCTCCAGAGAGATAAGAGATAGGTGTCATCGTGAAGCTGCTTCAGCTCTGAATGCCTCCTTTCGTCAGCTTCGTTGGATCGAGAAGTATGCCCAATTCCTCGCGCGGGATGCCGGTCATCTCGGCGGCCACCTCGATGATCGGCCGTTGCTGCTTGTAGGCCGCCTTGGCGACCTCTGCCGCTTTGAGATAGCCGATGACGGGATTCAAGGCGGTAACCAGGATGGGATTGAGCGCCAGCGCTTTCTTGAGATTGTCTTCCCGAACGGTGAAATCGGCGACGGCCTTGTCCGCCAACTGACGCGAAACATTCGCCAGCAGGTCGATGCTCTGCAGCAGGTTATAAGCGATGACCGGCAGCATGACATTGAGCTGGAACGATCCGGATTGGCCGGCGACGGTGATCGTGGCATCGTTGCCGATGACTTGGGCGGCAACCATGCAGACGGCTTCCGGAATCACTGGATTGACTTTGCCCGGCATGATGGAGCTTCCCGGCTGCAGGGGCGGCAGTTCGATTTCCCCGAGGCCCGCCAAGGGCCCGGAGTTCATCCAGCGGAGATCGTTGGAGATCTTCATCAGGCTGACGGCCACGGTTTTCAATTGGCCGGACAACTCCACGGCGGCGTCCTGGCAGCTCAGGCTTTCGAAGAACGAGACATTGGGCGCGAACGGCAAGCCCGTGGCATCGGCCAGCGCCTCCGCCATTTTCGCCGCGAATTCAGGACGGGCGTTAATTCCCGTGCCTACCGCCGTGCCGCCCTGCGCGAGCTTGTAGATGCGCGGTAAAGACGCCCGCAGACGCTCCACGCCGTTTTGGATTTGCAACGCCCAGCCGGAGAGTTCCTGGCCCAAGGTTATGGGCATGGCGTCCATGAGATGGGTCCGCCCCGTTTTGACCACCTGTTCGAGCGACTGCGCTTTGTAGCCGATTGTGGCGTGCAAATGCTCCAGCGCGGGGATCAGTTGCGCGTTGGCGGCGAGCGCGGTGCTGACGTGGATCGCGGTGGGAATGACGTCATTGCTGCTTTGCCCCATGTTGACGTGATCGTTGGCGCTCACGTTCTGTTCGCAGCTTTTCGAAGCGAGAGTGGCGATCACTTCGTTGATGTTCATGTTGGTGCTGGTGCCGGAGCCGGTCTGGAATACATCCACCGGGAACTGGTCGGCATAACGTCCGTCGATGATGTCCTGGGCCGCTCGCTCGATGGCCGCCGCAATGGCGCTATCCAAAAGCCCCAGCTCCTTGTTTACGTGGGCGGCGCATTGCTTGATCAAGGCGATGGCTCCGATAAAAGCCGGCGGCATCCTGAGCCCGCTGATGGGGAAGTTCTCGACAGCGCGCTGGGTTTGGGCGGCATAAAGGGCATCAGCCGGCACCTGCAGTTCGCCCATGCTGTCTTTTTCGATGCGGAAATTGGTCTGGTTCATGGCGTTGAAAATCGAATAAAGAGTTTGAGTTTGATTAGCCTTGGTGGCGGGAGAGAGTGCGCCAACCGGATTTACGACAGGTCTTGTAGAAACTCACTGAGCCGTTCGGCGTCGAAAGGCCAGCCGAGTTCGACGCCCGAGACAGGGTCGAGCACGACCGGAATCCGTACGCCATAGCGGTCCTCCAATTCGCGGTTTTCGGCGATATCCACTATTTCGACAGGTATTTGCAGGTGGCGTGTTCGGACGGCTTCAGACAGCAGAATTTCCGCGTCTTCGCACAAATGGCAACCGTAGGTGCCGTAAAGTATCAGCCGGATCAATCCCGCCCGTCCTCGCTGAATGCGGCCACGGATTCGTAATTTGTCATCCGATTTATGAGCACGATAACAAGAGCCTCGACGATAAATGTTTAAGACAACAGAAGATGCAGAGGATTTATTCTTCGCGAAATGCGCCAAGTCAATCAGAGTCTAAGATGCTGTCTTCAAGCGTTGCGAGCGATGTCAGGACAAGACGCGAAGTCGTCATGGCCGCGCGCAGTAGTTTGAAGACAGCATCTAAGCTGATCTCAGGCCATTCGCGAGTGGGTAAGCTTATCAGATTGGAAGCGAATCATGCCGAATGTAGGTTATTCGGCCTGTTCCGCAAGCTGAAGAATACGAGCTAAAACGGACGGATGGGTTATAAATCCAGGGATTTCGCTTGGATGCTTGTTGTGTCCCGAGGACTGGCCTCGCCGAGCTCCGCCGGTAGGTCGGCGTTCGGAGTCTTACAGCAAGTCGCGCCGCGGCAATCCGCAGTATCGCAATGCGGCCGGTCTTCGATGATCGGGTGTCTCGGGAAGGCAAGCGTGTCCCCGGCGAACTGAATTTTTTCGGCACGCAAATCGGCCAAAGTGTAGCGTTCCAGAACAGCCATGAAGGCTGCGGTGGCCCGATGCAGCGCTTTTTTCAGCCGACAGTCCGGCAAAGCCGCGCAATCGAGCCGTTCCTCGCCGAAGCATTCCACGATCTCGAAACCGGGCTCCATCTGCCGCAGGACTTGTCCGACCGTAATCTGCGCGGGATCGCCCCGCAACTGGATGCCGCCGTGCTGCCCCCGGGTGGTCTGGATATATCCTTTCAGACCGAGGTCGTGAACGATCTTGATCAGGTGATTTCGCGAGATACCGTAATACTCGGCGAGTTCTTTGACGGTCACCCTTCGCCCGGGGTTCCGGAGCAGATAAATCAACACCCGCAGCGCGTAATCGGCGTATCGGGTCAGATGCATGACTGAACTCCCGGATGCTTTCGGCGCATACTCATCTCCTTTCCGACAGCTTTTTAGTTGCCGCAGACACGCTCACCTTGTCACTCATAACTGAACGCCACATAAGCGTGATAGGCGATCAGGGCCAGCAGGGCCGTCGCAAGGACCACATGACCGACCACCCAAGCCTGGCTCAGCCAGACCTTTCTAAAGCGCAACAGCCTCTCGTGGAGCAAGCCCATGGCGAACACTGCGAAGAACACCGCGCTCAAGGCCGAGAGGTAGGCGTAACCCCACTGCTGGGCGTGCGCGTAGAAAAACAAAGGGGCGAGCGCGCCCCAGCGCTTGTGGCGGCTCAGGTCCTGCCGCATTGTCGTCGGATCCGGCTTCGTCCGCCGTGCCGTCAGCCGCCATTGGTGGGCGATAAACAGCCCCAGAAACCCACCCGAAAGCTGCTTATAGCCTTCATGGGTTTGAAGTTCCGCCAACCAGCGCCAGGTCCAGCCAAACCCATACTGAAGGGCGAAACTCGCCAGCAGGATGACCCCCAGCCAGAAGTACGCTTTTCCCGTTTCGAAGGGTACGGAATTTCCGTGGCGGTACGCCAGGGAATCCGACGGCTTGAAGAGCTGGGCACTGAAGTGCTCGAAATCGAAGAAGGGCTTCATGGTTCGAAGACTCCCCGGTTGCGTTCCGGCGTTTCGCCGCCGGAGGGGCCTCGCGGCACGGCTTCCACAAGCACGGCGCTCAGGGTTTGCGGAGAACTTCGATGGTCGAGTTCGGCCATGAAAACCTCGACGGAAGGCAGAAAGTAACCGTCTTGCGGCCATTTGGCGCCGATCTCGGGATGCCTGGAAAAGGTTTCGGTCTTGGTTAGATAAGCCGAGTAAGCTTCCCGAAAGCCCTGACGCAACGCGGCCACTATCCGCAGGAGCTCCTCGGTGGACACGGCAGGGTCCGGATAAGACCATGTCGTCGCGCCCATCACATCGCGCAGCTTCCAGTCCTTTTTCGGCGCATCGGGATGATCGTTATGACAGTTGACGCACGGCTGGACGACGGCCGTGTCCGGAAACATGGCGGTATAGAGTTGGGTATCCTCCGCGAAGAAGAACTGCGGCGCCTGGGTGTGCTGATCAGGGCGAACTTGTCCATTTGGAGACCCTGGAACCGATTCGCCGGATTGAGAGGAAAATCCGAGCCCAGGAATAAACTCAACCGCACCGGGCCTTTCTCCAGGCTGGTGGCGGTTTCGCGCAGGAAGAGGGCGGGCAACGGACCGGCGTCCACGTTCTCATCCCGCCAATGCTCATCGAATTTGAGCCCGGCCGCTTTGCCTTTGCCGACGATCTCCTCGGTCCACAAGATCCTAATGGCGTCGTTTTCCGCTTCCACGATGGCGAAGACCTGCTCGATCGGAATCGACGATCCGGAATCGGGCTTTTCGGGCAGCGGCGGTGGCGCGCTGACGAACAGATAAACTATAAGCGCGGTCAAGGTCAGTACGGCGATGACAAACCCTTTCTCCTTCATGACTTCGCCTCCTTTTTCGCCTTGTAGCGCTTGGTCTTGGCATAGGGTGAGGGCGCCCCGGCGAAATAGTTCCGGATTTCGGCCGTCGGCAAACCCTCTGCCACTACCTTGCGGACTTTCATGATGTGGTTGCCGTGGAAATCATGACAGCCGAGGCAGCTCTCCCACTGATTGAGGGCAATCAAGTTCGCATGGGAAATGTCCAGCGGGTCTTTCCTGAGCTTCGTCTCCCGGTGACAGACTTCGCAGTAGGTCGTCATGGACAGCGTCACGCGCCGGCCCCGATGCTCGAGGTGGCAGGACACGCAGAGTTGTGGTTGAAGCTTGGCTCGTGCTTCGGCAAAGCGCGGTTCGCAGAAGCGGAATACCGTGTGCCGGTCGTTGGGCCGGTCGTGACAACCCAAACAGATGTCGTTGGTCACGCCGAGATAGCCGAAATCGTCCAGTGTTTTCCTCAAGCCCACCCAATAGCGGACGCTGGCCTGCACTTGCTGCCGCAAGCTGCGGGGAGCGCTCTTGTGGCAGGATTCGCATCGGAGGGCTTCATGGCCGGTATTCATGGGGCCTCGCACGTGCCAACGCTCCTGACTCGGCGCAAGCAACGCGGCGAGCGCTGCGGCTCCACCCGCCAAGCCGGCGATGAAGCCGATGCGCTGACGTTGCCGTACCCGATTGGCCGGGCTCTTCATGCTCGCGTGTTCTCCACCCAGAACGGCGCCTTATCCACAAACATATCGTCTCTGCTTTTGTAAAGTGCCAAAACGAGAGCCGAACAATTCCACGCGTCAAAATCGCGGCTTACCGGATTCGGCTCACCAAGGAGGCCCTCACATCCTGAAACCGACATGCTTTAATGACCCCGCGGTGTATTCCGGTAAGGCTGGAATATCTGGACGGGGAATGAATCGGATTTCCCAGCACCGTGCGAGTCCGTAAGGGTCAGCCGGTAAGCGGCTGGGCGCAGGACCGGCGGTAACGCGGCGGCGACTCGGTTGTTGGAGAAGTTCTTGACGGCAAGGATCTCGCTGCCGAGTGTGACCGAAGGTTGTGCCGAGCCGAAATTCGTGCCGGAAATGATGAGACACCGCGTTATGGCGTCAATCTCCACCTGCGAAATTTCAGGTGCGGTGAGTGGCGGAACGGAAATCTCCCCGGCTAACCCAGTTTGGCAAAGGCCGATGATCATTGCGGTTGCAACGCTTTGGACAGATTGTTTGATCATGTTTCCTTCTCGCAATTTAGTGCCGATGTAATGCCCAACCAAGGGCGTATTGAGTAGATAAATCTTTTCGAAGCTCTGAGCCGCGCAGCCCCATGCAACAATGCTTATTTGTACGCATGCTCGCTGGCCCACCATTTACGTCATCCACGATGAATATTCACCTTAGCGTTAATCATGACTGGATGGAGATCGAAAATCGTCAGGAAACGGTTAAATTACGGTCAATTGTGTTTATAGTTCGTTTGTCATTCAGGAATTCCGGAGACAGTGGGAACGTACATCAATCAACAGTTGCTTTTCGGTCCATTCAGATTGGATCCCGGTAATGTTGTTTTGTGGTATGAAGCGAAGGTAGTGAACTTGCCGCCAAAGGCCTTTGCACTGTTTCACTACCTCTTAATGCACCCCGGTCGGCTACTGACCAAAGACGCTTTGCTCGATGCGTCCTGGCCGCGCCGCTACGTTAGCGAGTCTGTTCTGAAAGGATGCATCAATGAGTTACGCAAAGTGCTGGCCGATGACCCGAGGTCGCCCCGCTATATCGAGACGGTGGCGAAGCACGGCTATCGCTTTATCGCCGAGGTGAAGCCGGCGGACAGCGGACGAGCCGATGCCTCTGAACTGTTGCCATTAGCGGCCTATCGGGCGTGGCATAGCGCCTGTTCGACGCATTGGGTAGGGCGTCGGAACGATCTCGCGTGGCTGGAAGCTCGCTTGGAGCGGGCAAGACATGGCGACCGGCAACTCGTCTTTTTTACCGGCGAAGCCGGAATCGGCAAGACCACGTTAATCGAGATGTTTCTGGCCAGGGTGAATAGCCCGAATCCGGCGCTATTGCGCGCCCGATGTGTCGAACAGTGCGGCGTAGGAGAGGCATTCATGCCTTTGCTCGAGGCTTTGGAGCGCCGATACCGCGATGCCGAAGGCCAACGACTGATCGATCGTCTGCGGAGGCATGCACCGACCTGGCTCATGCAAATGACGTCCGTCTTGACGCCCGCGGATAAGGATAAGCTCAAGCAGGAGGTGCTCGGTGCGACCAGCGCCAGAATGCTGCGGGAGGCGGCCGAATTTTTCGAGAGCATTAGCTCTGAATGTCCCTTGATTCTGGTAATCGAAGACCTGCATTGGAGCGATTACGCCACCCTGGATCTCATTTCCCTGCTTGGGCGGAGGCGTGCGCGCGCGCAGCTATTCGTGATAGCGACTTACCGGCCGGTCGACGTGATTTTGGCGCAACATCCGGTCAGGCGGATCAGGCAGGAATTACAGGCGCGTGGTTTATGTGGCGAGCTGGCGGTTAACGGCCTATGTGAGGACGAGGTCGGAGAATATCTGATATCGCGGTATCCCGAAGAAAGGAAGCACGAAACCTTTTCGTCGTCCATTTACCGATGGACTGAAGGTCATCCTTTTTTCATGGTCAACCTTGTCGATCACCTTCTTGAGTTGGGCCGCTTATCACCGCACAGCGATCAGGAAAGCTTAAGCCTCGGAATACCCGATAACCTTCTGGAAATGATAGGGGCCCAAATCGAGCGCTTGAACATGTTCGAGCGGCGGCTGCTCGAAATGGCGAGCGCGATCGGCGTGGAATGGTCCGCGGCGCTGCTGGCGGCCGTATCCGGCGAAGACTTGGCGACGGTTGAATTGTGTTGCGAAGAACTTAGCCGACGCGGCCAGATGCTGAAATCATGCGGTGGCGACGAGTGGGCGGACGGAACGGTGTCCGGACGCTATGGTTTTCGGCATTCTCTTTATCGCGAGGTTTTTTATCGCCGCCTCGCAGCGGGACGGCGGATGCAATTGCACCAGTCCATCGGAGAATGCCTGGAAATCGTTTATGGAGAAAAGTCCAGAACGATCGCGGCGGAATTGGCCAACCATTTCGAGCAAGGCAGACAGCTGTCGAAAGCCGTCGTATATCTGCGTTTGGCGGCTGAGAACGCCATGCAGCGGTATGCCAATCGTGAGGCCGTCGACTATATCAACCGCGCGCTGGGCCTGTCCGAGTCGCTTCCGGAAACCGAACGCAGCGCTCTATCCATTGAGTTATTGCTTAAGCGAGGCGTTGTAAAGCGCACGATGGACGACATGGATGGAGCAGTGGAGCACTTTTCGGCCGGATGTGCCCTCGCTCGTGCGGCAGATCAGCGACTCTGGGAGATCGAGGCGTTAATGGAACAATGCAAGGTCTTTTATTTCGTGGACCGGTCCCGCTGTTTGAGTGTGGCGGCAGAGGCGGTCGAACGCTGCCGGGACTTGACGGACGAAACGATCAAAATCCAGGTCCGTGGCTCCTGTGCCGGGTGGAATATCAATTTGCGGGGATGAAACGACAACGATGCCCACGATTGCCGTCTCGCCATGGAAATGGCCTGTGCAACGCAGAATCCCCAGTTGCTTCACTCGAGTCTCACGCTACAGTCCACCCTGGAGTATTCCACAGGCAACTACCGGTCGGCGATCGCCATAGCCCGTGAGGGGATTGAGATCGCGCAGAACATGGGCGACGCCTTGCAATACCTGATTTGCGAGGCGATCTGCATCAGGTCGCTGCTGCATATAGGCGAATGGGGTGAAGCCAAGCTCCACCTCGCCAACGCCTTGCAGATCGCGGATAAGAACGGCAACGTATTCGCGGCCACTTTTTTTACGTCGGCAATGGGATGGCTACATGAACTGGCGTTCGATTATGAGGGCGCTCGGTGCCTCTGCGCGGCCGCGATGGAACAAGTGCGCGATGACCCGGGCTCGTACAACGCTTTTTTCGTACTGATTCGATTAGGCTTGGCCCATCTAGTGTCCTGTCCCATTAATACGTAGCATAAATCTTGCTTAATTTCTGGGTGTCTTTAGATTTGAGGAGATACCCAATGAAAAACGGCCGCCCGAAAGCCGAACTGGTCATCACACCCGCTGAACGCGAACAACTGGA
>NZ_DASPLO010000154.1:0-18455 GCF_035627495.1 Methylocaldum sp.
GGCTCTCTTGGCTTCATGCAACCCACCCGAATTTGCAAGAAATCGAAATCAAATGACTGGTTTTCTTGCAAATTGTACCAGCCAATATGCAACGAATCCGTATATGTGTCAGTGTGTTAGAAATACTTCAGGGCTGACTAAGTCCATTCGGCATTCGAGTGAACATTAATCGTAGGGTGGGTTAGCGGAGCGTAACCCACCGATTCGAGGCCGCTCGGTGGGTTACGGCCTCGCGGCCTAACCCACCCTGCAAAATTAATTCCTGATTGAAAGCGATTTGGAATAAAGCGGTTTCGGTTTACTGACCGGCAAGCTTCCTCAGTTCGCCTTCATAGCGTTCGTAATCGCCCAAGTGTGCCCGCATCAGGCTTTTCCAGAGCTTGCCGTGATTCGGGACCGAGAAATGCAGCAGTTCATGGACGATCACGTAATCGCCGAGCGCCCGATCCAGTTCCAGCAGTTCGGTGTTGAAGTTCAGGTTGCCGTTGGTGGAGCAGGAGGCCCATTTGCCGCGCATGGGCCGCACGCCCAGTGATTGGACCTTGACGCCCAGCTTGTCGGCCCATTCATGCACGCGGCACTTGAATTCCTCCTTGTTGCGCCAGGTGTTCATCGGCGGAAGCTCTTTTGCAGAAGGGTGAACAAGGCGTCCACCGTGGCGGTGACCTTTTCCATGTCGTCCTCTTCGGCGAACAGGGCGAAGGTCGCCTGCTTGCGCACTTCGCGGAGTTCCGCCTCGCTGCGCCGCCAGTTGGGATATTTGACGAAGGCTTCCGCCACCTTGCGGCTGGCGGTCTCCGGGTTCGGAATGCCGTCGTCCGTGAGCTTGCAGAGCACGAAATAGGTCAGCGCATCCACGCCCTTGACGGCCTGTTCCTGCTTCCGCCGTTCGTTCCGCTCGATGGCTTGGAGCAGTTCCGCCAGCGCCTCGGCGGTGGTGGTTTGCCGATTCTCGAAACTCTCCTGAACGGCCCTGGCCCTTTCGGATAAAGCCACCAGAAAAGGATCGTCGCTGTTTTCCTCGGCGGTTTTCTCGATGGATTTGACCAGATTGATCACCTTGGTGGCATTGCCGTCTTCGCGCTGCTTGATGGCATCGATGGTGGATTTGTCGATGGCCAGGTAGTCGCCCGGCGGTTCCGCGACCATCAGCGCGCCGATATGCTCCCTCACCAGCGCATTGGTCTTCTTCTGGAAGGCCTTGTCCACGTAGACCTTTCGGGCGTAGGCATTCCGTACCACGGCGTAGATGGCCGACAGGGTCGTGTAGTCGTCCATGAACGGGCGCAGAAAGGCGTCCGGCGAGATGATCTCGTAGAGCATCTCGATTTCCTTGTACTCCTTGAAGAACTCCTTGCGCCGCTCCTTGTCGCGGAAATGCTCGATCAGGTTGTCCACGTCCTTGTCGTCGAACTTCCGGCCGATCAGCGCCAGATACTCCGGGGCCTTGGTTTCCATCTTCGCCTTGAACAGCTGTTTCAGCAGCCCTAAATCCTTGACGATGGCGTTGACCTCATCGCTATCGAAGGCCAGGGCCTTTTCCAGCTTGTCGAAGATGCCGACGAAATCCAGCACGAAACCGTGCGGCTTCACCATTTCGGCCGCTTCGTTTTCGTAAGGCCGGTTTACCCGCGCGATGGCCTGGAGCAGCGTGTGGTCGCGCATGGGCTTGTCCAGGTACAAGGCGTAGAGGATGGGGGCGTCGAAGCCGGTCAGCAGCTTTTCGGTGACGATCAGAATCTTCGGCCACTCGCCCGGCCTGGTGAAGTTCTTGCGGATCTGCTTTTCCTTCTTGTCGTCCAAATGCCAGCGCTTCAGGTGAGCCGCGTCGTTGTTGTTGCCGGTGAAGATGATTTCGGAATATTCCGGAGGCAAAATCCGGTCGAGCGCTTCCTTGTAGAAAACGCAGGCCTCGCGGTCCACCGCCACAAGGAACGCCTTGTAGCCCAAAGGCTCGACGTTTTCCCGGAAATGGCCGGCGACGAAGCGCGCCACCTTCGGCACTCGGTCCTTGCCCTTGAGGAAATTCTTCAGGTTCACCGCCCGTTCGAGAATCCGGTTCAGCTCCTCGATATCGGCGATGCCTTCGGTTTCGGCCAGGGCGAGAAATTCCTTTTCCATGATCTCGTGAGGCACCCGCATTTCGTTGGGCGCCAGGTTGTAGTAAAGGGGCAGTGTGGTGCCGTCTTCGATGCTCTCGGCGATGGAATATTTGTGGAGATATCCTTGATCGTCCTCGCAGCCGAAGGTCTTGAACGTCCCCCGGCCGTAAGCCGTCTTATCCACCGGCGTGCCGGTGAAGCCGATGAAGCTGGCGTTCGGCAGGCCCGCCATCAGGAAATTGCCGAGATCGCCGCCGGTGGTGCGGTGCGCCTCGTCGATGAGCACGAAGATGTTTTTGCGGGTGTTCAGATTGGCGGGCATGTCGCGGAACTTGTGGATCATGGTCACCACGATGCCGCGGTAGTCCTGGCCCTTCTCGTCCAGCAGCCGGTTGAGCGTGCCGATGCGATCGGCGTGGGCGACGTTGCCGAGGCCCAGCGAAGCCAGGTTCTTGAGCATCTGATCTTCCAGCTCGTTGCGGTCGATCATCAGCAGCACGGTGGGTTTTTGCGCCGCATTGGCCTTGAACAGCATTTCGGCGGCCTTGATCATGGTGTAGGTCTTGCCGCTGCCCTGGGTGTGCCAGACCAGGCCGCGCGAGCGCCGGCCGTCCAACGCGCGGGCCACCACCTTATCCACCGCGACGGTTTGATGCTGGCGCAGGATAAATTTTTGAAGCTCCTCTTCCTTCTCGGCGAACAGGATGAAATCCCTGAGGAAGCGCAGCAGATGCGGCACGGCGCAGAAGCTCTTCACCTTGGCTTCCAGGTTGCCGATCTCCTCGCTCTTCCAGCGGAAGATGTTGCGCCGCACCGTGTTCCAGGTCACCCCATAGGCGAAACCGATGGCCTCGGTCGCGGTGAACAGCATCTCCGGCACCATGACTTCGGGTGTCTCCTCGTGATAGCGGCGGAGCTGGTCCACGCCCAGCGCGATGGCTTCGTCCTTGGTGGCGTTTTTGCACTCGACCACCAGCACCGGCATGCCGTTGACGAGAAAAACCACGTCCTCCCGCGTGCCGTAACGGCCGTTATGAACGTAGAACTCCTCGGTCACCTCGTAGACGTTGCGCCACTCTCCCTGCGGGCGGTCCAGGTCGCGGTAATCGACCAGCTGAAGGTCCAGTTCCCGCTTCTCCTCGGCGCAGTAGAACTTGCCCTGATTGCGCAGAAACAGAAGGAAATCCCGGTTGCCGGCGATATCCGCCGTCAGCCGCTGGAACTCGCCGATCAGCGCGCCCTCGGCGGATGGATATTTCGGGTTGAAGGCGAGCACCTGGGCATGGAGCACGTCGCCGAAATAGAGCGAAGCCGGCCGGGCGCGTTCCTCCGGCGTGGCGCCTTCGGGATCGAAGCGCCGCCTCCTTTCCGCTTCGGCGCGCGGCACGTAGCGCCAGCCGATGTCCTCCGCGTAGGCGAGAATGCGGGACTGGACGGTTTTGTGTTCGGTGGGGGCTTTGGGGCTCAATAGATTTCGCCGTGGCTGCCGACGTTGATCAAAATGATTTCCTGGCCTCGAACTTCCAGCTCCAGGGTAATCCGGTACTGCATGGATATCGACGCCGAGTGCAGCCCGGCCAGCTTTCCCTGAAGGGGATGCAGGCGCAGCGAAGGATGGAAAGGGTCTTGTTCCAGCAACATCAGCGTTTTGTAATAGCGCTCCCGCAAATCGGGGTGCCGTTTCAGGAAGGCTGTTTCCCGCTTTTGATAGGAGGCCGGAAACAGCAGCTTATACGGCATCCGGGGGCAGTTCCTTTTTGAGGCGCGAGATATGCTCTTCCGCCGATTCGGCAACGTAGCCGCCTTTCGCCACCTCCGCCCGGACTTCCTGCCAGGCCGCGAAAATCTCCGCCTCGCGCAACTGCTCGTAATGCTCGATATCCATCACCACATAGCGCGGTTTGCCGCGCACGCTGATGATTGCTTCGTCCTGGCCCTCCAGGGCTGTTTCGAGTGCGGAAACCCCTTTGGTTTTTAGATCGTTGGCTGTGATTGAAGGCATGTGATGCTCCGGGACATTAATCGTGCGATTGATAACGCGATTATAGGAGTGCTTTACCGCTGGCTCAAACCAACGCCCCCCGATCTGCGCACGTTGCTCCCTGCCCTTCGCCGCTTCCCGCTCCCTCCGGGCATGGGTATCTATACATCCTCGTAAGTCGCCGATCTTGCTCCCTCTCCCAGAGGGCGTAAGTATCTACAGAAGTTCCCTCTCCTCGCGGGAGAGGGCTAGGGTGAGGGGAATCAAAGATTGCTTTCTTCGACCTTCCGTCTCTTACCTGACAAATAGGGAATTTGTTAGGAAGAAATCCTTATTTTGATCCCCTCATCCCTCCTTCTCCCAGGGGGAGAAAGGGGCAAACGCGTAAGTCCCGGCTGGTTGTCGTCGCCTTTGACCGCGGCGCAGTGCCCGGCGGTTTATAGCGTTTTTTATCACGGTTTAGCGGCGTGGATGGGGACGCCCTCCCACACCCAAAAGCGAGGCATGTAGGCCGGAATAAGCGTCAGCGTTTCCGGCGTTTTCGTCCGTCGAGCGCCGGGAACGCTGACGCCTTATCCCGGCCTACCATCCTGTAAAGAAAAAGGAAGCCGCCGTTGGCGGCGATTTTTTGAATGCGGGTCTCGCCCTGCGGGCGAGTTACTTTTCTTTGCTTGCCCAAAGAAAAGTAACCAAAAGAAACGGCACCCGGATGGCGCGCTGATCCTGCGCGTCGCCGCCTGGAGCCGGGGACGACAGAAGGGCCATCCTTGGCCCTCTGTCGCCGCGCGGCTTCCTGCCGCGCCCCTATGGGCTGGTCCGGCTCCAGGCGGCGATGCTCGGGCGCGCCATGACGGGGCAATACCGAACCCCATACATCAGAAAATGCTCTAGCTTTCCGCCAGGATCTCGCCCTTGGTTGGAGAGCTACGGAAGGCGGCGGTGAAATCGCTCGGCACAGCGCGGCTCTCGGATTGGCCGATGTCCGGCATATCAATGTCGTGGACCCGAATCTGCGCGGTCATAAGCTGGTGCAGGAGCGTGCGGAAGAGGTCGGTGAGGGTGGCGCGTTTGCGTTGGTTAATCGCCAGCTTTTGTTCAACGGCATCGAGGGTATTAGCGATCTCCACTTGGGTTGCTCTCGATGGATAAAAGATTGGCATCGAACGAAGCACACGGTTATTGAGATTCGGCATGATTGCACCCGCTGCATGGCTATTAAGCCAAGCAATAGCTCCTTGGGTGGAAAATTGGTGTGACAAAAACCGATTGTCAATATGTTTTTGGCGAACCCGAGCGAGGAAGCAGCCGGTGCCACAAAGCCAATTCTCTTCGTCTTTCGTTACCATGCCATGTCTGCCGATTTCTCCTCGGCGTGCGAACAAGATATCTCCAGCTTGAAGAAGGTGTCTGTTCAGGCGGGCAGCTGTTTCCAGGCTGACTCGCGGCACATGCTCATGGTTGATTCGATTCCCCGAAAGGTGAGTTGGGTTTATTACGCCGATACCGTCGGGTTGATAGTCCTGCTTGTGCAATTGACTGCCGAAAGGTCCAGTCTGGAGGAAACCGTTTGGCTTGCACGCCAGCTCTCCAAGAGTTGTAGCCGCCCAACTCTCCGGTACAAGCCCGATTTCGGTTTGTTTTTGCAGTTCGCCGTGCAGGCCCTGGGTGAAGAGTTGGTGGAGGAGCGTCTTTTTCAGTTCGGCGGTGAGTTGAAGCAGCCTCTCCTGTTGCTCGATAGCTTGCTGTACCAGACTCAAAATTCCCGCAATCTTGATCTGCTCGGAAAATGGTGGGAGTGGGAGTTTCATTTCTTCGACTCTTCGCGCCGTCAATGACGGAACCGTTCCGGGGTTGGCAATCCGTCCCAAGTCTAAAGTGAGAAACCATTGGTAAAGATAGTTTGGGAGGCATTCACTTTCATCATTAACCACAACCGCCATCACGTTGTTATCGATAACAGAATCACGTACCAGAATTCGCTTTTTATTTGTTAAAAGCGCTGCTCCAATCTTCGGAAATACGATTGCCGATTTTGGAAATGTTTTCGCCTTCAGCTCCTTCAGAGTCAGGGAATCGATCCAGTTATTGCTGGTGAGCATGAATTTCTCGTTTCCCAGCAAGTTCATGTCTGAAACCTTGAAGAATGGAAACTCTCCATCCTTCTTTCCTTGCTTTGTAATAGGGAAACCGAAACCACTTTTCGACTTGGCAATATCGCCTAAACGTACCAACGACCAGGAGTCGGGTAGATTGCTAATCGATTCGATGTTTCCGTCAGTCATGCGACAAGCAACCTTTCTAGAATCAGCTTGAGGTTTTTACTTGTTGCGTTTGCCTCCTCTTCCAGCGCCTCCAGTTCCTCGACTATCTCGCCAATCGGCCGGTACTCCTCGCCCTCGCCGGTGTGGATGTACCGGCTCGGCGAGATGTTGTAGTCGTTCTTGGCGATTTCCTCGCGGCTGACGATACGGGAATATTTGTCCACTTCCTGCCAGTGGCGGAAGGTTTCGGCAATGCGGGCGATGGCGTCTTCCGGAATGTAGTTCTTCGGGTCGCCCTTGACGAAGTCGCGGCTGGCGTTGAGCAGGAACAGCCGGCCCTGGCGCTGGATCGGCTTGGCCCGGTCGAGCACGATGATGATGCCGGGCGCGGTGGTGTTGTAGAACAGGTTTTCCGGCAGGTAGATGACGCCTTCGATGAGGTCCCGGTCCACGAACCAGCGGCGCACGTCCTTTTCCTTATTCGAATTGGCGTTGCCCGAGCCGCGCGAAGCCGCGCCGGTGTCCAGCACCACGGCGGCGCGGCCGCTGGGCTTTAGGCTGGCGAGGATGTGCTGCATCCAGCCCCAGTCGGCCTTGCCGCCGGGGTAGCCGGCGCCTTTCGGGAAGCGGTCCAGTTCGTCCGCGTCGTAGTCCTTTTCCTTGAACTCGTTCTGGTTCCACATGGGGTTGGCCACCACGCGGTCGAAGGTTTGCAGGCGGTTGCCCAGGCGGAATTTGGGCCTGCGGAAGGTGTCGCCGATCTCAATTTTGCCTTCCATGTCGTGGATGATCGTGTTCATGTTGGCCATGGCCCAGGTGCCGGGCTCGTTTTCCTGGCCGTAGAGTTTGGCGGGGGCGAAATTTCGGCGCAGGCGCCGGTCCATCGTCTCCTGCAGCACCAGCTCGCATTTGATGAGAAGTCCCGCGGACCCGCAGCAGGGGTCGTACACGTCCATGCCGGGCTCGATGTCCATGATGTGCGCCATGACCAGGCCGACTTCGGCGGGGGTGTAGAACTCGCCGGCGCTCTGGCCCGAGCCTTCGGCGAATTTGCGGATCAGGTATTCGTAGCTCCGGCCGATGATGTCGGGCTCCACGTCGGAGAGGCCCAGCCGCTTGGCGCTGATCGCTTCGATGAGATTGGACAAGCGGTCGTCGTCGAGGTCGCGCTGGCCGTGGGTGGTGGCATTGAAATCCACGCGGTCGATGATGCCCTTGAGCAGCGGGTTGGCGTCGGCGATGGCGCGGAGGTAGGTGGTGAGCTGTTCGCCGATCCGGTCCGACAGGGTGCGGACCACCGACCAGACGGTGTCGTCCGGGTTCTCGGGCTCCAGCGGCAAATAGAAGCGCACCAATTTCTTGTCGTGTTTCACCAGCTTGAACGCCTTGGCCCGCGAGCCGATTTCCCGGGCGATGCGGTTCAGCTCGTCGTCGAAGACGTCGCATAATCGCTTGGTGAAGATGAGCGGGAGGATGAAGTCCTTGTACTTCGCGGCGTCCTTGGCGCCGCGGATGGAACAGGCGGCGTCCCAGATCCAGGACTCCAGGGATTTGTCGGTAGGTTCGGGCATTGTGACTTTAGGCGGTGTTGTAGCTTGTGGCGGGGCACGCGGTTATTTTGTCCGCGCCGAATTCTATCCGAACTTGGTTGAAGAACGGCGGGAATATGCCTTACGTGCCAGCGAAACACGGTGTTCGCGGGGCTGGCTTGAGTTCGTCGGTCAGATTTGTCGCAAAGCAACGCGAAGCAGCCGATTGCCTAAGGAGGCTCTGATTAAGTCCTTCGACAGGCTCAGGACGAACGGCAATCGATTGATTTCGTTGGTGGTGAGTTTATCGAACGCTCTCCTGAGCTTGCCGAAGGGCATGAACGAAATCCACTTGTTCAGAGTTCCCCTAATACTTTCGGTGCCGCTCGATTCAGATTTGTTCAGGCTTTTCTTAATCGAGGACACGCTTTGATTCATGCTCGTGGCAGCCGGTATCTCCTGTTCTTTTAACCCCCGTGTGATCTGCAACTTCTATGACTTTTAGAGGTCAAATTTCATAGGTTCTGTTGCCTGGTCTATTACCAGGTATGAATTGAAGTTTGTAACCTTATGGTTGCAATTCTTATATGAGAGTATCTCCCGGTTTGATCGCGTCAATGTGAATCGAAATATCACGGTCTTATTCCATACTATAAAACGGTAAGCGCTCTGGTCTATTCCACGATGACATAACCGTCATCGGTAATTCATAAAAATAAACCGGGAGACCTCATTCTCATGGAGAGCGTGCCCTATGCAAAAAGTATTTGGATCGACTGGATTTGAATTCGGTTTTCTGTTTGTCATGCGGACGGAAAACGCCATAAATCCGGAGGCTTTTGAGCCATTCTTTAGCAATCTTCCCGTAGACCCTTACATCGAAGGCAATTATCGCCTGAGAAGGCTATCGCGGTTCAAGGTTTCCAGAGATGGAATAATCAAAATGCCACACGGCTATCTTTTTCAACCCAAAGAATATAATCCCTTGGTTGGCGGTATAAAAAGAGAGTTTTCAGAGCTCGATGAGAAACTTGTAAACTTCGAGATGTTCAAAAGTCTCTTATCAGTATTCCGAGACTTTTGCGACCTCGATTTAGGTGCTGAAATAGGCGTTCATCAGATCCGGACCACGTGCTCGCTGGATAATTTCGGAAACCCGGCGCCTGAAGGCATCCATAGCGATGGTGCCGATTTTGTCTGTATCTATTCTATCGATCGAAAAAACATCCAAGGCGGAGAAACACATCTGTACAAAAACAAAACGGATAGTGCTGTTTTCAACAAAATCCTATATCCCGGAGATCTTTTGTTAATTAATGACCGGAAATTCTTCCACTATACCAGCCCCATTCAGCCTGTTACCGAGAGCGATGGCAGCCGGGATGTTTTTGTTCTGACTTCTCCAAGCTTGTTAATGGAACACTGACTTATAAGAGCAAGTCGGTTTTGGATTATCGATGGACGTTTTTTGTAGGATGCGGTTCGTTCACCGCATCCCACGATCGCTTTTCGAATGGAAAAACCGGAACACGCCGCTTCGACACCTCAAGCTGAAGCGGCGTTAGTCTCATCCAGCGCCGTTAAGAGATAATCGATCTCGTCGTCGGTGTTATAGGCTAAAAGCCCGATTCGCAGGAAGCCGCCGCTCGATTCGACGCCCAATCTCTCACTGAGGCCAAGCGCGTAGAAATTGCCATGCCAGGTATAAATACCGCGATCGCCTAATTGTTTGGCGGTTGCGTAAGGCGTTTGACCTTTGAGCCTTACCGCAACGGTGGGCGTCCGCCAGTTGAAGCGCGCTGCATCCCTTATGCCATAAAGGGTCAGGCCGGGTATCTGCAACAGGCTAGGAATCAAGCGTTCGCTCAAATGACGCTCGTACTCCCGGCTTGCCTCCATCGCCGCTATTAAGGCGATGCGGCGGTTTTCAACCGAGGGCGAGACGCGCCGCCCGAGTTCCGCCAAGTAGTCGATCGTCGCCATCAGCCCCGCCAGACCCTCGTGATTCAGGGTTCCGGTTTCCCAGCGCGACGGGATTTCTTCCGGGGCGGGCTGCGCTTTATAAGGGTGAAAGCGGGCGAGATGCTCCCGTTTGCCGAATAAGACACCTACATGCGGACCAAAAAATTTGTAGGCGGAACAACTGAGAAAATCGCAATCAAGGCTGCGCACATCGATCGGACCGTGTGGTGCGTAATGGACCGCGTCGACGAAGACCAGGGCGCCAGCCGCACGGGCTAGGCGCACCGCAGCCGCAACGTCGTTGATGGTGCCGACGGCGTTGGAGGCATAGCCGATGGCCACCAGCCGGGTTCGATCGTTAAGTTGCCGCTCCAGATCGCTCATATCGAGCGTGCAGTCTTCCACATTGATGTCGACCATACGGACCACTACGCCAACTTCTTCCAGCGCATACCAGGGGGAAACGTTGGCATAGTGGTCGAGCCGCGTCACGATGATTTCGTCGCCGGGTTTCAAGGTGCGACCTATGGCGCGGCTAAAGGCGAAGGTGAGGGTGGTCATGTTGGCGCCGAAGATCACTTCATCGTGATCGCACCCCAAGAAGTCCGCGACTGCGGTGCGAGTCGCGGCAATCAGCTCATCGGTCCGCCGGCTCGTGGCAAAAGCGCCATGCGCATTGGCATTCGATGTTGTCAGATAGCGGCTCATCGCATCGATCACCGATCCGGGCACTTGGGTTCCTCCCGGTCCATCGAAGAAAACGGGGCGATAGCCGCCGATTTTTTGAGAGAGTGCCGGGAATTGGGAGCGTATCCATTCGAGATCAAAAGACGCCATAACGGACTCCTGTGTCGATACGGTCGATCCATCGATTGGGTCAGAGCTGAACCCAATCGGATTCTCTCTGATCTGAGATCTTGGCCCCGGACAGGTTAACACAAACAGCGCCGGCCAATGACCAGCGGCCGTCTAGCGGTCGAGCGGGTGAACGCGGTCTACCGGAATTCCCCATACTCCCACGCCCCGTTGCCGGGCGATGCCTTCCAATTGGAGATATTCCACGGGGGCATCGGGTAGCGCCAAAGCCCACCCTTGAGCGAGCATCCAGGCACCGAGATCTTCACCGTTCACGCGGCAGACGGCCGTCAGCGAGCCGTCCGCGTTTTTCGCTAGGGTCTCGCAATCGACGAACCGGGTTCCGATCTTCAAATCCAGGGCCAGGCTCGCGCGGGGCGCGCACTGGATCGGCCGAATGAACGTCCAGCAGATCCGCGCGGTCGGTGGAATGGACAGGCCATATAGCCGAACGATTTGCCCTCTAATTCTCAAGGAGCCGTCGTCATTGACGAACGCGTAACTGTTGAGGCGATTCGCCGATGCGGCGAACGATACCGCCATAAGGACGAAAAGCTTTACGAGCCCCGAGATGCGCATGACTTTTCAAGTGTCTTTTCCCGTTCAGGCGTTTCTTGGACTCTCCTGGACCACGATTCGTTTTACGCCGCACCGACAGCTTTCGCGCATAACTCTCAAAAGACCCGCTCAGGCGCTCCCCTATGCCGCGAACTGCGCGATTGCCGTTATAAGGCATGACGTAACCGAAAGAAATGAGGAGAATTTGCCCATGGGCAGTTGAAGCGAGGACTGTCGATACGAAAATACGAGGAAATACATATCCGCACACGGTGCTGTACCTTTAATGCAGCCTTCGGTTCAACGAGGCGGAAAACGGGGGAAGGTATACATTCCTGTTATTCTTGACTTTGGATGCACGCGAAGTACAACTCATGACACCCGATACGACTCAAATAGATACGCTCCATTCCCGGCTGGCGCATGAACCGCAAGCTCTACAGTTCGGAACCAGCGGCCGCCGCGGCCTGCTGGTTCACCTCAGCCAGTTGGAAGTCTTCGTCAATGCCCTCGCGGAGCTCGAATACCTGCAGTCGCTGCCGCTTGCCGAGGGTGGCATCGTGCGCGGCGAGGAATTCTTTTTCGCTTACGATCTGCGCCCCAGTTCCAGCCGTTTCATCGATGGGGAACCCCGGCGCGGGGAGCTTGCCCAGGCCATCGAGTGCGCCATCCGTACCGCCGGCATGAAGCCGATGAACCTGGGCCGCATCCCGACGCCCGCGCTGACGTGCTATGCCGTGTCGCGGGGCAAGGGCAGCATCATGGTGACGGGCAGCCACATCCCGTTCGACCGCAACGGCTACAAGACCAACACCTCGCGCGGGGAATTGCTGAAACATCATGAGCAACCCATCAATGAAAAGGTGCGGGAGGTGCGGGCGAGACTCTACGGCCAGCCTTTTGCGGATTCGCTGTTCGATGAGCACGGCCTTTTCAAGGCAGGCCATCTCGAACTCTCCGTCGAAAGCGGCGAGGCCGCTGTCGCGTATATTCGGCGCTACACGGACTTCTTCGGCGACGCGTCGCTAGAAGGACTGCGCCTCCTGGTCTACCAGCATTCGGCGGTCGGGCGGGATCTTCTGGTCGAGATTCTGCGCAGGCTAGGCGCCGAGGTCGTCGTCGCCGGCCGCAGCGAAACCTTCGTCCCCATCGACACCGAAAACATCGACGCGGAACAACTGGCGGCCATCCAGACACTATTCGACGAAGCCGTCGCGCAGCACGGTCGGATTGATGCCGTCGTCTCCACCGACGGCGACAGCGATCGGCCGCTGATTCTCGGCGTGGATGCCGAAACCTCCGCCGTGCGCTTTTTCGGGGGCGATCTGGTGGGGATGATCGCGGCGGAATACCTCGGGGCGGATGCCGTGGTCGTGCCGATCAGCTGCAACGACGCCATCGACCGGGGCAAGCTCAAGGACATCACCGAGCCCAAGACGCGTATCGGCTCGCCGTTCGTCATCGCCGGCATGGAGGCCGCGCGCGCTCGCGGCAAGCGGGCGATCTGCGGCTGGGAAGCCAACGGCGGGTTTCTGACCGGCTCAGACATCCTCAGAAACGGCAAGACCCTCAAGGTGCTGCCCACGCGGGACGCGGTCCTGCCCATCCTCACGGTGCTCCGTGCCGGCCGCGAGCAGGGACTCAGGCTGACCGAACTGTTCGCTTCGCTGCCCAAACGCTACAGCCGCGCCGCACTGCTCAAGCAGTTCCCAAGGCCGGTCGGCCTCGAAATCGTCAGGCGATTCTCGCCCGCCAATCGGAACGTCGGCGAAGCGCAGTTCTCGCCCGGCGGCACCTCGGTGCTGAGCACGGAGGGCCGGAAACTCGAAGCCAAGGATACGGAGCTTCGGGCGCTCGAAGCGATTCGGCAGGAACTGGCGGGTTTCTTTACAGCGGATCTGGGATTCGGTGCCATTACCGCCCTCAACTTTATCGATGGCGTGCGCATCCGCTTTGACAACGGGGACGTGGCCCATCTGCGGCCTTCCGGCAACGCCGACGAACTGCGGATTTACGCGGTTGCGGATACCCAGGCGCGCGCGGATGCCATCGCCAGCACGGCGGTGGCTGAACCCGACGGCATTCTGCGCCGCTTGGAGCAGCGGGTGCGCTGATGAGCTTCGTTTTCGTGCCGCCAATAGAGCCGCCTCGTTCGCGACCGGCGCCGCTACCATATTCATCGTATCGGCCAAACTCGTGATCCCCGCGCGGGTCTAAGGTCCACAAAGGTTCGACTGATTCCAGGATCAACAGCGATGTAGAGGACACAGGCCATGGCCAGAGGAAATAAAGAAAAGTACACCGATAAGCAGAAGCGGCAGGCACAGCATATCGAGGAGGGTTACGAGTCGCGCGGGGTCTCCGAAGAGGAAGCCGAGCGTCGCGCTTGGGCCACGGTGAACAAAGTTCACGGCGGCGGTAAAAAACCGGGTGGAAGCGGTCGCGGAAAGGAGGAAGATCACGAGCCGATGCGCAAAGGCGGCCATAAAGGCGGCAAACATTGATTCGGGATTCGGACTGATCGATCCCGCTCGGGCCTTGCTACGAAAGCTTCGTCAGTATCCAAATGCCGGAAACGCTGACGCTTATTCCGGTATCTACGATAACGCCTCATTCAATCGATGTAGCTTTTGTAGGCCGGGATAAGCCTGTCCTGAGCCCGTCGAAAGGGAGATAGCCGTTCCCGGCATTTGGGCGCTCCGCCCTCTCAATCTTCCATCAACCCGCTGACGGAACCGCCGATGCGGATCTGCCGGATGGCTTCCGCGAACAGCGGGGCGATCGGGATGAGCGTCAGCTTGGTGTGTGCCGGTTCCGGAGGAAGCCGGAAGGGCGGAACGCTGTCGGTGATCGCTAGGCTGTCCAGGGCGGGATCGGCCACGACGTCCGCGGCCTCGCCAACGAACAGCCCGTGGGTTGCGGCGACGTGCACGGCTACGGCACCCTGTTCGCGGCAGACGCGGGCGGCGCGCGCCACGGTGCCGCCGGTACTGATCAGATCGTCGACGATGAGGGCCGTTTTGCCGCGCACATTTCCCGCCAGAATCGCACCGCTCACCGTTTCATCGCTGCGGTATTTTTCCATGAGGGCGCTGCCGACGCTGGCGCCGAGCCGCCGGGCCAGCCTGCGGCGGAAGCTCTCCGCGCGTTTCAGCCCGCCCACGTCGGGCGAGACCACGGCCACCTCGCCTTGGAGCCGCGACGCGAAATGCTCGATCAAAAGCTTCCCGGCTTCGAGATGATCGGTCCGGCAGCGGAAGGCATTCTGAAAGGCCGCCAGATCGTGCACGTCGAGCGTGATGACGCGGTCCGCGCCCGCCGCCTCGAACAGTTGCGCCACATAGCGGAGGGTGACCGGCTCGCGGGGCCGGGTTTTCCGGTCGGCCCGCGCATAAGCCAGGTACGGCACGACCGCGGTCACGCATGCGGCGGACGCATCCTTCAGCGCGCCGATGAAGAACCACAGTCGGCACAGCTTGTCGTTGACGCTCTTGCCGGGCTCGTCGTACAGCGATTGCACCACGAATACGTCGTAGCCCCGGACGTTCTCCGCCGGATACGCCTTGTGTTCGCCGTCCTCGAAGTCCTTCTCGTCGACCTCGGCCAGAGCCGAGCCCATCGCGCGGCCGATATTCTCCCCCAGCTCGCGGCTTTCGCTCAGGGCGAACAACCGAAGCGGGCCGCGGTTCATCGGCGGAAATACCTCAAGAACCAGTCGCGGGCGAGTTCCTCCACCCGCTCCAGCGTGCCGGGTTCCTCGAACAAATGGGTCGCGCCGGGGACGATCTCGAGCTGGTGCACGGCATTCAGGCGCTCGGCCGCCAGACGGTTGAGTTCGATGACTACGTCGTCGTCGCCGCCGACGATCAGGAGCGTGGGCGCCCGAACTTCGGGCAATCGCTCCTCCGCCAGATCCGGCCGGCCGCCCCGCGAAACCACGGCAGCGACCTGCTCGGGGCGTTCAGCCGCCGCCCGGAGCGCCGCCGCGGCGCCGGTGCTGGCGCCGAACAGTCCGATAGGGAGCCCGATAGTCACTTCGTAACGGCTGACCCAATCGATCGCGCCCACCAGTCGCTCGGTCAGGAGGCCGATGTCGAATCGGAATTGGCGGGTGTATTGGTCGACGTCGTTTTCCTCGGCGGTCAAGAGATCGAACAGCAGCGTGGCGAGGTCGGCGCGATTGAGGAAATCGGCCACGGCGCGGTTGCGCGGGCTGAACCGGCTGCTTCCGCTGCCGTGAGCAAAGACCACGAGACCGAGGGACCGGTCCGGCATGAACAGCGAGCCGGACAGCGAGACGCCGGCCGGGCCTGCCGGGAATTCGATGGAATCCGAGGGTTTGCTGCGATCCATATCCTTATCTCTCTGTCAATGAAGCCTGTTTAATCCGGTGCTTCGCCCCAGGCGCGGGCCAGGAGTTCCCGGACCTCGTCATCGGAAGTCTGGGGAAAATCCCGGTATCCCTGGCCGACAGCGAAAAACGGCATGGGAGTAGTCAGGCAGACGACATCGTCGGCTTCGGTGCGCAAGTGTGCCACCGTTTCCACCGGCGCCAGCGGCACGGCGACCACGGTGCGGGCCGGGTTTCGTTGGCGCAGGGCCGCGAGGCCGGCCCGCATGGTCGCTCCGGTGGCGATGCCGTCGTCCACCACGATGATGCAGCGGTTCTCGAGATTGGGATACGGGCGATCGCCGCGATAAAGGCGTTCGCGACGCTCCAATTCCCGCCGCTCTTTCGCGGTGGCCGCCTCGATGGTTGCGTCGCTGATCCGGTATCCCGACACCACCTCCCGGTTCAGCACGGAGACGCCTCCGCTGGCGATCGCGCCCATCGCCAACTCTTCATTGCCGGGCGTGCCCAACTTGCGCACGATCAAGAGGTCCAAAGGCGCATTCAGAGTACGGGCGACTTCGTACGCCACCGGTACCCCCCCGCGGGGCAGGGCGAGCACGATCAGGTCGGAACGGCCGGCATAAGCGCCCAAGGCTTGCGCCAATCGGCGCCCGGCGTCGGTGCGGTTTTCGAAAAGTATTTCCATAACGATCTCTTCGATTGGCTATTTCGGCTTTACCCCCTCTCTCGAAAGCGAGAGAGAAAACACGGCGGATTCACCGATAGCGCAATAGTCCTGTTTGGTTCCTGCTCTCCGGCGGATCTGCCTTAAGGAGGCTCTGAACAAGTGGATTCCGTTCATGGTTCGACAAGCTCACCACGAACGGAATCAATACGTTACCGTTCGTCCTGAGCCTGTCGAAGGACTTAATCAGAGCTTCCTTAAGGTATTTCCAGGCGGCGGCCGTCACGCCACTCGCTCAGTTGTTCCATCCCCGCCTGCAGTTTTGCCCGTAGCGCTTCGATCCGTTCTTTTTGCTCAAGCCGTGTTATGGGCCAAGCTTCCAACTGGTCGAGTTCCGCTTGCCATACCTCCAATTGCGCTTGGAGTTCCTGCAGACGAGCGTGTTCGGTACTCATGGTTTCCTCTGTTTTCGATGGTTTTCATTTCAACGAGAAGACGAACTTTTCAGGAGTTTCATGAATTCCCGCATGAACGCCGGGAGGTCGGCGGGTTGTCTCGATGTCACCAGGTTATCGTCGACGACGACCTCTCGGTCTTCATAGCGGGCGCCGGCTTCCTTCATTTCCTCGGCCACGGCGCGATAACAGGTGGCATGCCGGTTTTGCAGCACGCCGGCCGAGATCAAGATCTGCGGACCATGGCAAATGGCGGCCACCGGCCGATGGCGCTGCATGAATGATTTGGCGATCGCCAAGGCCGAGGGTTCCTGCCGCAGCGCGGCCGGAGCTTTGCCGCCGGGAAGAATGAGGATGTCGTAGTCCTCCGGGGTGATGTCTGCCAGTGTCTTGTCGACCGCCACCTCATAGCCGTGCTTGCCGACGATCTTCCCGGTCTTGTCGGAAGCGATCTCGACCGGAATCCCGTCTTCTTTCAGCCGGTAATACGGCACGAGGAGTTCGGCATCTTCGAAACGATCGGTGCTGAGAATGAGGGCTTTCATGGCACTTACCGCTTTTACCTAATGGAGCGCTTCCTCCTGTTCAGGGGTGGCCCGTGGGATGTTTCCGGTCTCCGGGTGGGGCGTCTGGATCGCCGCGGTACGCTGGCCTTGGGCGACGCCGGACCTCCGCGGGAGCGATCGGTTGGTCAGCGCCCGCAGGAACAAGGTGGAACCCGCCAGACCCAAAGCGGCCGTGAGCGGACTCGCGTGCCGGAGGGCATTGATCGCCAGAGTGCTCCCCGTGGCGCCGGCGATCAGCCGGGTGGCCGGAGCCCAGTTCTCCTGCAGGATATCGGGCCGTACCCGGCGGCGCGGAACTCCGCCCTGAAGTTCCGGGATCTGCTCCGCGGTCTCATGCACCTCGAGCCGATCGTCCACGCCCCTGACGCCGCGTGTCGACAACACGCACCGGTAGACCGCTTTATGCTCGTGGGCCAGCACCGGACCGGACAGCGTCACGAAACCGTCTTGAACCTTGACGCCGATGACTTTGGGATGGGAGACCACCCGTCCGATGTTGGAGCGTATCCGGTCGACCAACACCTCATCGGGTGCCGGACCCGCCGTCAGCCACGAGTTGAGCTCTGAAACCACTCCGACCGAGCGATTCCGGAGGTCGCGCAGGGCCACCTCGAAAGCATCGGCGAGACGATGCACGCCACTCGCCGCCTGATCGCGGACGAGGGCGCGGCGATACCGGCCGCGATCGGGATCCAAGAGATACATCAACGTGGCGCCCAAGGCCGCGCCATAGAGTGCCGAGTTCCGTTTCATGGTGTCCTCCTCGGAAGTGAATCCATGCTGCGCACTTGCTTGACTAATGAGACTTGTCTCCAAGAAGGGAGTTGCATGGAACTGTCGCCTAAATGAAAAAGGTGTCACCTGAATGAGCAGGGTGGGCGATGGATGGTTCGGGTATCCGGCCGGTGGATAGGTATGGCGCCGCGGCTCAACGGCAGCCGATACGGGTTGAAGCTGAACTGTTCGGCCAATGCCGAGTTCGTAGGCTGGGATGCAGCTTTGCGGAATCCCAGCTTAATCGGGGACCGGGGGTGTCAAGTTAAGTGTGTAACTGGGATTAGTTCATAGGGTGACGCGATCGCCCAGCAGGATCACGAAGTGGTTCAAAGCCCGCTTCCAATCCTGGATCGGCATGGTCCATTTCTTCTCGATCCGTTGCAGCCCAAGG
>NZ_DASPLO010000155.1:0-28482 GCF_035627495.1 Methylocaldum sp.
TGTCAGGTCCCGTGTGATTCTTTACCAAGAAGGAGCTATGCTCTCTTCGAGGCACGGAGTGTCCTCCGTGAAGTTTTTGGTTCATCCGGTTGAGACTCATCACGATGCAGATTCAACTTCACAAGAACGCCCGCACCACCCCCGCCGTGCGGCAGGCGATTCGAGACTCCGAGCTGAGTGAGCGCGCCCTGGCGAAGAAACATGGCATTAGCCGTACGACCGTCCGCAAGTGGAAACGCCGCGAGTCGGTCGCGGATGCCTCGCACCGCCCCCACTCCCTGCACACCACACTGACGCCGGCCCAGGAAGCCATCGTGGTGTATCTGCGGATCGCCCTGCTGCTGCCCTTGGACGATCTCCTGGCCGTCACGCGGGAGTTCCTTCATCCGGCCGTGTCCCGCTCGGGACTGGACCGCTGTCTGCGGCGTCACGGCATCGCCTCCCTCAAGGCCCTGCTCCCGACGCCCGCCCCCACACCGATCAAGCCGTTCAAGGCGTATGAACCCGGCTTCATCCATGTCGATGTCAAATACCTCCCGGCCATCGACGGCGAGCCGCGCCGCCACCTGTTCGTCGCCATCGACCGCGCCACCCGCTGGGTCTATATCGCCCTCAAGCCCAACCGCACCGCCCTGACCGCCAAGGCGTTCCTCAAAGCCGTGATTCAGGCCGCCCCGTTCCGCATCCAGAAGTGCCTGACCGACAATGGTTCGGAGTTCACCGACCGCTTCCTGACCCGTACCCGGCAACCCTCGGGCGCTCATGAGTTCGACCAACTCTGTGCCGAACAGGCCATCGAACACCGCCTGATCCCGCCTCGTCGGCCCCAAACCAATGGCATGGTGGAACGCTTCAACGGGCGGATCGAGGAGGTCCTGCAAACCCATCGCTTCGACGCCACGGCGGATTTGGAAACCACCTTGCACCGCTTGTCGCCCTCTACAACCAGCACATCCCACAGCGGGCCTTGGGCCATCTCACCCCCGTTCAAGCTCTCAAAAACTGGCAAACCTCCCATCCCCATCTCTTTCGCAAGAAGGTTTATAAACAGGCGGGACTTGACGGCTAGTCCTCCGTTCAAAGATGGGTAAAGCGATAACATGATCTCTTAGTAGGAAGTCTAGGCCCGAGTATTCACATGTAAAAATTGAATAAATTTAGGTTTTGGATAAATCAGGCTTATGGTTAAGCGCTTGGGCAAGCGCGTACTACCTTATCCGCCCCGACGATCCGTTTAATCCGATAATACGGGAACCGTGTTAGCGGCGGCATTCCGATCTGCTGCGTAAATTTCCCAGCCGCCGCCGAGAGCCTTATAGAGCGCGATCAGACTCGTTGCCGTGTTAGTCTGACTTAGGGCCAGTTGTTCCTGATCCAGGAGCAAGCGGCGTTCGACATCCAACACGGTGAGAAAATCCGTAATGCCGTCTTCGAAACGCAGATGCGCAAGTTGATGTGCCCGTACGCTGGCTGTTGAGGCTGAAGCCAGCAAGTCACGCCGGGCGCGTTGCCGGTTGTAATTCACCAGCGCGTTTTCGGTTTCCTCGAGCGCCGTGAGTACGGTTTGCTCATAACTCGCGAGATTGGCTTCTGCGTTGGCGTCCGCCGCCTTGATGCGGGCACGGACGCGTCCCAAATCGAGAAATGCCCAGGAGATGCGGGGCCCGGCGAAAAAAGCTTCCGAGCCGGCAGCGCCGAGGCCCGAAAGGGTGCGGGCTTCCAGCGCGATCGTACCGTTGAAGGTCACTCGGGGGAAAAGATCGGCCGTGGCAACGCCGATTCCGGCGGTAGCCGCGGCCAGACTACGCTCAGCGACGCGGATATCGGGGCGCCGTCGCAGGAGATCGGCTGGATTGCCGATATCGATCGTTTCGGGAATCGTGGGCATCGGCGCGGGCTCGGACAGGCGGCTCGATAGCGTGTCCGGAAGCTGACCGATCAGCACGCTGAGGCGATGAATGTTTTCCCGAATCCTGGTTTGAATCGGCGGAATCGTCGCCAGCGTGGAGTCGAGTTGAGCCTTGGCTCGCGAGGTGTCCAGTTCCGTGCCGCGGCCGGCTTCCAGCCGAGCCTCGGTCAATTCCAACGTGGCGGCCTGATTGTCAGCGTTTTTTTGGGCGACATTCAGTTGATTTTGCATGCCCCGCAACTCGAGGTAGTTGCGCGCCACCTCGGAAATGACGATGACGAGTAGGTCGCGCAGATCGGCTTCCGCGGCGTCCACCTCGGCATCGCGCGCTTCGACGTTACGTCGTATCCGGCCGAATATGTCCAATTCCCAAAAAGCGTCGAAACCGACGTTGAAGAGCTCAAGCTCGCGCGGCGCGAAGGTCCGACGGTTCATTGCGTCGAAACTTCGCTTTTGCGTCGTGTAATTGGCGTGACTGGTTATGGTGGGGAGGAGATCCAGCCCGGCTTCCAGGTAGAGCGCGCGCGCAACGCGGAGATTCGCCTCGGCCGTCTTGAGATCCCGGTTGTTTTTCACCGCCCGATCAATCAGGTCCGACAGCACGGGATCGCCGAACTGCTTCCACCACGCCACCTCGATGCCGTCGCGCTTGAATTCGGGAAGCACGGTGTTGGCGAACTGCGGTCCCGGAGCGGATTCCGGTTTCATATAATCGGGTCCGACCGCACAGGCGGAGAGAACCGCGGCGAGAGTCATCGGGGCGACATTACGAAGGCGGGCGGGAAGGGTGCCCACGGAAGCAAACCGCTTGGGCCGAACGGTGGAGCAGGGTTTAGACATATCGATTCTTACGAAATTAGGGACTGTTGTTCGACGTCGTTTGAATTTCAGCGGGAGAAGGCTCGGACCGTCGCCGCTGGCGGCGCTCGACCAAACCCCGCATGACGACGTAGAACACCGGCGTCAGCAGCAAGCCGAAGAAAGTGACGCCCAGCATGCCGCTGAAGACCGCGGTTCCGAGTATTCGCCGGGACTCCGCGCCCGCACCGCTGGAGATGACCAGCGGAAATACGCCGAGAATGAATGCGAAGGAGGTCATCAAGATCGGCCGAAGACGCAGACGCGCCGCTTCAATGGCGGCTTGGTAGCGGTCCCTGCCGGTATCCTGGAGATTCCGGGCGAACTCGACGATAAGAATCGCATTCTTGCTCGCCAGCCCGACCAAGACGATAAAGCCGACCTGGGTGAAAATATTGTTGTCCATGCCGCGGAGCCAAATGCCGGTCATAGAGCTCAAGAGACACATGGGCACGATGAGGATGATGGCGAACGGCAGCGACCAGCTCTCGTACTGCGCGGCCAGGGCCAGGAACACGAAGATCACGCTCAACGGAAATATGAGCATGGCGGTATTGCCGGCGAGAATCTGCTGCAGGCTGAGTTCGGTCCATTCAAAACCCATGGTTGAAGGGAGCTCTTGCTTCGCCACCTGCTCCATCAGGGCGATGGCTTGACCCGAGCTGACGCCGGGCAGGGTGGTGCCGTTGATTTCAGCGGACGGGTACATGTTGTAGCGAGCCACCTTGTCCGGTCCGACCGATTCGCGAATGTCCACCAAGGTGCCGAGTGGAACCATCTCGCCGTCGCGATTACGGGTTTTGAGATCGGCGATGTCCGAGGGCTTCAGCCGGAACTGCGAATCGGCTTGCGCCGTTACCTGATAGGTTCTGCCGAAAAGGTTGAAATCGTTGACGTACAGTGAGCCGAGATAAATCTGGAGTGTGTCGAAGACGCTGCCCAGAGGGACATCCTGCGACTTGGCCTGGGTCCGGTTTACGTCCACGTAGACCTGCGGCACGCTGGACCGGAAGCTCGTGAACAGGCCGACCAGTCCAGGTTGTTGATTGCCCTTGGCGATGACTTCGTTCGCGACACGATGCAATTCCTCCGAGCCGACATTGGCCCGATCCTGGATTTGCAGCTTGAAACCGCCCACCGAGCTGAGACCGCGAACCGGCGGCGGCGCGAACACGGCAATATGGGCATCCTCTATCCCCGCGAGGTTCTGACGTAGCGTGCCTATAATTGCTTCCCCGGATAGCTCCGGATGGCCGGCCCGTTCTTCGAACGGGGCGAGGCGGGCGAACATGGTGCCGGCGTTGGATTGGCTGGTTCCGGCCAGGATCGAAAATCCGGTGTATGAATTTACGTGAGTGACGCCTTCGGTTTTCATGATGATTTCCGTGGCTCGCTTGATCACCGCGTCGGTGCGTTCCAGCGACGCGGCATCCGGGAGCTGCGCATACAGGATCAGATAGCCTTGATCCTGTTGCGGGATGAATCCGGTCGGCACCTTGGCGAAAGCCAGAAAATTAAGGCCGTTGAGCGCTACGTAGAGCACCAGCACCACGGCCGTGATGCGGATCAATCGGCCCACCAGGCGCGCATAGCCCTCGCTGAGGGCACCGAAAACCCGGTTAAAGCCGCGGAAAAACCAGCCAAAGAGCCGGTCGAATTGACGTGTGAACCAATCTTTGTTGCCATGGGCCCGATCCAGGAGCAGGGCGCAAAGAGCCGGACTCAAGGTAAGCGAGTTGAATGCGGAAATAACAGTCGACACCGATATGGTCAAGGCGAATTGCTTGTAAAAAGCCCCCGATACGCCGGTGATGAAGGCCGTCGGCACGAAGACAGCAACCAGGACCAGCGCTGTCGCGATAATGGGGCCGACTACTTCTTCCATGGCCCGCCGGGTCGCTTCCCGAGCCCGGAGACCGAGGGCGATGTTCCGTTCCACGTTTTCGACGACCACGATGGCGTCGTCCACCACGATACCGATGGCGAGGACCAGGCCGAACAGGGAAAGAGTATTCAGTGAGAGTCCCATGGCCGCCATGACCGCGAAGGTGCCGATGAGCGATACCGGCACTGCCAGCAACGGGATGATGGTGGCCCGCCAGTTCTGCAGGAACACCAGCACCACGATTACGACTAGCAGAATCGCCTCGAAGAGAGTCTCCACCACCGCTGCGATGGATTGCGTAACGAATACTACGGTGTCGTAGACCATGAGGTAATCGAGCCCCTCGGGGAAGCGCTCCTTGAGCTTCTCCATGGCGTCCACTACCGCCTTCTTGGTGTCGATGGCATTGGAGCCCGGCAGCTGGAAAATGGCTAAGCCTACGGTCGGCTTGCCGTCCAGGTTGAGCGCAGAGCTGTAATCTTTGGCCCCGAGTTCGATCCGTGCCACGTCCCTGAGCCGTGTCACCTGGCCGTCCTGCCCCGTCTTGATGATGATATCGCCAAATTGGCTCTCATCCGTCAGGCGTCCCATGGTGGTGACGGTGAGCTGGAAATCTATTCCGCCCGGCGTAGGCGGTTGTCCGACGACGCCGGCCGCCACCTGGATATTCTGCTCGCGGATCGCCTGCACAACATCGGCGGACGTCAGATTGCGGGCCGCTACCTTTTCCGGGTCCAGCCAGATCCGCATGCTGTATTCGCGGCCGCCAAACAAGACGATGTCGCCGACGCCGGGCAGGCGAGCCAAGGCGTCCCGGATCTGTAGCAGGGCGTAATTGCTGAGATAGACGCTGTCATAGCGTCCATCGGGAGAGATCAGGTTTACTACCAGGCTCAGATCGGGGCTGCGTTTGCGCACGGTGATGCCCTGCCGGCGCACTTCTTCCGGCAGCCGCGGTTCGGCCAGAGCCACCCGGTTCTGCACGAGTACCTGCGATTTATCGAGATCGGTGCCCGGTTTGAAGGTGATGGTCAGCTGCATGACGCCGTCGTTAGTGGACTGGGACGACATGTACAACATGTCCTCGACGCCGTTGACTTCCTGCTCTATGGGCGTCGCTACCGTTTCGGCCAGCACTTTCGCATTCGCGCCCGGATACGTCGCGCGCACGACGACATTGGGCGGTGCGATCTCGGGGTATTGGGCAATGGACAGGCTAAGTGCGGCCAGTCCTCCAATGAGAACGATGAGTATGGAAAGCACCGACGCGAAGATGGGGCGATCGATGAAAAAATGAGTAAATCTCGTCATGGTCGGACGCCGCGTCTCTGATTAAGTGCCGCTAGTCTCGGAAAGCGTGATTCGCTCCCCTTGTACTTTGGTGCCGGGCCGTATTTTTTGGATGCCTTCGATAACTACCCACTCTCCGGGCTGTAGCCCTTCGGAAACTACACGCATCTGGCCAACGGCAGCACCGGGGACAATTCGCCGGTATTCGGCCAAGCCGTCGTCCTTCGTAATCCAGACGAACTTCTGGCCTTGATCGGTCCCAATGGCCCTATCGGGAATTAGAAGACCTTGGTATGGCGGGCTTCCGGGTACGCGGAGTCGGCCAAAGAATCCGGGGCTCAAGAGCTCATTAGGATTGGGGAAAACCCCTCTGGCCCGCAAGGTTCCAGTGCTGGGGTCCATACGGGGCTCGATATAATCGATGTAGCCGTCGTGAGGAAAATCGGATTCATCGATAAGCGCTAATTTAGCGGGAATTCGCGTTGCGCGAGCACTGGCCCGTGTGCCGGCTTCGGCCAAGCGCCGGTACCTGAGTACCGCCCGTTCGTCCGCATCGACATAAACATAAACCGGGTCAATCGATACGATGATCGTCAGCAAAGTCCCGTCGCCGCCACCACCGTTCACCAAGTTGCCCTGGGTAACAAGTTCGCGCCCAATCCGCCCGCTGATAGGTGCTCGCACCTCGGTGAATTCCAGGTTCAGCCTGGCCATTTGGGCAGACGCCTCGGCCGCCCGAACGGCAGCGGATGCTTCTCGTTGTCCCTTGCTCCGGGCGTCGTATTCTTCTTCGGAAATGGCTTTCGACCGCCGCAGATGTTCCGCGCGTTTCAAATCGTTTTTCGCCAGTTCGAGCCGCGCCTTGGCCCGTTCGAGCTCCCCTTCCGCTCGATTCAGTTCAGCCCGGTACGGACGCGGGTCGATTACAAACAACAAATCTCCCTTTTTTACCTTATCGCCGGCTTTGAAGTTCACCTTGTCGAGGTAGCCGTCGACCCTCGCTCGGACCTCCACGGTTTCCATCGCTTCTATGCGTCCGGTGTACTCGTCCCATTCCAAAACTTCCTTTTGCAGAGGCTGAGCAATCTTCACCTTCGGCGGAGGCATCTGAGCCGCAGGAGTGGCTTTGTCCTCCTGGGGTTTACTGCAGCCAAGGATTTGTACAAGTATCGCTGCGCACAGCGTCAGCCACAGCGGGGTGCGAAGAGTAGCGTTTCTGAGGAGCATCTGGGATTGAGAATTGTACGGTCGGTATAACGGGCCGAAAGATTTACCGGATGTAAACGGGACTGGCATAGGCATGGCGTGTTAAGGGAGAGCGATCGAAGATAGCGACACGGCGCGAAAAGAAAAGGTAAGATATCGTTTCATTATTTTCGCTAAACTGGACGTGTGTGTCCATTCAAATAAGGAATAAAGTTAAGACTATGATTCGCATAGGCCGACCACGGAAGGGTGAATCTGCCATCCGACGCGATCAACTCCTAGATAATGCCCTTCGACTGTTTGTGGAGCGAGGTTACGGCAATGTCAGCCTAGAAACTATTGCCCGTGAGGCTCGTGTGTCGCTCCGCACAATTTACCGCCAATTCGGCGGTAAAGCCGATCTGTTCGGGGCAGTAATTCGCCACTACAGCGATCTGTTGGTAGCGACCTTGCCGTTAGACCAAGCTTTGGCCAAGCCTTTGGAAGAAACGCTTATCGTATTCGGGAAGCACTTTCTTTTTCGTCTTTCTCGTCCGGAGATTATTCGCTTGCGTGCGCAATTGATAGCCGAAGCTCATCGCTTTCCGGAATTGGCCGCCGAATTTTATGGACAAGGACCGCAGCGCACCCTGGATCGGCTCGCGCAGTTTTTCGCAATGCACCAGAAGTCGGGGCAAGTGATAGGCATTGATCCGATATTTTTAGCCGGGCAGTTTGTCAGCGCTCTCCGCGGCGAACGGTTTCAGCGGCAACAACTGGGTTTGGAAGACGCTCCAACCGGGGATGAAATAGCGCAGTGGACGCAGCAGGTGGTTGAACTATTCCTGCGAGGTTGTTTAAACCGAACGGACCTATGAGTAGTCGGGACTATAAAAGAAAAGGCAACTCGGCTTGTTGGACGGGGAGCGATTTTCCTGCCGCCTAGAATGTCGAGAGCAAATAAAAAAGCTGCCCTGTCAGGCAGCTTGAGAACGTCGAGAGGAGTAAGTAAAGGGATTTGATATTAAAAATAAGACCGGTAGTTATCAGTCTTGGGACTCACCTTGCGATAGTCCGCCAGGGCATACCCCCTAAGAAGCTTCATGGCATTTTGTTCGCCATACCATAATCCTGTCATGGGATCTTGCCATTCGATTCGGCACGTAGCGCTGTCGGATTGTTTTCTTCGTTTCCATCCGTATCCCCATAATGTGAAAGCCGTTAGACTGCGTTCCAGAAGTGTGTTTACGGATGTTTTCATGAGCGTAACCTCTAGTCGGCGATGGTGAAGACAACTCCGGACAAATAGTGGCCACTCTGATTTTCTTGGATAGCTTTAGCGATAGAAAATTGCACTTGCCCTTAATTGAGCATGAGTCATGCCATTCATTAGAAGCCTCGAGTTACTTGAGAATCGTTAAAAACAAGACGCAATACTTCCTATTCATTTCTTGAATAGGTGCAAATCAGTCCGGCATTGCACCAAGATGTAGCCGTTTTGGCGTTTCACGGGAGGATTTTGATGACAGCGGTTTCAGCGGACTACTTGAAATACAGTGATATACCGGCAACAGATTCAAAAATTTGGGAAACTTTAACGCGCTATGCTCGATCAGTTGATAGTATCGGCATCTGGATTGACGGCACAAAGGAGAACATCGTGAAAACTGCAACTATCTTCGGCGGTGCGATATTGTTGATGGCGCTTGCTGCGGTAAGTTCGGCGGACGACGACCCAAAGTATCCTGCATATCACTTCGAACCAAAGGTGATTGTCCCGGCGGCTGTAGGGGCAGCAGAAGATATTTCGGTGAAGGCTGAAAGCCCACAAGCGGATTCCAGATATCCAGCCGCTTACTTCGAGCCAAAAGTCATCTATCAGGATAAGGAGTCGATCGACAAGCTACAAAAAGAGCAGTAAATCAGGATGCTGCGGCCCCGGCCGCAAGGTAGGCACGCCATTCATCGGCGTAACCCATCTTGTGACTCTGGAACGACGGAATCGGTAAAGTTTGGACGCTATATCCTTGGCGGGCCGGGAAAAACGTATGAGCTCGAAATGTTCTCCCTTGTCTTTTACGCTTTCCCGGCAGCTACGAAAAAACATCCCCGATGATTTAGTGCTGATAGGGATAAGTGCGTGGCTCCCGTTCTCCGTAAGGGGAGGGGCGATATGAGTCATTGTAACCGCTGTAATTAGGCTGACGGCCGTAGTAAGAATCGCGGTTTTTCTTCTGATCCATGTAATAGCCGGCCGCGCCTCCAACCATAGCTCCGACGGTGCCGCCCAAGAGCGCACCTCGTCCGCCATCGTCCACGGCGTGGCCGAGCAATGCGCCGCCGGCGGCGCCGATCGCGGCACCGGTCAGGGTGTTACGATACGGATAGTTCTCATGGGGGTGATATCCCGTCGATGCGCAACCAGTAAGCGCAGTCGCACAGGTCAGCACAATCAACAGAGTTCTTATTTTGTTCACGGCGTTCGCTCCATTTGTGACGAGGCGCGATTAGTATCATTCCGTTTTCCTGAACGGAGCCTGAACGTGGGAGCTTGATTGAGAAAGGCGGAGAGTAGTGCGCCGGCAGCGAACGCCAGCGACGGGGTCTTCTCGGCGATCCTGGCTACTTTCGGTTACTCGAGCCAGCCATAGGTGCGCGCAACCGCCTTCTTCCAGTTAGCGTAAAGCCGCTCTCGGGTTTCCGGCGACATGCGCGGGCGCCATTCCTTGTCTTTTCCCCACAGATCACGAAGCTCCTCGAAGTCGCGCCAGAAACCTATGGCGAGACCCGCGGCGTAAGCCGCTCCGAGGGCCGTCGTTTCGGTCACGATGGGGCGGATGACCGGGGCACCGAGTATATCCGCTTGAAACTGCATGAGGGTCTCGTTGACCACCATGCCGCCGTCCACCTTGAGCGTATCCAGCTCCAGTCCCGTTTCCTGGCGCATCGCGTCGAGTATCTCACGGGTCTGATAGGCAGTGGCTTCGAGTGCGGCTCGGGCAAAATGGCCTTTGTTTGCATAACGGGTCAATCCGACAATTATTCCCCGGGCGTCGCTGCGCCAATGGGGAGCGAAAAGTCCCGAAAAGGCGGGCACTAGATAGATTCCGCCGTTGTCCTCGACTGTATTGGCCAGGGCTTCGACATCCGCCGAGGTCTGGATGAACCCCAGATTGTCCCTCAGCCATTGAACGAGCGCTCCGGCCACGGCGATCGAACCTTCGAGGGCGTAGGCAGGGGGAGCGTTGCCGATCCGGTAAGCCACCGTAGTGAGGAGCCCATGCCGTGACTGCACCGGATGGCCGGTATTCAGCAGCATGAAGCATCCGGTTCCATAGGTGTTTTTTGCATCGCCCGTGTCGAAGCAGGTTTGCCCGAATAACGCGGCCTGCTGATCGCCCAGGTTGCCGGCCACCGGAATGCCGGCGAGAGCCCCTTTCGCGACGCCGTAAATTTCGGATGACGAACGGATTGCCGGCAGGATGGAGCGCGGCACGTTTATGGCGGCGAGTAGCTCCTCATCCCAGGCCAGAGTTTTGAGGTTCATCAGCAGCGTGCGCGAGGCATTGGTCACATCGGTGATGTGGATGCCTCCGTCCTTGCCGCCGGTCAGATTCCAAATCAACCAGCTATCGATCGTGCCGCACAGCAACTCGCCGCGTTCGGCCCGTATCCTGGTCCCCTCTACGTTATCCAGCAGCCATTGAAGTTTGGGCCCCGAGAAATAGGTGGCGACCGGCAGCCCGGTGTTAGCACGAAATCGATCCTGTCCGCCTTCCAAGGAAAGCTCCTCGCAGATTTCAGCGCTGCGCGTGTCTTGCCAAACGATAGCGGGGTAAACCGGCTTCCCGGTGGCTTTCTCCCAAACAACTACGGTTTCGCGCTGATTGGTCACTCCGAGAGCCGCGACTTCCTGGGGTTCTATCTCCGCGTTTCGAAGCGCCTCGGCAATTACACTTTGGGTGTTCCGCCAAATTTCCAATGGATCATGTTCGACCCAGCCCGGGCGCGGGTAGATCTGGCGGTGTTCCGCCTGGGCCATCGCCGCCGCACGTCCGCTGTGATCGAAGATAATGCAGCGGGTGCTGGTGGTGCCTTGATCGATGGCGGCGATATAACGGGGCATGGCGTCATTTCCAAAAATCGTCGGATGGCAGGGCATCGTAGACACCATGCCCTATCGTTGCCTAGGTATCACCGCTGCATTATTCAGGCAAGAAGAATTCGCAAGCTTGCGAGGCGGGATTCATCGAGGAAAAGAGGCGGGTCAATCAGCCGTTCCGGTTTGCCTATTCAATTGATAAACATTATCATTTAGCCTTGGCAAAAACCGTTGCAATTGCGCAATCCACGCATTCCTTTGACCTTGGGAGAACCGAACATTATGCAGAATAGGACTCATTCGGCCCGGTTTACAGCACTGAGCGTATGGCTGATGGTTTGCGGCTCCGTTTCGGCGGCCGAAACCTATACGCTGACGATCAAGGAGCATCGTTTCGAACCCGTCGAGCTTGAGGTGCCCGCAGGCCAGAAAATCAAGCTGATCGTCAAGAATGAAGATCCGACTCCCGAGGAATTCGAAAGCCGGTCATTAAAAAGGGAAAAGATCATTCCCGGCAAAAGTCAGGCAACTGTATCGGTCGGGCCGCTCGATCCGGGTACTTATGAATTTTTTGGGGAATTTCACGAAGAATCCGCCAAAGGGCGCATTGTTGCAAAGTAAAAAGGTATCACCTTAAGAACATCTTAAGAACATGTTAGCCACTGCAATCATCGTATTCAGAGAGGTCATCGAGGCCGCGCTCGTGATCAGCATTGTCATGGCGGCGAGCCGCGGCGTCGCCGCGCGCGGTTGGTGGGTATGGGGCGGCGTCGGTGGTGGGCTGGTGACTGCCTGTCTGGTCGCGGCTTTCGCGGGCAGCATCGCCGAAGCCGCATCCGGCGTCGGACAGGATCTTTTCAATGCGGTCGTGTTGTTCACTGCGGTCGTGATGCTCGGCTGGCACAACGTCTGGATGCAGCGCCACGGACGGGAACTCGCGCAGGAAATGAGCCGGGTGGGAAAAGCTGTGTTGTCGGGTGACCGGCCCCTCTATGCTCTGGCGGTCGTGGTCGGGCTAGCGGTGCTGCGGGAAGGTTCGGAAGTCGTTCTTTTTTTATATGGAATCGCGTCAGCGGATGAAAGTAACACGGGATCTATGCTGACGGGTGGAGTCGTTGGCATCTCCCTGGGCACCGCCGTAGGCCTGGCGATGTACTACGGCTTGCTGCGCATTCCCACGCGTTACCTGTTTAAGGTGACCAGTTGGCTTATTCTGTTTTTGGCGGCTGGGTTGGCTTCGCAGGGAGCGGCCTATCTGGTACAGGCCGACCTGCTTCCGCCTTTGGGCCGCGAGGTGTGGAATACGTCCAATTGGCTGTCCGAGGACAGTTTGATCGGTCAAGTTTTGCATACCCTGATCGGCTATGTCTCCCGACCGGATGGCATGCAGATTCTCTTCTATCTCGCAACGCTCGCAATCATCTCGAGTTTGATGCGGGTATTTGGGGACAGACCGGGGCGGCCCGCGTGATCCTGAAGCGGCGTTGTACCCTCTGACAAGCGCTCGTAAAAATCGCGGAGATATCCGTACGGCCCAAAAAACCCGTCAGCCGCCTTGTCCGTGATGGCTAAAGGCGCTTGAATATCCCCTATGATAGAGCAGTCGCCCGACAGGGCACTCCAGCCGTCCATCGAAGAAAGGACGGCATCCGGTCGTAACATCCTTACACTGAAGGGCAGTTGGAATCTGCGTGGTCTGGCGGCAGAAGGACCGCGTCTTCTCGATGCACTTCAGGGCCATGCCCGCGATGCGGCGAACGAGTGGGACATCCGCGACGTTACGGCCTTGGATAGTGCCGGGGCCTTTTTGCTTTGGCGGGCCTGGGGTGGACAGTTGCCAGGCAAGCTGCATTTGCGCCCCGAGCAGGAGTCCACTTTTGCCCGTTTGCAGAATTGGTCCGCAATCTCCTCTGAACCGATAAGCCGGCGTGTAGAGCCCGTCCGCGAGCATATTCGCCGGATCTTTGCGGGCGCGGCGGAGCATTTCCTAGAGCTCGTCTCGATATTCGGGCAATTCATACTGGATGTGGGACATTTGATGCGCCATCCTCGGGACGTGCCGTGGCGGGAAATCTCAGCGGCCATTCATGAGACCGGGGGACGGGCCCTGGGTATTACCGCCTTGGTCGGATTTCTCATCGGGATTGTGGTCAGCTATCTCTCATCGCTGCAACTGCAAACCTTCGGCGCTCAGATTTACATCGTCAACATACTTGGGCTGAGCATTATCCGGGAGCTTGGTCCACTGCTCGCTGCCATTCTCGTGGCTGGACGCTCGGGATCGGCTATGACTGCGCGTATCGGTGTGATGCGGGTGACCCAGGAACTGGATGCGCTTGAGGCGCTGGGTATTTCCCGTTCGCTACGCCTGATTTTACCTAAAGTCGTCGCGCTAACGATCGCCTTGCCGCTCCTGGTCGTCTGGACCGATACGGTCGCATTGATCGGCGGAGCGATCGCGGCTCATTTCGAATTGAGGGTCGGTTATTATCAGTTCTTCATGAGTTTGCCCGATGCGGTGCCGGTGGCCAATTTCGCTATCGGATTCGGCAAGGGAGCGGTGTTCGGACTGTTTATCGCACTGTTAGCTTGTCATTTCGGGTTGCGCATAGAACCGAACACCGAGAGTTTGGGCAACGAAACCACGCGTTCGGTGGTCGCATCGATTACTCTGGTTATATTGATTGACGCCGTTTTCGCGATCCTGTTCCGTGAGGTAGGCCTGTAATAATGAACGATGCCGTCATCAGAATGGAACAGATTTGGACCTGTTTCGGAAAAACCGTGGTACATCGGGACATCAGTTTGTCGTTAGGCAGGGGTGAAATTTTCGGTTTGGTCGGCGGTTCGGGGAGCGGAAAAACGCTGCTGATGCGCGAAATGATCGGGCTTCAGGAGCCAACCCGTGGCAGAGTTCATCTTTTCGACGAGTGTCTGCAAGACGTCGCGGCTGAACGGCATCAACAGCTTCGCAACCGTTGCGGCGTGCTGTTTCAGGGAGGGGCTTTGTTCAGCGCCCTAAGCGTTTTCGATAACATCGCATTTCCCTTGCGTGAATTTCGTGTCCTTGATGAAGATCTCATCGGTCATTTGGTGCGCATGAAGCTTACGATGGTGGGATTGACCGCAAGCGACGGCTCATTGATGCCGGCCGAGTTGTCCGGCGGCATGATCAAGCGTGTCGCGTTGGCGCGGGCGCTGGTGATGGAGCCGGAATTATTGTTTCTCGACGAGCCGACATCGGGACTCGATCCCGTGTTGAGTGAAGAATTTGTCGATCTTTTGGGCGGGTTGCATCGGGAGCTCGGCTTTACGGTAGTCATGGTGACCCACGATTTGGATACGGTAAGAGACTTGTGCACGAAAGTCGGCGTATTGGCCGACCAGCGCCTAGTCGTGTGCGGTCCGGTTGAGGATGCGCTGGATTCCGAGCATCCCTTTGCCCGACATTATTTTCACGGCAAGCGCGGCCATCGGGTCTTCGAGCGGATCGGCTGATATGGGTAGAGAAACCTACGCGTTCCTGACGGGATTGTTCGTAATCATTTTGGGTGCGGCTTCGGTTATCGCCGCCATGTGGCTGGGCAATTACGGCGAAGAGTATAAGAGCTATTACGTCGTCACCCAGAGATCGGTTTCCGGGCTTAATCCGGAGTCCACGGTGCTTTTCCGCGGTGTGAATGCCGGCAAGGTCTCCACCATCCGTTTCGATCCCCAAGATCGGCGGAATATTCTCGTCCGGGTCGAGCTGAATGAAGATCTTCCGATTACCCGGAGCACGTACGCCATACTGCGTGTTCAGGCTTTGACGGGCTTGGCCCAAGTGGAATTGTACGATACCGGTGAGCAGCCGGAGCCTTTGCCGACGGACCCGGACGATCCGGCCCGTATTCCGCTACGGCCTTCGCTGTTCGACAAGCTCACCGAGTCCGGACAGGACATTCTCTCCCAATTGGGCATGTTGGCGACCCGGCTCAACAGCGTGCTGAACGAGAATAATCGCCAGAGGATCGAGCGTATCCTCGAGGCCGTTGCGACCTCAACCGAGCACTTGGCCATATTCGAAAAAAGAGTGGACGAAATGCTGGCAGAAATACCGGCTTTGAGCGGGGAAGCGCAGCGGATGATGGCGGGGATCAATAGGCTTGCCGGTGATCTAGATGCGACCGTCAAGGAAGTTCGGGGACTCGTCAAAAGCACCGAGAGCCTGATCGCTTCGGGTAGAACGGCCGGTGACGTGGTGGTACAAACCACTTTGCCCAAGGTGAATGAATTGCTTGATGAAACCGAGTCGATCGCCGTCGATATAAGAAACCTTTCCAACAGGCTGGAAAATGACCCTCGGATTCTACTGTTCGGGTCGCCTAAGCCAGCTCCTGGACCGGGGGAGCCGGGTTTTCAGGAGCCGAGATGAAGAGATTTGTTCTTGCAAAGCTGTTGCCCGTCGTGCTGGCTGTCTCGAGTTGTACCCTCAGCCCTGAAAAATCACCCCCGTCCAGGTTTCATGATCTGGGGCCGCTGCCGAGTCGAGCGGACGGATCACCGGCGGCGTGGTCCGCGGTAGACGTGGATGCCCCGGAGTGGCTGAGAGGTGACCGAATTCGATATCGATTCGTTTACTCCGATCCTACCCGAGTGGGTTTCTACACGCTTGATCGCTGGATCGCGCCGCCGTCGGAGTTACTGGCACAGCGTTTTGCACTATTGGGGGATGGCGGACCGTTCCGGATTCGGATCGAACTTGAGGAATTCGAACAAATTTTCGAGCGACCGGGCAGCGCCAGAGCGGTGATCCGTTTTCGAGCGCTGGTCTACGAGCTCGGCAGTAACAAGCGTTTAGCCGAACGGATGTTCCAGCTCAGCAGAATCTCGCCCAGCGCCGATGCAGCCGGAGCCGTGGCATCTTTCGCGGGTCTGACCGATGAATCTGTAAGCACGGTGCGCGCCTGGGTAGAAAGCATGGGTGTCGTGCACAAGCCCGTTACCGGGCCTCGTTGATGTGTTTTCAGGGATCACGTCAACTCGCCTTGGAACCCATCGACTGAACTTCTTCTGTAAGAAGGCGGTCCTGAGGACGTGTCAAAATGCGACGTCTAAACCGAGAGTAACTCGCATCAATGTGATCATTTTGGGAAACACAGAAGATACTAAAGAGATCTTATAAATCTGAGTAAAATAGTAGGATATTAGAAAGAGCTTCTATTCTACTTCAACTATCTATAAGATTTTTAAAGAGAAAATCGAGGTCCTTCGGACAGAGCGATCGATGGGCAAAAAAGGGTGGACACAAAAAATTTTTTCTTTAGACTGTGCGCCAGCTTTAGGGAGGAAGCACAAATATAGAGTCGTCAAAGAGGAGGAAAGACCCCTTATGGGGTAGTTATAATAATTACAAGAGCACTAATAATATGCGTCGCCACTAGTGTGCGACGTAATACGCTACAACAACAATAATAAAGATACTGCCCGCGTAAAGCGGGCTTTTTTTTACCTATGCTTCAGGCAAAAAAAAGCGACCACGAGGGTCGCCAAGAGGAGGAGAACTTTCGGCTGGACGCACCCGAAGGAGCGGATTAGGTCGTCACCAAGTTCAGTTGAGGTTGGTATAAAGTATACACATTTATACCCATTCTTCTCATAAGATATTCTTATGAACTAAATAGCTGTCGGTTATTACTATCCAGAAAACAATATGTAACACAACGGATAGTAAATGCCTGGACTTACAGGGACAGCTTCAGTCCTACCCAACCGGCTCTGGGAGAGCCGATGCCTACGAAACGCGGATCGGTAAAGCCGTCGCCGAGCACTTCATCGGCTTCGCCATACAGTCCGATGGTGTAGTACCGCTTGTCGAACAGGTTGTCGATACGGCTGAATAACGCCACATGCTCGTTGAACCGGTATTCGCCGTGCAGGTTGAACACGGCATATTCCTCAAGCGGCTGGTTGAGATTGGCTTCGTCGCCGCGGAAGTACTGACCGCTGTTGTAAATCATATTCACGCCGACATTCAGCCCCTTGACGACCTCCACGTCCGTCGAGACTTTCAGCATGTGCCGCGGAAGACTGGGGATGCGGTCGCCCTTTTCCACCTGAATCTGTCCGTTCTCGTCGGCGGACGGATTGTTCGGGCTGCTGGCGAGAAAAGGCGTACGGAAGGTGGCGTCGAGCAGGGTGTAATTGACTCCGAACCGCACCCGTTCGAAAGCCCCCGAAAGCCCCAGTTCGATACCCCGGCGCCGCGTGGTTCCGACATTGTCGAAAAAGCCCTGATTCGTGAGATTGCCGCTGCTGATGAAGAGAATGTCATCATGATTTTCGGTCTGGAACAGGCCGGCGTTCCAGTTGATATTTCCGCCCCAGAACTTGGCGAACTCGCCGCGGAAACCGGCCTCCCAGGCTTTGGCCACCACCTGGTCCAGCGGCGGGTCGGAAAGAAACGCATTCGGCAGCTTGCAAGGCGCTTCAGGGTTGGCACAGGACAGTTCCATCGGAGTGGGCGCCCGGTTCGATTCGCTATAACTGCCGTAAGCGGTGAATTCCGGCATAAATGCATAGGTTAGCCCGGCGGAAGGATTGAACCGTTCGAACTTGTGAAAGCCGTTCAGCTCGTCGCCGAACTGGTCGTCGAGCCGGACGAACGACAGGTTGTAGCGGCCTGCCGCCGTTAGGGTCAGTTGGTCGGTGACCGACAGCGTATCGCTGAGATAAATCCCGTGGTGGCGAACGTGGCCGTGGACTCTCACCCGCGATTCGTTCACCAGGACTCCGCTTCCTATGGTGCCTCGGTCCTCGGTAAGCGATGCCAGCTCCGTATCGGAGCTGAAGTGAATGCGTCCTTCGTCGTAACTGCCGCCGGCGACGACCCGGTTGTGCATGGCGAAGAGATCGTGCTCGAAGGCGCCCTGCAAACTGCCGCCGTAACTGCGCTGGTTGGTTTGACTGGTATTGTTGGTCGCCCCCTCGACCGCATCGCTGGCCAGCACGTTATTGCCATTGACGTCCTCGACGACCTCTTCTTCGCCGTCTTCTTCCTCGCAAAGAAGGCCTTCGTTGGCCGGATCCTCGCAGTCGTCGAAGTCGGAATCGTCGCCATTGAAAGTCTTGATCCGGTTTTGCCGAAAATAAGCGTTACCCGACAACTCGAAGTGATCGGTGAGCCAAGTGCTGCCGTCGAGGGATGCCAAGAACAAGCGTGTGATGGTGCGATCGGGATGGGTGAAAATCGCTTCCGGATCTTGCTTGGCCAGTTGGAGCGGCAAAGCGCCGTTGCCGATCAGCCGGTTGTTGTTGGAAGCCAGGGTGAGGTTCAGCTTGGACCGTTCATTTTGCCAGCTAAACGTGCCGAATCCCTGCTTGACGTCGGTGGGCGAGAAATCGCGCCAACCGTCCTCATAGAAACTCTTAAGGTCGATGAAATAGCCGACGGTGCCGTTATTCCATCCGCTCGTGACTTCTTGCCAGTGCCGTCCCCAAGATCCGCCTGCCACTTCGACAGTGTGGCCGGGTGCGGTGAAACCTGTCTTGGTGCGCATGGAAATAGCACCGCCGAGGCTGTTCAGGCCGTACACCGCGTTGGAGCCGGAATGCAGCGTCATCCGCTCGATGGCGCCTTCGGGGATCAAATCCCAGTTGACGGTATCGCCGAACGGTTCGTTGAAGCGGATGCCGTTGACATAGACGGATAACCCCTGGGGCAATCCCAGCAGCGGAGACGCGGTAAACCCTCGGAATTGAACATCGGGCTGGAAGGGGTTGTTTTGAGCGTCGTTGACGTTGACGCTGCCGAAATTCCAGCGCATATAATCCGCCAGCGAAAAGCTCTGATTAAGATCCAGTTGCTCGGACGTCGCCGTTTGCACGGGAGACGGAATTTTATTCGCCGGCACGCCCGAGACCATTAGCGGCGTTTCGCCGATGATTTCGACCGTGCCGAGATCTACGCTTTCGTCGTTGTTTTCCGCGGCAGCAGTCAAATCGGCGCCCATGAGAACCAGTAGAGAGGTTCCCATACGGAAAGTTCTTCTTTTTTTAAACATAAAAATCCCCCCACAAATTCAAAAAAACGGCGAATTTTAAAGGGGGCGGCGGGTATCGACTATGGGAAAAATTCCCGACTTTAAGCCTTGAGCAGTCCGTATTGGTAAGCGAGGCGAGCCATTTCCGCGGTGGTGCTCACATTGAGTTTATTCTTGATTAGAGTGGTGTAATTGCCGACGGTCTTATAGCTGAGGCAGAGTTCGTCAGCAACCTCTCGGGTCGTATAGCCTTTGGCCAACAGGCAAAAGACGTCGAATTCGCGGGCTGAAAGCGAATTCAAATCAGCGGAGGCGTCTTTTCCGGCTATGGTCTGGACCAAAAGTTTTTGGGCGATTTCCGGTTCCACGTAGGTTTCGCCGCCGGCCACTTTCTTCACGGCCTCCACCAAGGTCTCCGGAGCGCTGCTTTTGGTGATGTAACCCTTGGCGCCGGCTTCCAAGGCCCTAAGGACATAGACCAGCTCGTCATGGATGCTGAATACGAGTATTTTGGCACTGGGGTCGCGGCTCGAAATTCGGCGAATGGAGGCGAGTCCGCCGATGCCCGGCAGGCTCAGGTCCATGACGATTACGTTAGGCTGGGACTCCGAATAGTATTGGCAAGCTTCCTCGCCGCGTTCGGCTTCGCAGACCACCTCGATATTCTCGGTTTGCGACAGCAATAGCCTATAGCCCGCACGAACCACGGCATGGTCGTCGACCAGCATCACGGTGATTTTCGGATTCATTAGGATGCTTCTCCACAAGGTACGCAAACTTCGAGCGATACGCCCTCGCTGGGGCAGGTAATCAGGTTGAATTCTCCGCCCAAGCTGGCGACACGCTCTCGAATACCGAGCAAACCGAAGCCTCGCCTGGGCTGGTTCGGATCGAATCCACATCCGTTGTCGCTGATTTTGAGCAGAATCGAGCTTCGAGAATGTTTTTCCATCTCCGTTATCTCCTTTAACCGAAGTTCTATCCGGACGCCGTTGGCCTCGGCGTGTTTAACGACGTTCGTCAGGCACTCCTGAACGATACGGAACAGATGGATTTTAGCGGCGCCGGCGTACTCTTCGATGTCGTCTTCGCAATCGAAGTGCAGATTGATGTCGGGATTGCGGCTGCGCCAGTTCTCGATCAGATCTTCCAACGAGGCGATAAGTCCCAGTTCGTCCAGGATGAGAGGGCGCAGACGGCGCATCATCCCGCGCACTACGCCGAACAGCCGGTCGCAAACCGCCATGATGCGCTCGATCGTTTCATTATTCTGAGGGCCGTTGTCCCGCTTGCGCAGCGAGGCGGCCAGTACCTTGATCGCACTCAGAGATTGTCCGAGTTCGTCGTGAAGCTCCTGAGCCAAATAGCGCCGTTCTTCTTCTTGAATAGCCAAGGATTGCTGGGTGAGTGCGCGATTTTCGTCGCGGGCTTTTTCCAGTGCGGAGGCCGTGTGATTGAACGCCTGGGAAATTCGCGCGAATTCGGGTAAGGAAAAGTCCGGCAGACGCCTGCCGTAATCGCCCCGTTCAATGTCTTCCAGTCCGTCCAGAATCACGCCGACGCACCGGAACGCCCGGCCGACCGTGATGTGCACCAGGGCGTAGATAGTCACCGCCAGGATTGCTATCAGTGTCAGAAAACCCCGGGCCTCATTCCATGCTTCGGCAATTTCATCCTCCGGGTTGGCTTCGATAAGAATGCTGATAACACCGTTGCCGGCGGTTTCCACCCGTTTTTCCGCAGCAATGGAGCCGGGCTTGACCGCCCAAGCGAACCAGCCGGGCACATCCGTCGTGCGCTCACTCCCACGTGCCGCGAAGTCGATCAGGGTGTGCTCATCCCAACGCTGGGATTCGTCCCGCGGGCCAGCTTCTGGCGATCCAAATTGATCAAGACCGTCCTTAGTTCTGGCCCCGTGGGCGAACTCCGTTCCTCCCATTCGGTTCTCGGCCGAATGGTCGCTCCCGGCGGATTGCTCCGGCGCTTGCCGGACCTGAATGCGGAGATGCCGAGTTTTATCCAGTTTGTTCAGTTGGGAGAACCAGTTGCCGAGCGAATCCGTGGAGTTCCGGTTTTCGGACAGGCTGACCTCGATCAGTTGCAGTGCGAGATTAACCGTGGAATCGATTTCCTCAGCGACCGATCGGCGGGCGTTGTGAACGGCAAACAAGGTGCCGAGGCCGAGTATCGCCAACATGGTGAGCACGATCATCAGGTTCAAGCGAAAACGTAAACTAAGACCTTCGTGCATGGTTCTCGTCGGCTCGGATTTGCAGTGAGTTTTTTGCTTATTCATGGAAACAAAAACGGGCTCCGTCGAGCCCGTTCGAGGGTAGGTCAAAACGAATAGACGTCATTCTTTAGCAATCTGGCAAATCTCTTTTTCATCGTCCTCGACGACTTCTTCGTGACTGCATCGCACTCGTATTCCCAAATCGTCCCGCCTTTGCTGGCGATCTCGATTTCGTGACCGGGTATAAACCGGTCGTGCATCGTTTCCTGGCTCATCGATCGTGTCGCTGTGAACGAAAGCAGGCTAGAGAACCCCTGTTATCCCGTCAATAGCTCAGAAGAACGACCTCGAAAAAAGGAATTTTTCCCGACATCGTGCATTTTGGATGCGAAGTTTAAGACCATGAGGGTAGGTGGGAGGTTTTTCACAATTCTTCCCGATTTTTTCCCGTCCTGATTCGGGCTTATTTCACTACAGCTAATCGCCGGATTCTTCCAAACTTCGCCGCCGTGATCATCGATCCGTGACCGCTCTGTCTTCGGACAGTCCGAACAAGCATCCAACGAGGAGAAAAACATGCAAAAACGCAAATTGGCGGCGGCCATCGGCAGCGCTCTGATGGCGGGTGGGCTCTTGGCCGTGTCCGGTACCGGCTCCGCCAACGACGCTCTCGTCAAAATGTCGAAGGACGATAAAAACTGGGTCATGCAGACCAAGGATTACAGCGCCACCCATTTTTCCGAAATGGACCAAATCAACGTCGACAACGTCCATCACCTCAAGGTGGCGTGGACTTTTTCCACCGGCACCCTACACGGTCACGAGGGCGCCCCTCTGGTGGCGGACGGCATCATGTACGTGCACACGCCGTTCCCCAACAACGTCTATCCCTTAGATCTCAACGACCCCGGCAAGATTCTCTGGCAGTACAAGCCCAAGCAGAATCCGGCCGCCCGTGCTGTCGCCTGCTGTGACGTGGTGAACCGCGGTCTCGCGTACGTACCCGCCGGCGAGCACGGTCCGGCCAAGATTTTCCTCAACCAGTTGGACGGCCACGTCGTCGCGCTCAACGCCAAGACCGGCGAAGAAATCTGGAAAATGGAGAACTCCGATATCACCATGGGCTCCACTCTGACCGGCGCGCCCTTCGTGGCCAAGGACAAGGTTCTAGTGGGGTCGGCCGGCGCCGAGCTGGGCGTGCGCGGCTACGTGACCGCCTACAACATCAAGGACGGCAAGCAGGAATGGCGCGCCTACGCCACCGGCCCCGACGACGATTTGCTGCTGGATGCCGCGTTCAACAGCCATAATCCACATTACGGCCAGTTCGGACTGGGTCAGCAAACCTGGGAAGGCGATGCCTGGAAGATCGGCGGCGGCACCAACTGGGGCTGGTACGCCTACGATCCGAAGCTGGACATGGTCTACTACGGTTCCGGAAACCCGGCGCCCTGGAACGAAACCATGCGTCCCGGCGACAACAAATGGACCATGACCATCTGGGGCCGCGATCTCGACACGGGTAAGGCCAAGTTCGGCTACCAGAAGACGCCTCATGACGAATGGGATTACGCCGGCGTCAACTACATGGGCCTGTCCGAACAGGAGGTAGACGGCAAGATGACGCCGCTTCTGACCCATCCCGACCGCAACGGCATCATCTACACCCTCAACCGGGAAAACGGCGACCTGGTCAATGCCTTCAAGATCGACGACCCGGTCAATTGGGTGAAGAAAGTGGATCTCAAGACCGGCGTGCCTATCCGCGATCCCGAATACTCCACCCGCATGGATCACGAAGCCAAGGGCATCTGTCCCTCGGCCATGGGCTATCACAACCAGGGTCTGGAGTCCTACGACCCGAAAAAGAAACTGTTCTTCATGGGCGTGAACCATATCTGCATGGACTGGGAGCCCTTCATGCTGCCTTACCGGGCAGGCCAGTTCTTCGTAGGCGCGACCCTCAACATGTATCCGGGCCCGAAGGGCACCTTGGGTCAGGTCAAGGCCATGAACTCGGTTACCGGCAAGATGGAATGGGAAATCCCGGAAAAATTCGCCGTCTGGGGCGGCACCCTGGCGACCGCCGGCGACCTGGTGTTCTACGGCACGCTCGATGGTTACATCAAGGCACTCGATTCCCGGAACGGCAAGGAAGTCTGGAAGTTCAAGCTCCCTTCCGGCGTCATCGGTCATCCCATCACTTATAAGCACAACGGCAGACAGTACGTTGCCATTTACTCCGGCGTGGGCGGCTGGCCGGGCGTTGGACTGGTGTTCGATCTAAAGGACCCGACCGCCGGCCTCGGCGCGGTGGGCGCCTTCAAGGAACTGGCTCACCACACCCAGATGGGCGGCTCGCTGTTCGTGTTCTCGCTGTAAGCACCGCGTAGCCGTAGGTTGTAGGGTGGGTTAGGCCGTCAGGCCGTAACCCACCGAAGGCGCGGAACGATGGGTTACGGCTGCGCCTAACACATCCTACATCTGCTTTTTTATATGGAGGAAATCACCCCATGCGTTTGATACGCATCGTCATTTGCGCCTGGCTGTTGGCCGATATCGGCAGCCGACCGGCGGCAGCCGCCGAACCTCTCAAGGTCTGCGCGGCGGAAAACGAACTGCCTTATTCGGACAAGGACGGTAAAGGCTTCGAAAACAAGCTGGCGGAACTGATCGGCAAGGAGTTGGGTCGCCCGGTGGAATACGTCTGGTGGCAGGACCCCCGGTACTTTATCCGGGACCAATTGGATCGCGGCTTATGTGACGTGGTTGTCGGCGTGGACACGGACGATCCGCGTCTGTCGACCTCGAAGCCCTATTACCGCTCCAGCTATGTGTTCGTGTACCGCAAGGAGAAGGGTGTAAAGATCGCCGACTGGGACAGCGAATTCCTGAAAAAGGCCGGACATATCGCCTTCATGCCGGACACCCCGGCGGAGACGATGCTCAAGAAGGTCGGGCGCTATTACGACCAGTTCAACTACGTGCAATCCCTGGTGGGCTTCAAGGCCCGCCGCAACCAGTACGTCCGCTACGTTCCGGAGAAACTGGTCAGGGAAGTGGAATCGGGCAGCGCCGACCTGGCCGTGCTGTGGGGGCCGCAAGCCGCGCGCTATGTGAAAAACGCCGGCAAACCTTTGGAGATGCGGGTGATTCCGGATCGTCAGACTCGCTCCGACGGCGAAAAGGTGCCCCATCACTATTCCACCTCGGTAGGGGTGAGAAAAGGCGAGGAAGCCTTGCTGGCGAATATCGACCGGGTGTTGAAGAAACGTGAGAAGGAGATTCGAACCCTGCTCAAGGCGGAGGGAATTCCGCTGCTGCCCTTGGATGAACCGGCGGCTACCGCTGCGCAGGAAGGAGACAAAAAGCGCAAGACAGGTTGAGTGTGGGAGCGGGCCTCAGCCCGCGACGGATGGGCATCAAGGCACAAGTCGCGGGCTGAAGTCCACTCCCACAGGATAGGGCACTGATGGACGACTTTCATGCCAATCGAACCGAACGAAAAAAAGAACAGAGGATAAAACCTTCATGAAACTACGAATCTGCACGGCCGCGCTCGCCGTGGGCGCGGCTCTCGCCTCCACAGGGGGCTACGCGGAAATCACCTTCCGCCACGCCGTTACCGGCGAAACCCTGGATTTCGAATACGGCAAAAAAGGCGGCGATACCGATGCTTTCAAGAAATTCAAGGAAACCGGCAAGAATCCCTATAACAACCACAAGGAAGCCGTCGATAAAGGCCACAGTCTGTATCTCACCGCCTGCTCCGGCTGCCATGGCCATGAAGCCGAAGGCAAGCTTGGACCGGGACTGGGGGACGACTACTGGACATACCCTAGAGCCGCCACCGATGTTGGCTTGTTCGAAGTTCTCTGGGGTGGTGCCCAAGGCATGATGGGACCGCAAAGCACCAATCTGAACGCCGACGAGATGCTGCGCGTCATGGCTTGGCTGCGCGACATCTACAAGGGCGATCCGGCCAAGGCCGAATGGCTCAAATAGTTTTCCCCACCACCGAACAGGAGACCCGACCCATGAAACTGAAAACTCTCTTTTTGAGCGCCGGACTGCTGTCCGTGGCCGCTTTCAACGTCAACGCCTACGACGGCACAACGTGCAAGGCCCCGGGTAACTGCTGGGAACCGAAACCCGGTTATCCCGAAAAAGTGGCGGGCAGCAAATACGATCCCAAGCACGATCCAGCCGAATTGAACAAACAGCAGGAGGCCATCAAGGCCATGGAAGCCCGCAATCAGAAGCGCGTGGAACAGTTCAGCAAGACCGGCAAGTTCGTTTACAAGGTGGATTGAATCGGCTGGAGGCTTGAGAGCGGTGGAGTAGGCAATACCCAATCAATGCCGTTAAGCCAAGATCTACTTCGTCATTCCGGCATGGATTGCCGGCATGACGGCTTGAGTTAGCGGAATCGGGGCAGTGCCAACCCACGATAGGTTGGCTATTCCAATACTTAATACATGCATTCCGAACAACAACTGGCCGACTGGCGGGAAAAAGCTTTTCGCTTCGAGTCGGAAATCGCAAAAGCCATCATCGGCCAGCCTCATGCGATCCGGCTGATGACCATTGCCGTGTTCGCCCGTGGCCATGTGCTATTAGAGGGCAACGTCGGTGTGGGCAAGACCACTCTGCTACGGGCCGTATCGCGAGCCATAGGGGGCGAATACGAACGGATCGAAGGGACCATCGATCTGATGCCCGCCGATTTGATCTATTACACCTACCTCGACGAGAACGGCAGGCCTCGGGTCGATCCCGGTCCCGCCCTGAAGCACGGCGAGCAGCTTTCGACCTTCTTCTTCAACGAGATCAACCGGGCCCGTCCCCAGGTTCATTCGCTGCTGCTGCGCATCATGGCGGAGCGCAGCGTCACCGCATTCAACCGCGAGTTCCGCTTTCCCTATCTCCAGGTGTTCGCCGACCGCAACCGGGTGGAAAAAGAGGAAACCTTCGAGCTCCCGGCTGCCGCCCGCGACCGGTTCCTATTGGAAATCGCAATGGACTATCCAAGCGATGCGGATACCTTGGATCAGCTGACCTTCGATCCCCGGTTTCATGACGTGGACAGCCTGCTCGGCGCGGTGACGGGGGGCGTGCTGCCGTACCGCGAGCTCGACGAGGTCGCCGCGGCCATCCAGAACGGCATTCAGGCTAGCCCGACCCTGCGGGCTTACACCCGCGACTTGTGGCGGGCCAGCCACGAACCGGAGCGGTTCGGCATCTCCGTGGCCGACGCCGACATGTCGGAGCTGATCCAGGCCGGGGCGAGTCCCCGCGGCATGAGTTATCTCATTCGCGCCGCACGCGTCCACGCCTGGCTGAAAGGGCGGGACCGGGTCATTCCAGAGGACGTACAAGCAGTCTTCTATCCGGCGATGGCACATCGGGTATTTCTGAAGCCGGCCTACGAATATCGGCGCGATGAACTGGTTCCGGGATTGGTGGACAAAATTCTCCATTCGATTGCCGCGCCGTGATGGCTAGCCTGCATTTCTCACACCCCTTCGTAGCGAGGGCGTCGAGGCGCCGGTGTGGCGCGCCGCACGGACGTAGTAGTGGCGGCAAAGGCGTAGCCGCCACTACGTCGAGCCGGCGCGAAAGAGTACGGTGCGCCACGGCGAGCGAATCGGCGTCCGCAGTAGGAAGGGCATCTCTGGCGCTCCCAGAGATGCCGTTTGCGATTGGAGGGGTGTGAGAAATGCAGGCTGGGCGCACCGAGGAATTCCATTACCGGGTGTCGTGGCGTTCAGACGCCGTGCGCCCCGGCTTTCATCCGAGCCGGCGCTCCGGCAGCGGCGAGCGCTTTCACGGGCTCGCCCCCTTGCTGAAACATCCCGATCCGCGCCGGATCGATCTCCGGGCGAGCGTGCTCGATCCCTTCGGCGGCTATGCCGTGCGGATCTACGAGCAACGCAGCGCCATCAAGGTGTTTGCCATCGTGGATTTGTCCGCATCGATGGAATTTCGCGGTGCCGGGCACAAAATGGACACGCTGGCCGATTTTCTGGGTTCTCTGGCTTTATCCGCTTACCGCACCGGCGATGCTTTGGGAATCATCGGCTGTTCGGAAAAGATCCACGCCGAATTTTCTTTGCCGGTGTGCCGTCACCCGGCCATGGCTTTGAACCTGGTCAATCGCCTGCGCCGCTTCCGGCCCAAGGGGACCAACGCCCGCGGCCTGGCGAATGCGGCGAAATGCCTGCCGACATCGCGCGCGCTGGTTTTTCTGGCCTCCGATTTCCACATGCCTTTGACATTGGTCAAGCGGATTCTGGTCTCTTTGGGGCCGCAAGACGTGGTGCCCCTGGTGTTTTGGGACACGAGCGAAATGGGCGGTGACGCTACGCTCGGGTTTCGCCGCATGCGCGACTTGGAAGACGGCTCGGAGCGCTTGCTGCTGCTGCGGCCGAAGCTCCGGGCCCGGCTGGAAGAATCCTACCGAGACCGGCGGGACCGCCTGGTCCATCTGTTCCTGAGCCACGGACGGGAGCCGCTGTTTCTCGAAGAAGGATTCAAGGCCGAATATCTCACCCGTTATTTTCAGCGCGCCTTATGAAAAGGACTTGCCTCGTTTTTCTGCTGCTTTTTCCCGGAGCCGCAACCTCTGAGGTCACGGAAGTGCCGGATCCGGTCAGGGATTTTCAGGTTCTGACGCCCCGTCCGTTCGGCTACGCCATCGGCGATGTCATCCGACAAACGCTGGTTATCGCCGTCGATCGGGAAACCTCCCTCGACCGAAATTCTCTTCCCCGGAACCGAATCAACCGCTGGCTCGAACTGCGGGAGACGAACGTACAGGAATCGGAACGCGACGGCTTGCGCCACTATTCCATAGAACTAGGGCGTGTCCTCAATTAAGGGGTCGCCAAAGACGACCAAAAGCGATTCAATTGAGAGAGTGAATTCAGAAGAAGGTCGATGAATGGTACGACGGTATGGCTTACGGGACGATCAGTGGGAACGGATTCAAGACCTCCT
>NZ_DASPLO010000156.1:0-4762 GCF_035627495.1 Methylocaldum sp.
CGCGTCAATCTGATCGTACGCCCTGAACTCGCCACCAAAGCGCTCCGCACCCACCTTCGTCAAAGCCGCCGTCAGGGTCGTCTTGCCATGGTCCACATGACCAATCGTCCCGACGTTCACATGCGGCTTCGTGCGCGTAAATTTCTCTTTGGACACGACCTGGATACCTCGCTACTTCTTATTTTCTAAACGTTAACCCACAGAGGCCTTCTTAATTACCGCGTCCGCAATGTTCGCAGGGGCTTCCTGGTATTTCTTAAATTCCATCGAGTAAGTGGCCCTACCCTGACTCAATGAGCGCAATGTTGTTGAATAACCAAACATCTCAGCCAAAGGAACCTCAGCCTTTAAAACTTTAATGCCTGCATTGTCATCCATCCCCAACACCATGCCGCGACGCCTGTTCAAATCACCTACGACATCGCCCATGTAATCTTCCGGGGTTTCCACTTCCACACTCATGATCGGCTCAAGCAGAACCGGACCCGCCTTGCGGGCCCCTTCCTTGAAACACATCGAGCCGGCAATCTTAAATGCCATTTCGCTGGAGTCTACGTCGTGATATGAGCCGTCAAACAAAGTAACTTTCACGTCTACGACGGGGTAGCCGGCTAATATACCATTTTGCAATTGCTCTTGCACGCCTTTATCCACGGCTGGAATATATTCCCTCGGGACAACCCCTCCGACAATGCCATTTACGAACTCATAGCCACCGGACTCTAAAGGCTCTATACGCAACCATACGTGACCATACTGACCACGCCCACCGGTCTGACGAATATACTTTCCTTCCTGCTCAACGGACTTCCGGATAGTTTCCCGATAAGCCACCTGCGGCGCACCGACGTTAGCCTCAACCTTAAACTCGCGCTTCATCCGATCGACGATAATTTCCAGGTGCAACTCGCCCATACCCGAAATAATGGTTTGACCCGATTCTTCGTCGGTATGGACGCGAAAAGACGGATCTTCCTGAGCCAGCCGCTGCAGCGCAAGCCCCATCTTTTCCTGGTCACTCTTGGTTTTCGGCTCCACCGCAACCGATATCACGGGCTCGGGAAATTCCATTCTTTCAAGGACCACCGGCTTATCTACGGAAGAGAGAGTCGTACCGGTAACAATGTCCCTCAAACCGACGCACGCAGCGATGTCACCAGCCCGAATTTCTTTGATCTCCTCACGAGTATTGGCGTGCATGCGCAACAATCGACCAATTCGCTCTTTATTTCCGCTTTGTGAGTTTATTACGCTGTCACCCGAACTCAGGACACCCGAATAAACACGAACGAAGGTAAGGGTCCCTACGAAGGGGTCCGTCATAATCTTAAATGCCAAAGCCGAAAACGGCTCATCATCACTCGATTTACGCTCGATAGGCTGCTCCGTGTCCGCGTCCGCACCCTTAATGGAAGGCACATCTAGCGGGGATGGCAGGTAGTCGATGACGGCATCCAACATCGCTTGCACGCCCTTATTCTTAAAGGCGGACCCACAAAGCATCGGAACAATCTCGAGGCCGATCGTACGCTTACGCAACCCGCCCTTGATTTCCTCCTCCGAAAGCCCTCCCTGCTCCAAATATTTATTCATCAATTCTTCGTCGGCCTCGGCCGCCGCCTCAACCATCCTTTCCCGCCACTCAGCAGCGGCATCCACCAGATCGGCCGGAATATCCGCATACTCGAACGTTGCGCCGCTATCAGCCTCATTCCACACGATGGACTTCATCTTTACCAAGTCGACAACGCCCTTAAACGAATCTTCGGCACCGATGGGAATTTGAATAGGCACGGGATTCGCGCGTAGACGGTCCCGCATCTGCTTGCAGACCTTAAAAAAATCTGCGCCCGAGCGATCCATCTTGTTTACGAACGCGATACGAGGAACTCCGTACTTCGTGGCCTGACGCCAGACCGTCTCTGACTGAGGCTGAACGCCACCCACCGCACAGTAAAGCATGCAAGCTCCATCCAGAACTCGCATGGAGCGCTCTACCTCGATGGTAAAATCAACGTGGCCGGGAGTATCAATAATGTTGACGCGGTGCTCAGGATAATTGAGCCCCATGCCTTTCCAGTAGGTCGTGGTGGCCGCGGACGTAATGGTGATCCCGCGCTCCTGCTCCTGCTCCATCCAATCCATCGTTGCAGCACCATCATGGACCTCACCAATCTTATGATTGATGCCGGTGTAGAACAACACACGCTCCGTGGTGGTAGTCTTACCCGCATCGATATGCGCCGAAATCCCGATATTGCGGTATCTCTCGATTGGAGTCGTGCGTGCCACTGCCTTAACCTTCCCTAACGTGGATTGGATATTAAGTCAACGCTTACCAGCGATAATGAGAGAACGCCTTGTTTGCCTCTGCCATTCTGTGCGTATCTTCACGCTTTTTCACCGCCGCCCCGCGATTATCATTCGCGTCGAGCAACTCAGCGGCCAACTTCATTACCATTCCCTTTTCGCCTCTCTTGCGCGCAGAATCAATCAGCCAGCGCATAGCCAAAGCTGATCTACGGGCAGGACGGACTTCAACCGGAACCTGATAGGTGGCGCCACCGACACGACGCGACTTAACCTCTACAAGCGGCTGAACATTCTCCAATGCCCTGGTTAACACGTCCAAGGACGAATGACTGGTTTTAGCGGAGATATGATCCAGAGCACCATACACCACCTTCTCAGCCACCGACTTTTTCCCGCTCAGCATCAACATATTGACAAAACGCGCCAGTATTTCGCTGCCGAAGCGGGGATCCGGAATAACTTCTCTTCTTTGAGCGACTCTTCTTCTAGACATAACGCAACCCAGAACTCAGTTAACTTTTTGGCCTTTTCGCGCCGTACTTAGACCGCCCTTGGCGGCGCTTCTGAACACCTGCCGTGTCAAGGCTACCGCGAACAATGTGATATCTCACACCCGGCAAATCCTTTACACGACCACCCCTGATCAAAACCACAGAGTGCTCTTGCAAATTATGCCCTTCGCCACCGATGTAGCTAGTCACTTCCGCACCGTTCGTCAAACGAACGCGCGCCACTTTTCTCAATGCGGAATTCGGTTTTTTAGGCGTAGTCGTATAAACGCGCGTACACACACCACGCCTTTGAGGACAACTGTCCAGGGCCGGCACATTGCTTTTGTCTTTTCTTCTGACTCGCGGTTTCCGAACCAACTGGTTTATCGTCGTCATCACCAAACTCCAAAACTTTTTCGCTCAACCTTCGGACAAATCGTCACCAAGAACCCGTCTTGCCTTAGGAAACACCAAAAGGCACTGGTAAAGCGGCGAAATTTAAAACTAAAACGCTGCCTTGTCAATATCACCCACGACTCCATCCACAAATTAAGAGATAGGAGAAACGCAAGACGCAAAGAAGCTAGCATCTCGATGCGCCCCATCAACCCAACTGAAACTCGCCCAGACCCTGCAACCAGAAGTCAAATCATCTCGGCAACTCCGGACAATGTACCGACCAGCAACAATCCGCTAATACACAACAGGCCACAATAAGCGCCGCCGACCGCCGGACTTAGAGCAATATAACTGCACCTAATCAGATACAACCCGCCGACACGACCACAAACAGATTATGCCAAGCGAGACAAACCGCAGATGGGAAGGAACAAGGAACGCCAGAAGGGGTAACACGTCATTGTACGCAAAATACAACGAAAGTCGATAAGCAAGACATCCTCAAACTTATCGCACCAAACACCCCACCGCACGAAACATCAAAGACGGAAGGCATAAACCGATATCCACACAGAATCGCTACGCAACTCGAGAGACTATATGGGACCGTATATCATGAACCCCCGCCACCAAAGAACTCGACAACGGGGATTCATAATACAGGGAGGAATATGGCTCCCCCGGACGGGCTCGAACCGCCGACCCGCTGGTTAACAGCCAGCTGCTCTACCGACTGAGCTACAGGGGAAGAATACTAAGTCGCGAGATTATAAAAAACCGAACAAAGCCGGGTCAAATCCCACATAAACTCATAAGTGGCGCGCCTGGAGAGATTCGAACTCCCGACCACCTAGTTCGTAGCCAGGTACTCTATCCAACTGAGCTACAGGCGCGCTGCAGAAGGAGCATTATCGATAAAGGTGGGTAGGTCGTCAAATTGTTTTTCTCGCCTTCGGCAATCTTTTCTAATTTTCCGGATAACATTTGTGGAGCCCCAAGCGCAGCACCCCAGATAGGCGGCTCCCGCACACATCAAACTTGGGCGACGATTTTCGTCACTGCTCATCCCGAGGATTTTGATTCAGTCTGGAGTTCGAGAATCTACGCTACAGCCCCAACCAACAAACGTGACGGAACCGTAATCCCCCATAACAGCAAGCAACAATTTCTCTACTTTTCTGTTCAACAATAAAAACGACACGGAGCCCACCCGCTACTCGCGAGCAAAATTTGCAATTCTCCTGACAAAAGATCGTTCGCTTTGCCACGGTGTAGCCCGCACGAAAGCATGAACCACACCACTAACCGCAAACCAGAGGCGTGCCCAGCCCCTTTCGCTTTGGTGTTTTTGCTTGGCGATTCGCAGTATATCGCCGCTTCGTTCATCTCCACCCCTATAAATACGAAAAACAAAAGTAGTCAGGACTTACGCAAGACGCATTTCTAGCGAAGGATTTTTAAGTTGTCGAATAAGGTAGTCATCCAGTAAGCCGTGCTTGAGTTGATAGACCGTTCGACCGGTTTGAGCCGCCAAGGACTTGAGCCGGACCCAGACCAGG
>NZ_DASPLO010000157.1:0-6744 GCF_035627495.1 Methylocaldum sp.
AGGAGGTCTTGAATCCGTTCCCACTGATCGTCCCGTAAGCCATACCGTCGTACCATTCATCGACCTTCTTCTGAATTCACTCTCTCAATTGGATCGCTTTTGGTCGTCTTTGGCGACCCCTTAATTGAGGACACGCCCTAGAGCGTTCTTTCCGAGGATGATGCTGAATGCCGATGACTTGAAGTCAAGAGGGCAGGTATCAATATAGAACTCGTTAGGCCGATTTGTGACTTGATAAGACTGAGCAAAAGCGCTTTTTCGGAGGTTTGTTCAATCCGCCCGGCGAGTGCGGGTCGACGTCAGGAGTGTTGGGAATCATTATGCTTGCAATTTTTTAATTGCTCTGCCCGGTAATGGGGCGCATCGAATGTAATTGCGATATAAGCGTCGTTCAAAACTCCGGGTCCTCTCGATCAGCCAAAGTATTTTTTCGTCGGCGCCTCTACACGCCGATGCGTGAGAGCCGGAGAAATAATTTGAGCTCAGCGGGCAAAATGCAGTCGCTGTCCTAGAGCGTCCGGAGTAACCAGCACCACGCCGCCGGGGCTGACATAGAACCGTTTTCGATCTTCTTCCGGATTCTCGCCGATCACGGTATTAGGCGGTATGTGGCACCCCTTGTCGATGACGGCCTTGGTGACGCGGCAGTGTCTACCGATGTTAACATCCGGCAATATCACCGCATCCCTTACCTTGGAATAAGAGTTCACGCGGACATTGCTGAACAATAGTGAATGCCTGACTTCGGCGCCGGAAATAACACAGCCGCCGGATACCATGGAATCCACCGCCATTCCGCGGCGATCGTCATCGTCGAATACAAACTTGGCAGGGGGCGTTTGTGCCTGATAGGTCCAGATCGGCCAATCCTTGTCGTACAGGTTAAGTTCAGGGTCAATGCCGATCAGCTCCATGTTAGAGGCCCAATAAGAGTCCAGCGTACCCACATCGCGCCAGTACGCTTGTACCCCACTCTGCACATCACGGAACGGATAGGCGAATACCCGGTACTTCTTGATTACTGCGGGGATGATGTCCTTGCCGAAATCGTGGCTCGAACCGGGTGTGTCCGCATCTTTGATGAGTTGCTCGAACAAGAAGCTGGTATTGAAAACGTAAATGCCCATGGACGCCAAAGCGTGATCAGGCCGGTTGGGCATGGGCGGAGGACTTTCCGGTTTTTCGACGAAGTCGTAGATGCGTTTGCCTTCGTCGATATGCATGACTCCAAACGCTTTCGCCTCGGATAGCGGTACTTCCATGCAACCGATGGTCAAATCAGCTTGCATTTCCACGTGGTAGGCCATCATCAGGCCGTAATCCATCTTGTAGACATGGTCGCCGGCGAGAATCAGGATGTATTCGGGGTCCCGTTGGCGGAAGATGTCCAGATTCTGGTATACCGCGTCGGCGGTTCCGGCGTACCAGGTTTCCTGAAGACGTTGTTGGGCCGGCAGGATATCGACAAACTCGCCCAGTTCGGCTCGTAAGAATCCCCAACCCTGCTGAATATGCCGAATTAACGAGTCCGCTTTGTATTGAGTTAACACTCCAACTTGTCGGATACCGGAGTTTATGCAGTTAGAAAGTGGAAAATCGATAATCCGAAACTTGCCTCCGAAAGGCACGGCCGGTTTGGCTCGCCACTCTGTCAGTTTATGTAATCGTGTTCCGCGGCCTCCAGCCAAAATAAGTGCCAAAGTGTGCCGGGTAAGGCGGCTAACAAAACGGGACGCATGCATCGACTCTGGCATGAAAAGCTCCTTTAGACTGTAACGCACACCGGGGGCGCAAATTTGATACCATAAACCCAGGTGTTTCGGGCATTTCCCAACGGCGACATTCTACTATCAGAGGCCAAACAAAGTGAACTCGACCGACACACAATCCGTTATCGGGGCCGGCGACATTTCGCCTCAGATAGATTCGGAGTTGCAGCGGATCATTCTGGCGCGCCACCATGATCCATTTGCGGTTCTAGGCCGGCATCGAACGGAAGACGGAGACGTGATCCGGGCGATTATTCCTCAGGCCGAAACAGTGCAAATCGGGAAGCGTGGTCCGGACATGCAGCGCATACCCGGCACCGATATATTCGAATGCCATTTAGACCATGGTTCCTGTCCCGAGCATTACCGCCTCTTTTGGACGGACAAGTCGGGACAGTCGCAAAGCCATATCGACCCCTATACTTTCCCGCCGCAGCTCGCCGATTTCGACCTCTACCTTTTTGGCGAAGGCAAGCATTGGCATATCTATCGTATCCTCGGCGCCCATCTGCACACCGTGGACGGTATCAAAGGCACCCTGTTTGCCACGTGGGCGCCGAATGCGGAGCGAATCAGCGTGGTGGGCGATTTCAATGCCTGGGACGGACGGCGCCACCCGATGCGTGCTCGGGGCAGCAGCGGCGTGTGGGAGCTATTTATTCCGGAGCTTGAACTCGGCACACTGTACAAATTCGAAATTCGTAACCGGCAGCAGGGCAGCATCCTGTTGAAGACCGACCCTTACGGCCGGCAGTTCGAATTGCGCCCGAACACCGCCTCCTTTGTCGTGTCCGATGAAGCTTATGATTGGAATGACGGCGATTGGATGGAGGCCCGCAAGAATCGGGATTGGCTCCACGAGCCCATATCCGTGTACGAAGTCCACCTGGGGTCTTGGCGACATGATTCCGAAGGCAATTTTCTAAATTACCGGGAGCTAGCCAAGCAACTCGTAGCCTATGTCAAGGAACAAGGCTTTACTCATATCGAATTGTTGCCGATCACCGAGCACCCCTTGGATGCGTCATGGGGTTATCAAACCACCGGCTATTTTGCGCCTACCAGCCGTTTCGGTACGCCCGAGGATTTCCGCTATTTCGTGGACTACTGCCATCAAAACGGAATCGGCGTCTTTCTGGACTGGGTGCCCGCTCATTTTCCGAAGGACGCTCACGGATTGGCCTACTTCGATGGCACGCCGCTTTATGAGCATGAGGACCCGCGGCTTGGCGAACATCGCGACTGGGGCACCCTGATCTACAACTACGGCCGAAACGAAGTCTGCAACTTCCTCGTCGGCAGTGCGTTGTTCTGGCTGGAAGAGTTCCACCTCGACGGGCTTCGCGTAGATGCCGTCGCGTCAATGCTTTACCTGGATTATTCCCGGGAGCCGGGCGACTGGATACCCAATAAATACGGCGGCAACGAGAATTTGGAGGCGATCGCCTTTTTGCGCGACCTCAATACCGTTACTCACCAGCAATTCCCCGGCACGCTGATCATGGCCGAAGAATCCACGGCCTGGCCCCAGGTGACTCGGCCCACCTGGACCGGAGGTTTGGGTTTTTCCATGAAGTGGAACATGGGTTGGATGCACGACACCTTGGTCTACATGAGCAAGGACCCCGTCCACCGCCATTATCATCACGACCAGCTGACGTTCGGCTTGCTGTACGCCTTCACGGAAAATTTCATCCTGCCGTTTTCCCATGACGAAGTCGTCCATGGCAAGGGTTCGATGCTTCAGAAAATGCCGGGGGACGAGTGGCGGCGTTTCGCGAATCTGAGATTGCTGTACACATTCATGTTCACCTATCCGGGCAAGAAACTACTGTTCATGGGCTGCGAGTTCGGTCAAGGCACCGAATGGAATGCCGGCAAGCCTTTGGACTGGCACGTGCTCGAGTACCCGCATCATGGCGGAATCAAGCGACTGGTGGGCGATCTCAACCGGCTTTATCGGGAAAATCCGGCGCTCCATACGTACGACTTCGAGCATAAAGGCTTCGAGTGGATAGATTGCCACGATGCGCCGCAGTCGATCCTGAGTTATTTGCGCCGTTCCTCCGACGAGTTCGCGGTCATGGTGTTCAATTTCACGCCCGTGCCGAGACAGAACTATCGCATCGGCGTGCCGGAGCCGGGCGTTTATCGGGAAGTCTTTAATTCCGACTCCCGTCATTACAGCGGAAGTAATGTCGGTAATGGCGCCGTCACAGCCGAGGCGAAGGAATGGATGGGCAGGCCTTATTCCATCAGTCTCACACTTCCGCCTTTGGCCGGAATCGTTTTGGCTTGTGAGATTCCTGAGGAGGATGAACCGGAACCCCCCGAATGAAGAAAATACTCTTCGTTACTAGCGAGGCGTATCCGCTCATTAAGACCGGAGGGCTCGCCGATGTCTCGGGGAGCCTGCCGATAGCCCTAAAAGGGCTTGGCCACGATGTCCGCATACTTCTTCCGGGCTATGCCTTGGCCATCGCCGCGGGTCATTTCGAGCAGGTGAAGCTGTTGCATGGCGATGGCGAGATCGCCATTCTGGAAGGCTTGCTGCCGGATTCGCCGGTGCCGGTCTGGCTGCTTGCCCACGCACAGTATTTCGGGCGGCCGGGAAATCCGTACCTCGGGCCGGATGGCAAGCCTTGGTCCGATAATCCCGAGCGATTCTCCCTGTTGTGTCACGTTGCCGTGGAAACCGCGATGGACCGGTTGGGGCTCCGGTGGAAGCCCGACATCGTGCACTGCAACGATTGGCAAACCGGTTTGGTGCCGGCATTGCTCAGCGACGAGCCGGGGCGGCCGGCGACCGTTTTCACGATCCACAATCTGGCTTATCAGGGCGTCTTTTCCTACGAAACCTTTGTTAGATTGCGCTTGCCGAATCGGTTCTGGTCTTGCCAGGCGCTGGAGTTTTACAACCAGTTGTCCTTTATTAAAGGGGGCTTGGTGTTTGCCGACCGGATCAACACCGTGAGCCCGAATTACGCGGAAGAGATTCAGAGCGAAGAATTCGGCGCCGGGCTCGAAGGCTTGCTCAGGCATCGTCGGGAGCGACTCAGCGGCATACTTAACGGTATTGATGCCGATGCTTGGAATCCAGCTACCGATCCTTTCATTCCGACTAACTACGACATCGATTCGTTGGAGAAAAGGCCTGCCAACAAGACAGCGTTGCAGCAGGCTTTCAAACTGGCGAGGGATGACGGGATAACCCTGATGGCTTGGGTGGGCCGGTTGGTTCAGCAAAAAGGCATCGATCTCGTGATCGAGCTTTTGCCGAAGCTGATGCAGATGCCCATTCAGTTGGTCATCGTGGGAAGCGGCGAGGCCAGGTATGAGCAGATTCTTTTGCATTGGGCACGCCTGTATCCCGATCGTATTTCGGTCAAGCTGGGTTATGACGAGGCGATTGCGCATCTGATCGAAGCCGGCACCGATCTGTTTCTGATGCCATCCCGGTTCGAACCCTGCGGCCTCAATCAGATGTACAGCCAACGATACGGGGCTGTACCGATCGTGCGTCACGTGGGTGGTTTGGCGGACACCGTGGCTGATGCCAACGCCACGAACCTAAGCCTGGGCCAGGCTACCGGCGTGGTTTTCCGGGACGCGACCGCCGATGATTTATTCCAGGCCCTGAATCGAGGTTTCGTGCTTTGTCAGAACAAGGTACTGTGTCGGAAAGTTCAAAGGGCTGGTATGAGCAAGGATTTCTCTTGGCGTCAAAGCGCTCAACGTTATTTGGAGTTGTATGAGCTTGCCATGGCTGATCGTTTAACCGCCGATAGCTTGCTGCAGATTACGGCGAGTACTTAAGTTTTCCTGTCGATATGTGGCTACGCATCGCCTTTGTCGTAATCGCCATCTCGGCATGGAATGCTCCGGCCGCCGGGAAGGACCTGTCGACCATTGAGCTGTTCCATCGTCCGCCGGAGGAAATGGTGCCGCTAATTCAGCCTTTGCTGGGGCCGAACGACGTCGTGATTCCCGCCCGCAATCAGCTCATCCTGAAGGCTGATCCCGACAAGGTCGAGGAAATCCGAAATCTGATCCAGCAGCTTGACAAGAGCTCGCACAGGCTGCTGATCACAGTCACTCAAGGCCGCGATTTGTCCGCGGAGACTTTGAATGCACAGGCGCGTTTGCGCGGACGGATCGACCTGAACCGCCCGGCCGATTCGGACGTCCGTATCCGTGGGCATATTTACCAGTCGGAAGGCCGGGATTCCGCCGGTCATACACAACAATTGCAGACTCTGGAGGGACAGTCGGCATTTATCCAGGTCGGCGAACAGATTCCCGTTCCCACTCAATCCTATTATGGCTATGGGTACAGCTACAGCGAGAACATCGAATACCGGCCGGCGACTACCGGGTTTGCGGTAACGCCTAGATTGTCCGGTAGCGAGGTTATCATTGAACTGTCGCCGTGGTCCGACCGACTCAGCCGTGACCAGTTCGGTGTCATCGATACGCAAAGCGCTCACACGGTGGTAAGGGCCGCACTCGGCGAATGGATCGAGATCGGGGGAGTGGTGGAAACCTCCGTTCGTGAGGAAAGCGGCCTCGCCAGCCGAAATTATTCCACCCGTAGCCAGCAAAACAGGATTTTTATCAAAGTAGAGGATTTGGACGCGAGTAAGCCTTAACATCTGCGGGACTTACTCAAAACCTTCTTTATTTCCCTCTCCCTCTGGGAGAGAGCTAGGGGGAGGGCCTTGAAAAATAAGGCGTTCTTCCTTTTTATTCAATTTTTCAATCTATAGTGCATTAATAATCCAAGACCAGGCGGTGATGGAATAGACGCGTGCGGGATCGTTTTCGAGATCTCGCAAGGCGTGCTCCAAGTGGTCTTCCAAAGCATCAAGGCTGTCAAAGACCCGGTTGTGAAAAGACTTCTCCCGCAATTCGTCCCAGAGATGCTCGACCGGATTCAGTTCGGGGGCGTACGGGGGCAATGGCAATAGCCGGAGAT
>NZ_DASPLO010000158.1:0-134829 GCF_035627495.1 Methylocaldum sp.
GGCACGGGCGTGATCTCCCAAGGGCGGAAACGGCATCCAGTCGCTCGAACCTGGCGTGCCCGCCAGGTGTGAGTCTTAAGACACGGAGTATCTCCAAAATCTTAAGAACATCACGAAATCGATAATACAAGGGCGGGATAACGCGACAGCGGTTCCCGGCCGCTTCGTTGCCCGAAACGCTTCGCTTATTCGGGCCTACACGCTGATCCCGATTTACGATTGTAGGCCGGGATAAGCCAGTCCTGAGCCCGGTCGAAGGGGCGATAGCCGTTCCCGGCGGACGGTGCAGAACAGCGGAAATGCCGGACTCATTGGTCGGGAGCCGGTTGGCACGCACAGCGCCCGAAGGGCATGTTACCGGGAATGCCGGATACGCTTCGCTTAATCCGGCCTACAAACACTGTAAAACTGATGTGGAAAAACCGTCTGGATTACGGGCTGTTGTACAAGACTTCGCCCAGAGCTCCGATATCGTAGCCGCCCAAGCTGCGGGCTTTTTCCGAAAATTCCGGTGTGCGGGTGAATTTCAGCAGGGTCTGAAACGGCGGCTCGAAGTAATCGCGCCGGCGGATGACCAGATCGAAGCGTTCGCGCGCCAGCGGCAGAAATTCCAGCTTCATCTGGCGGGCCACGGACTGCACCGCGATGCCGGCGTCCGCTTGGCCGCTACACACGGCGAGACCCGTATCGACATGGCCGCGCGCCGGCTGGGGCAGGAGGTTCAACGCCTCGACCGAGAGGCCCGATTGCTTGAGCAAATGCCGGAAGAGCAGGCGGCTGCCAGCTCCTTCCTGCCGTTCGATGATGCGCGCGCGGGTTCGGGCCAAATCGGAGAGGGCACGGATGCCCAGCGGATTTCCGGCAGGCAGCACCAGTCCTTGCTCCCGCCAGGCCCAGTGCAGGACCACGATTTCGCTGCCCTTCACATGTTCCTTGATCGCCGGCAGGTTGTATTCGCCGCTTTCCGGATCGAGCAGGTGAAGGCCGCACAGTACCCCTTCGTCGGCGGCGAACCGCTCCAAACCCTCGGTGCTGCCGTTCATCTGCATCGCCAAAGGGTAACCGGTCTCTCCCAAGGCCCATTCCAGCAGCGGATCGTGACTGCCGACCACGACTTGCGGCAGCGGCCGGGTTTCCGTCGTCGGCTGCATCTGGAAATCGCTGTTTTGCTTGAGCCAGATATCGATCTGTTGCTTGGGAAACAGCCACTTGCCCGTAACCCGCGTGCAGGGAATGCGCTTTTGAGCGAGCAAGTCGTAAATCTTGCGCTCTTTCAGCCGTAGATAACGGGCCACTTCGGGGACCGTCATCATGTCCTGCGTGTCCGATTCGTCCTTCAGCATGATTGGGTCTCAAATCGCCTTAAGCGGAAAAGATTCAGGAATATACGTAATGAAACTAGAAGGATTGTAACCCAAGAGCTTCGGCTACGGACGAAAGCCCAGATTGCCCAGCGCTTGCCGTACCCGATCGTCCGTGAGCAATTCCCGAAACTGGCGGACGCCGGGGCGTTCCAGACGGCTTTTCGGCACCAGAAAGTCGTAATGCTCGTCCTGGACGGGTATGAACCCGAGACCATATTGAGCGGCGACCGTCTCGATGGCGACGCCCCAGTCGGCGCGGCCTTGCGCCACGGCGGCGGCCACCGCGTTGTGCGATTTGGGCTGGACGGCGTAGCCCGGCAGCGGCCGGCCTCCGAGCAAGCGGTCGATCAGGATGCGCGTTCCGCTGCCGGTATTGCGGTTGATCATGAGACAGCTCGCATCCTCGCGCGCCGCGGCGAGCGCCCCTTCGAGCGTTTTTCCCGCAAACCGGACGTCGTCCTTGCGGAAGACGATGCCTTGCATGCGGCGGTAGCCGGGGACGAGTTCGAGTTCCGGAGTCAGCAAGTGGCGGTTGTATTCGCCGGTCGCCGGGTCCATGAGATGCACCCCGGCGATGTCGCATTCGCCCCGCTTGGCCGCCGCCGCGCCGCCCATGCTGCCGACGTAGAGGGCTTTGGCCGCCAGGCCGCGCTGCTGCAATAGCGTCAGCAGGTAGTCCAGCCCCGCGCATTGGCTGCCTACGAACACCAGTTCGGCGGGTTCCAGCGCCTGGCCGAGCAGTTGCACCGAGACCGCGCTGCCGGCGGGAACCTGCTCGGTGCGCTGATCGATGGCGATAAAGCCGTCGGCGAAGCTGAAGGCCGTCACCGCCCCCGAGCCTTTTCCCATCGGGTAGGCCGCGAGCCCATCGTCGGTCGGCATCAGGCTCACCAAGAGGTACTCGGTGCGCCCGCGCTCGGATGTGATCCGCATGGGCAGCGTGGCTTCGACCGATCGGGTTCGCGCGGCCGGCAGTCCCGCCAAGCGCCTCAAAACCGGAGCGACGAATTCGTGGAAGTTGAAGATGGCCGAGGTGGGAAAGCCGGGCAAGACGATCACCGGCTTGCCGTCGGTGACGGCCAGGCAAATGGGTTTGCCGGGTTTGAGGGCCACCCCGTGCGCGACCACGCCGGGGTTCTTTAAGGCACTAACGGCTCGGTAGGACAGATCGCCCGCGCCTTTCGAGGTGCCGCCGGACAGCAGCGCCATGTCGCATTCCAAACCCCGCTTCAATGCGCTCGCAAGCGCCGTTTCGTCATCCGGCACCACGCCGAGTTCGACTGGTTCGCCGCCCAATTCGCGCACGGCGGCCGCGAGTATCGTGCCGTTGGAATCGTAGACCTTGCCGGGTCGCAGCGGCTCGCCCGGCGAAACGATTTCGTTGCCGGTGGAGATGATGGCGACCCGCGGGCGGAGGTAAACCTCCACCTCGTCCAGACCGATGGCGGCCAAAACCCCGAGTTCCCGCGACGTGAGCCGTTGCCCGGCGCGCATCACGGTTTCGCCTTTGGCGACGTCGGTGCCGGCGAAAGCGACGAACTGGCCGGGCAAGGCGGGCTTGCGGATTTCGATGCGGAGCGGCCGCCGGTCTTCCAACAGTTCGGTGTGCTCGATCATCACCACCGCGTCGGCGCCGCGGGGCAGCATGCCTCCAGTGGCAATGGGCGTGGCGGCCCCGGCCGTGACGGCAATCGAAGGCTCGACGCCGGGCGCGAGCACTTCCGGGTTCAGAGACAACACGGCCGGAGCCTCGGCGCTTGCGCCGAAAGTATCTGCGGACCGGACCGCGAAGCCATCCACGCTGGCCCGGTCGAAAGCCGGCACGTCCACGGGGGCGCTCACGGTGCGCGCCAGTACCCGGCCCAAGGCTTCGGCGAGCGGAAGGGATTCGTTGCCGGACGGCTCCAGCCGAAGATGGGCATGAAACCGCGCCGCCGCTTCCGTGCGGTCGATGACATCCAGAAACTGTTCCTGGCGGGCCGCGCGCCGCAGGTCGTCGTTATCGGACATGGTTCGGTTCCGAGTCCAGGGAGTTATAAAGGAATACGGTCACTTCGGCGCCGGACGGATAGCCTTCGCAATCCTCGGGCACCAGCAGAAATCCGTCGGCGGCGGCGAGGGCCGAGAGGCGGGTGTTGCCGCCCGTGGCGACGGGCTCGGCGCCGTTCGGCGTAAGCCGCACCCGGCAATAGTCGACGCTGCCGAGTTCCGAGCTGATTTTCTTGGTTAAAACGACCCGCCGTTCCGGATACGGCCAGGCCGTGCTTCGGCCGGCCATACGCCGTATAGCCCGGCCTGCTAAAAGATCGTAGGCGCAGAAGCAGGCGACCGGATCGCCCGCCAGGAGAAACACCAATGTGTTCCCGATGCACCCGATGCACCCGATGCCGGCCGAGCGGCCCGGTTCCAGGGCGATGCCGTGCCAGGCCAGTTCTCCGGCGGTGTCCAGCGCTTCGGCGGCGCGGTCGTTCCAGCCTTCGCCGCTGCTTCCCACGACCAGCGTCGCTTCGATTTCATTTGTGCGGAGCGCTTCCGCGATCGCATCGTCGGACACGTGCACGCACGCTTCGACTTCGCCGCCGTCCCGCGCCACCAGCGCCTTCAACATCGACGAACCGGCTTCGAAATGCTGGTGAGTACTACGAGGCTGCCCCGGGACGGCCAAATCATCGCCGGTGGTCACGATCCGTACTTTCGGGCGCCGGATGACCGGAATACGGTCGATCCCGCAGGCGGCCAGCAGTGCCAAATCCTGGGCGCGCAAGGGTCTTCCCTCGGGTAAGATCGGGCTGTCGCAACCGATGTCCTTGCCGCGGCGCGCGATGTTTTCGCCCGGCGCAACGGCGGCCGCAACGTTCACGAAGCCGCTTGTTTCTTCGACTAGCGCGAGCGGAACGATCGTATCAGCTCCCTCGGGCAACGGCGCTCCCGCCGCGATTCTCGATGCCGTTCCGGGCTGTAGGACGAGTGATGTATCGTGCAGGATCAGCGAGACCGGGCTATAAGCCCCCGCCCCGATGGTTTCGAGCCCGTGTACGGCATAGCCGTCGACGGCGGCGCGGTCGAACGGGGGGACATCGATGGGCGACGGCACCGCTTCGGCGAGAACGCGTCCATAGGCTTCGGATACGGCGATTCGCTCCGGCGGCAACGCCGAAATCCGCCGGTCCAGCCAGCGCAGCACCTCGTCGACGGATTCGTAGCGGGTGAAGGTTTTCATGGGTGACGATTTAGCACCCCGGTTTGAAGGCCCATTCAATCCCGCCATTCGATAACGTGATCTTCCAGGCAATCCGCCTCGGCTTCCGGTATGGCATATCGGCGTACGGAAACGCCGGCATCGTGAACGGATTCAGGATCACCGGAAACCAGGGGATGCCAAGCGGGCAGGTCTTTGCCTTCCGCCAGCAAGCGGTAGGCGCAGGTGGGCGGAAGCCAATGGTATTGCGTGAACCCGGCACGCAAATTCAGACATTCCGGAACCGATACCGTGCGCTCTTTGTAGTGCGTACAGCGGCAAGCCTCGATGTCGAGCAGTCGGCACGCCACGCTGGTGAAGAACAACTCACCGGTGTCTTCGTCCTCCAGCTTGTGCAGGCAGCATTTCCCGCACCCGTCGCACAGCGACTCCCATTCGTGCTCGGTCATCTCGGCCAGTGATTTTTCGTGCCAGAAGGGATTTTTCATGGGTCGGTTACGCGGCTGATGAGTTCGGAAGGCTCATTTTAGTCGCAAAACCGTCCGGTGAGTTCGATGGCGAGCCCTCTCCCGTAAGGGGAGAAGGGATTCCATCGGAGCTTTTTAGCCAATTTTGTTTATCCGAGCGCGACGCCTGTTGCAATAGTGAGCCGCTTTTGCAATAAAGTTCGCCCCCGGTTAGACGGTAGTCGCAATCCGATTAGAACATCATGCCGCAACTCACCAGGCTGGGCGACGCCCAACCCAAACATGCCGCCTGCCGCGTGCCTTCATTCGAGCGTTGCCCGCGATCCGATTTGCCGGCGGCGAGACTTGTCTAATGGCTGAGTCTTCATATCAACCCCAACCCTGACAGGAGGATTTATGGACCCGAACGACATTTCCGTTTTAGACAAGCGTTTCGGCATCGCCGGCGAAGTAGTCTTCAAGGAGGGTCCCAGCGGGCTGGGGGTGGTGGAAATCAGCAACGGTCTTGCCATGGCGAGCATTGCCTTGCAGGGGGCTCACTTGATGAGCTGGGCGCCGCATCGGGAGGAACTGGTCATTTGGCTGTCGCCGAAGGCGAAGTTCGGGCCGGGCGAAGCGATCCGCGGCGGTGTGCCGGTGTGCTGGCCGTGGTTCGGGCCTCATCGGAGCGAATCCGCTTTTCCCGCTCACGGCTTTGCGCGCACCGTGCCGTGGGAAGTGATCGAAGTGCAGGCGTTGGAGGACGGTTCGACCCGATTGGGTTTCCGCCTCATCCAGAACGACGAGACGCACGCCCAGTGGCCGCATTCGACGCCGCTCGCGCTTTACATGACCATTGGCACGGCCCTGGAGATGGAACTGGTGACGCACAACCTGGGGCTCGCGCCCGTCACGATCGGCGAGGCGCTGCATACCTATTTTCAAGTCAGCGATATCCGCCGGATCGCGATTCACGGTCTCAAAGGCTGCCTCTATATCGACAAAACGGACGACGGCCGACTCAAGCAGCAATCGGGGCCCGTAACCTTCGACGGGGAGACCGACCGCATTTATCTCGAGTCCACCGCCGATTGCCTGATCGACGATCCGGGTTTAAGCCGCCGCATCCGCATCGCCAAGCGGGGCAGCCGTTCCACGGTGGTGTGGAATCCGTGGGCCGAGAGGGCCGAAGCGCTGGGCGATTTCGGCGAGAATGGCTATCTCGGCATGGTGTGCGTGGAAAGCGCCAATGCCGCGGACGACGTGGTGACGATCGCGCCGGGCGGGACGCACCGCCTGTGGGTGCGCTACACGGTGGAGTCGATGCGTTGAGCGCTGGGCGGGTTATGCTTTTCGGTTTCGCGAACCTCGGCGCTGGATTAACCTAGCCGAGCCATGGAAATCCTCTATCAGGACGACTCTCTCGTGGCGGTGGACAAGCCCGCCGGCTTGCTCGTCCATCGAAGCGATATCGACCGTCATGAAACCCGGTATGCCATGCGGATCGTGCGGGATCGGCTCGACCGCCGGGTATACCCGATCCATCGCCTGGACAAGCCGACCTCGGGCGTGTTGGTATTCGCGCTTGATTCGGATACCGCCCGGCGGATGACGGAATTATTCTCCGGCGGAGCCGTCGAGAAGAGTTATCTTGCCGTGGTTCGCGGCTACACGGACGAAACCGGCATGATCGACTATGCGCTGGAAGAGCAACTCGATCGGATGACCGACGCCAAAGCGCGGCTGGACAAACCGGCCCAGCCGGCGGTAACGGTCTATCGCCGGCTGGGGATCGTGGAGCTGCCTTTCGCAGTGGGCCGTTACCCGACCGCCCGTTACTCGCTGTTGCGGGTCTCGCCGAAAACCGGGCGGAAACATCAGATCAGGCGTCACATGAAGCATATTTTTCATCCGGTCGTGGGCGATACCAGCCATGGCGACGGGCGCCACAACGATTTCGTCAGGGCGCATTTCGGCTGCCATCGATTGCTGCTCTGTGCGACCGACTTGGTGTTTACTCATCCCCATACGGGGGAGAGGCTCCACGTGAAAGCGCCCTTGGATGACACTTTTCAAAGCATCGTAAACGACCTCGGTTGGAGCTTCGTCTTGAGCGAAGCCCTCGAATTCGGCCATTCACACTAAAGAAGCCTATGAGCCATACACCCAAAACCCAGATCATGGCCTTGTTCTGCGACTTCGAGAACATCGCTCTCGGCGTCCGCGACGCCAAATACGCCGCCTTCGATGTTCAGAAGGTGCTGGAACGGCTGCTTCTCAAGGGCAATATCGTCGTCAAGAAGGCCTATTGCGACTGGGACCGCTACAAGGAGTTCAAAGGCGGCATGCACGAGGCGGCCTTCGAGTTGATCGAAATCCCGCACGTGCGCCAGTCGGGCAAGAATTCCGCCGACATCCGCATGGTCGTCGACGCGCTCGACTTTTGCTACACCAAGTCGCACGTCGACACTTTCGTGATCATCAGCGGCGATTCCGACTTTTCGCCCCTGGTCAGCAAGCTGCGGGAGAACAACAAGGTCGTCATCGGCGTCGGGGTGAAGAAATCCACGTCCGATTTGCTGATCGCCAACTGCGACGAGTTCATTTTCTACGACGACCTGGTGCGCGAGGCGGCAAAGCCTAAGCCGAAGTCGAAGCGCGCGCCCGTCAAGACGTCGCGCCAAGCTGTAGCACCCGGCGAAGGCGAAAAGAAGACCGAGGAAGACAAGAAACAGCAAGCGCTGGATTGGGTGCTGGAAACGGTCGAAGATCTTTTGGAGGAGCGCGGAGAAGAGGAAAAGGTGTGGGGATCGATGGTCAAGCAGGCGCTGAAACGGCGAAAACCCGGCTTCAACGAAAGCTATCACGGGTTCCGCACGTTCGGGAAATTGCTGGAAGACGCGCAAGAACGGAAATTGTTGAAACTGGAATACGACGAGAAATCGGGTGGCTATATCATCAACAGCTTAAGCCGCGAAGATTAGAGGATCTCACTCTTACCAGGGCTTGCCGAAATACACCGGGCCTTGAAAGCCGCGTCTTTTGTATTCGCGCTCGATTTCTCCTTTCAGCACCGTCGGAATCCCCGTCAGCTTCAACGCGGTTAACTGGTATTCCAGATAAAAGAACGCTGCGCGCGGATCGCCCAGCGTTAGATTGTCGATATAAGTCCTGGCGATCATCGACCACCGTCTTGGATCCGGAAACTGGATGATTTGAGCGGTTGATTCGACTGTTTCCATTTCGGGCCACCTTACTCCGTTCGACTTCGGCGGGCGGCGCTTTGTTCACTGCGGATGTCGATTTTCGGGCTATAAGTTGATCCTGCCAAAAGAATCGATTTTCGTTATGGCATATCGGTGATGGGGATTTGAAAGCCGCCTAAACAGTGCCGCCGTTGGCAGCGCCTTGTTTGAGAGCGGGTCTCGCCCCGCAGGCGAGTTACTTTTCTTTGCTTGCCCAAAGACAAATTTGTCTGGAACAAATTTGGACGCGCGAAGTGCGCCCGAAGGGTTTGCGCCAGGACAGGCGCAAATCCAAAGTAACCCAAAGAAAGGGCACCCGGAGAGCGCCCTCGTCCTGCGCGTCACCGCCTTGAGCCGGGGGCGACCGAAGGCACGTCCGTGTGCCTCGGCCACCGCACCCGATCCATCGGGTGCCCCTATGGGCTGTTCCGGCCCAAGACGGCGATGCTCGGAGGCGCTCTAACGGGATTCAAACGTGTAGCGCCCGCCATGGCGGGCGCTACACAAGATCAGAAAACGCTCTAACACCCCGGTAGCGATTGCCGGTTCTGGCAACCCGCTGCCGTTTGATCGCGTCAAAAATCCGACGCAAGATCGGTGAAAGTCTTCAGATTGCTGATTGCAAAAGAAATATTTGATAGGAACGGAATCTGCATAAACGCATCCGGTAAAACCAAAATCGAGCGGAAGCGTTATGAAAGCCGTTATCGTAAAAGCATTGGGCGGATTGGGGCTGCTCGGCCTCTTTTCTCTGCTCCTGTGGGCCGACCCCTCGGGCCGGTACTTCAATGTCTCGGGTCTTTTTCTGGTGGTCGCGGGCACGTTCGCCGCGACTGTTCTTGCCCATTCGTTTCGCGGGGTGACCGATTTGTTGCGCAGGCTTCGGAGCAAGCTTGGAAATAAAGCGTCGATGGACAACGACGATCTGGACGTTTTCCTGCGCGTTGTGGAAGCCCATCGCCAAGGCGCTGTTCGCGCGGCCGAGCAGGCGGCCCGCCGGCTGCAGGAGCCTTTGCTTCGAGCCGGCGCGGAACTGGTGATCAATCGCACCCCGCAAGCCGACCTGACGCGGATGCTCCAGTGGAAAATCGGGGCGCAGCGGGAGCGGGATCAGGCCGAAATCCAGATCATTCGCACCATGGGTACCTTCGCGCCCGCCTTCGGCATGCTGGGAACACTCTTCGGCCTGATCGAGATGATGTACGGTTTGGACGCCAATCGCATGGAGCAGATCGGTGAGGCCATGGGCTTCGCCATGCTGACCACGGTGTACGGGCTGGTGCTGACCAACCTGGTGTTGAAGCCCATCGCGACGCGCTTGGAAAGGCGCGCCAAGGAGAATCTGGCCTGGTCGTACGTGCAGATGGAATCGGTGCTCATGCTGCACGACCGGTGTCATTCGGCGATGTTCCGGGACTATTGGCAAGCCTTCTTCGACCAGCCGGAGACGAACGAGCCGATCGATTCGCTCCCGCTTAGCATGGCCAACTCGTAGTCACAGGATTTCGGTATGCCATTGAACGACGCACCGGCGACAACGCGTTCCCGGCGGCCGGACACCGGGCGGGAAGCCGTCATCGATCCCTGGCAAGCGGCGGCGGCCGAACGCACGACCGAGCAGGGCGGCTGGCTGCTGAACTATTTGGATGTGATGACCTTGCTGTTCACGTTCTTCGTCATGCTGTTCGCCTATCAAAAGGCGATAACGGCAGAGTCGAAAATCGCTCAGGCGCCAACGTTGGTTAAACCGATGGTGGCAACGGCCCCGATTCCGATTTCTCCCGCGATCATGAAGGAGTCGAAGCCGGTATCGGCGAACGAAACCTCGGCCTCTCCGCCGGTCCAAAAGATCGCGGATAGAGCCCCTAAAGCCAAAGCCGAGATCAAGGTTCAGCCCGCTTACCCGGTACAGATGCGGGTTGTGTCCGAGGCAAACGCGTCCCTTGGCAAATCCGAGGCCGAAGAAGCGGATGTCGAGGCGAGTCCTTCGGCGCAAAAGGCCGGGGAAACTCCAGCTTTGGCCGAACGATCCGGAAAGTCGTTTCCGCCTGTTTCCGAGAAAGGGTGGATAAGCGAAGTCGGCGATACGACCGTGAGCCCGGCGGCTTCTTTGGGTGAAGCGTTCTCGGACGCGGAGTTCAGTGGTTCGGTCGAGGTTTCGGCAGGGAGCGGGGAAGTCCGCCTGGAGATCAACGACGCGATTCTGTTCGATCCGGCCAGCGCCGATTTGAAGCCCGAAGGCTCGGACCTGCTCAACCGTCTGGCCGGCGTGCTCGGCACGCAAGGCGGAACGATCGCCGTCGAGGGCCATACCGACGACCGGCCCATCGCCACGCCGCGGTACCGGTCCAACTGGGATCTGTCCACAGCTCGGGCGAGCACCGTCACTCGCTATTTGATCGCGCACGGCGTTTCCCCCGAGCGCTTGCGCGCCGTCGGCCTGGCCGACACCCAGCCGCGCGAGGCCAACGGCACGCCGGAAGGGCGGGCCCGGAATCGCCGCGTGTCGATCGTGATGTTCCTGGCGCGCAAGGGCGGCGTGAAAACCTGAGCGGGGCCGGTTTTAGCGTTTTTCGCTATGGTGTAGCGGTGGCGTGGATTGGGAAGGCGCCAAACGGTACCGCTAAACGCGGCGATGGTTTTAGAGCGGGGAGCCGCCCCGCACGCGGGGTACGCTGCGAACTCCGTCCCTGGAGTTCGCCCTTCGGGCCAGCCGCTGGCTGTCCAAATTTGTTCCGGACAAATTTGTCTTTTGCTTGGCCAAAAGAAAGTACCTCAAGGCCACCCGAAGAGCGCCCTAATCCTGCGCGTCACCGCCCAGCACCGGGGGCGACCGAAGGCACGTCCCTATGCCTCGGTCGCCGCGCGGCATCGTGCCGCGCCCCTTCGTGCTAATCCGGTCCCAGGCGGCGATGCTCGGGGACGCTCTAACGGGGCTAAGACGTATAGTGCCTACGATGGCGGGTGCTACACCAAACCAGAAAACGCTCTAATCGTTCGATTACCGCCAGCGAAGCACCAAACGCCGGCCGTCGAGCGCCTCGACGGCTCCGCCGAATTGGCTATTTTCCCGGTCGAGCCGATCCCGAATCCAGTGGACATCCGCCTCGGACGGCCGGTTCAAGCGAAACCGCTTGATTTGCAGCGGGATCATTTCAAGGCTCGATAATTTCCCGTCGGCGGGATTGACGGTCGGGAAATACATCAGCGCCAAATCGCCCCGGAACGATTCATAGCCTTCGATCCCTTCGTAATCGTTGATGAAATCGCCGCAGCCGTAGAGGATAAGCTTGTCCCGGTAAACCTCCAAGGCTTTGGGGTGATGGGACGAATGGCCGTGAACGACATCGACGCCTGCATCGTCGATCAAGGCATGCGCAAAGCCGCGCTGTTCGTCGGGAATTGCGTAGCCCCAATTGCCGCCCCAGTGTATCGACGCCACGACGATATCCCGCTCCTGTTTGATGCGCCTTATCCGATCAGCAAGCCGCCGTACCGTTTCGGAAGACAAATCGGGCGGCCGGTTCACGCCGGGTTTGTCGTCCGCCGCCGCCCATTCGGGCGGAATTCCGCTTGAACCGCAACCGAAGCCGAAGACCAGCACCCGCCCCTGGCCGGCGATATCCAGAATCGCCGCAGCTTCCGCTTCCCGGCGGTTTCGGCCGGCGCCCGCGGTTTTCAACGAGCTTTGTTCCAGAGTGTCCAGGGTGTCGGCCAGACCCCGATAGCCCCAGTCGAGCACATGGTTGTTGGCCAGCACGCAGCAGTCGATCCGGGCTGCCGTGAGGCAAGCGATATTGGCGGGATGCATCCGATAATGGATGTCTTTGTCGCGCCAGTAATCGTTGCTGGCGGTGATCGCCGTTTCGAGGTTGATTACGCGAACATCGGGCCTGGCGCGCTCGAATTCGGCGAGGGCATCGCCCCAAACGTAGGAAAAGCCGACGGGATGCGAAATGGGGCCGTAGAGCTGTTCGCCCAGCTTTACGTAAGCCTTCGCGTTTTTTAAATAAGGCTCGTAAAGACGCGGATCGCCGGGATGCGGCAGGATCTGGTCGATACCTCGTCCGGTCATCACGTCGCCGCACAAAAACAGCCTTATGCTGTTTGGGCTCGGCTCCATGGGCGCAACCTCCTTACCGTAGAGTTGTCGAAAAGGTTCGCGGGCGGCGAGCAGGCCAAGGCCGACGATGCCCGTGCGTGCGATGAAATTTCGGCGACCGCGGTTCATGAATCATCCGCCATCCGTCGACATAAGTTCCGCCTCCGTTTTAACTAGCAGTGTCGGGGAAACCCTCTATGCCTGTCGGTAAAGTTTGCTATGCTCTTCCGGGCTTTGTACTTCATCAACCAGCGATTACCAAACCCGTCGCACGGACTCGACATTAGATCGGGTAGAAGATATGACCGACGACGACCTGAAATTATTTCACCAAGAAATGGCGGATGTACGGCCCATCGATGATTCCGGCCGAGCCATCCTCACCCAGCGCGAGACCCCCACGCCCGGTCAGCTCTACCGGCGCGAGTCGGCCCAGCGCGGCAATGCCTTCGACGAAAACCGGCTTCCGACGGCTTTTGTCGAATTCGTTCACCCCGAAGCCGTCATCAGTTTCAAGCGCGACGGAATTCAAAACGGCGTCTTTCGAAAGCTGCAGCAGGGGAGGTATGAGATCGAGGCCATGTTGGACTTGCACGGTCTGACGGTGGAGCAGGCGCGCCACGAAGTCTATCGGTTCATCCGCGACTGCCTGCGCAACGACGTGCGATCGGCCTTGATCAGCCACGGTAAGGGACGGGGGAATAAGGAGCAGAAGCCGTTGCTGAAAAGCTATCTGACACGCTGGCTGCCGATGTTCTCGGAGGTGATGGCGTTTCACAGTGCGCAGAAATGGCACGGCGGCGCCGGCGCTGTTTATCTGCTATTGCGCAAGAGCGAGAAGCAAAAGGAAAAGACCCGTGAGCGCTTAGGGTTATCCTCCGGCAAACCCGTTCCCTGACTGTTTCGGCGTGTAGGAGACGTTCGGATGGCTATGGACTCGAGCGAAATCGCGGACCGTATCGCCCGGCATTTCGTGACCGAAAAGGGTGATCTCAGCGTCAAGCCCTTGGGCGACGGTCTCATCAACGATACGTTCCTGGTGACCGAAGAACTGCCCGATGGGGAACGATTCGTCCTCCAGCGCATCAACAGCCGGGTTTTCCCTGAGCCTAGGCTGATCATGGAGAACCTCCGGATTTTGTTGAGCCATGTCCGGGAGCGTCAAGCCGGTACCGCTGATGTCCGCGACCTAAAACTTCCCGAAATTCGGCCCACCCGCGCCGGCTTGGATTTCTGGGCGGACAGCGAGGGCGATTTTTGGCGCGCCCTGAGCTTTATCCCGAATACGGGGAGCCACAACGTCTTGCATGATTCCGTCCAAGCGGAGGAAGCGGGTTATGCGCTGGGACGGTTCCACGCCCTGACCGCCGATCTTGATCCCGGATTGTTGCACGACACCTTGCCGGGTTTTCATATCGCACCCCGGTACCTCGCCCGCTTCGAGAAGGTTGCCGCCGGCGTCCAAACGGTTCCGGACAGTGAGGAGCTTCGTTTCGCCCTGGACTTCGTCGGTGCGCGCCGCTCTTTTTTTGCCGTGTTGGAAGACGCAGCGCTGCCGCTCAGAGTCATCCACGGCGATCCGAAGCTCAATAATGTGTTGTTCGACGAGCATAGCGGACTCGCCGCCAGCCTGATCGATCTCGACACGGTGAAACCGGGGCTCGTTCATTACGATTTAGGGGATTGCCTTCGCTCCTGCTGCAACCGATCGGGCGAAGCCGCGGATGATGCCTCGACTGTCGCGTTCGATCTCGACGTGTGCCGCGCCATTCTCCGGGCTTATTTCGCCGAAACCGGAGCCTTTTTGACCGCTATCGAGCGTCGCTACTTGTATGACGCGATCCGGCTGCTTCCCCTGGAATTGGGTTTGCGGTTCCTGACCGATCATTTGGAGGGCAACCGTTACTTCAAGGTCGAGCGGCCGGGGCAAAACTTGCAGCGGGCATTGGTCCAATTCCGGCTGGCGGAAAGCGTCGAGACCCAGGAAAAATCCATCCGGCGCTTGATCGACGAGCGGGCTTGATATACTCCCCAGCCACAAAATAAACACGATATTTGATCCATGGCACGCTGGCGGCCTCCATCCTCGAAATCCTCACCCTACATCACCGCGGAAGGGGCAGAAAAGCTTCAAATCGAACTCAAAGGCTTGTGGGAGCGCCGCGCCGATGTGACCAAGCATCTTTCGGCCGCCGCCGCCGAAGGCGACCGGTCGGAGAATGCCGAATACATCTACCGGAAGAAGGAATTGCGGGAAATCGACCGCCGCATTCGCTATCTGCAGAAGCGCCTGCCGGAGCTCAAGGTAGTCGTCCAATTGCCGTCGGATAAGAATCGTGTGTTTTTCGGGGCTTGGGTGACCCTGGAGAATGCCGATGGCGAAGAATCCACCTACCGCATCGTCGGTTCCGATGAATTCGACCCTCAAAAAGGCTGGATCAGTGTCGATTCGCCCATGGCCCGAGCCCTGCTCAAAAAAGCCATCGACGACGAAGCGATCGTGAATACGCCCACGGGACCTTTGCGGTGCGTGATCGTGGATATCCGTTACAAGCCCGAGATGTCCTGAGTGCGTATGGAAACTTAATTTGGCCTAGCGAATTTTGGGCAAACTTTTTGGCTTTGAGTGCGTTAACCGCCCAACCTTTTCTTCCGTTCGTCGATGTAAGTACGGTGTCCGGCGCGGATTTTGTCCCGCTCCGCCCTATCTTTCGTGCTATCCAGCTTGAGCAGATATTCGCAGCGCTCTTTTTCGCTCATTAGGTCCGCGCCATAAATATGCGAGAAGACTTGAACGGTTCGGGCTTTATCGGTCAACTCCTGAACCGGCTCGCTGAACTGTTCTTCCTGCTGCGTCTCTTCCGTACCGGGTTTTTCAACGGCCTGAACAAAAGAGCCGGACAAAAACAAGAGGGTTAGCGAAGAAGCTATTAATCGTCCCTTTTTCATGACGCGCTTCCTAACTGTTGAAGTGTGGAAATGAAAAGCAATAACCCCAAAACGACGGTTCCGGAGCCTTTTATGGCGCCGCGCCGTTGGGAAGGAGTCAATAACGATTTAGAAGAGTTATCAGGCGGGAAGTTCTTAAGAGATAGGCGGATCGATCGATGGAAAGCCAGGGGGCCGTGTGTTCTTGGCAAAGGGAGTCGGAATTGATTCTGAACGGGTTTGGGTGCTGCGTGACAATGGTTAGTGGCTATCCGGCGAACTCGTCAGCCGCGCATAATCTTCCTCGGTATCTATGTCCACGCCGGCTTCCGGTAAATCGACGAATACGGTGGATTGAAGATGCCGAAAGATGATCTTCTTCGCGCCCTGATCGCCTGTAAGCTGGCCTAGATCGCCAAAAAGCGAGCGGTGAAACACCGCCGGTGCGCCGAACGTATCGCCGTAGCGGGAGGCGGCGACGGGCGGGTGAGAAGCGCAAAAAGCCTCGACGAGGCTGTCCAAATGACGATGCTCGATCACAGCCTGATCGCACAGGGCCAGAAGCACCGCGTCCAGCTCCGGAGCCTCGCCGTTCAGCGCCGTTACGCCTGTCCGGATCGAGCCACCGATACCTTCCTCCCAATCCGGATTAACGACGGTCAGCAGCCGAAGCCCGGCCAGTTCACTTCCGAGCTCCTCCACGCTGGCGCTCAGAACGACGACAGCGGGCGAACATTGCGAGGCCAAGGCCGCCTTCGCCGCCCGGCGCAGCAGGCTTTCGCCGCGATAAGTCAGCAGTTGTTTCGGTCTGCCCAGACGCCGGGAGCCCCCAGCGGCGAGCAGTACCAGGCCGATTTTCGGCTCGTTCGGGTTAGTTGACATCGTCAGGCGCCTCGGGCATTTTGCCGACTAAGCGGCTTAAACCGCGCGTGCGGTGCGGCTTCCATTATAGACACCGCCGAGGAGGGAACACATGATCGCGCTGAACGTTAACGGCAAGAGTTATCAAGTGGACGTTTCCGGAGACACCCCGTTGCTCTGGGTCTTGCGGGATCATCTCGGGCTCACCGGCACCAAGTACGGCTGCGGCGTGGCCGCATGCGGCGCATGTACGGTGCATGCCGATGGGGAACAGACCCGCGCCTGCATCACCCCGGTCTCCAGCTTGGGCGGCAAACAAATCACGACTATCGAAGGATTGTCCGCACAGGGCGATCACCCCGTGCAGAAAGCCTGGATCGAAGGGGACGTGCCGCAATGCGGCTATTGCCAGTCGGGCCAGATCATGGCGGCCGCGGCGCTGCTTGTGAAAAATCCCAATCCCAGCGATGCCGATATCGATAGCGCGATGTCGGGCGTGCTGTGCCGCTGCGGAACCTATCAACGCATCCGCAAGGCGATACACCGCGCGGCGGATATGGCCAAGGGAGGCTAACCATGAGCGTCGAACTCACCAATCCCGGACGCCGGCAATTCCTCAAATCCTCCGCGCTGATCGGCGGCAGCCTGGTCATTGCGTTCTATCTGCCGCGCACCATGAAGTTCGCCATGGCGGCGGAAGAACCGGCCAAGACTTATCCGCCCAATGCGTTCATCCGCATCGGCGAGGACGAAACGGTCACGATCCTGATCAACAAGTCGGAGATGGGGCAGGGCGTTTATACCTCGCTCGCAATGCTGGTCGCCGATGAGCTGGAGGCCGATTGGAGCAAGGTGAAGGTCGAATCCGCTCCGGTCGCGCCGGTTTACAACCATACCGTCTGGAACATACAGGCCACGGGCGGCAGCACCAGCGTGGCGACCTCCTGGGAGCAGCTCCGCAAGGTCGGCGCGGCCGGGCGCATGCTTTTGATTCAGGCCGCCGCGGATACGTGGAAGGTCAAGCCGGATGCCTGCCGTGCGGAGATCGGGTATGTGATCCACAAACCGACCCAGCGGCGGCTCTCTTACGGTGCCTTGAGCGCCAAGGCCGCCGAGCTGCCGATGCCGGCCCAAGTCAAGCTCAAGGACCCCAAGCAGTTCAAGCTGATCGGCAAACCGATCCGCCGTCTCGACACGCCGGCCAAGACTAATGGCACGGCCCAGTTCGGAATGGACGTGCAGCTGCCGGGGCTGCTGACCGCCTTGATTGCGCGGCCGCCGGTGTTCGGTGCCAAAGTTAAGAGCTTTGATGCCGCCCAATCTAAGGCCGTTGTCGGCGTGGTCGACGTGGTTCAGGTTCCGTCCGGCATCGCCGTGGTGGCGAAGGATTTCTGGTCGGCCAAGAAAGGGCGCGATGCTCTGGAGATCGTGTGGGACCGGGGACCGAATGCCGATCTGTCTTCCGCGAAGCTTCGCGAGGAGTTCACCCGATTGGCCCAGACCTCGGGCCTTCCCGCCAAAGAAAAAGGCGATGCGACTAGCATTCTCGCCAAGATCGCCAAGATCGCCAAACCGCTCAGCGCCGAGTACGAAGTGCCCTATCTCGCCCATGCCCCTATGGAGCCCTTGAACTGCACGGTGGACCTTCGCGAGGACCGCTGCGAGATTTGGACCGGCACCCAGTTCCAGACGATCGACCGCAACCAGGCCGCGGCGATCGCGGGACTCAAGCCGGAACAGGTCGAGCTTCACACGACCTTCCTCGGGGGCGGTTTCGGGCGGCGGGCAAACCCGCAGTCGGATTTCGTGAGCGAGGCCGTGCACGTCGCGAAGGCGGTGAAGAAACCGGTCAAGGTGGTTTGGACCCGCGAAGACGACATCAAGGGCGGCTATTATCGCCCGGCGTTCCACGACCGGCTGAGCGCGGGTCTCGATTCGAAAGGCAAGCTGGTCGCCTGGACCCACACCATCGTCGGCCAGTCCATCGCTATCGGCACGCCGTTCGAGGCGAGCATGGTCCGCGAGGGGGTCGACGTATCGTCCGTCGAAGGGGCGGCCGATCTGCCCTATGCGGTTTCGAACATCCGGGTCGATCTGCATAGCCCCAAGCTCGATATTCCGGTGCTTTGGTGGCGTTCGGTGGGGCATTCGCATACTGCGTTCGTGGTCGAAAGCTTCATCGACGAAGTCGCACACGCCGCCGGCAAAGACCCGTACCGGTTCCGTTACGAGCTGCTGACCAAGTATCCGCGGCACCGAGGCGTTCTCGACTTGGCGGCGAAGAAAGCCGGCTGGGGCTCGGCCCTTCCTAAAGGCCGAGGGCGCGGCATCGCCGTGCATTCCTCGTTCGGCAGCTATGTGGCGCAAGTAGCCGAGGTCTCGGTGGAGGACGGAAAGGCCAGGGTGCATCGGGTGGTCTGCGCCATCGATTGCGGCCAGGTGGTCAATCCGGACACCATTGCGGCGCAAATGGAAAGCGGCATCGTTTGGGCGCTCTCCGCGGCACTCTACGGCGAAATTACCCTGAACAACGGCGAAGTCGAGCAGAATAATTTCAGCGACTACCCGATTTTGCGGATCGACGGAATGCCGGCGGTCGAGGTCCATATCGTACCGAGCCGGGAGCCGCCGTCCGGCGTGGGCGAACCGGGAGTGCCGCCGCTGGCGCCGGCCGTTGCCAACGCCTTGTTCGCCGCGACGGGGAAGCGCATCCGATCGCTGCCTTTGTCCAAACACGATCTCAAAACCGCTTAAGGGAAGCCTCATGTCGCAGAGCAAGGAACTGCAGGACATTCTGGCCGCACTTAAGGACGGCGGAAAGCCGCGCGCCCTGGCGACGGTGATCGAGGCCAGAGGCTCCACTTATCGCCGTGCCGGCGCGCGTTTGCTGATTTTCGAAGACGGGTCGATGGTCGGCGGGATCAGTGGCGGCTGCCTGGAAGCCGATATCTTCGCCCGCTCCGAAGAAATCGCCGCAAAAGGTCGACCGGTGGTCGTAACCTACGATCATACCTCCGAAGCGGACTTGATATTCGGGCTGGCGTTGGGTTGCAACGGCGTGATCCGCATTCTCGTCGAGCCGCTGCTCGATCGGTCGCTGCCGGACTATCTGCGAGTCCTCGAAAACAGCCTCGGTTTGCGGCAACCGGCCGTAGTGGCAGTGATCGTCCGCTCTGACGGCAATCTTTCCAGCGAGCCGGGCGAACGCCTATGGCTTTGCGCGGATAACACCATCGGCGGAGAGCTTGGACAAAACCCATCTGCCGAACGAATCGTCGATGACGCACGAGCTGTATTGGACAGCGGCCGATCGGAGCTGAAGACTTACCGGGATGATTCGGGCGAGCTGGAGGTATTCGTCGAGGCGGTACAGCCGCCGCTGGCTTTGACGATCTTCGGCGCCGGCCATGACGCGATTCCCTTGGCGGATCTGGCCAAGCGGCTCGGCTGGCATGTCACCGTGGTGGACGGCCGTCCCGCCTATGTCGCACCGGAGCGCTTTCCGACGGCGGACGCCGTGCGCCTGTGCCGGGCCGAAGCCGTGCCGAACGAGATTGCCCTGGACGAGAGCGGTGCGGCAGTGGTGATGAACCACAACTATCATCACGACCGGGCTATTCTCGCCCACCTGTTGCGCTCCCCGGTGCGCTATATCGGCATGCTCGGCCCGTGCAAGCGTACTCAAAAGATGCTCGAAGAACTGGCGCAGGACGGCTCGAACTTCGAAGAAACCCAATTAAACCGCATTCACGGCCCGGTCGGCTTGGACATCGGTGCGGAAACGCCGGAACAGGTGGCCCTCTCCATCATCGCCGAGATTCTGGCCGTGTCGTCCAGCCGCTCTGGGGCGCCTCTCAAGTACCGCGAAGCTCCCATACACGGATAGCCGGCGTTTTAGAGCGTTTTTCGTTTCGATATCGCGATGATGCTCAGGGGCGCTACATCAGGCCAGAAAACAGCTAGCGGCTGGCAACGGCGGTACTTTCTGAAAAAACCAGAAGATCAGAACGGCCGGCTCTTTTCTCGGCGGTAGGTCTGTGCCACGGCGATGAACGCCATGAAGTCGTAGATGGCGTGGATGAGGATGGGAACGACCAGATTACGTTCGCCGCCAACATCGAGCGCAACGCCGAGATAAACGCCGGTGAGCCCGGCAAGCAGCGCATAAAGAGGCGTGACCCAGTGCACTAGGGCAAACACCAAATTACTGAAGACAATGCCGCCAATCCATCCCCAATTTTGCTCGAACCAAGGCTGAAGCAGGCCGCGAAACAGGATTTCTTCGGAAATTCCGGCCAAGAACCCCAAATACAGCAACTCCTGCCAGCGGTAGTGGCTCAGGAAAGGCCCCAATTTTTCCACCAGAAAATTTCTTACGGCACGCATGCTGCCCCACGGCAGGTTGTAGGACAGGGCAAAGAGCAAATAGAGCGGCAATGTGCCCACGACGCCCCAGACCAGTGCCATGGGGCTGAATCCGATATGCGCCAGGGGATTTATCGAAACGGCCCAGCCTATCCCGTAGGCAACGAGAATTAGGCCGCCTTCGAACCAGGTGGCGATCTTCAGGAATTGGTTGTATCGAGTGGGTGGTTGTTGGTCTAGCATCGTTTCAAACTATATGGAGGCTTCAGCAGCCGTATTCACGGTACGACTCTCCCAGGCGGCAACGATAAGATAAGCCAGTAGGCTGGCCACCAGGGACGCGAGATAAGGCGTGGCAAGTTCCATTGCATAACTGCCGACGAGCCACGCGATCATTCCGACGATCAATGCCGCCGCGGCGCTTTTGGCGTGGCCTATGCGGGTGAACAGGCCGAGCAGGATGACGACGAAAATCGCAGCGCCGCCGAAAGCCGACGCCTCTTCCACCAGTTCATGCACCCCATCGGCATAGAGTGCCAGCACATAGGCCACGATCCCGAAAATCAATACTCCGGTGCGGGCGATACGCACCTTGCCTTGCTCGGACACAGTCCCCGCCAGGGGTATCACGAGATTGTGGGAAACTAGGGCCGAGGCGGCGAGGAGGGCGCTATCCACCGTCGAGAGAATGGCGGAAATCAAGGCTCCGGCGAACAGCACGTAGGCAAAGGTGGACAGATGCTGCTGGGCAAGTTTAGGGAGGATTTGTTCGGGATCTTCGAGGCCTGGCAGCAACTGAACTCCGAGCAGTCCGATAAAGACCGGCATCAATCCGACCAGCAGGTAAAGCCCCCCTCCCGCCAGACAACTCGCCCTGGCAACGCGTTGGGAACGGCTCGCCAGGATGCGTGCGCACAATTCCTGCGCGAATAAAGAGCCGGTGATCGGGATTGCCCAAGTTTCGATAACCTCCAGCAGCGGCTTTTCGCTTCCGCCGAACAATTTCAGCCGCGCGGGGTCGATTTTCTCGAAGCTGGCCAGGAATCCGCCGTTCGCTTCCGTCACGAAGTAGAATAGTACGCCCAAGCCCAAAATTAGGGCGATGCCCTGGACCAAATCGGTAATGACATCGGCAAATAGGCCGCCGTAAACGGTATAGATAATGACCACCGCGGCCGCGATCGTGATAGCGATTTCCACCTCGAAATCCGAGGAGGCGGAAATAACCTGTCCGAACGCGCGAATCTGTGCGGCGGCCCACATGATGGACGTCGGGGCGAGCATGAGCACCGCCAGCCGCTCGATCTTGGGTGAATAACGGATTCGGAACAGATCGGCCAAAGTCGTGAGTTTTCTTCGCCAGAGCGGCACCGCGAAAAAGAGTCCCATCAGAAGCAGGCACGCGGCATAGCCGAAAGGATCGGCGGACCCGCCGGAAAGCCCCGATTGATAAATCGATCCTGCTGCGCCGATACAGGTTTCCGCGCCGAACCAGGTGGCGAAAACCGTGAAGGTGCCTAGCTTAAGCCCCAGCCTACGGCCCGCCAAAAGATAATCGTCCTCGCTGGAAATCCGTCTCGACACCAGCATGCCGATCAACAGTTGGACCAAAATGTAAGCGACGATGCCGAGCAGCACGACATTCATGGGCGGCAGCACTCTTCCGAAAAATTGGTGAAGCTTTGGGCGCGTAATTCTAGCGGATTGGCGGGGAAATGGCCTCAGCGAAAAGAGGCTTCCAGTGCACTATTACGCGTCGAATATTGGGTAAAGCTTGAGGGATTGAAAAGACGTATGTGTGCGGAGGACCAAGGGATTTCTGCATCCGGTCGCGATCCTGGAGTGATATTCACGCCAAATCGCCGCATGGCAAGCCTCGAAGGCTCTGGCTGGCAACGTCTGAGTGGCCGCTCTAAAGGGCAGGTTGGCTTGCTCTATCCGGCAAACAGGAGATTTTCAACGCGGACTCGGGAGCCCCGCTTACCGCGAAGACACTGGCCCGAGTACTCAAAACGCCCGCTATCGCCATCAACAGGGACGACAAAGGCGGGCGTTGGAGAACATTTTGGCGGTATGCCGCCGGAGTGCGCTGAACTACGAGCAGCTCTGATTCAACTGTCGAGTTCAGCAGCGGTAGCGCATAAGCGGCTTCAACCCTCTCCGGGAAATAGCCCCACTGAGCCGGGCTTGAGCCGTTTGCAGGTTACGACGATATCCTCCACATGGCATCTGTATTTATCGGCCCCGGTATCGCCGCTGCATTCTTCACAGACCAACTTCCCTTGGTTCTTTGCCTCGGACAAATACCAGCCGTAGCCTTGGGTTTCGCAAAACAGTTTCGTGAATTTGTTGATGTTGTACGAATCGGTAGCTTTTTCGGAGGCTTCGGTTTTTGTGGCACATTTTTGCGGTGCTATCGTATTTCCCATAAGGTCCCGTTCAATATAGTCCGCCGCGAACGCGGTGCCGCAGGAAAAGGACAAGGCGGCCAGCAGGCAAAGCAATTTGGAACTCAAGGCTCTTGTGCTCATAAAAATACTCTCTCGATGGTAGTGTCGTGATACGACGCGACGATGATTAATTCAAAACCCGAATGTTCATTTTGGCCGCCTCTTCTGCCAGTTGCTGGCGAATGGGGTCGTACTTGTCGTTTTCACTTAACTTGACCATCAAGATGACGCCGACCAGCGCCACCGTTGCGAGGGCGACATACACCCAGAAATAATCTCTTTTTGCTTGGTTCTCGACATTCATTTTTTTCACCCTAGTCCGGTTATAAGCTGGCCTTCAATAGCCAGGGGTCATTAGGAGTCAGAGTCGCCGTAGGCGCTAAATATTGGGCCATTGCGGTTACTGCGTTTAGAATACGAAGAAGCCCATTTCGGAACCCGCGACGAGTTCCGCGTCGATACCCATCGGCAAGCGGCATCGGAAAGAAAGCCATTCACTGCTTATAGTATCGGGTCAATACTTTATGCCTGGCTTGCGGGCCCTGTCAACTAGGATGTTCCGATTTATTGAAGATCGACGGTGAAGCTTGCGGGCCGGGTTTTGAACCATTGACGGGATACAAGTCCCGAGATGCAATTCGGTGATCCTTCGCGGGCTGAAGCGGCCTCTTATTTCTCTCTGTTTCGCAATTTTTCGCTGCCCGTTTTTCCGGCTTTCAGGCTGATTTCTTCGGCTCTGATCAGTACGGTGATCATGAAAGCGACGACTAAGGCGCCCTAGAAGGCGTTATGAATCCGCACAGCCATATATGCAAACAATGGCTTGGCTGCTCGGTACACAGGTCGATGAGATTGGTTGGCGGGCTGACGCGAATCAAAGTTATGCCAGGGAAGCCGCCGTTGGACGTGCGGCGGCCCCTCGCCTGGAGCGAGTCAGGCTGTCATGCCGGGATCTTCGATCCTAAGGCTAAGATGTTCCGGTCTAGCCGAGTCGCCCAGCTTTATTGCCAGGGCAATCAGATAGACGTCCATGACGCCGTAGTAACAGATCACAAAACGGTCGAAGAAGCGAAGCAGCGGATTATGGATATTTTCCCGCTCGGTGATGGTCAGCACGGTACCGCCATCATCCTCTTTGAGCTCGTAAATCCAAGTGCCGCTCAAGGGGAGATCGTCGCCGACGATTTTGGTGACGAGGCGCCAAGGCGCCTTACGCTCAACCACTCTGAAATGAACTCGGCTGTGCCTGGAACAAATCTCGTACCAACTGGGCAGGCCTTCGATATCGGGACCACGCTCGGTACGATTCAAACCCGGTCGCCAGGTCGCATAAGACTCGAAATCGGTGATGATGTCCCAAACCTCCTTCGGCGGGGTGCCGAGGCGGATTCGGCTGGCGGCCACATGGGTTTTGGGCAGTTTTTTTCCGACGAACGTCGCCGCCATAATCGAGACAGCGAGTAGCAGCAGGACGAAGAGAAAAGTCATCATGTTGGCGGCTCCGGCGGTCAGGAAGTCCGGCTTCCGTTAAAAGCCCCGAAGAACAGCGGGGAAACACTCCCCGTTTTACCTAATCTTGCCAGCTTTTATAAGGAGTCGTCGACAAACTCGTGTTGTAGTAACGGGGGTCGTACGTCACTTCTTCGCCCAGCCAGTCGGGTTTCTCGAACGTTTCGTCCGGATTTTCCAATTCGATTTCCGCCACCACCAGGCCGGCGTTGTCGCCCTCGAAAACGTCAATTTCCCAGGTATGGGGTCCCGCGTCAACGAAGTACCGGGTCTTTTCGATAAGGGGCCTGCGACTCAATGTGCTCAACATCGTGTGAGCGTCGTTTACGGGAATCTCGTACTCGAACTCCTGCCGCTGAGCGCCTATTGTGACGCTCTTGATGTTGAGCCAAGCGCGGTCGTCACAAATTCTCACCCGTACGGAGCAATGGATTTCGTTATTGAGATACCCCTGGCGAAAGTAGGCGGATTCCCGCACGGAGTCGCGCCAGCGATCGTCGAGGACCAAAAATTTACGTTCGATTTCAAGAGCCATGGCCGATCTTCACTGCGGAAGAGAGTGACGCGGTCCCGAACCGGGCACAGCGAACCGGATCGGGATCCAGATGCATCGATTATTCCGTTGCATCCGCCCAGTCTTCCCAGTAGGGCTTCGGATGAAAGCGCTCGTTCAGAAAATCGACAAAAGTCCTCACCTTGGCCGACAGGTGTTTGCGATGCGGGTAAACCGCATGAATCTCCAAGGGCGCGGGTACGTAATCGGTGAGCACGGGGTTCAATCTGCCTTTGCGGATGTCCTGGCCGACCATATAGGTCGGCAGCAAGATCAAGCCCAGGCCGCTGATCGCCGCCATACGCAAGGCATCGGCGACATTCGCCTCCATGTTGCCGGTTACCTTGATCACCGTGGTTTCGCCGCCGGGTACGCTGAATTGCCATTGGTCGCGGGGTGGCAGGCTAGAGTTGATCAGGCAATTGTGCTTCCGGAGATCGTCCGGCGTCTCGGGTACGCCATGCTTCTTAAAGTAGTCGGGCGAGCCGCAGACGATACGTTGAGAGCTGCCCAGCTTGCGGGCGATGAGGCTGGAATCGCGCATTTCATCGAGATGAATCGCGAGGTCGAAGCCTTCCTCGATCAGGTCGATGTAGCCCGCCTGCAGCACCAATTCCACGTTGACGTCCGGAAATGCCTCCATGTAAGCGGCTATCGCCGGCGCCAAATGGTAAGCCCCGAAGAACGGTGTCGCGTTCACTTTAAGAGTCCCGCGCGGTTCCGTCTGTAACCGGGTGACGGCGATTTCCATTTCTTCCATCTCGTCGAGAATCTGCAAGCACCGCTCCAAATAAACCATTCCCACCTCGGTCAGGCTGAGATTGCGGGTGGTGCGGTTCAGCAGCCTGATCCCTAGGCCATTCTCCAACTGCATGACGTGCTTGGTCGCCATGGCCCTGGATAAGCCGAGTTCCTTGGCTGCTGAAGCGAAACTACCGGCTTTCGCGACCTTGGTGAATACCAACATGCTGGTCAATTTATCCATAGAGATCTGAGTTGATAGTTTTGTTTACGGAAACAATTAGTAAAGGTTATTAGATATTGTAAACCAAATTTGTTCTTCTATAGTCTATCGTTGTGTGCAAAACGTTTTAGCCTCAGGAGGGCCATCACATGAAACGTAGCTTAGGGTTAATAATCGCTTTAGTCGCTGCCATGGGGGCGGGTACGTCCCAGGCAGGCGAGAATGTTAGACAAATTGCGGAGTCCAGTATTGCAAAGTGGAATGCGGCTTTCGCCAAAGGCAAAGTCGAAGAGATTCTGTCTTTGTATGCCGATAACGCGATGCTGGTACAGCCCAATGGTGCAGTGTCGAAGAGTACCGGCGAAATCCGCGCATTTTGGCAAATGCTGATCCAGAAAGGCGTTTATGCGATGGACGTCGTGGATGCACGCAGCGAGAAGGATGACACCATCGTCGCCACCACCAAGCTGTCCGACGTCAAGACGCTGCAAGGTCCGCTGCAGGTGATGAAATATCGCTACGACGGGGTGCTTTACAGTGTATTGAAACGACAGGCGGACGGAAGCTGGAAGGCGCAAGTTCAGCAATGGAGCGGCAACCACAAGATTTAAAGCCTGGATTAGGAACGGCCAATCCACCTGCGAAGAGGTAAGAATAGCGATGGTCCGAAATCAACCTGTAAGCCAGGTATTCCGAAAAAGAGCTTCATAAGAAGCTCTTTTTTTTGTCAAAAGAAAAGATGGCCGGATATGCCGGCGCACGTTGCACACGCTTTTTAGAGTAACTTTCAAATGTTAGACTATATTCCCTACTATTTAGGTTGGAATATCGCCCGTTAAGTATTGGGCGCCCTGGTTCACTCAATTGACAAAAGGAGAATCTGATGACTCATGAACTTCCCCCTTTACCGTATGCCAAGAATGCATTGGAGCCGCACATTTCAGCTGAAACTCTCGAATATCATTACGGCAAGCATCATCAGACGTATGTCACCAACCTCAACAACCTGATCGGTGGGACCGAGTACGAGAATCTGCCCCTGGAAGACATCATCAGAAAATCCTCGGGCGGCATTTTCAATAACGCGGCTCAAGTCTGGAATCACACGTTTTATTGGAACAGCCTAAAGCCCAACGGCGGCGGAGAGCCTGCCGGCGCATTGGCTGACGCGATCAATAAGGCATTCGGCTCGTTCGACAAGTTCAAAGAAGAGTTCAACAAGTGTGCCGTCGGCACGTTTGGTTCGGGTTGGGCCTGGCTGGTGAAGAATGCGGACGGCGGTCTGGCAATCGTCAGCACCAGCAACGCCGGTTGCCCCTTGACGACCGGCCAAATGCCGCTGCTTACCTGCGACGTTTGGGAGCACGCCTACTATATCGACTACCGCAACGCTCGCCCGAAATACGTCGAGGCATTCTGGAATCTGGTCAACTGGGATTTCGTCGAGAAGAATTTCGGCGCTTAGGCATTCGATAACGGATCGGCAGTTCGTCGATCCGAGTCATTCTGCGAGGCCGTTAATCGTTTCCGATTAACGGCTTTTTTTTCGCATAATCAGGCATTGCGTTTTCATCGGGACGGAATACCGAAACGGCGGCTTTCTCAAAAGCCGGAATATGGGCGATGTCTATCAAGATTTGAATTGCTCGATTCCCGAGTCGACGAATTATTGATTTTTATGCAAATGCGCATAAGCTCGCGTCTACGATTAAATCTAGCTGTGGAATGAAAAACGTCATATCCCTCAATGACCACCGGATGCTTGAATTGATCGAGCCCGGGTTTGTTTTCGTGGGCCTGCTCCGACCGGATGGTGTCTTAGTGGAGGTCAATCGGGCAGCCATCGACAGCATTCGGGCCCGACGAGGTTCTGTGATCGGGATTCCGATTTGGCAAACTCCTTGGTGGAGCCACAACCCTGAACGGCAGGACGAGCTCCGCGAGGCGGTGATTAAGGCTGCCGGAGGCGAAACGGCGCGGTTGATTTCCGCCATTCAGGCCCAAAATATGGCGGTGAGCGTCGATCTGACGATCAGACCCTTTCGTAACGAGGCTGGCGAAGTCCTGTGGCTTTTTGCAGAAGGCCGGGGAGGGTACAACAGCATCCCCGAGGAAATCTTGCTTCGGGAGAGTGAGCTCCGCTTTCGGCAGATTACGGAAAGCATCAATGATGTTTTCTGGATGATGGACCCGGAGCGGACTCATCTACTCTATGTAAGCCCGGCTTACGAGAAAATCTGGGGACGGAGTAGGATTGGCCTCGATAATAACCCGATAGGCTTCTACGAAGCGGTGCATGCGGAAGACCGCGAGCGCGTCGTGAGTGCTCTTTCACGACAAATCCTCGGGAGCTACGACGAGGAGTACCGAATTGTCCGGCCCGACGGAACCATTCGATGGATTCGGGAGCAGGCTTTTCCGGTGCGGAACGAAAGGCAGGAAATCTATCGGGTGACCGGCGTGGCATCCGACATCACCGCCAGCAGACTGGTTCAGGAGGAACTCTATCAACTAAATCGCGATCTGGAGGAGCGGATCGCCGAACGCACCGAGAGGATGCGGATGATGATCGAAACCTCCGCGGAGGCGGTGGTCACCATCGACCAGCATGGCTTCATCGAGGAATGGAACGCCTCTGCCGAACGGATTTTCGGTTGGCCGAGCCACGACGTGATCGGCCGCCGCCTGTCCGAAGTGATCATCCCCCATCGTTACCGGGGTGCCCATGAGCGAGGCATGCAGCGCTTCGTGGCGACGGAGCAGGGTACGATTCTGAATCGGACCATCGAGCTTTCCGCGCTTAACCGGCAGGGCGACGAGTTTCCGGTCGAACTTTCGGTGTGGCCGGTGCGTTGCGGCGATGGTTATATCTTCAGCGCCTTCCTGCGCGACATCACCGGACGGAAAAAGGCTACTCAGGCAGCTATGGAGCTGGCGGAACGGGCTCTTCGATTCCGCTCGGTTCTGTACGATCTGGCACGGACGGACAAATCCGACTTTTCCGCCTCCCTACTCCGCATCCTCCGTTCCGCTGCGAAAACCCTTGACGTTGCCCGCATGGTGTTCGCTCGATTTTGCGGCAACCAGCTTAGTTTGAGCTGCCAGATGATTTATCGGGCGGATCGAGACGACGTGGTTCCCGAAGCGGACTTGGCCAGCTTCACCATGGAGCAGTATCCGCAGTATTTTTCGGCCATCATCTCCAACCGTCCGGTGGTTGCCAACGATGCACGGAGCGATCCGGCGACCGTGGAGTTCAAGGATAATTACCTGGTGCCCTTGGGCATCACCTCGATGCTCGATGTGCCGGTTTGGCTGGACGGGCGGGTGGTCGCGATGGTCTGCTACGAACATATCGGGCCACCTCGGGTTTGGGACTCCGAGGAAATCAGCTTTGCGCTCGGAGTGGCCAATCTTGTGGCGCTAACCTTGGAGGCTTCGAACCGTGCCCAGGCCGAGGCGGATTTGCGGCAGGCTGAGGCCGGGGTGCGCAAGGCACTGATGCGGGAACAAGAACTCAACGAGTTGAAATCCCGCTTCGTGTCGATGACCTCCCATGAATTCCGTACGCCTTTGACGGCGATCCTGTCTTCCGCCGAATTGCTCGAGGCCTATGGGGAACGGTTGAGCACCGAGAAAAAGGGCGAACTGATCGGCATGATCAAATCGTCCGTGAAAAACATGACCCATATGCTGGAAGAGGTATTGTTCATCGGAAAGTCGGACACCGGTCATCTGCAGTTCAACCCGTGCCCGTTGGACGTGGACCAGTTCTGCCAAGAGCTTCTGAAGGAAGTTCGCGCCGGGGTAGGAAAGGAACATCACTTCGATTACACCTCAAGCGGAGATTGTTCGTCGGTAAATCTCGATCCGCATCTGCTCCGCCAGATTCTTCTGAACCTGTTGAGCAACGGCGTGAAATTTTCGCCCAAGGGATCGACGGTGAGCTTGAATTGGCACCGGGAGAACGACGCCATCCATTTTGCGGTGGCCGATCGGGGCATCGGCATTCCGTCGGAAGATCGATCCAATTTATTCAATACGTTTCATCGTGCCCGCAATGTCCAGAATGTGCAGGGGACCGGGCTAGGGCTGGCGATCGTGAAAAAATGCGTGGACCTGCACGGGGGAGAGATCGGCTACGAAAGCGAGGTCGGGAGGGGAACCCGTTTCGTGGTGCGGATTCCGTTCGAGGTTGGGGGAGTTTGATGAAAACAATCTTGGTGGTTGAAAACGAATTGTCGATTCGCCAATTGGTCGTCCAGCTACTGGAGTTGGAGGGCTATTCGGTGCTTCAGGCGGAGAATGGTTTGACGGCCGTCGAGGTCGCCGAGACGGCTATGCCGGACCTCATTTTGTGCGACCTGCTCATGCCGGAATTGGACGGCTATGGCGTGTTGCGCAGGCTGCAGGAAAACCCAGCCACGGCATCCATACCGCTGGTCTTTCTCACGGCCAGCGCAGCCAAAACCGAGCAGGAAAACTGTCTTCAGCAAGGCGCAGCCGGTTTCATGATCAAGCCTTTCCATCATGTCGAATTGCTGGATCTGATCCGCAGTTTTCTTCCCCATTAGCCCCGCCAAGACGATGCAACAGGAAATCCTCGTTGTGGACGACGATCCGTCCCTGCTCAAACTGCTGGCCATGCGGCTCGACTTCGAAGGCTACAAAGTCGTAGAGGCGTCCAGCGGCGAGGAGGCCCTGGTGAAAATGGCGACTCACCAGCCGTATTTGGTTATCACCGATGTCAGCATGGGCGGAATGGACGGAATCATGCTGTTCGACACCCTGAAAAGATCGTATCCGGCTTTGCCGGTGATCATTCTCACCGCCCATGGTTCCGTATCCCATGCGGTTGAGGCGATGCGGCGCGGGGTGTTCGGCTACCTGACCAAGCCCTTCGAAGCCGAGGCGCTGATGGCTGAAGTGCGGCGCGCATTGGGGCAAAGCGGCGGCTCCGGCACCGAGCCGGAGTTTGACTGGGCCACGGCCATCATCACCCGAAACGCCCAAATGGAAGCCGTGTTAACGGAAGCGCGCATGATCGCGAAACACGATGCCAGCGTGCTGATCACCGGAGCTTCCGGAACCGGCAAGGAACTCATGGCGCGGGCGATTCATCAAGCCAGCTCCCGTGCCGGCAAGCCTTTCGTCGCCATCAACTGCGGGGCGATTCCGGAAAATCTGCTGGAATCCGAGCTGTTCGGCCATGTCAAAGGGGCCTTCACGGGAGCCGCCAGAGACCACAAAGGTCTTTTCGCAGCGGCGCACGGAGGCACCGTGTTTCTCGACGAAATCGGGGACATGCCTTTGCCCTTGCAGGTAAAACTTCTCAGAGTTTTACAGGAAAGGGCAGTGCGCCCGGTGGGCGCATTGCAGAGCGCCCCCATCGATGTGCGCATCGTTTCCGCGACCCATCGCGATCTTGAGACTGAAATCGCGGAAGGGCGCTTTCGGGAAGATCTCTACTATCGCCTGAATGTGGTCAACCTTTGCCTGCCCGGTCTCCGCGAACGGTCGGACGATATTCCCCTGCTGGCCAGGCACTTCCTGGTTCGGCTCGCGGAAAAATACGGCAAGACCGTCAACGGCTTCGCGCCGGAAGCTCTGGAACTGCTGTTGACTTGTCCTTGGCCGGGAAACATCCGGCAGCTTCAGAACGCAATCGAAAAAATCGTCGCACTCTCGACCACAGAGATTGTTCCGATCACCCTAGTCCAGCGCGCACTCCAACGCCAGGCCGACGATATGGTTTCGCTGGATGACGCGAAAAAGCATTTCGAGCGCGATTACCTCGTGCGTCTTTTGCGAATCACTCAAGGCAACGTCACCCACGCCGCTCGGATCGCCAAGCGCAACCGCAGCGAATTCTACTCGCTGATGCGCCGCCATAATCTGGAGCCGGCGCAGTTCAAGGAAAGCGCGGAATAGCGCTTTCTTTCGGTCGGTTATGCAAGTTTTGCCCCTTTGCATCGATTGTCTACAACGTCTTTCGATTTGACCGGCTGAACCTCCCGTCAAAGATTCCTCGTCCTTTTTCCTGCCAAGTCAGAGCTATAGCGTTTTCAGTTCTGTTGTACGGGCGGAGTCGCGTGAGGCGCTGTAAACAAAAAGGAAGCCGCCGTTGGCGGCGACTTGTTTGAGAGCGGGTCTCGCCCCGCTGGCGAGATACTTTGCGCGGCCAAAGAAAAGTATCCAAAAGAAAGGCCGCCCGGATGGCGCGCTGATCCTGCGCGTCACCGCCTGGAGCCGGGGGCGACAAAAGGCACGTCCGTGTGCCTTTGTCGCCGCGCGGCTTCTTGGCGATGCTGTCCTGCATCGCGGCGAAGGCCGGGGTTCGCCTTCCTTGGCGAACCCGCTCGGCGGGACGCGTGTTCACCGGACACGCGTCTTATCCGCCGCGCCCCTTTGGGCTATTCCGGCTCCAGGCGGTGATGCTCGGGCTCGCCATACGGGACCATACCGAAAATCCATAGATCAGAATTGAAAAGGCCGATGGCCGTGTCCTGACATCGAACACTGTTGGTTCAAGCTAACGGCAAACAACTGTATATAAATCAGTGCCATAAGGTGCTTTCAACGTAAGGCTGTTGGTGTGTCCCAACAGTGGAAGCCCAGGCTCTTTGCTTCGGCGAGATCGATAAGCATTTGATTATTAAGTGCTATTCACGTTTGGCATGGTTTGTTCAATATGTCGGTCACGGATAGGCAAACCGGCATATCCAGGCAAACCCAACGATTCAATCAAAAGCCAAAACACTGAGGAGATAGCACCATGAGCAAGAAAACCGTTTTCGCCCTTTCCAGCCTCGTTGCAATCGCATGTCTGGCTACCGCCGTCAATGCTCAGACCGATAACCTTTATCCCGGAGCCAATGGCAAACCGTTTCAAGCTTTGCAAGGGCAGGTGGACGATTTGCAGAGCCAGCTGGACCAGGTAAAAGCCTCGCTGCAAGCGCAAATTGACGACGCGAGCGCCAAGATAGTCCTGTTGAGCCAAACGGCCAGTGAACATGAAACCGAACTGGACACGCTGAATACTCAGCTTGACCTGTTACAAAGCCAGTTGGCCACTCTGGAGCAGACCAAGCAGGACCGGATCAGCGGTGCTTGCGAAGAAGGATACGCAATCCAGGAGATTCTGTCGGACGGTACCGCGATCTGCGCTCGCGACGGCGGCAACGGCTTCAAGATCGTGAAAGAGACCTTTAACGTAGTACCCGGCCTATACCTCAATGAGGTCCTGAAATGCCCGGACTCTCACCCGGTCGTTACGGGCGGTGGCTACTACGAAGGCGGCACGGTCAGCGCAGTGGCCAGCATGCCCACTCCGGAGGGGGACGGTTGGACCGTGTACTACGGCGCTATCGTTCCGGGGGACCTCTTGGTGGTTCACGCGATTTGCACGGTGCAATGAACCTTGGGTCGATCGCTTCTTAAGGGCCGGCTTTGCCGGCCTTTTTTCTTCAAGCCTTTTCAATTACAGGTCCGGAGGGAAGGGGACAAACGTCTACACTTAACCGTTGCCTCGTCCGAATCCGCTCAACATAGGAGTTTCGAACGGGGTGTCTGTTAGGATTTTCAATAAGGTCAGCTCATGGCAAAGCAGAATCTGGAAAGTGCGATCAACAGCTCATCGTTCCGTCTGAAAGAAATCGATGAAGGTGCGCTGCGCATCCGGCTGAAGGCTATGGCCCAATTCGTTCAGGAGGCGGCCAGTCTCGCGGAGATCTATCCGAAAATCGAACGGGAGATCCTGTTGCTGCTGCAGGCCGAGCGCATGACCATTTATCAGAGAAGCAAGGACGAGGACGAAATCGTGTCCCGCTTCAAGACCGGCACGGATGTGCGCGAGATCAGGGTGCCGCTGTGCGTCAGTTCGATCGCCGGTTACTGTGCGCTTATTCAGCAGCCCATTCTCATCAGCGACGTTTACGACGATGGGGCGCTTCGCGCGGTCAGCTCCCAACTGCGCTTCGATCGCACCTTTGATCAGCAAAGCGGCTTCAGGACTCGGTCCGTCATGGCGCTCCCGATCAAGGAAAACGACGGCGTCATGCTGGGCGTCATGCAACTGATCAATTGCTCGGATGGCAGCGCTTTTTCCGACCGCGAGTTACAAATCGGCGACTGGATAGCCAGGATCATCGCCGCCAAATTCCGTTCGGACTTGAAAGCGACCGATTCTCCCTATGCCTATCTGATTCAGAACAAAAAGATCACTCAGGAGCGTCTGGATCAGATCTTGGCGAGCGCCGCCGAACGGAAAATTCATCCGAGCCGGTTGCTGATCGAGCAGGGACATGCCACGCCCGAGGAAATCGGCCGTTCCCTCGAGGCGTTCTATCAAATCCGCTATCAGCCTTACGACCCGGTAGTTCGCCCTCCGGAGACATTGTTTACCCGCCTCAACAAGGCTTATCTAAAGCGCGAGCGTTGCGTGCCGCTCGAAGTGGCCGGCAACCGCGCCGTCGTCGCGATAGACGACCCGACCGACCGCCGCCGGATTCTCGAGGTTCAGCGGGCGCTCAAGTGCGAGCACATCGTATTGCGCGTCAGCTTGCCCGACGACATCCTGCGGTTCCTGGGCGAAGCGGATGCCGGTTTTTCCGCCGATATCAACACGCTGGTGGGCCAGCTCAACGCCGAAACCGAGCCCGATCCCGGCGAAGCGGTCGAGCGGGACGCGACGCTGGATGAAAACGCAGCGCCCATCATCCAACTGGTCAATCGAATCATCGCCGACGCGGTGACCATGGGGGCGTCCGATATTCATATCGAGCCGGGCAAGGATCGCATGCCGACCCAAGTTCGGATGCGCATCGACGGGCTTTGCCGGGAGATCCTGCAAATTCCGGCCAGCCACGCCGCGGCGGTCATATCGCGCATCAAGATCATGTCCCGCCTCGATATTTCCGAGCGGCGCAAGCCCCAGGACGGCAAGTGCAAGCTGCGCTTCGGCGGCCGGAACATCGAACTGCGCGTCGCCACGATTCCGACCGTCAACGGCGAGGGCGCGGTCATGCGCGTCCTGGCGGCGGCCGGGGCGCTGCCGATGGAGAAGCTCAATCTGAACCCTGAGAACCTCGAAAACATCAAGCAGCTCGTGTCCCATCCTCACGGCATCTTTCTCGTGGTGGGCCCCACCGGTTCGGGGAAGACCACGACCCTGCACGCCGTGCTGGGCCATCTCAACACGCCGGACCGCAAGATCTGGACCGCCGAGGACCCGGTGGAAATCACCCAGCCGGGGCTTCAGCAAGTGCAGGTCCAGCCCAAGATCGGCTTCGATTTCGCGGCGGCGATGCGGGCGTTTCTGCGCGCCGACCCGGACATCATCCTGATCGGCGAGATGCGCGACCGGGAGACCTCCCACATCGGGGTCGAGGCATCCCTGACCGGACATTTGGTGCTCTCCACGCTGCACACCAATTCGGCGCCGGAAACCGTCACCCGGTTGCTCGATCTGGGGCTCGATCCGCTCAACTTCGCCGACGCGCTGCTCGGCGTGCTCGCGCAGCGCTTGATGCGGACCCTGTGCCCGGACTGCAAGGAGTCTTATCAAGCCGAAACCCGCGAGATCGCGCAACTCCGCCATCTATACGGTGAAGAAGCGTTCGACACCGCCGGGTTGGGGGCGGGCGGTGTCACTCTTTATCGGGCCGTGGGGTGCGAACGCTGCGCGAATACCGGCTATCGCGGCCGCACCGGTATCCACGAATTGCTGGCCGCGACGCCGACCATGCGGGCCCTGGTCTCCCGCAAAGCGACCGTCACCGAAATTCGGGAGTTGGCCATGACAGAAGGCATGAAGACCCTGACTCAGGACGGCGTGCTCAAGATATTGAAAGGGCAAAGCGACCTGACCCAATTGATGCGCGTTACCGGGGGATGAGGTCGCTTGGAGCCCCGATAAACGCAAATTGTTCCGTTCGGATTAATGCGGCGGGACGCGGTTAAGCGTGTTCGGGTTTCTTAAGCGATTCCGCCGCCGGTACTTGATCGCATTCCTTTACGGGATCGCCGTAACGGTGATCTTTCTTTGGTTGCAGTACAGCCGTCTCGGACTGGTTGCCGAGTTGCGGCAACGCCTGGAACTGGTCGCCTATGATCTCCGCCTCGTCGCTGCCTTGACCGATCGAGCCGCCGACGACGTGCCCGTTTCCATCGTCGACATCGACGACACCAGCCTGCAGCGCGTGGGGCGCTGGCCGTGGCCCCGGGCTACCCTGGCCCAACTGGTGGACAGGCTGTTCGAGTCCGGCGTGGCGGTGGTCGCTTTCGATATGGTGTTCGCCGAACCGGAGGGGAATTCGCTGAAAGCCGCGCTGGATCGCGTCATCGAGGCGGACCCGCGACAGGCTCGAACCGTCGAGAAATTGCGGCCGCTGATTTCCGCTACGGACGGCGACCGGCTGCTGGCGGATCGTCTCCGGCAGCGGGATGTCGTGGTCGGCACCATTCTGCATCATCGCGACTTGCCCTCGGTCGGGCGCTTGCCGGCGCCATTGACTACGGTAGCGCCGGAGAATGCGGCCGCTTTTCCCGAGATGCCGCGATTCACCGGCAATATCCCCGAAATCCAGGAGGCAGGCGTACCAGGCGGGTTTCTCACGACGCAGCCCGATTCCGACGGGGTCATCCGACGGACGCCGTTGCTGCTGCGTCACGGCGACCGCCTGTACCCGTCTTTGGCGGTGCAGGCGGCGAGACTCTTGCTCTTGCTGGACGAGAGCGAAGTGGGCGTCGCGACGCAGCAGGTGGGCGGGCGGACCCTGCCCGATGCCCTGGTGCTGGGATCGGCGCGGATACCCCTCGATGCCGCGGGAAATCTCTTGGTGCCCTATTTCGGCGGCTACGCGAGCTTTCCCTATGTTTCAGCCGCCTCGGTGCTGAGCGGCGAGGCCTCACCGGAGCTATTGCGAAACCGGGTGGTCCTGATCGGCACCAGCGCGGCGGGGCTCGCCGATCTCAAAGCGACTCCGGTCAGCCAGACCTTGCCCGGCGTCGAAGTCCACGCCAATGTGATCGCGGGGATCGTAAAAAACCGTTTCCTGCAGGAACCGGTTTGGATGGACGGCGTGAATTTCCTGGTGCTGGCGCTGGCGGGGCTGATTCTTTCGGCGACTTTGCCGGTGCTCAGCGCCTTGGGGGTGGTCGTCGCGACGCTGGTCGCCTTGATGCTCGCCGGTTCCGCGAACCTCTGGGCTTGGCATCGGCACGGCTTGGCTCTGGGACTCGCCATGCCTAGCCTCGAGATTGTGTCCCTGGGTATCGTGAACCTTCTCTCCGGCTATCTTGCCGAGAGCCGCGCCCGCGATCGGCTCAAATCCATGTTCGGGCAGTATGTGCCGCCGGAGTTGGTGGAGCGGATGAACCGCAATCCGGAAAACTACAGCAACGACGGCGAGACCCGCGAATTGACCGTGCTGTTCGCCGACGTGAGGAATTTCACCACCATCTCCGAAAGCCTTACGGCGGCCGGCTTGAAGGATTTGCTGAACCGGTTTCTTACCCCGATGACCGAAATCATCTTTCGCCACCGCGGCACGATCGACAAATATGTGGGCGACATGGTGATGGCGTTCTGGGGAGCGCCGGTGGAGGACTCCCGCCACGCCGTCCATGCCGTGGAAGCCGCCTTCGCGATGCTGGCGGCGGTGGAGCGCTTGAAACCCGAATTCCGGGCGCTGGGGCTGCCCGAGGTCAATATCGGCATCGGTCTCAACACCGGTTTGATGAGCGTGGGCGATATGGGGTCGGCTTTCCGCCGCGCCTATACGGTGCTCGGGGACTCGGTCAATCTGGCGTCGCGCCTTGAAGGGCTGACCAAATTTTACGGCGTATCGCTCGTGGTGGGCCCAAAAACCCGCGAGTCGGCGGACGGATTTCTTTATCGCCGGCTGGATTGGGTTCGGGTAAAGGGCAAGCGGACGGCCGTGGAAGTTTTCCAGCCGGTCTGCCGGAAGGAACGGGCCGATGCGGCGATACTGGAAGAACTGGAACGCCACGAACGCGCATTCGCCCATTACCTCCGTCGGGAATGGGACGATGCCGCGCGGCTCTTCGAAGACCTCCAGCGCCGCTCGGCCTATCCCGATCTCTATGCCATGTACCTGGCGCGAGTGGCGTCGCTTCGCGTCGTATCGCTTCCGGAAGACTGGGACGGCGTGTACGAACGCCGCCAAAAATAACCGGAACGCTTCTCAGAATCTGTTTGAAAACGTCGCGAGCCCGTTCAGGACAAGGCGCGAAAGGCTAAAAAACCGAAGTGTACACAGAGTACATGAGGATTTTGAGGCCTTGAGCAACGCCGTCATGGACGGGCGCAGCAGTTTTTCAACAGCTTCTCAGCAATTTCCTCCGGGACATTGCACCAGGAAAACGCCCTCCACGTGCCGAGCCGGATTTCCGCTCTGCTCGAGGTCGAACAAGCCGCCCGCCGCCTGCGCCCGATCGCCTACCAATATGGTGCCGATGTCCGCATTCACTCCCGGTACACCGTTGACGGTGCTGACGGATGCGGTCGCGGGGGACTTGTCGATGTCGATGACCGGGCCGATGATTTTTCCGGCAAAACGCACATCCCAGGCGTCGGCGTTGTAGATTTGCATGCGCCCGTTGGTGACTTCGCCGCTGCCGAAGTTCACGTCCATGCTGAACAGGAAGTTGGCCGGGTTCACCATGCCGCCGCTGCCGCCCCCTTGCGCCATCAGGACTTGGTTGTACGTCACCGTTCCGGTGAGATTCCGGATGGCTTCGATCGGGGTGGGGAGCGCGGTGATCCAAAACGCCGGACGGTATTCCTGTGCGATCTTGGCCGGATCGTTGAGGTCGAACTGAATCTCGATCGGATTGACATTGCCATCCCAGACACCCCATTGCACCGGGTATTTATCGCTGGAATTAAGGCCGACGATTGCGGCTCCTCCGCGGCGGATGACTTCGACGATCGGCTCGGTCACGAAGCCGGGTTCGCCGGGGGCGAAACTGTTGTCGGCGAATATGGGATTGCCGTCGGCACCCGGAGTCGCGTAGCCGCCGCGGAACATGTCGAAACCCATGCCGCCGAATACGATTGCGCCGATCCGTGTCATGGCCAGCTTTTCCGCCTCGGTAAGCCTCGGGTCATTAGCCAGGGCGGGGGGCAAGGTGGCTAGGGATGCGATGGCGGGCGTTATGGCCTCGGTTACCGGATCCGGGGTCAGTTGCCGATCCGATCCCGTGAAGCCGGCTATACCGGTAGTGGTGTTGGCGGGATCAGCCGAGGATAACGGATTGGTCCGCTGAGGAACGGGGCTCGAATCGCTATTGGCCACGAGTACCGTGGTGGGTTGGTCGGCCGGAGGTGGATCGGTCGATTCGCTGGCTAGCGGCTGGGTATCGCTGGTATCGCCACCGTCATCCTGATCGTCGCTTGTTTTTGCCTCGGTTTCGCCTTCTTCGACCGGCGCGGCGCGGCTTTGGCCTTTGGCGACCCGGTCGCTCTGGAATGCCGCCGGCGGTTCCAGCAGGCCCGCGGGCGCAACGTCGGGGCCGTTGACGCGGGCGAAATTGAATTCGCCGCCGGTCCCGAGGGATATCTCGCCGCCGCCGTTCCGGACGTCAATGCCCCCGTGCCACACGGCGACGCTCAAATCCCTGCCCATGACGGCGCCAAAGTGAGTGCCGCGGACGCCGATCGTCGCAACCGGGGTATTGAGGCGATGAGACGGGGGCGATTTCTGGGCGATGGCGCCGGTGATCACGCGCAGGCCGCCCTTGACCAGAGTGCTGACGCTCTTATCGGAACCGGCTCCTTGCTCTTCGAAACGGAATTCGTCCACTTTCAGTTCGGATTCGGCGGCCAACGCGACCAGCGCACCGTCCAGAAAGCGGACCTGGGCTTCCGATCCGGTTCCCGTACGCAGGGCTTCGCCCGTGTAGAATTCGGAGCGGCGCTGCAGTGCGCGCGGAGCCGAGCCCGGCTTGACCGCCTCCAGACTTCCCGAAACGAGAATCACCTTGCCGGCCGGTTGCGTGCCGGACGCCGGATCGGATCGGGCATCCCGCGGCTGAAGCAGCGCCAGAAACGCCAGAACGATTGTTGGGAGCAGCGTTCGGACATCCGGCGAGAGTACGGGCTTAGTCGAAGCGATAGCGTACGCCGAAGCGTGCCTGATTTCGATCATATTCATAAAGTTCCAGCGTCGAGTTGTTTTCCGCCATTTCCACTTCGAGCCGCATGTCGAAGCTCTTGCTAATCAGCCAGTCCCAGCCCAGCAGGACCTGAACGTAGGTCTCCTCCCGGCGATCCACGAATACCGGATCGTCCGCATGATGCCGGGCAAATTGCCAGCCGGCGAAACTGTAGAAAATATGGCCGTCAACCGGCCTCCATTGCACCTCTCCCCGCACGCCGGCGTAGCCGCGGCCGAAATGCTCTCCTTCTTCGCGGACTTCGAACTCCTTTCCGAGGTAAGCGCTGAGCGAGGTGGTCAAACTGTCCTTCCACCACAAGCCGGTCAGGGTTTCGCCCACCAGCAGCAGATCGACATCCCGGATACCCTGTCCGTCATAGCGGATTACGCCGGTTTCGACGAACGTCGTGGCATTGTCGGATGCTCCGTCGAAGAAGTGGGTCCATTCGAACCCGGCCGTGCCCAGGGTGCGGAAATCTTCGGCGTTCAGAAACACCCGCTGGAATTGGACGGGAACGCGAAACCGGTCGCGCTCGCGCAGCCACATATATCCGCCGCCAGCTCCGACGGTGAGCGCATCCAGTTCGTTGGAATCGAAATTGTCGTGATCCCGCACGCCGGCCTGGAAGTACACGCCTCGCTTTTTACTTAGCGCATGTTGCACCTGACCGCTGACGGCGACCTCGAAAAAGCCGTCCTCTTGCTGACGGCTCGAATCTCCGAGAAGCAGCACTCCAAGAGCCGGAATGGCGACGCTGGTAAGGTCGGTGGATGAGTTGATGTTGGTGTCGTAGCCGACCGAAAGCTCCGCAGCGCCGCTGAAGCGGGTCTGCTCGAACTGGCTGCGCCGATCGATTTCATCCAAAAACTGCTGGATGCGGGCGGCAACATTGGGCGGCGGCTTGCGGTCTTGTACAGCGTGAAACTGAGTGGCCGCTGATTGGTATTCGCCGAGCGCAAAGTAAGCGCGGCCCAATTCCAGCCGCGCGCGGTCATTCCAATCCTGCATCAGCAGGACGCGCTCCAGCGGAAAGACCGCCAAGTCCGCCCGTCCCGTGGCCAGCGCCGCCAGGGCATAGCGAAAGTCGAAAACGGGATCGCCTTCCTCCTGAACCGCCCGGCACTTGGCCAGCTCGAACGCTTCCGCCCCTTTGCCCTGTTCGAGCAGCGCATCGATGTCGACGGAAGTATCCGCAGCCGCGGCCGGGATCAGCATGGCCAGAAATAAGCCCAGAAACTGTTTGTACATGGTGAGTAATGGTGATGAGGCGCCGGTGCCGGCGAAAACTTTTTTGGCTTTAAGCATAGAAGCGATACGGAAAACCCCCAAATTCCGTGACGCACTTCTCATTTTCAGATTCCGTCGGGGAAACGAACATGTCCGGGCCGGGTCAAACTGGCCGTTGACAATTACGTAGTCCTACGTGTGATATGTAGCTTTCGGCCCTTGCTCCTCCCCGTTCCGAGACACCCATGACCGTAAAGCTGAAACCCGTGGTCCTATTGATATTGGCGGCAGTCCTAGTAGCAGGCTGCGCTACCCGGTCACCTGCCAAGCCGCCGAAAAAAATCGGCAAGGCCAATGTCGCTCATCCGGCCCGGTTGCCCCGGAACTCATCTGAACAGGCCGCGGCTGCGCCGCGCATGCCCGAATCGTCCTACCGTTCGGTCCGCAGCGGTTCATCGGGCGGCGGTTACTACAAGGTGTCCCAAATCACCGGCGATTACGCCGGCTACCCGGAGTTGCAACAGTTCATCGACCAAATGGTCAGCCGGCACGGGTTTTCCCGCGAGTATCTGAACGGCGTGTTTTCGCAAGCCAAGCGCAAGCAGTGGACGCTCGATTACCTGGGCAAAGAGTCCAGCGCCGCACAGCCGCGACCAGGCGCCTGGTCGCGTTATCGCGCCAAGTTTCTCACCGAGAAGCACATTTCCAGCGGAGTCGCCTTCTGGCGCCGCTATGCGTCGGAGTTGAAACGCGCCGGCGCGCTGTACGGCGTGCCGCCCGAGTACATCCTCGGGATCATGGGGGTGGAGACGATTTGTGGCGCCAATATCGGCAACCATCGGGTGATCGATGCGCTGACCACGCTGTCGTTCGACTATCCGCGCCGCGGCGAGTATTTCAAGACCGAGCTGGAGAAGTTCCTGCTGATGGCGCGGGACGAACGGGTCGATCCGTCCTATCCGGTGGGCTCCTATGCCGGCGCGATGGGCCTCGGCCAATTCATGCCGAGCAGTTTCCTGCAATGGGCGGTGGATTTCGATCACGACGGCCATCGCGATCTGTGGAACCCGGTGGACGCCATCGGCAGCATCGCCAATTATTTCGCGGCCCATGGCTGGCAGCCGGACGAGCCGGTGGTGACCGCGGCCCGGGGCAGTATCATGGCCAGAAATCTCGAATCCGGATTCGATACCCGCTATTCGCTGGCGGCTTTGACCAGCTACGGAATTCAACCCGTCGCCGCCTCGTTGGGCCGCGACTCCACGGTGCGTTTGCTCCGCCTCAGCGGCAATTCCGGCGACGAATACTGGCTGGGCCATCAGAACTTTTACGTGATCACCCGCTACAACCACAGCACTCACTACGCCATGGCCGTGCATCAACTTGCGCAGGCGATCAAGCTGCGTTATTTCGAGAGTGTGGCTCTATTGCAGTAATGGGGGCCGTGCCTTTGAGTCTCCTACCGCTCTTATGACGGTATTTGCCTAGAAAAAAGCCCGCACGAAGCGGGCTTTTTTCGTCTGAGCCAATAGCGGCGCACGGCCTGAACGGGGGAGTGTTAAAACGTGATCTTCCCGTAAACGGTGGCATAGGGCGAGTTATCCCGCAGCCGTTTGTAGGTGACTTGCGGATACCAGGTTCCGCTTTTGGTGGGTAAGATCGTCAGCACATCGAACCGCTGACCGGGGGAGACGTCCACGCTGGTCACGGTTTTCGGGGTCGGGAGGGCTCGCCCGTCCTGGACGTAAATCGTGAAGGATTTGAGGTTTCCGGCGCTGTCCTTGATGGCGAAGGTGCTGTTGGTGGAGTGCAGTCCGACGAGCCGCAGCGCCACTTTTTTCGATGTCGCCGCAGTGAGTGATAAAGCCGGTGCGGACGTGGTTTTTCCTTCCTTGCCGTCGATCAGGAAATACTGCGGATTGTAATCGCCGAATACCGTCGAATCGCCGGTCACCGTGTGATAGGCCGGGTCCACCGTGCCGAGCACGTAGATCTGCGAGTAGTTGTAGGCGCTGGCCGGATTGGGGGTGATCTGGTTGAGCAGGTTGCCGGCGGCATCTTTGGGCCGAACGACGATCGCGCCGTACATGCCCATTTCCAGATGTTTCACGGTATGAACATGGCAGTGGTACATGTAGGTGCCTTCATGTCCCGTTTGCGGCGTCCAGGTGTAGGTATCGCCGTTCACCTTGTTGTTGTTGGTTTCCGGCACGCCGTCTTCGGAGGTGGGCACGTCGGCCCCGTGCAGATGGATGGTATGGCCGTTGTAGGGGGCCGCTTCCTGGGGCGTCATCATGTTGATCATCAGCGACAGATTGAGCGTATCTCCCGCGCCCAGTTCGATCGCGGGGCCCGGCGACGTTCCGCCGCCCATCATGCCGCCTCCGCCCATTCCACCCATGCCGCCACAGTCGCCGAAGCCCCAGAAGCGCACCGATTGGCCGCTGAGCGATTTGCTCAGCGAGCTGACGCAAAAGCTGCGATTGATCGTGGCGGCTTCGGCACCCGTACCGAAACCTAGCAGGTCGACGCCGAGCAGCAAAGCCAGCGCGAGTTTTTCGTAGTTTCCGATCGACATAAATCTTGGTCTCCGTAATCAGTGCATCATGATCATGGTGCTGACGCCGTTGAGATAGACGCCATTTGCCGTTTCCATCTGCGAGGTGTGGTTGTGCATCGGGTAATGCCCCGGCTGATTCAGATAGAACAGCACATCCGCAGTGGTCATGGGCGGCACGTTGATGGTGTCGAGCTCCTGATACGGGCTGGACTGACGCACGCCGTTGCTCGTCAAAACCTTGAAGTGGTTAGCGTGGAAATGCAGGGACTGGCTGTACTGCCCGGCGTTGATGATGCGCACCAAGGCCGTCTCGCCGACCATGCCGTCGATGGTCGTAGCGGCGTCCATCATCCCGTCGAATCCGCCGAGGCCGTTGATGAGAAAGTGTGTGGGTTTGTAGACCGCGGTATCGACGGTGCCGCCCAAGCCGGCGACATCGTTCCAGCGCGGCTTGTCCATGTCGCTGACCACCCAGGTGCGTTCGAAGGTGTAGGCGGGACCTCCGGTCCAGGCACTGTTGCTGCCGTCCGCCGGCCGGACGACAAAGGCGCCGTACAAGCCCATCTCCCGGTTCACGTTGTTGTTGAGCGTGTCGGAATAAAGATACGTGCCAGCGCTGGGTGCGGTGAATGAATAGATTTTGCTGCCGCCGGGCGGGATGGCCGAAAGATCGGTGCTGACCCCTTGAATCACCAGGTTATGGTCCAGCGAGTGATTGTTGACGACGGTCAGGTTGACGGTATCGCCTTCATAGACCGTCAGGGCCGGACCGGGTATCTTCGGACTGGCAGCCTGGTCGCCATAGCCCCAGACGTTGACAACGGCGCCGCCGGCACCATTGATGGGCCAGGTCCCGGAGGAGACGTACAGTGTGAAGTTTTGGGTTGCCGCTTCAGCCTGCCCGAACAAGGCCGCGAGGCACCAGGGCAAGACATGTCTTAGTTTTAATGGTTTAGTTTTTTCCACGTTTTACACTCTTTATGGAGGATTAATAGCCGAGCGATTCATTCCGGGGCTAAAGCCCGGGTTGGATGAATTGCTTGGGACGAGCTCTGAGAAGATTCGCGAGGGCGGATCAGGCTGACCTGCGAATGCCGGCGGCTAAAGATGGCAATTTGCAGGCCAGCGGAAGAGGAAAAGTAGATCAATGGCTTGCGATCTTGTGCCGGTTTCCGGTGCGGGAAATGCCGTGTGTGATGCGGCAAAAAGCTCAGCGCGGGCGTCGGCGTTATTCGGCGGAAACTACTGTGAGAATTGTCGCCGAAGATTGGCCTTGATCGTCGACAACGCGGACTAGATAACGGCCCGGCCGCCCAGGCCACAGGACCGTATCGCCCTCGCCCACGTATGCGTCGTCGACGAACCAGAACAAACGATGGCGGCCGCCGGAACCGACGGCGGAGAATTCGATGGCGTTTCCGCCTTCGGCGCGAGTCGGATAGGTCATGGCCGGCTGCGGGGAGACGATGGTGGGCGGATGGGCGCCCGAATCGCCACCGGCCAAGTCTTCGCAGGGCCGCTCGAAAGGCGGCGGGGCATCTCTGCGCACCCCGGCCAGACGGAACAGTTCGAGCACATCTCCATCCCAGAACTCGGCCACACGGGTTTCCCCCCGCTCCTCTTCGCCCCGGCACAGCCGCAGGCCGCTGGCCGGATCGACGCGGATTTGCCGATGCACCGTACAGGTCTTTACGGGCGAGACGCCGGGGATGATCCAGCCGGACTTGCCATGGGGACACCAGGGTGAGCGCAGGGCTCCGGAGAGGGGGCAAATCTCCACGCGTTTCAATCCCGGCGGTGGCGTGGGTCGGGCCCCATCCGTCGAACGTTCCAGGCTAACGGCTTCCAGGATGCCTAACAGCAGAGGCCCGGCCAGCTCCCGTCCGACCAGTTGGCGATTGGGCGTGCCGTCGAAGTTGCCGATCCAAACGCCGGCCAAGAGGTTCCCCATCAATCCTACCGCCCAAGCATCCTTGAGACCGGAAGAGGTGCCGGTCTTCCAGGCGACGGGCATATCGTAACCGAAGGATCGCACGCCGAAGCTACGTTGCGGGCGCGGATTCGCTTCCAGCATCTCCCGGACCAGGAAAGCCGCTTCCGGCGAGAGAAGACGTCGGTTCTCCGGGGTTTTCGGTGCAGACATGCTCGGAGCTTTTGAAAGATCCGTCGCGCAGTAAGTTTTTTCACAAGCTCTCAGCCAGCGCAGGTCCCGGTATTCGCCGCCATTGGCCAGCAGGCCATACAGGACGAGCAATTCTTCCATAGATATTTCGGCCCCACCCACGGCCAGGGTCAGCCCGTAGTAGGATTCCTCTCTCGGCAGGCGCAGTCCCGCCTGGCGCAGAAACTGGAACAGGGTCGGCTTTTGCAGCCGGGCCAGCAGGGCGACGGCTGGGATGTTGCGGCTGCGCACTAATGCTTCGGTCGCGGACAGTGGACCGTAATAATTGCGCTCGAAGTTCTCCGGCTGGTATTCGCCTATTCGCAGCGGGGCGTCCTTGAGCAGGGTGTCCGGCGTGATCAGGCCCTGATCTAGAGCCAGCCCGTAGATGAAGGGTTTGAGGGTCGAACCGGGCGATCGCCGGGCTTTGAGGCCGTTGACGAAGCCTTGGATACGGGCGTTCAGATAGTCGGCTGAACCCGCATAACCCAGCACCTCCATGGAGGGCGCATGAACCAACATGGCTGTCGCGTTGACGATGCCTTGGGTCCGGTGTTGGCGGATGAAGCTCTTCAACAGATCTTCCGTCAGACCTTGTACCGTCGGGTCCAGAGTGGAAGGCAAGATTCCTTTGCCAGGGAACAGTTCGTGCAGGCGCTCGGCGAAATGCGGCGCCCTAAGCGGCAATTCCTCCCGTTGCCGGAACCACAGCCGTTCGATGCCGGGATCGTCGCCGTAAGCGATCCGCCAAGCCTGTTGCAGAGTCTGCCTGCCGTCGGTGGTAAACGGCGCGCGCAGTTTGGGATTTTGCGGGATTAGCGCGAGGGCGCGGGCCTCGTCCTGGGAAAGTTCGGCGGCGGGCTTGTGAAAATAGATCCGGGCGGCGGCGCCGACGCCTTCGATGTTGGCGCCGTAGGGAGCGAGATTTAGATAGGCTTCCAGCAATTCGCGCTTGGAAAAATGCCTCTCCAGCCAGAGGGCGTAGCCGATCTGCCGGAGCTTTCCGGAAAAGGTGTGGGTCCTGAGGCGCCAGCGCTGACGGGCCAGTTGCATGGTCAGGGTGGAGGCGCCCATCCGTCGATCCCCGGCAACGAAACTGCGCCAGGCCGCCCGGGCCAGGGCAAAGGGGTTGACGCCGGGGTGGATGCGGAACCAGCGGTCCTCGTAATTCAGCGTCGCTTCCTGAAGGGCCTCCGGTATCTCCTCGAGCGCAGTCCACAGGCGGTATTTCTCGTCGGAGGTCAAGCTCAGGCGCAGCAGCCGTCCGTTCCGGTCGGTCACCGCGTAAGACCCGTTCGCCCGGTTAACTAAAAGGGGCGGCGGAACCGACCCTATCAATGCCCACCCGAGTACCAGGAGCAGGCACAGACTCGTCGCGCTCCATCCGAGTTTGGCTAATCTCGAAAGTTCGGATTTCGGCAGGGATTCACTCCTTCACCCGGATGGTTTCCGCTAGGCCGCGATATTGGATGTCCGTGTCGTACATGCCTTCGGCGAAGGCCGGAGGCACCGTGTACGTCCCTGAGTTCAGCGGCTTCAGGCGGAACTCGAAATATTTTTCGCTGCCGTCGAGACCGCCAAAGAATACCACCCGGTCTTCCTGAACATCGATGTAGTCCGGCTGCCACAAGGGTTTGTCGGCGATGGGCAGGGATTTTCGGGAGCCTAGCCCTTCCTCGCCCAGGTCTATTTCGAAGCCACCGGGGATCAGCATGACCACCGCGATATCCTTCATGGTACGGTCCGAGTGCAGGGCGAAGCGGATGTGCAGCTTATCCTCCAAATCCAACTGTTCGGCCTTTTCGCCTTTTCCGTTCAGCAGCATTCGGTTGATGGTGAGGCCTTGGCTGATGGGCTCGGTTGGTAGCAACCGGTCGTAGCCGCGCTCCGTCAACTGGTAGTAGAGATTCCAGGTACCGTCACCGCGCATTTCCAGGGGGCGGGCCGAGCGTTCCAGAACCGCCCGCTTGATGGTCTTGCCCTGTAAATCCAGGGGTAACGGCGGCTGGCCGGCGAGCACGCTGAAGGCTTTGCCGTGGTCTTGGTCGAAGCGTGTCCAGAGGCTTCCCAGGCCGAGCACGGCCATAGAGCCCCGGAAGGAGCTGATCCTTTGTTTCACCAGGTCCTGGGCCAATTCCAATAGATAGCGCCCGAATTGCGGGTCCTGGGTGTCTATGAAATCGGGGGCGTGCTTGTTGATCAGGTAAAGGTATAGGCTCATCGCCTCAGGGTTGTTTTGAATGTTCCAGGGCAGCAGCCCGGTTTTTTTCCACTGGCGCTGGAATTCGCCGAAGAAGCGGTCTGCATCGGCATCCAAATGATGCAGCTTATAGGCGGCGCCGAGGAAGAACCGTACCCGGCTGGCCGCCGCTCCGCCTTGGTCCCACTGCCGCTCCAGTTCGGCCTCGAAGGCCTTGAGCCGTTCGGCCGCATTTTGGCCGTTACGGGCCAGCAGGTAGAGAGCATAGGCCTGCGCTTCGTGGTCCGGCCAGGCGTAATGCCGCTCCTGGGAGTATTGATCGGCGTATTTCATGGCCCGCTCGAACATCGCAACGGGCGTCTTGAGGCCCCGCTCCCGGGCTTCCAGCAGCAGATGGGTGGCGTACATGGAGTAGAACGGGTTGCCGGCGTCGGCGACGGACCAATAGGCGAAACTGCCGTCGTGTTTCTGACGGGTTTGCAGGATGTGCAGGGTTCGGTCCAGCAGTTTATCCACATCCCCGGACGATAGGCCCAGTTCCGGGTTCGCGCCCAGCACTACCGACGGGAAGGCCTGGCTGACCAGTTGTTCGGTGCAGCCGTAGGGATAGTGTTTCAGGAACTCGACGATGCCGCGGAGGTAGGCGGTAGGCGTCATGGCGACCGCCAACTCGGCGTAACGCTGTTCATCGTATACCGTGCGTGTCAGATCGAGTCCCCGGCTTTTACCGGACCGTTGCTCCTCGATCCGCAGCACGCCGCTTTGCAGGGTAGTGAGCAGGGATTGAACGGGGCGGATGCTCATTTCCTCGCTATAGCCGGTTTCCCGCCCGTCCCCGGCAACCCGGTAGCGCACCGCGACCGGGCCGAGCTTATCCTTGGCCCGCGCCTTGAAGCGCACCATCCCGTCCCGAGCGGGTCCCAAGGTCAGGGTTTGCGGATTGGGCGAGAGCAATTCCAGTGAATCGCCGGCAGCGACGGAAACCTTCAGGGTCTTTTCCCCGCTTTCGCCGGTGGTATCGGCCACCAGGACTCCCATGTCGAACTCGTCTCCCGGCGCTACCGCCAGCGGTTGCTGGGGCTGGATCACGAAGGGATTGCGGGCGACGGTACGGGCCGCGGACACGGCGAACTGACTGGTATTGGCGGCCACCGCCAACACCCGGATGGTCCCGTTGAAATAATCGGGCACCGGCACGGATACTCTATGCTCGCCCCGCGAGGCGTCCAAGATGCCGGACCAGAATGCCAGTGGGGGCTTGTGCTTGCGGGCGAAGGGATTCTTATACTTGCCGAAGGTTTCGGCGTCTTCGTCCCCGCCCGGTGCGGACAGTTTCTGCACCAGGGCGTAATCCGGCAGGATCAGGTCCAGAATCTGATGGGTTTTGAGCTGCAAGGCGCGCTTCCGGAAGAAGTGGTCGAGAGGCGCCGGATTGTGGTAGTGGGCGAACTGGAGAATGCCTTCGTCCACCGCGTAGAGCACCAGCTTGGTAGCCTCCTTGACTCGGTAACGTACGTCCAGGTTGGTGCCGGGTTGAACCGTTTCCGGTACCTCGAGTTTGACCTCGTTGGTGAAGTCCTGCCGGGAAATGGCAAAGGGAACCACCCCGTAGCTGAGGGGACTCATATAGATTTCCTTGGAATCCAGGGAGCGGACGAAAGCCACCGACAGATAGGCGTTGCCGCTGGTTCCCTTGGGCAGGGTGATGCGGTGAGTGGAAGCCGTGGTGCCGGTCTTGATCCATTGGCTGGCGAGGACCCTGTCCTGCTCGATGGTGATGAGCCCGGCACCCTGATAGGGGGCGACGATTTGCAGTTCGATTTCCTCTCCCGGCCGGTATTCCTTTTTGTTCAGGCTCAGGTTCAGCTCGGCGTTGCGTTCGATGTTGCGGGACACGTTCCCTTCGCCGGCCACGGTATAGGACACTCGGTTCATTTCCTCGCCGCGTGCGTTCTTGAACACGACGAAGAAACTGCCGGGATTTTCGGTTGGTAAGGTCAGGCCGGCCCGCCCTTCGGCGAGAGCGATCTGCTCGGTCTTGCGCTGTTCGTCCCGCATAACCGACTGATAAGCGTAGAGGCCGTCGTTCCGCTTCACCAGAGTGGAGACAAAGCGCGTTTCATGGATTTCGGCGGTGATGGCGTCGGCAGCCTTCGGTTGGAAGTCCGGACCCAAGGCCAGCAAATTCAAACTGCGCCGGGTTCCTTGCGGAATGTAGTCCAGGCTGCCGTCGGCGGCGTAGCCCAGCAGGAAGGGCTGTTTGGAAACTAGGACGGAAGCCACGCTAACCACGGAACGCCCGGAGCCCTTCTCGAAGCCTTCCCCGGCCAGGGCGATTTCGAATACGGGCTCGCTGATGGCGGCCAGAGGCAGGTCGAAGCCGGCTTCGCCCTGGACATCGGTGGTCACTTCGCCCAGATCTCTGGGCAGCTCCGGAATATTGGCCGCGACCGTGCCCCGAAACCGGTAGTCCGGAAATCCGGGCACCTGGCCGAACCAGGGCCGCACGGTCATTTCCAGTTTGGCGATGTTGCCTGCCGCCGGTGTGCCGAACAGGTTGCGTACCGTGACCTTGGCCTTGGAGTCTTCGGGAGCTAGCCAGCCCCCGGCCGGCGCTCCGAGGATCTCGGTCTTGACCTGCAGCCGGTCCGGCTGGAATTCCTCCACCCGCACCGTAGTGAGCCCCAAGGATTTCTTCTGCTTGTCGGCGACGAACAGTTCGACGCGGTAAGTGCCGGTCTTGCCGGCTTCCGGGGTCGTCCAGCTCAGTTCCTCGAAACCTTCGGTGCCGAAAGCGAGGGTCCGGCTCCAGATTTCCTGATCTTCCGGATCGGTGATCACCGCCTTGAGAGGCAGGCCGGCGGGCAAGGGAGACCAATCTCGTTTGCGCAGGATCAGCCCAATGTGCACGGTATCCCCCGGCCGATAGATGCCGCGGTCGGAGAACAAATAAGCGTGCAGGGAATCGGCGGTGTCGCGCAGCCCGTCGATGTCGAAACGGGAGACGTCCAGCAGTCGGTTGTCCCGGGAGAAGGGCAGGAAGGATAGGTCGCCGTCCTTTTCGGCAAGGTAGACCGTGGGCGTCTTTTCCGCCTTGAAGCCTTCGGCCGAGGGGATGCTCACCCGGCCCTTTTGGTTGGTTTTGCCGGAAAATATCGGCACGCCGTTTTTCCCCAGCAGGGAAACCTGCGCCCCGGCCAGCGGCTGGCCGCTGCGGAAAGACATCACGAAGACATCCTGGCGGCCGTCGGAACCGGTCTTGACCAGCAAGCCTATGTCAGTCAACAGCACCAGGCGGCGATCCTCGGGCACGGTCGCACCCACTTCCGTCGCGTCCGTCCCGCTTCCGTCCCCGGAGGTCTCCCCGCAGCCGCTTCGTCCGTCTTCGGCGGGCTCCTCCGCCTTGGGGTTTTCTTCCCAGTCGGCGTTCGACGTATCCTCGGGGGGGCAGGGCTCGGCGGGGACGGATGCGTCGGCCTTTTTTTCCGATACCGAGAGGAGGAACAGTCCCCGCGGCGAGTAGCCCTTGTTGCGGACGAAGCGGGCGAAATCCACGGCGAAATACTGCCGCTCCATTTCCTTGCCGGCGGGCAGGATCTCGTCGTAGCCGAGGCGTTCCGCGAAATGTTCGATGGGCACTGTGAACGAGGGTTGCTGGAAGGCACCTCGGGTAAACTGAGCCAGATGATGGATGTTATGCGGAAGCACCCGTTGCAGTTCCATGTGAAGCTTGTTCACCCCGCGCACCGCTACGCCGAGTTTCTTCGTTCCGGTCAGGCTTAGGAGGGCGCCGTTGTGGAGAATCTTGAGCTCCCGCTGATTTTCCCCGAGTTTAATCAGATAACGGGCATCCTTGTCCAGGCGAAAACCGTCCACGCTCTCTAACCCCTTGTTGATCTTGACCAGAAGTTGGCGTTTTTCCGGGGCCGAGAAGGTCAAGTAATGAAGAGTCTTGTCCTCGTCGTCGGATTCCCGCGCAGAGACCGGAATTGCCTTCGAGAGCGTGATGGTGTCCTGACCCGCCTGGTCGGCACTCTGCCACTCCAAGATGTCTTTTTCCGCGCACAGGGCGGGCCGCTCCGGGTTTTGCTCCCGGCAGTCGGGCAACAAATAGGCTTCGACCGACCTGAACAACGCGGAAGGTTCCTTGAGCGGAACCGTGGTCCGGAGTACGAGTAGACGCTCGATGTCGCCGTCTTCCTTGATGACATCGCGGGTCGCGAGATCGGTGACCTTCAGATAATCCCGGGCACCCGGAATGGCGAGATTCCGCTCGGATCCCCGTCCCGCAGGTTCACCGCCCAGGCTGGAAATCACGCCTTTATCCAAGGCAATCTTGACTGCGCCGGGCTCTTCCGGGATCGGGATGGCTACGGTCTTCAAATAGGCGAGCCGGGGGTCCTTTTCGTCATAGATCAGTTCGAAGGGTATGGAGCGTACCCGGCTATCGTCGAAGGACTTGGCGGGCTCGACCCGAAGGCGCACGGACGTCTTCGCCGCGAGGCTGTCCCGCTGCGGCGGATAGGCGAAGGAGAGGGTGGCCGTGACCCGTTTGATCTTGGGATCGACGGGGTCGCTGTACAGTTGAATGCCGGCGATGGAGCCCGTCATTTCCGGTGTTTTGATAGTCGTCGAAACCCTAGGCTTTGCAAAGACGAGACGAGGGAACGCCTCGGCGGTGACGGCGATTTCGTAGGATGTTCCGGGCTTCAGCATTTCCGGACTGGCAGGCGTAAAAAGCAGGTCCGCACCCGCTGCCGAGTCCCCGTAGATCCAGGTTCCGTCCACGGCGGGGTTGACGGTTACCCCGCTGCCGACCTGCTCTCCGGCCGTGGTCTTTTTCGCCGATTCGGCCAGGTCCCGGCCCTGCAGCCGTACGGCGAACTTGCCGTCATTCAAATCTACGCGGATATCGGTGACCGTGGGCGGCTTTTTCACCGGCTCGTCGATCCTGTCCCAGGAACTGCGAATCATCGGGAGTTGGCAGGCGGCGCCTTTGGCTAGAGTGGTTGACGCCCCGGCGGTACTGCGATCCCTCAGCTGGATGATGCCGGGCTTGATCTCGAAGCGCAGGGTGCCGTCCCGGTTCGGGCGCACCAGGGGATCGGAGGCGACGGTGATGCGGGAGCCCCGGCCCGCGCGCAGCGGTACCTTTAGGCCTTCTCCCGTCATGACCGTGAAAGAAGGATTGTCGACCGGATAGTTGAATTCCACCAAGGCTTCCAAGGCACGGCGCATGGGCGCTTCCAAGATATCCTTCCAGCGGCATTCCTGACGGACGATCGCCAAGGGCGGAGTCCGGAAGACCAGTGTCCGGGTTTTGAAGCCATAGCCTTCGCGCAGGTTTACTCCGTTTAGAGAGATCCTCAGGCGCGAATCGGGTTGAAAAGTCGTACTATCCGGTACGAAGACCAGGCGCGAAGGATCTTGCCAGCGCCACGCGCCGGAAACCGGGGGATCCAGTTGCGGCATAGCGGCCGGAGGTTTGCCCGCGTCATCCAGCGGCGCTACCTCCTGGGCAAAATTGAGTACTAGCAGCGGCGTCCATTGCTGGTGGTTAAGGAGGTATACCGATGGGCTCACCGCTTCATGGCGCCGTTCGCAACCGGCAAGAACCAACAGGAACGCTGGCAACAGCAAAAAAGTAAAGACTTTCCAAAATCCCCGTGGTAATCCGATCATAATTTCGCCTTTTCCCCGACCGTTCCGTTTCTGCCGGTAATGAAAGAAATGCCAGTTACCCGTCACCCCTTCCAATCGCAAACGGCGTCTCCGGGAGCGCCAGAGCCGCCCTTCCAATCGCAAACGGTCGCTTTAATCGCGATCCTTCCAAATCGCAAACGGGCCTTTAATCGGCCCCTTCCTTGCCGGGGTGACGATGTGGTTTTACTTTCGTTACGAGCAGTAAATATAGATAGTGAATTCGATCCGGTAACAACGGACCTCTGCTGTCGATGGCCTCCACTGTTGCATTGAGCGAAAATTAGGTCGAATACCGATCATCCGATAGTCGAGTGGAGCACCCTAACCGTTTATCCAAGATTCCCGAGCTGGCCGCGCGTTGGCGTTCTCGGGATTTAAGCGATGCCGCTTATGCGGCGCTGTATTTCTTTATCTGGCAGATCGCTACGCACGGTCAGCGTTTCGCCTCCCGCAAGTCGAAGAACGATCCGAGGCCGAACGCTTCAAGCTGGGTGGCCGATTTCGACCGATCGGTGGGCAGGGAATTGGAGTTGCTGCTGATAGACCGCGTGGAGCGCTATCACTTTCTCGGCGTCATTCCGAACGTTTCAGTAGCGCTCTCGGCCTGGCTGCGCGGCGAGTGGCCGCTATTGCTGATCGAGCGGATTCCGACGCCCGAAGAGGTTTTGCTCATGCAGGCGGCGGGCCGTCGGCCGATTACTGTCGTGGCGGATTATCCGCGGCTCTTGCGGCCGGTTCTCAAGAAGCCGAATGGGTTCGCTTTTTTCGTGCACGATCTGGAGCATGCCTTCAAGTTCTTCCATGACTGGGATCTTCACGAAGGCCAAAGGAAATTTTTCGGGTTGATCCTTCAGGCCGTCCGGCAAGATTTATTCGACCCTTATCTGGGCGATGAGGTTTTCGCGGAGAAATTCGATTACCTCATCAGCGACATGAATACCCATGTGATTCATAGTCTGCGCTTCCTGGGCGCGATCCTGATCGAGTGCTTTTTGCGCCGGGAAGAAAAGACGCCGCGTGAAACGCTGTCGCGGGCTGCCGAGGACGAGATCGCCGCATTGCTGCATGCATTGAGTTCTTGCTGGGAGTTTCCCCCGGCTGCGGAGAAAGCGCTGCTGCGTCTGGTCAATGGCGCGTTCGGAGAGTCGGATGCGGCCCTGATCGAGGAAACGGTCTTGCTGGCGGGGTAGCGAGTTCCGGCTGAACTCCCTGGTGGATGGGTGTTATTTGATTCTTGTAGGGTGGGTTAGGCCGGGAGGCCGTAACCCACCGAGCGACCCTGAACCGGTGGGTTACGCTACGCTAACCCACCCTACAAATGATATTCATCTGAATGCCGAATGGGATTACGCCGTTTGTACGACGGCGGCTTTGACTCCCGGTTCGTCGTGGCGTTCGATGACCAGCGCGGGCCGGGTTTCTCCGGCGCCGATAGTCAGTAAATCCCAGATCAGCAGGACCAGGCCGGCGGCGGTGACGATCCCGAGGATCAGCCGCCAGACCATGGCCTGCGTGAACCAGTAATGGGTCTGCCCGGCGAAATAGCCGCTCCAGGTCGAGCCTTCGATAGCGCGTTCGATGAACGATTGCTCGTAGCCGGCGATGAGCAGGGCCACGGTCATGCCCAGCACGCCGAAATTCAGCAAGGCCATCGACCATTTCCATTTCCAGCCGTTGTCGGCGAGATTGGCGCCCATCCACACGTTGCCGCGCCACTGCTGCGCCGCGAGATAGAAGAAGGCGATGTTGATCGTGGCGTAAGCGCCGAAGAATGACAAATGGCCATGGGAGGCGGTCCATTGGGTGCCGTGGGTGTAGAGATTGATCTGCGGCAGGGTATGCATGAAGCCCCACACGCCCGCGCCGAAAAAGTTGCCGAAGGTATGCGCGATCACCCAAGCCAGCGCGGGATGATTGGTGCTTTGGAATTTGTGCACGCCGGCGTCGTAGATTGAATGCACCACCATGGCGACCAGCGGAATCGGTTCCAAGGCGGAGAAGAAGCCGCCGATGGGGAACCAGTACTCGGGCGTGCCGATCCAGAAATAATGGTGGCCCAGCCCCAAAATGCCTGAGCCGAACATCAGCGCCACCTCGATGTACAGCCAGGTCTGGACGATTTTGCGTCGTGCGCCCAAGAGCTTCATCAGGCTCCAGGCCATGATGCAGCCGACCAGTACCTCCCAGGTCGCTTCCACCCAAAGGTGGACCACCCACCACCACCAATACTGATCCACGGTCACGTTGGTCGTGTAGAACATGCCTGCCATGTAGAGACCGGCCAGGGCGACCAGGTCGAGCGTGAGCACGCCGGAGACGCCGGACCAGCGGCCCTTGGCGAAAGTGCCCGCGACGTTATAGAAGAACACCAGCAGGACCGCGACGATGCCGAGATCCGCCCAGCGCGGCGCTTCGATGTATTCGCGCCCCTCGTTGATCAGCCAGCGGGTCGTGTCGTCGCCCGCGCCGGTTTGCAGGAACAAGTACACCAGCACGACGATGGCGACCGCGGCCGTCAGCACCCAGAAAGCGATCTGCCCAAGCTTGAGCCCAACGATCTCGACCCCGCTCTCTTCTTCGAGAAACCAATAGACGGCGCCGATGAACCCGTACAGCATCCACACCACCATGGCGTTGATGTGAATCATGCGGTTCACGCTGAAATCCAGCGTTTCGAAGAGAAAGCCGGGGGCGATGAATTGAATGGCGGCAAGCAAACCGAAGAGAATTTGCGCTACGAAGAGAACCATTGCAACGATGAAATATTTCACCGCGAGCTTCTGTCCACCGTTGAGATTGCGACTATCCAGGACGCCGGCGCTCATTATTGATTCTCCTGTGCGTAGAGGGTCTTGAAGTTATGCGGGAAGCCGTTGGTGTCGATGGCCGCGGTCCACTTTAGAAAGGCGATCAGTCCCCTGGCCTCGTCTTCGGTGATGCCGAGATTGGGCATCTTGCGCCCGGTGCCGTAGGACCTGGCGTTGCCGGCCGGATCCTGGAGGAACGCCAGCATCAGCGTCTCCCGGTTTATTTCGTCCACCCAATTGGGATCGAGCCAGGCCTTGGTCAGGTCGGGTGCGTAATAGGCGCCGTTTCCCAGGATGGTGTGGCAGTTGATGCAGTTCTTCGCCTGAAAGGTCTTTTTGCCGAGCGTGACGAGCCGTTCGGCGTCCTCGTTGCTCAAGGTGTTGCCGAACAGGGGCGCGTCGCCTCCGATGACGGGCATGTAGCGGTTCAGCTTGGCGTCGAGACGGTAGTCGATCTTTTTGTTGATGACGCTGTAGGCGGGCACTCGATTGCTGTTGCCGGCCGACACTTTGGCCATCGAGTCGAACGTCAGGACGATCAGCAGCAGAAACGAAACGGCTGTCACCCAGATGGCGGTTTTTTTCCAAAAAGTTTCGGATGCCCATAGCGGCGTGGCTTTCACGATTGCTCCTCCTCCTCTTGTTGTTGTTGGTTGATGATCGGACGATCGTGTTCGGAGTGTTCGCCGGCATGTGTGGCCGTGCAGAGCAGCCAGATCGCCTGCGGGGCCGCGAAGTACCCGATCAGCATGACGCCGGCGATGACTCGCCAGAAACCGGCGAAATGGGATGTTTCCGCCAGCACCCAAACCGAGACGGCCAGAAAGCCGTAGCTGACATAGGCCGAAATCAGGAATCCGGGACGGCGCGTCAGCTTGCCCCAGGCAAAAAGCGCGGCATAAGAGGCGCCGGCGAGGATGATCGCAGCGGCTGAGAAGACGTTGAGAAAGAAATCCTTAAGCTCGACCGGTTCTATCATCGGCGGCGGATCTTCCCGTAATGATCAGAGTGTGGAGGGCCTCATACTAGGCTAGTCGACATTTTTCCATGGAAGCGGACTCGGAGAAAAAGATGTGTTTTTTGGCGCGCAACGCCCGCGATTCGTTCGCCGTGTACCGCCGTCGAATGGCCCAGCTGGAATGCTTCTGTCAGAGGTCGGCGCCACCCCTAATCGAGCGGCGCCGTGAGCGTATCTGTTTGCGTGTGTTTAACCGAGTCGAAGGCTACACGTCCAAGGATCCGTCGTTGTCATAGTCGTCGAATCCCTCGCTCGAGTCGTCGAAGTCGGCCTGTTCGAATCCCGGATCGGCAGCCGGCTCGTCGGTGTTGTAGTACTCGTTGATGGTGATGTTTTCGACGTTTTCAGGAGTTGTCGACGCCGAATCGAGGAATCCGCCACCGGAGCCGTGGTGCAAAAGACTTTCGATGCCCTGGAACAGGAATGCGCCGCCCGCGATCCCGGCCGCGGTCGCTGCCGCCGTGCCTAAAAAGCTCATGCCGGCGCTTGGCCCGGCCATATTCGGAGCATGGGGCGATGCCGGCGGACCGCCTGCGGGCGGTACGGGCGCCGCGCGGCTCGGGGATGCGTTCCAAGGGTCCGTGCCCAGAAAACCGCCGCCCTGAGAGCTCTTCGACTGTAACTGGTTGATCTGGTTTTGCAGTTGCGCGATTTGGGCTTTGGCGGCATTCAGCGCTTGCTCCTGCAACAGCGCTTTCTGCACGAGCAGATAAGTCGCATCCGGCTGCTGCGCGACGGCTTGATTGATTAGGGTATCGGCTTCGGGATCTTTGCCGGATCCTTTAACCTGCTTGAGCTGATCGAGAAAATCGGTCAGCAGACGTCGTTCTTCGGTGTGCATTAAGATCTCCACATGGATTAGGTCGGGGTGTCGCTGAGTTGGGGATTTATCGGGTATTTTACAAGGTCCAATGAGCGGCGCCGCTATCGGGCGCCAGTTTTATAGACAGCTTCCAAGGAGAATCAGCATGGCTACCGTACTGGTAACCGGCGCCAATCGCGGCATCGGCCTTGAATTTTGCAGGCAATACGCGGAAGCGGGCTGGAAGGTCCTCGCGTGTTGCCGCCGTCCGGAGAAAGCTTCGGATTTGAACGGCTTGGCCGTTCATCATCCGTCGGTTTCCATCCATCAGTTAGACCTCGGCAGTTTCGATCAGATCGATGCGTTGGCCCATGCCTTGGCGTCCGAGTCGATTGACGTGTTGATCAACAACGCGGGAATCTATGGCGACTCAAGCCGGAATGCGTTAGGTGCGTTGGATTACGAGCATTGGGCACGGGTTCTGAAGATCAATGCCCTGGCACCCGTCAAGATGACCGAGGCGTTTCTTCCCCATCTTTTGCGCAGTGAACGCAAGTTGGTCGCGGCGATAACCAGCCTCATGGGCAGCATGGGCGACAACACGAGCGGCGGCTCGATCATGTACCGCTCCAGTAAAGCCGCGCTGAATGCCGCCATGAAGAGTCTCTCGATCGATCTCGAGGACCGCGGCATAGGGGTGTTGATCCTGCATCCCGGCTGGGTCAAAACCGATATGGGCGGGTCGAACGCGCCGACCTCGCCGGTTGAAAGCGTCGCGGGCCTGCGGCGGGTGATTGACGGGTTTGGGTCCGGCGATTCGGGACGGTTCCTGGATTTTCGCGGCCGTGAGCTGCCCTGGTAGAGACGGCGACAAGGCCGCAGGTTCATGGGGATTATTTGAAAAAAAACAGACCTTTGCCTACGCTTGATGCAGCGAGAGAACTTCGGAACGAGGCAAGCTTCGAGAGTCAATGAGCTTTCTCGTAGCCGTGGTCGCGAAAAATCAACACTCAGCCATCAAGGGGCCACTCATGTCGAGATCAATAAGAACCATTTTCCTTTCGGCGACGGCGGCATTATTTATGTCGTCCACGTCGATGGCCTCGGACAATTACGGTCGTGACGTCGCCGTGAAGCTGGGTTCGGGACTGAGCAATCTGGCCTTGGCATGGGTCGAGTTTCCCAAGAACATCATCAACACCACGAACGAAACCAATGTGACATTCGGATTTGCCGGCGGCGTTCTCAAAGGCGGTTTGCACACCCTAGGCCGTATCGCATCCGGCGTAGTCGATGTCATTACCTTTCCGTTGCCCACTCAACCGATTGCAAACCCGACTTTCGTCTGGGAGAACTTCAACGTCGAAACCCAATATGGCCCCGTCTTTCAATTGAAAGACTAACTCTGAGCGCGGCGGGCTTCTCGTTAAGGCCCGCCTTTTTTTGGGCAAGAGTGGTGCGGAAAGCAAGATCACATCTCAACCCAGTCCGTTTCATTCATTACCTTTCCAGCGTTATTTCCGGGTTCCCCCCAGGCGGAGATCTTCGCCAGAATTGATAAACCTCGATCGAAATCATAACGGCCCTGACGAGTCCAAGAAGATAAGGGACAACCTACGGCGTCGATTACCCGAAAATCGCTATCAACCTGGAATTCGAGCGGATTCTAGGTTGATTGAAATCGCCGTCTAAAACAGGGACTCCGGGAATTCCTGGATCTGCATCGGCTGATCCGGTTTTTAATTTTGTTTATGCGCCGGGCGTGATACTCGACTCCGATCCTGGACGGGCGGACGGTTTTCTTTACGATGAGTTGGTATATGCCAAAGGAAAAAAAGGGCAATCCGGCATCAATGTTCCTAAACGGGATGTCTGAATTTAAATCAATCGATCGCTTTACCCGAACATTGCTGGACGGCTTCGACGATGCCGTGTGCATGCTCGACGACGCGGGCCGCCTCATCTTCATGAATCGGGCGGCGGAGAGGCTATTCGGTTATTCCGAAGAAGAGCTTCGTGGCCGGCCGGTGTTTTCGGAACTGGAGGTGCGGGCGGAATCCATGCCGCTTCGATGGGGCCGCAAGTCTCCATCGATTGCGCAGGAACGTTTTTTCCATGCCGACGAGACCCGGTTCCGCCGTAAGGACGGGACGGTATTCGCCGCCCGCTACAGGCTGACGCCCTTAAAGGAAGGTGACGTCCGTTTACATCTTCTTCACCTTACCTGTACCGGGCCGCATGTGATAAGCGATACCGCACTCGATACGGAGTCAAACCTCAAGGCGATACTCGACACCATCAGCGATGGGGTCATCGTCATTGACGAGGTCGGGATTATTCAATTGCTCAACCCGGCCGCCGAGCGATTGTTCGGATACAAACGGGAAGAGTTGATCGGGGAGAATGTCAAACGACTCATGCCTTCGCCGTATCGTGAAGAACACGACGGCTATCTCGCCAATTATCGTAAAACCGGCATAAGAAAGATTATCGGCACCGGCCGGGAAGTCGCCGGTCAGCGCAAGGACGGCAGCGTCTTCCCGATGTATCTATCCATCGGCGAACTTCGGCAAGCGAATCGCCGGTTATTCGTCGGCATCACCCATGATTTGACCCGGCGAAAACAGAACGAGGAATATCTATCGATTCTCTCCGGGGCGGTGGAGCAAAGCCCGAACGCGATCATGATCGCCGACCTCGAAGGGCGGATCACCTTTGTGAACCGGGCGTTTTGCCGCCTGACCGGCTACAGTATCGACGAAGTCATCGGACAGAACCCGCGCCTGTTGCAATCGGGCCAGACGCCTCCGGGAATTTACCGGCGGCTGTGGGAGATGATTCAGGCGGGCAATGAGTGGCAAGGAGAGATCCAGGACCGGAAAAAATCGGGCGAGCTGTATTGGGCTTTGGAAACGATCACGCCGATTTGCGATGGCGCCGGAAAAATCGCCCGTTATCTCGCAACCCAACGGGACATCACCGAGCAGAAGCGCAATAAGGAAGCGTTACAGGAAAGCGAGGAGCGCTTTCGGCAAGTCGCCGAAATGGTCGGGGAGTGGTTATGGGAGCAGGACTCCGAAGGCCGCTACGTTTACAGCAGCGGCTCGGTCTACGCCATTCTGGGCTTGAAACCCGAGGAAATCATCGGCAAGCGCTATTTGGATCTCCTGACGCCCGAGGATCGCCAGCACTGGACCGGTACTTTGCCGCCGACCAAGCGCGTTCACGAGTCCTTTTACAAGTTGATCAATCATTACCGTCACCGCGACGGGCACGAAGTTTTTACCGAATCCACCGGAGCGCCGATATTCGACGAGCAAGGCCGCGTCATCAAGTGGCGCGGCATGGATTTGGATATTACGGCACGCAAGCGGTTCGAGGACACGCTACGGCTGCGCGAGCGGGCCATCGAAGCGGCGAGCGTCGGGATCGTGATCGCCGACGCTCGGCAGCCGCACTATCCGAATATCTACGTCAATCCGGCGTTGAGTCGGATTACCGGCTACTCGCAGGAGGACCTGCTGGGACGGAACCTCAAGATACTGCAGGGTCCGGAAACCGAGGAGACCGCCAAAGAAGAGATTCGCGAAGCCTTGCAGCAAGGGACCAGTTGCGAGGTCGTGCTACGAAATTACCGCAAGGACGGGACGCCTTTTTGGAATGAGCTGCTGCTCTCGCCGGTTCGGGATAATCAAGGTACCGTGACCCATTACATCGGCATCCAAACCGATGTGACCGAGCGTCGGCGGGCGGAAGAAGAACGGCATGAGCTCGAAATCGCCAAGCACATTCAGCTCTCGCTGCTCCCGAAAAAACCGCTGAATCTCCCGGGTGCCGAGATCGCGGGTGTCTGCGTGCCGGCAACCCACGTCGGCGGCGATTATTTCGATTATTTCCATTACGACGACAACGCCGACATCGTCATCGCCGATGTATCGGGCCACAGTGTGGGCGCCGCCCTCATCATGACCGAGATGCGCAGCACCTTGAAGGCCGAGACCCGCAAGACGCCGGACAACCCGTCGCCGCAGAGCACCGCCGAGGTTTTGCGCGCGCTCAACCAGTTGCTCTACGAAGACTTGAGCGCGGCAGAGCTTTTCATCACGATGTTTTACGTGAAATACGATCTCGAAAAGCGCGTGCTGCGCTATGCCAATGCCGGCCATAACCGTGCTTTATTGCTGAGACAGAGCGACTGGATCTGTAGCGAGCTGGATGCGGACGGATTGATTCTCGGCGTCAAGCGAGACGTGATTTTCGAGGAGAAAACACTGATCCTGGAGCCGGGCGACCGATTACTGCTCTACACCGACGGGGTGATCGAGGCGCAAAACGAACAGGGAGAATTCTTCGGTATCTCTCGATTGTGCAACGTCTTCTCCGCCGATCGCTCGGAATCGCCGGAAACGACCATCGGAAAACTGTTGGATGAGCTGCGGGCATTCTGCGGCAAGAGCGAATTCGAAGATGACATCACCATGGTGATCTTGCAGGTTCGCTGAGACGCTGAATTTCGATGGGTACACCCCGCTTTGTCCGGCTCCGAAATCCCAATCTCGCCGAGCGTCAAAACAGTACCGGTGCCGGAAACGCTGAGCCCTTCGACCACGCTCAGGACAAGCTTGTTCCGGTCTACAGAGACGCCTCATTCAATCAATATAGCCTTCGTAGGCCGGGATAAGGCGTTAGCCATTCCCGGCGTTCGAGTGCCGTATCGATCACTGACGCTTTCATATCCAAGAAACCGCCATACCGTAGTAAAAAATGCTGTAATGATCCGGGCTTATCACTTGAAGCTCTGAAGAAATGTAGAAACCGTTCGTGTTGAGCCCTTCGACTGCGCTCAGGATGAACTCCGCGAAGCGGCGTCGAAACACGAAAATCCGACACTTCGACGCCGCGCTAGCGCGCTACGCTCAGGGCGAACGGATTGGTTCAGAGCTTCCTTAACTTAACTTTACCGCGATTCACTTCTTATGCGCATGGCACCAAATCGCTCTATTACTGCTCTTTTTTGCGTCCTGGCCTTAGCCAGCTGCGCGGAATCGGAGACCAAAACCTCGACGCAGTCTACGTCCCGCCAGCCGGACTATACCCGGGGCAGGCATGTCTATAACGCCTTTTGTGCCGAATGCCACGACTCGGGCCAAGGCGGAGCTCCAAGGCTGGATGATTCGGGAGCCTGGGAGTCGCGCGCCTTAGGGTTTCCATCGTTGCTGACGGACCATGCCACGAACGGGTTCTTGGACATGCCGGAAAAAGGCGCCCGTTCCGACCTGAGCGGCGAAGCCGTTCAGGATGCCGTCCATTACATGATCAGGCAGATCGCGAGCGGCGAGTAGAAACGGTGTAGACTCGGCAAGAATATGAGGCCTGCGCTGCTGTTTGCCCCGGAATTGCGGGAATAGCGCGGCCGGACCGATTAATGGAAAATGACGGCCGCAAAACATGTCGGGCCATGAAACTTCTCATTTGCCTTTACTGTCTTATCGGGGTTTATTGTCTTAGGTAACTCTACTTATCTGGCAGGGAGCGCTTTTAACCAGGAGTGCATCCACATCAAACGGTTCTTGTCGAATGGCTATGTTCTAGGGGTGCTCGCAACATTAGGCATATTGGCCATTCTGGCGTTTTTCAACCCGGTTTTCATGGGATCGCCCCCGCTGCTGCTGTTCCTGGCGGCGGTGATGCCCGCGGCTTGGCGCGGAGGGGTCAGGGCAGGTTTTTTTGCCACGGCATTGAGCACCTTGGTCGGCATTTACTTCCTGGTCGAGCCCGGTTATTCGTTCTATGTCGCCGAGACTGCCGAAAGGCTGCGGTTGCTCCTTCTGTTCAGTGTCGGAGCGCTGCTCAGCTTCGTCATCGATCGGTTGAGAAAGTCGGAAGCCCGAGCGGTGAGAACGACTCTCGATCGCGAGAGACAGTTGAAGAGCGAGATGGCCGAGCATTGGGAGACCGAGCAGAAGCTCAAGGATGGCGAAACCTTCGCCCGTAAAGTGCTCATGTCCTCTCTGAACGGTCTTTATATCTATGACATAAAGACCGGTACCGATACGTTTATCAATGCCCAGTACACGAGGCTGACGGGCTACACCCTCGACGACCTTCGCGCCATGAGCGGACCGGAATTTTTCGCCTTGTTTCACCCGGAGGACCAGGCGCGGGTCGCCGCACACCTGGAAGATCTCACGCGGATCGTGAACGGCGACGTGTCGGAGATCGAATACCGCTTCAAAACGGCGGATGGCCGCTGGATATGGTGCTTGTCGCGCGATTCGGTCTTCTCGCGGGATCCGGATGGAGCCGTCCGCCAATGCATCGGGGCGTTCCTGGATATCACGGAGCGCAAGCAAGCCGAAGAGGCACTTCGCGAGTCCGACCGCCGCAAGGATGAATTTCTGGCGATGCTGGGGCACGAACTCCGAAATCCCCTGGCTCCGATCCGAAATGCCGTAATGGTGATGAAAAAGATCGGCCTGCCCGATCCCAAACTGTCTTGGGCAGGGGATGTGATCGACCGGCAGGTCAATCAACTGGCGCACCTGGTGGACGATCTTCTGGATGTCTCGCGTATCGTCCAAGGCAAAATCACCCTACATAAAACCACGGTTGAGGTTGCCAAGGTAATCGAGCTGGCACTCGAAACCAGCCGGCCGCTGATCGAAGCCCGCCATCACGAGCTCATCCTCTCGATGCCCGAGGACCCTCTGCGGCTGGACGGGGATGTCATACGCCTGGCGCAAGTCGTAGCCAATTTGCTCAACAATGCCGCGAAGTACACTCTGGACGGTGGCAAGATATGGGTGACCGCTGCTCGTAAGAACGGCGAGGTGATTATTTCCGTGCGCGATACCGGCGAAGGCATCCCCAAGAATCTATTGCCCAAGCTCTTTAAGCTTTTCACACAAGCCGAACGCACCCTGGATCGCGCCCAAGGAGGCTTAGGGCTGGGCTTGACCATTGTGCAAAAGATCGTCGAATTGCATGGCGGCTGGGTTGAAGCCAACAGCGAGGGGCCCGGCACGGGCAGCGAATTTACGGTATGTCTACCGGTTTCCGGAGCGGCGTTCAAGCCCGACTTTCCCTGTAAGGAAGCTTTGAACTAATCCGGAAGCCGCTCGTGTTGAGCCCTTCGACTGCGCTCAGGATGAACTCCGCGAAGCGGCGTCGAAACACGAAAATCCGACACTTCGACGCCGCGCTAGCGCGCTACGCTCAGGGCGATCGGATTGGTTCGGAGCTTCGTTTGTAACTTCCGCAACGAGTAACCGCACACCAAAAACTTTGTCCCGCTTCGGATGCCTATAAGTAAAGGTCATTCGGGAGCAGGATCATGATTCGACTCGCATTCGGGAGTACTGAGCCGGGGTACGGTGTAACGCTTGGGCCGTCGCCGTTATTCCGGGTCGGAGGCACTCATCCGGCAAGGGCCGGAAAAATCCATCGTGGCGAAATACAAGAATCACTTTTGGGAGATTCAGGGCCAGCACTTTACGCGCTACGACTGTTTGGATATGGTGTCGATCCATTTCGAGGATGTCGCCGGCGATCCCTCGGAATCGTTCGGACCGTTTGCTTACTTCTGGGTAACCGACGGGGCGATTTATGCAGAAAGGGACCTCTTTGCCAAATTCATGGAAGAATCCCAGCTTTGGCATTGCTATCCGGCGGACACCTATTGGCCGGTCATGGTGGTCACGCAAGCCGAGCAGGCTGCTTAGAAGCTGTTTAGAAACCGTGATGAGCGAGTGTCAGCCGGGCGCGGCCGGAGCGCAGAAACCGGAGCCTACATGAGCGTAGGTGAGGATTTCGAGCACCGCCCGCGTCCGGATCACGCTCGCGTAGTAGGTTTACAAACAGCTTCTTAGTTTTCCTTTGGCTTAAAACTTCGCACCGGTCGCAAATTCTTAACCGTCTGAATTTCCGTGGCAAGGAGCGCTATGGACGCTGGACATGCTGCAAATCTCAAGGAAGATGGGATGAATCGATGAGCCGCGTCGTGCTTTTTAGTTCGAATTCGGGCGCGTTGATCGTCTTACTCCTCGCGCTCTCGCTATTCGGGTGCGATCAACAAGATTCCGATTCGCTCCGCCTGACGGGCTGGATTTCGTCGCCGGTCGAAGAAACCCTCACCCGATCGTTCATCGATACCTTCGAGCGGCGGCACCCCGGCCTCCCGGTTCACTACGAGCCGATCACGGCCAACTACATGGATAAGCTGCTGCTCATGCTGGCCACCGGGACCGCGCCGGATGTGGTGATGCTGGAAGCGTTCTGGATTCCGCTGCTGGTCGACTACGACGTCTTGTTGCCGCTCGACGATTTCGTTGCTCAGGACCCCGGTTTTTTTCCGGAAGACTTCGAGCCGGCGCTGCTCGACGCCTTTCGATTCAACGGGAAGCTCTACGGCTTGCCCAAGGATTATTCAACCCTGGTGCTCTACTTCAACCCGGCGATGTTCGCCAAGGCCGGACTCGCGGGAGCCCCGAGGACTTGGGACGAGTTCGCCGAGTATGCGCGGCGGCTCACCCGGGATACCGACGGCGACGGCATCGTCGACCAATACGGGTACTGCCATGCGGAAGCCTTCGAATACTCGCTGCCTTTCGTCTGGCAGAACCGGGGCGAATATTTCGATGCGCAAGGCCGAGCCGCCTTTGACGAGCCCGCTTTTGTGAAGGCGCTGAGCTTTCTTCAACGGATGAAGACCGACGGCGTCGCCGTCATGCCCTCGGATGTCGGGGCGGCGTGGAACATGGACGCCTTCGGCCGCGGGCGCGTCGCCATGGCGATCTCGGGACTCTGGGCGGCGAATTTCATGAAAGAGACTTATGCGCGCACCCCGTACCGAGTGGCGCCGCTGCCCGCCGGAAAGCAGGCCGCTTCGATCGCGTTCGTGGCCGGCTATGCCATTCCCAAGGCTACCCGGCATCCGGACAAGGCATGGCAGGTGCTTCGGTATCTCACCGGACCTGAAGGTGGGCGCATTTGGGAAAAATCCGGTATCGGGCTGCCGGCGCGGCGTTCGGTGACGCGGGATTTGGAGCTTGAGCGCGATCCGTTGAAGCGGGTTTTTCTGCGGAGCCTCGATCACGCGCGGGTCTGGCAATTTCGGGTGAATCAGCGCGTCTTGGACGAAACTCAAAGCGCGCTGCAAGCCATCTTTCTCACCGGCGCAGCCATTCAGCCGACGCTGGCCGATTTGAAACGCCGCTTGGAGCGAGGACGGCTGCTGCAGGCCGATTCTCGAAGCCGTGAATCGCAAAACCGATCCGAGGCGTCCCGCTGACATGCCTAATTCAAGAAGGTCAGGGACGACCGAGCGCTACAGGGAGGCCGTAAGCGCCTATTTCTTTCTGCTTCCGTCCCTAGTCGTTCTTTCCCTTTTCGTGTTCGGCCCCTTGGTCTTTATCCTCGCCGTTGCCTTTTTCGACTGGAATCTCTTCAGACCCGAGCAGCATTTCCTGGGCGCGGCAAATTTTGTCGAGTTGGCGGGCGACGAGCTGTTTTTCACCGCCTTGCGGAACACCGCGGTCTATGCCCTGGGCGTCGTACCGATCCAGACGCTTTTGGCCTTGTTGCTGGCTCTGGCCGTCAACCAGAACATTCCCGCCCGGGGATTTTTTCGCGCCGCATTTTACATCCCGGCCATCACCTCCTCGGTGGTGACCTCCATCATCTTTCTGTGGATCTACTCGAAACCGGGCTTGCTCAACTACGTCCTGTCATGGTTCGGAATCGTGGGCCCCGACTGGATCGGATCGCCCAAATACGCGCTCGGCGCCATCATGGCACTCAACGTCTGGTCGACCTCGGGGTATTTCATGGTGGCGTTTCTGGCGGGGCTCCAGGCTATACCGGTTTCGCTTTACGAAGCCGCCCGGATCGACGGCGCAAGCTCCTGGGGACGTTTCCGGCATGTCACGGTGCCCGGCCTCAAGCCCACGCTGTTTTTCGTGGTGACCCTGGGGATCATCGGCACCTTCCAGGTGTTCGATCAAATTTACATGATGAGCGCGGGCGGGCCCGTCAACGCCACCACTACGCTCAGCTATTTCATCTATATCAGCGCCTTTCGGTACTTCCGGTTCGGCTATGCCGCGGCGGCGGCCGTGGTGCTGTTTGCGATCATTCTGCTCGTCACCCGCGTGCAGCAGAAGATCGCTCGCCCGGAAGCGCCATGACTGGGCGTGTTCGAGACCTGAGCCGGAGGGCGATCGTCCTCGTTCTTCTGCTCGTGGCCACCGGCATCTTCACGCTGCCGTTTCTTTGGTCGCTGTCCATCTCGTTTCAGCCGGCGGGGGATGTCTTCCGTTGGCCGATCGAGCTCATTCCCGACGAGGTCACCTTGCAGAATTACCGGCGGCTCTGGACCGAAATTCCGTTCGCCCGGTGGCTGCTCAATAGCAGCGGCGTCGCACTGGCCGTGACGCTGGCAAACCTTTTTCTCGATGCCCTTGCGGGCTACGCCTTCGCCCGTTTGCGTTTTCCGGGGCGCAACCTCCTTTTCGCCCTGTTGCTGGCGACGCTGATGGTGCCCGCCCATGTGACTCTGGTGCCCAAATTCATGCTCTTGAATGCCTTGGGTCTGGTGAATACCTATACCGCTCTGATCGCGCCGGCCATGGTTCAGGTGGTCGGCATTTTCCTGATGAAGCAGTTTTTCGAATCCATCCCCCGGCAATTGGAAGAGGCGGCCCGCATCGACGGCTGCAACCGGTTCCAGGTGTTTTGGCGAGTGGTGTTGCCGGCCTCCAGACCCGCGCTGGCGGCACTCGGCATATACACCTTCCAGGGCAACTGGAACGAGTTCCTGTGGCCCTTGGTGGTGACCACCACCAGCGACCGGTTCACCCTCCCGGTCGGCCTTGCCATGTTCCGCTACGAATTCCGGGTCGAATGGACCATGCTGATGGCGGGCGCCGTGCTCATTGCCCTTCCGACGCTGCTCATATTCCTGGTCTTCCAGCGCCTTTTCATTCAAGGCATCGCCACGAGCGGATTGAAAGGGTGAATCGGATGGCCGAAACCATTCGGAAGCTCAGAACATGATCGAGCGGACGGCCTTGCCGGCAAAAACGCCGCTGATCGACATCGACCTCAAGCTGGTTTACCTGATCGCCCGGTCGCTTGTAAGGCGGGTTACGCTCCGCCAATCCGCTCTACATACTTACTCTACCGGCGCCCGATAATTCGTCAGCCAGCTCACCAGGACTATTCCCAGTCCCATCAGGATGAAAAAGAACCGAGCGGCTTCGATATCCGAAAAACCGAATAGAAACGGCAAAACCACCAAAGCCGGCCCGACGACCCGTTCGATCAGGCCGTGTACCGGAAAGGGGAGGCGCCGGTACGCGCCGAGGGGAAAGTCCGAAATCAGGGTGACGGCAAGATGCACGAAGGCGAGGGTCCGGGAAATCACGGCCGGGAGCCCGTCGAATCCGAAAAGCGTCGGCGCCAAAAGGAAGAAAACCACGGTCGCATAATCCAGATAGCCGTGAAGGCTGGCGGAAATCGGCTTCATGAACGGTCCTCCTATCGCGTTGAATGGACGAGGACATGCAGCGTAAAACACGTCTCCCGGCCTGTCTGTCATCTTGATTACATATTCAGCGGCGGCTCGTTGCTTGGGCTTGTTCGAGAGCCGAATCGTTGAGACAGATCAGGTCTCTGGTATAGTCCAGAAAACCGCCGCGGCGAAGCTCGTTCATGACCTTGGTCACCACGGGGCGGGTCGCGCAAACGAGATCGGCCAGATCCTGCTGGGTCAGCCGGATTTCCAGCGCATAGCCATGAGAGCAGCGCGTTCCGAACGCGGCCGCCAAATCCTTCAGAACGGCGACGAGACGCTGGTCCACGGTTTTCGTCAGGATTTCGATCAGCCTCCCTTCGGCGCGCTGCCGGGCTTGGGCGATTCGGGTCAGCAACCCTGCGGCGAAGTCCGAATCGGAGCGGATCAGCCGATCGATGTCGGTCTGCCCGATGCGAAACAGACGCACGTCGCCGATCGCGGTTGCCGTATGCTCGGCCGTGACGCTCTCCAGCACGTTCCCGAAAACGTCCCCGCGCCGCAGGATAGCCGTAGTCACCTGGCTCCCGTCCTCGTCGATATGGGCCAGCTTGACCAGACCGCTCAGCAGCCAATATTGGTCCTCCAACCGCATGCCCTGGGCATAGATTTCCGCCTTATCCCGGAATTCCAGCACGGTCAGCGAGCTTGCCGAAGCCTTCCACGCGTTCAGTTGAGATTCCAGGACCTGTGCATCGACTGCCGGTGGTTTCATGATGGACCTCCATAGTTTTGTAGGGCGGGTTAGCGCAACCCGCCTTCCGAGACATTCGAACCTCACTCCAAATCCCATGCCTGAATATCGACCGGCGCCGCCAATTCCAAGGGATACTGCCCCAACCGGACAAATCGGTGAAAGCTCGAATGCGGCCAATCGGCGGCACGTTGCGCCCAGCCGTGTTTAACCGGGTTGTAGTGTATGTAGTCAAGATGAGCGTCGAAATCGGTTTGATCCCGAATGGCATGCTCCCAAAACCGTCGCTGCCACACGCCGCGTTCGCGTTTCATCTCCCTTCGGGTTGATAGCCGTTCCCCCGGCGCCATGGCACGCGCGAAAGCCGACTTGATCAAGCGCCAGCGCGTCGAAAAATCCACATCGTCCGGCGGCAAGGTCCAAAGGCAATGTAGATGATCGGGGAGTATGACGATGGCCTCGATCCGGAACGGGCGATGATGGCGCACGGTACGAAAGGCTTCGCGTAAAGCGTCGATGTTTTCGGTCAGCAAGCGACGTCGACGTTCCAGCACCGCCACGGTAAAGAAGTACGAACCGCTGGGAACATAGGCGCGAATGTAGTTGGGCATGGCGGCAAGTTTGCCTGATCTTCCGGTCGCTCGGAAGGCGGGTTACGCGAGTACGCTAACCCGCCCTACAAAACTAAACGCAATGCCTACCCCACAACCCCTACCCGCAAATACCCGCGGCCACCCACAACTATTAGTGGCCTCAGCGCTCCCCAATTTTTCATGCGTGCTCATGCATCATCGATAACGATTTGTAATTAAATGAATTTTTCTCCTGATCCAACGGTGGCGCGGCGGTTGCCATAGAGAGTATGTCGCGAGTCGGTCTCGCGCAGAAAACACTTCTAAGCTGGGCCGGCCGGTGACTGATGCTTAGTGACGCTGTCGAATAGCTAGACCTTCGTTGATGAGGAGACAAAACATGGATTCGACCGCACACGCGAAGAAGCGCCTGCTGAAAGGCCAGCGGGCCATCGTTACCGGCGGCAACACCGGCATCGGAGCGGCCATCGTCGAAGGCTTGGCCGAAGCCGGAGCGAGGGTGGTGGTGAACTACGTGACCGAACGGGACAAGGCGGACGCCCTGGTGGAGCGCATCCGCGGAAACGGCGGCGAAGCTATCGCCGTCGAGGCCGACGTGAGCCGCGAAGAGCAGGTGCGGGCGCTGTTCGGCGCTGCGCTGGAAGCGTTCGGAAGCGTGGACATCCTGGTGAACAACGCCGGATTGCAGAAGGACGCGCCCTTGACCGAAATGAGCTTGGACGACTGGGAAACCGTGATCCGCGTCAACCTGACCGGACAGTTTCTGTGCGCACGGGAGGCGGCGCGGGAGTTCATCCGCCGGGGAGTGAAGCCGGAGCTCTCCGTATCGGCCGGCAAGATCATTTGTATGTCCTCGGTGCACGATGTCATTCCCTGGGCCGGCCATGTCAACTACGCGGCTTCCAAGGGAGGCGTGGCGATGCTGATGAAAACCCTGGCCCAGGAACTGGCGGTCCACAAGATCCGGGTCAACGGCATTTCGCCGGGAGCCATCAAGACCTGCATCAACTACGACGCCTGGATGACCCCGGAGAAGGAAGCCGAGCTGCTGGAGCTGATCCCCTACGGGCGGCTCGGGCAGACCAAGGACATTGCCAAGGCGGCGGTCTGGCTGGCGTCGGACGAGTCGGACTATGTCACCGGCGCCACCCTGTACGTGGACGGCGGCATGACCCTGTACCCCGGCTTCGACACCGGGGGCTGAGGCGGCGATCCGAAGAGGAGGCCTGCAGCGTGGTAGGGCGCAATAGGGTATTCCCGTATTGCGCCAAATGGTCGGTGGCACGCATACGGCGGAATACGCTGCGCTATTCCGTCCTACAGACTTGAAGGAGCCAGGGTGCGCATTGCGTACCTTTTCAAATTTCTTCGGTAAGGAGAGGAGAATGAACGTCATGACTAGACCCGACTTCATCCGCTTCGGCCGGGAAATCTGCGGCAACCTGATCGAAGCCGAACGCCGCGAATGGTGGCTGGCGGACGGCCTGGGCGGATACGCCGCCGGCACCGTCGCCGGCACGCTGACCCGCCGTTATCACGGGTTGCTGGTGGCGCCCCTCGCCCCGCCTCTGGGCCGTTCGCTGGTGTTCGCCAAGGCCGACGCATGGCTGGACCTCGACGGGCATATCTGGCCCCTGTGCAGCAACCGCTGGCCTGGGGAAATCATCGATCCTGCCGGCCATATCCATATCGAGAGCTTCCGTTTGGACGGGCGCATGCCGGAATGGATCTATGCCTTCGGCGACCTCCGGCTGACCATCCGGGTCTGGCTGGAGCCCGGCGCTTCCACCGTATACCTGGCCTACCGCGCCGATTGGCCGAAGGCGCAGGCGCGGGACCTGGCGCTCCGCATCAAGCTGCTGGCCAACGCCCGCGACCACCACGGCAACGCCGAGCCCCGGCGGTTCAATCCGGTGATCGAACCGGACGGAGCGGACGGGCTGATCGTGCGGAATCCGCCGGGCTCCGGCTCCGCCCCTTACCGGCTTTGTTTCAAGGCGCGGGGCGGCGTCATTCGGCCGGGTTACACCTGGTACGACAACTTCGACCTTCCGCTGGAGCGGGCGCGTGAGCTTCCCGACTGGGACCATCACCTGTGCGTGGGCGAATGCCGCCTGCCGCTGGTGAACGGCGAGTGGAGCGGCCTGACCGCCAGCCTGCATTCCGACGCTTCGCCTTACGTCGAGGAGGCGATGCGCCGCTGCCAGGCTCACGACGACGGCGTGCTGGCCCGCGCCGAACTGCGCGACGCGCCGGACTGGATTCGGCAGTTGGCGTTGGCGGCCGACAGCTTTCTGTTCGCCCGGCCGCTCCCGGACCGATCCGATGGCGTATCCGTGATCGCGGGTTATCCGTGGTTCGGGGACTGGGGCCGAGACACCATGATCGCGCTGCCCGGGCTCACCCTGGCCACGGGGCGCTACGACGACGCCCGGCGCATCCTGCAAACCTTTGCCCGTTTCATCGACCGGGGCATGCTGCCCAATGTGTTTCCGGAAGACCGCATAGCGCCGGAATACAACACGGTGGACGCGGCGCTCTGGTACATCGAGGCCTGGCGCGCCTATGTGGATACCACCGGCGACTTGGCGGCGCTGCGCGCGGCATTCCCCGCACTGCAAGAAGTCGTCGCGAGCTACCGCGAAGGAACGCGGTACGGCATCGGACTGGACGAGGGCGACGGCCTGATCCGGGCCGGCGAGCCCGGCATGCAGCTCACCTGGATGGACGCCAAGGTGGGTGACTGGGTGGTCACGCCGCGCATCGGCAAGCCGGTGGAGATCAATGCCCTCTGGTACAACGCGCTGCGCGCCATGGCGGACTTCGCCGGCCGACTGAATCTGCCTGGCGACGAATACGAGACGCTGGCCGAGCGCGCCCGGACCGGGTTTCAGCGGTTCATCAATCCGAGCGGCGGACTGTTGGACGTGCTGGACGGCCCCGGGGGCGACGATAGCTCGGTCCGGCCCAATCAGATCCTGGCCGTCAGCCTGCCCCACAGTCCCCTTGTATCCGGCGAGCAGGTCGCGGTGTTGACGGCCTGCGGCGCCACGCTGCTGACCTCCTACGGCCTTCGCTCCCTGGCGCCGGAACATTCCGACTATCGCTCCCAATACCGGGGCGGCGTGCGGGAGCGGGACGGGGCTTATCACCAGGGTACGGCGTGGACCTGGCTCCTGGGCCATTGCGCCCTGGCCGAATTCCGGGTCAGCGGCGACGCCGGCCGGGCCTTGAGCCGCCTCGAGCCGATCCGCGATCACCTGCTGGACGCGGGCCTCGGTACGGTAAGCGAAATCTTCGACGCCGATCCGCCGCACGCGCCGCAGGGCTGCCCGGCCCAAGCCTGGTCCGTGGCCGCCGTGCTGGAAGCGTGGTGGCGGATCAGCAAATCCAAGCGACCTGACGACCGAATCCGAAGGGAGAGACCATGAACCGCTACGCACGAACTGGATTACGAGGTCAATGTCCACTCCTAGAGCGTTTTCGGAAACGGTATGCGGTTGTGGGAGCGGGCTTTAGCCCGCGATCGATCGACTATCGCGGGCTAAAGCCCGCTCCCACGCCAAGGCTATACTGCACTCAATCCTTACATACGAATAAAAACTGCTCTGTCGAAAAATTCTGGAACTCGAAAAGCGCTTGGATGACTTTTTCAGGCCCATTCCGTTCAAGAGGTAACTCGCCATGCTGATTAAGAAACCTTCCGACATCCGATTTTCGGAAATCACCCCGCGCGAGCTGTTTCATGGCCGGCGCCGGTTTCTGCAACTTGCGGCCGGAGCCTCGGCCTTGGCTCTCCTGCCGCCGGGGCTGGCTGCCGGGCAAAAGCTGTCCGAGGTCCGGAAAACCGACTATGTGCTGCCGGACAAGACCACGCCTTACGAATACATCACCCGCTACAACAATTTCTACGAGTTCGGCACCGACAAGGAATCGCCCGCCGAGTTGGCCGGCAGCCTGAAAACCCGCCCCTGGACCGTGGCGGTGGAGGGCGAAGTCCGCAAACCCAAGACTTACGATATCGACGAGCTGCTGAAACTCGTCCCGCTGGAAGAGCGCGTCTATCGGCTGCGCTGCGTGGAGGCTTGGTCGATGGTGGTGCCCTGGGTCGGCCTTCCTCTGGCTGAACTGATCAAGCGTGTAGAACCCACCGGTAATGCCAAGTTCGTGGAGTTCACTACCTTATTGGATCCCGCGCAGATGCCGGGCCAGCGATCGGCGGTGCTGGACTGGCCGTACGTCGAGGGCCTACGGATGGACGAGGCCATGCACCCGTTGACCATCCTCGCGGTAGGGCTTTACGGCGAAGAGCTGCCCAATCAGAACGGCGCGCCGATCCGGCTGGTGGTGCCGTGGAAGTACGGCTTCAAGAGCGCCAAATCCATCGTGCGCATCCGCTTCGTGGAAAAACAGCCGGTATCCACCTGGATGAAGGCGGGCGCCGCGGAATACGGCTTTTACGCCAACGTGAATCCCGAGGTCGATCATCCCCGCTGGAGCCAGGCGAAAGAACGGCGCATCGGCGAGTTTCTGAAGCGCCCTACCTTGCCTTTCAACGGCTATGCCGATCAGGTGGCGCAGCTTTATGCTGGTATGGATCTGCGTAAGTTTTTTTAGAGCGTCTCCAGCTCTGATGTACGATCTGAATCGTGTGAATCATGACGTGGAAAAGGAGGCCACCGTTGGCGGCGCCTTGTTTGAGAGCGGGTCTCGCCCCGCGGGCGAGTTACTTTTCTTTGCTTGCCCAAAGAAAAGTAACCCAAAGAAAGGGCACCCGGATGGCGCGCTAGTCCTGCGCGTCGCCGCCTGGAACCGGGGGCGACAAAAGGCACGTTCCCTGTGCCTTTGCCGCCGCGCGCAATCCATTGCGCGCCCCTTCGGGCTGGTCCGGTTCCAGGCGGCGATGCTCGGGCGTGCCATAACGGGACTATACAGCGTGTAGGCCGGAATAAGCGAAGCGTTTCCGGCATTTTCGTTCGTCGAGTACCGGGAACGGCTTCGCTCCTTCGGCCAAGCTTAGGACAGGCTTATCCCGGCCTACAAAGGCTTGGCAAGCTCTTATATAAGGTATGAATATTCGAAATCCCAGTCCCAAGACGTTAACCGCCCTCAAGCGGGGGCTCTTCCCGATCTTGTTGATCCCCTTGTTCAACCTGATCGGCAATGCCGTACTCGATCACTTGGGGGCCAATCCCATCGAGAAGATCACCCGGACCACGGGCTACTGGACCTTGACCTTGCTGTTCGTCACCTTGGCCGTGACGCCGCTCCGGCGCATTTCGGGCTGGCCCTGGCTGGGCCGCTTTCGCCGGATGCTGGGGCTGTTCGCCTTCTTCTACGGATGCCTTCACTTCTTCACGTATCTGGTCTTGGACCAGTTCTTCGATTGGCCGGGAATCGTCAAAGACATCGCCAAACGGCCTTATATCACCGTGGGATTTACCGCATTCCTGTTGCTGATACCGCTGGCGGTCACCTCCACCGATGGCATGATCCGCCGGCTCGGCGGGAAGCGCTGGCGGCTGCTGCACCGGCTCGTTTATGTGATTGCCATCCTCGGCGTCGTGCATTTCTGGTGGCTGGTCAAGAAAGATATCACCGCGCCCGCCGTCGATGCCGCCATCTTGGCTATATTGCTGGGATTTCGAGTGATCTACGCGGTTCGGGGACCAGGTGCTGCGGCCAATACGGCGGCGAACCGAACATCGCCGCGCCGACCGGCTTTGAGTGGAAATGCCCGCTCCGAGACTTCGCCGTAGACCTGCTTGTCAGCTCGGGCTGCCAGATCTCTCCCGTTTCGGCTTCCCGATCCGCTTTTTGGATCTTTTCTTGCTTGACAGCACCTTGCCCAAGACGCACTCTCTCCCCGGAAAGGCCCAGCGCCTGTTGAAACTCCTATCCTTTCCCGGAAAAACATAGTGTTACTGGAAATTCCCATCCTTGCCATCGGCAAGGAACCGCGCGTCGCCTCTGGGGAGCCGGGAGCCGCGCGATGACAAGGTTCGAGAAACAGCGCTCTCCGGTAATCGAGGTCGCCATCGTTCTCAGCTTGGCGGTTGCCTTCGCGAGCGATGTTCTGACCCCGCCCGGTGTCGCGATATGGGCCTTCTACTTCGTTCCGGTCGCTCTCAGCCTCTTTGTCTGGCACCCGCGGATGCCCCTGCTCGTGGCCCTCGCCGCAACGGTTTTGATCGTTGCCGGCCGATTGCTTTCCTTGCCGGCCATCGACACCCCGATAACAATTTCATGGCTGAACAGAACCCTGGGCGTGCTGGCCATCTGGACAGTGGCGGTGGTCGCTCGACATACGATCCGCGCGAAGCTCAGGCTTCGCGAGCAGGAGTGGATCCGCACCGGGCAGCGGGATCTAAGCGTCCGCATGCAGGGGGAGCAGAATCCTCAGAGTCTGGGCGACAATATCCTGCGCTTTCTCTGCGAGTATCTCGAAGCCCCCGTCGGCGTTCTCTATGCGGCAGACCAGAAAGGCGACCTTCGCCGCTTGGCATCGTATGCCGTGGGACCGGATTTGGCTTGTCCCGAGCTCATCGAGCCCGGCGACGGGCTCATCGGCCAGGCGGTCAAGGATCAACGGGTTCTGCGCTTCGATGACCTTCCCGAGGGCTATCTGCGGATTTCGTCGGCACTCGGGGAGGCCGTTCCGAGGCACCTCGTCGTGGCGCCGGCGATCATCGACGGGAAGGTCAAGGCGGTGGTCGAACTCGGCTTCATTCATCCGGTGGGCATCTCCGACATGGGTCTTCTCGGCGCCATGGCCGAGCCGGTAGCCAGCGCGATTCGCTCGTCCCTGTATCGGACCCGGCTCGAGGATCTCCTTGCGAAAACGCAGCGGCTGGCCGGCGAGTTGCAAAGACAGCAGGAAGAGCTGAGGGTCGCCAACGAGGAACTCGAGAGCCAGAGCAGGACGCTGTCCGAATCGCAGGCACGTCTCGAGGCGCAGAATGCCGAGTTGGAGGAAATCAACGTCCAACTCGAGGAACGGCGCGACGAGCTGTCGCGGGCACAGATCGAGCTTTTAAGGCACTCGGACGAACTCGCCCGGGCCAGCCAATACAAGTCGGAATTCCTGGCGAACATGAGCCACGAGTTGCGCACACCGCTCAACAGCACGCTTATCCTCGCTAAGCTCCTCGCCGACAACAAGGACGGCAATCTGACGCCGGATCAGGTCAAGTACGCCTCGGTCATTTACTCTTCGGGCAACGACCTGCTCGACCTGATCAACGACATTCTCGATCTCTCCCGCATCGAGGCGGGCCGCCTGGAGATACAGCCCGAGCCAATCGAACTCGGTAGTCTGGTGGAGACGCTCCAGCGGACCTTCCAGCCGGTGGCGTCCCAAAAGAACCTCGCTTTCGAAGCGCTCGTCGAGCCGGGGACGACGGGTGCGATCACCAGCGATCCGCTCCGGCTGCAGCAGATCCTCAGGAACCTTCTCTCGAACGCCTGCAAGTTCACCGAGGCGGGCGAGGTCAGCCTGCGCGTGGCGCAGGCCGGCCCGAACCGGGTAAGCTTTGCCGTCCGCGATACCGGCATCGGCATCCCTCCCGAGCACCAGGACGCCATTTTCGAGGCATTCCGGCAAGCCGACGGGACTACCCAACGCAAGCACGGGGGCACCGGTCTCGGCCTGGCCATCTCGAAGGAACTCGCGCACCGATTGGGCGGCGAGCTCTCGGTGGAGAGCGCTCCCGGCAAAGGGAGCACCTTCACGCTCGTTCTTCCCATCGAATTTGTACAGCAAACTGGCCAGGAGCCGCCTTCCGAAGCGGAGGTGATTCCCCTGCGGAAGGTCCGTCCGGCGGCCGGAAGTTCGGCACCGAGTCCCGAAAAGCCCGCGCGGAAGCCGCCCACCGAGCCGCCGAGAAAACCGTTGCTCGACGATCGCGAGCATCTGGCGCCGAACGACCGGAGCATCCTCATCATCGAAGACGACGAAGCCTTCGCAGGCATCGTGTGCGATCTCGCGCGCGAACTCCGCTTCCGCTGCCTGATCGCGGCCAGCGCGGGCGAGGGCCTCGAGCTCGCGGAGCAATTCCTGCCCAGTGCCATCGTCCTCGACATCCACCTGCCGGACCACTCAGGTCTCGCCGTGCTCGAACGCCTCAAAGGCCACGCCGCGACCCGCCACATCCCGGTGCACGTGGTCTCGATCGCCGACTATACCCAGCAAGCCCTCGAGATGGGCGCGATCGGGTACGCGCTCAAGCCAGTCATGCGCGAGCAACTCGTGAGCGCTTTCCGGAAGCTGGAGCAGAAACTCGAACAAAACGTACGCCGCGTTCTGGTGGTCGAGGACGTCGCGGCCCAGCGCAAGAGCCTCGATCACCTCCTCCGCACCGAGGGCGTCGAAGTCATTCCGGTCGGAACCGGTGGCGAAGCGCTGAGCCGGTTGAAGGAGGCCAGCTTCGACTGCGTGGTCCTCGACCTGAGCCTGCCCGACATGTCGGGTTACGATGTGCTCGACAAAATGGCCACGGGCGAGGCGTTCTCGTTCCCGCCGGTCATCGTGTACACGGGGCGGACGCTGACGCGGGAGGAGGAGAAGCGGCTGCGCCGCTATGCCAGTTCGATCATCGTTAAGGGCGCCCGCTCGCCCGAGCGTTTGCTTGACGAGGTGGCCCTCTTTCTCCATCAGGTCGAAGCCCGGCTTCCCCGGGAGCACCAGCTTATGCTGCGGGAATTGCGTAGCCGGGAGGCGGCGCTCGAGGGCCGGAACATCCTGGTAGTCGAGGACGACGTGCGCAACATTTTCGCACTGTCGAGCGTACTCGAGCCGAAGGGCGCGAAGGTGCGCATCGCCCGCAACGGCAAGGAGGCGCTAGAGGTTCTCGAGCGCGCCTTGCACGAGCCCGACACCGCGGTGGATCTGGTTCTCATGGACATCATGATGCCGGAGATGGACGGTCTCACCGCAACGCGGGAGATCCGCAAGCGCCCCGAATGGAAGAAGCTGCCGATCATCGCGCTCACCGCGAAGGCGATGCCCGACGACCGCGCGCTGTGCCTTCAGGCGGGTGCCAACGACTATATCGCGAAGCCTCTCGATGTCGAGAGATTGATTTCGCTCATCAAGGTCTGGATGCCCAAGTAGTGGACGCCATGCACGACGGCAGCTTCGAAATCGAGCTCAAGCTCCTCCTCGAGGCCATCTATCTCAGGTTTCACTACGACTTTCGCCAATACGCGACGGCGTCCCTGAAGCGCCGGCTGTCCCAGGCCATGGACCGGTTCGGCTGCCGGTCGCTGTCGGGGCTCCAGGAGCGAGTCCTGCACGAGGCCAAGGTCTTCCCGGAGCTTTTGTCATTTCTCACCATCACGGTGAGCGAGATGTTTCGCGACCCTTCCTTCTACCGGGCGCTGCGCGAGAAGGTGGTTCCGTTCCTGCAGACCTATCCCTCCATCAAGGTCTGGGTCGCCGGCTGCAGCACGGGCGAGGAGGTCTATTCCCTGGCCATTCTGTTACGCGAGGAGGGGCTGCTCGAACGCACCCTGATCTATGCGACGGACATCAATGCGGAAGCCCTCCGAACGGCCAAAGCGGGCATCTACGAACTGGACCGGATCGCGCAGTTCAGCGAGGCCTATCAGGCGGCGGGCGGACGCGCGTCGCTCTCCGACTACTACACGGTCGGCTATGGCTCGGCCGTGTTCGACAAGACCCTGCGCAAAAACATCGTCTTTTCCGACCACAGCCTTGCGACCGACAATGTCTTTGCCGAGGTCCATCTCGTCACCTGCCGAAACGTCCTCATTTACTTCGACCGCGCATTGCAGGATCGGGCGATCGGGCTGTTTCGGGATTCGCTTTGCCGAAAAGGTTTTTTGGGCCTGGGCGCCAAGGAGACGCTGAGTTTCTCGAACCAGGCCGTGGATTTCAGCGAGTTCGTACGCGAGGAAAGGATCTACCAAAAGCGATGAAACCCGAGATCCCACAACCAGTAACTCGGATGCAAGCCGAAGCGATCGTGGTGGGCGGCTCTGCCGGAGCTTTCGACGCGTTCTCGACCTTATTCGCCGACTTGCCCGGCGAGTTCACCATCCCCATCGTCATCGTCCTGCACTTGCCGCGGCGCAAGCCCAGTGCGCTGGCCGAGGCCTTGGCGACCCAGATAGGTCGGCCGGTGCAGGAGCCGCTGGATAAAGAGCCGATGGCACGCTCGATGATTTATGTCGCTCCGGCGGACTATCATCTGCTCATCGACCGGGGGTTGGCGTTCGCCCTCTCGGTGGACGAACCGGTCAACTTCAGCCAGCCGTCCATCGACATTCTGTTCGAGTCCGCGGCCGATGCTCTCGGCGCCCGACTGATCGGGATCCTGCTCTCCGGTGCGAATGCCGACGGCGCGCAAGGTCTCAAAGCCATCGAGGATGCCGGCGGGCTCGCCATCATCCAGGCCCCGGAAGACGCCTCAAGTCCCGCAATGCCGAACGCCGCCATTGCCCTATGCAAGCACGCCCGGGTGTTGCCGGCCAGGGACATTCGCGAGCACCTGCTCCAGGCGGCGGGCTGCGGTGGAGCGGCCGAGCAACGAGGAATGCCATGATGGCCAAACCGAAAATCCTGCTGGTCGACGACCGCAAGGAGAATCTCGTGGCGCTCGAGGGCCTGTTGCGCGGGCATGAGGCCGACCTGCTATGCGCCCGATCCGGAGAGCAAGCATTGGAGCTCCTGCTCGATCACGAGGTGGCGCTTGCGCTCGTCGACGTGCAGATGCCCGAGATGGATGGGTTCGAACTGGCCGCACTGATGCGCGGAACCGAGCGTACCCGCGAGGTCCCCATCATTTTCATCACCGCCGGCATCCGCGACCAGACGCGCATATTCAAAGGCTACGACTCGGGAGCCGTGGACTTTCTGTTCAAGCCCTTGGATCCTCACGTCCTCTCCAGCAAGGTTGCCGTCTTCATGCAGCTCTACCGGCAAAAGCGGCAGCTTGCCGAACGCGTGCGCGAGCTGGAAATAGCGCTCGCGGAACGCCGGCAGATGGAGAATGCGCTAAAGGCGGCTGATCGGCGCAAGAATGAATTTTTGGCCATGCTCGGCCATGAACTCCGGAATCCGCTGGCACCAATCACAAATGCCGCACAAATCATGAAAAGAATGAATGTGTCGGACCCAAGGCTCCAGATGGTTCAGCAGGTCCTCGACCGCCAAGTCGGCCATTTGGCCCGCTTGGTAGACGATCTCCTGGATATCTCTCGGATCGAGCAGGGCAAGATCACGTTGCGGAAAGAGAAACTCGAAATCGCCCCGGTTCTCGATCAAGCCCTGGAAAGCAGCCGGCCCCTGATTCAGTCCCGTCAGCATGACTTGCTCGTTTCGGTCCCGAACACGCCCATTACGCTCATGGGGGACGGCGAGCGCCTGGCACAACTGATCTCGAACCTGCTGAATAACGCCGCCAAATACACGCCCACGGGAGGGACCATTTGGCTGACCGTGACACGGGAAAACGGTGAAGCCCTGATCCGTGTGAAGGACACGGGAGAAGGCATCTCGCAACCGTTGTTGTTGCAGATTTTTGATGCTTTCACTCAAGCGGAGAGGACTTTGGACCGCTCTCAAGGGGGGCTTGGACTCGGTTTGGCCATCGTCAAAAAACTGGTGGAGCTGCACCAAGGACGAATCGAGGCGCGCAGCGAAGGACCGGGGAAGGGGAGTGAGTTCTTGGTATGGTTGCCGCTGCTGCCTTAAGGAAGCTCTGATTAAGTCCTTCGACAGGCTCAGGACGAACGGCAACGTATTGATTTCGTTCGTGGTGAGTTTGTCGAACCATGAACGAAATCCACTTGTTCAGAGTTTCCTTAAGGAATTTTTTACGTTCTTTGCCGTTACGGCGAATGGAACGATACTCATCCCCCGGCCAGGGCGAACGTCGTTACAGGTTCTTTTGACAGGCACTAAGAAGGAGACCTGAAGACGAATTCTGTCTAATCTCGAAATCACCTGTTGTTTCGAGTTCTGAGCAAGGAGGAGTCGCGTCATGGCCGATACACGAATCAATCCCGCGTCGGAAGACAAACTCGTCGCCTTGGTAACCGGCACGTCGTCGGGCATCGGGAGGGCGACCGCCCCTGCTCTCCGGGAAGCCGGATTCTTGACCGTTGCGACCGCGCGCCGGCTCGCCGATATCGAGGAGTTGAAGGCGAAGGGCTGCGAGACGGCGCAGCTCGACGTGACGGACGAAACCTCGATGCGGGAAGCGGTTAAAACTGCCGAGGATCGTTATGGACCTGTTTATGTCCTGGTGAACAATGCGGGATACGGTCAATACGGGCCTCTCGAAGAGGTGCCGATGGATGCGGTACGGCGGCAGTTCGAGGTCAATGTTTTCGGGCTGGTCCGGATGTGCCAGCTCGTGCTGCCTGGAATGCGCCAAGCGGGCCGGGGCCGCGTCATCAATGTCAGTTCGGTAGCCGGGGAAATCAGCCAGCCGGGAGCCGGTTTCTACCACGCGACGAAACACGCGGTGGAGGCGATCAACGAAACCCTGCGCTTGGAGGCGAGCGCATTCGGCATCGATGTGGTGGACATCCAGCCGGGGCCCGTCGCCACCAATTTCGCCGAAGTGGCGGTCAGCACCATTCCCGACACGGGGGCGGACAGTCCCTACCGCGTGTTCAAGCAGAATCTCGCCGAGACGACGCGGGAAATGCTCAAGTTCGGCAGAACCGGGGTGTTGACGGCGCAGGAGGTTGCCGAAGTCATCGTCGAGGCGGCGACGGCATCGAAGCCGGATACCCGTTACCATGTCGGCGCGCCTTCCAAGTTGATGTCCGTGTTGCACGGCCTGATGCCGGATCGCGTGTGGGATGCGGCGGTCTCGCGGATGGTGCCGTTCGAACGGAAATAGACTCACGCCAGCCTTTGCCTTAGAGCCTAACCTATCGTTCGAGAGCCTGGGTAGGCTGGGAAGAGCGAAGCGAATCCCAGCAAAGCGGGTCTCACTCGCATTGACATGGCGCAACATAACTCTTCCCCGGCCCGGGGGAGTCAAGACCAGCCAGACGCATTTGTCGGCAAAGGATTGCCGACCTTACGAGATCTTAGCGCTCTAAAATCCGGTTCGCATTTGTAGTTGTAGGCGGGGATAAGCCTGTCCTGAGCCCGGCCGAAGGGCTTATCCTAACCTACGATCTCTGGCGTCTGCCTTGATCCCGCTAAATTCGGCATTCGGCGCTTTTAGTATTACCATGCCTCAAACCGAAGCTTGGGAAGGCTTGTTGTTGCTTATCGTGTGACGATAACGGTCGGACGGAATCCGAATTCGATTACAACACCATGCAGGGCACGCCCTGCTTCATCCTTCGGGTGGGATAGTTCATGTTGCGTGTTAGATTGGCGCTGGTTGTCGCCATCTCCTTGTGTTTTGTCTTCGTTCTCGGTTTTACGCTGTACTGGGGGTCTCACAAGATTGCCCTGTACTCGTCCCGCAGCCAGATGGCCTATGAGGCTTTCGACCGGTACCAGCAACTGTATCGGGAAGCTTATCGTTATTTTAAGCAGCGCATGGATTTGCTCCTGGTCGACCGGCAAGGTACTGCGGCCGATGTGGAAATGTCCCGGCAGCGTCTGCAAGATGCCATCGAGCGGCTGAGAAAGGCCACGGCGAAAGACATAGACGGAACCGGCGATATCGAAGCCTGGCGGGGACGCGAGAGCGAGCTGGACAGCATCGCCCGTCTGAGCGCTTCGCTCGAAGCCGGCATGCACCGGTTCGACCAGGTCGACCGCCTGCGCCAGGAAGACCGGCGCGACGCGGCATTGCTGCTGCTGTCGGAGGTGCTGGAGGAAGACATCGACCGAAAGTTCGACCCGCTCATCGATGACGCGATCAACCGCGAGCGCGAGCAGGCCCTGGTGGCGAGGGAGAGATTGATGGGGCTGGTCGGGCTTTCCAGTTGGATTTCCATCAGCACGGCGCTCGTCTCGGTGGTCTTCAGCATCGCCGCGGGAGCCTTGCTGTTTAGAGGCATCCGGAAGCCGATCGAGGCCTTGATGCGAGGCACCGACGAAATCGCCGCGGGCAATCTGGTTTACCGCATCGCCATCGATAGCCGCGACGAGTTCGGCTATCTGGCCAAGCACTTCAACCAAATGGCCCAGGAGCTGGAAGTTCAGCAGCGGAAGCTCGGCGAGGCGCGAGCCGTGCTGGAGCAAAAGGTGGCGGAGCGAACGCTCGAGCTGAACCACCTCAACGGCGAGTTGCAACGCATGGACCATGCGCGGCGGCAGTTTTTCGCCGACATCAGCCATGAGCTGCGCACGCCGATCACGGTGATCCGCGGCGAGGCCGAAGTCACGCTGCGGGGTCGAAACAAGGAGGCCGAGGAGTACAAGGAATCCTTGCAGCGGGTCCACGAGCTGTCGCTGCAACTGGGCAAGCTGGTCAACGATCTTCTGTTCCTCGCCCGGGCCGAGACCGCTCACATGCAGTTCGAGTGGGAAACGCTCGATCTCGCCGAACTGGTCGTGAACGCGGCGGAGGACATCCGCGTGCTGGCGCAAGACAAATCGATCGTGGTGACCCTGAACGTAGCGGATACGCCGGTGTGGGTCCGCGGCGACAAGCAGCGACTTCGGCAGATCATTTTCATTCTGGGGGACAATGCCTGCCGGTACTCGAATGTCGGCGGGCGGATCGCCATCGATCTGGCGGCCGATGGAACGGAAGCGACCTTGCGCGTCAACGATCACGGCATCGGCATCCCCGCCAAGGATTTGGAGATGATCTTCGACCGCTATTACCGCAGCTTGAACGCCCGCCGTTCGAGCGATGACGGCACCGGCCTCGGACTTCCGGTCGCCAAGGCCATCGTGGCGGCGCATGGCGGGCAGATTTCCGCGGACAGCGCGGAGGTCTCTGGCACGACATTTGCCGTCACATTGCCGCAAGTTGAATGGAGCGAGAGCGCTCTTGCGGCAAGTGCCGGCGATTTTGACGTTACCCAAGAGTACGTTCGGGAATCGGCCGCATAATTCAATGGATATTTTCTTGCGGGAGCGGGCGTTAGCCCGTGACTGGAGAGCGCCCGAGATCACGGGCTAAAGCCCGCTCCCACAGGGGTATGCACAACTTCAGCGTGGACGTGGCACTACCAAACGGAAAATTCTCCCAGGGATCTCCGAAGCTGTAGCGGACATCCGTTCGCTGCCGGCTTCGGGACGGAACTTTTTATGGCTCATTCAATAAAACGCTTTTTAGCCGAGGTAACAAGAGCTTGGATATTCTGCTGGTGGAAGACGACGAGCGTATCGTTGAGTTCGTCAGGAGAGGGTTGAAGGCCGAAGGTTACAACGTGGACGTCGCCCGCACGGGACAAGAGGCGACCACGCTCGGTACGGCGGCGGCTTATCAACTGATCATCCTGGATCGAAAGCTGCCCGATCTTACCGGTCTCGAAGTGTGCGAGCGCCTGCGCGCCGGCCTTATCGACACACCTATACTGATGCTTACGGCCATGGATACCGTGCAGGACAAGGTGACCGGTCTCCGCTCCGGGGCGGACGACTATATGACCAAACCCTTTTCGTTCGAGGAACTGCTTGCGCGCATCGAAGCGCTGATGCGCCGGCGCGGGGGAGGGCTCAAGGCAGAGCCCAAAGAACTCCGCATCGCCGACCTGGTGCTGAACCAGGAGACTCACGAGGTGCGGCGCGGCAACCAACTGATCGACCTCACGCCCAAGGAGTTCGCATTGCTGGAGAGTTTCATGAGGGCTCCCGGCAAGGTTCTGAGCCGGACGAGAATCCTGGAGCAGGTTTGGGGCTACAGCGCCGACCCGATGACCAACGTGGTCGATGTGTACGTCCGCCAACTGCGGCGGAAGATCGACGAGGGCTACGATCACAAGCTTCTGAAAACCGTCCGGGGTTACGGTTACAAGCTCGATGCCTCGCGGGAATCCGATGTGATTGCCCAGGACGGAGCGGAGGCTTGAGCAAGGCGCCGGGAACGGCTTCGCCCCTTCGACCGGGCTCAGGACAGGCTTATCCCGGCCTACAATTCGACTACGGCAATGCCTGCGCGGTTGAACTTGGCTTTCAGGGGCCGGTAACCTACGCGCCGAAAATTTTTAGGCAAATCGATTGCTTCGGACTCATCACCAGATGTATTTCATGAACGGGGTTACCTATTGCCTGTACGCAGGCGCGTTTCGCGGTGGAATTTCCCGCAAGGAAGGCTCAAGTCCGAGTGGACTCCTTTTTTTTCTCGCAGTACCTCCGCGATGGTTGCTCGCGGCCATTGCGATCGCCTTGGGCGGATACCAGGACCTGGCGCTGGGCGATGCCGTCGCGATCAATCCCACAGCGGCATCCGTGGCCACGGATGCCGGGACGGTGGACATCACTCTCACCTATTCGCGAGGGCCGAGTGAACAGGTAACCGGTACTCTGGACGTGAACTGGATCACGCTCGACGGTTCCGCGACGGCTCCGTCGGACTATACCGGGGTAAGCGGATCGGTGAGCTTCGATCGCGGAGGAGCATCGACGCAAACCCAGACCGTCACGATTCCCATCGTGAACAATCCGAGCCTGACTTCATCAAGGGCATTCACACTCAGCTTGAGTTGTCTCGATAACGGTGATGGACCCTGCGCCGCCGCCCAGTTCCCGGCAAATTCCGTCACCATCACCATCACGCCTTTGCCGCCTACGCCGCCCCCGGAGCCTCCACCGCCTCCGGAGCCTACGGCAACACCGCTCAACCAACTTCCCGGACTCACCGAAAACCAGCGGTCCGTGGCCGATGCCCTGGTAAACGCCTGTGACGGCGCCGCCGGTGAGCTGGCGCAGCGCTGCTCGGATCTCTTGGGTTCCGGACTGACCGACGCCGAGAGGATCGCCGCCCTGAGCCAAATCACCCCCGAACAAGTGGCTTCCCAAACCAGCATGCCCCTGCGCATCGGCACCGGACGCACGGCCAACCTGCAGCAGCGCCTGACCCTGCTGCGCCAGGGCAACGGTGGGTTCGACCTGGCAATGAATATTGACGGCCGAAAGATCTCCTACGACACGATTGCCCGCGCGCTCCGGAACCAGTCCGGCGGGGCCGCGGGCGACGGGCCCGACGATCCGTTGCGGGACAGCCCCCTGGGAGTTTTCGTGCAAGGCCGGTTCAATGGCGGCGATCGGGACAACACCGGTGCGGAGCGGGGCTACCGGTTCACTACCGGCGGCCTTACCCTGGGCGCCGACTATCGGCTGACCGATCAGTTGATCCTGGGGCTGGCGTTCGGTTACGACGGGACGTCTGCCGTCTTCAGCCAAAATTCCGGTGCCATGGACACCGATTCGTACCACGGTTCCTTCTATGGCAGCTATTACCTGCCCGAGGATTTTTACGTGGACTGGATCGGGAATTTCACCCGGCACGACTACGACATGAAGCGCAATATCCGCTATACGGGGTTCTCGTCGCGGGCGCGCAGCAATCCGGAAGGCAACCAATACGGTTTCGCCGTCAGTTTCGGCAAGGATCTCGCAATCAGCGAATGGAACCTGAACCCGTATCTCCGCATGGAGTATGCCAAGCTGCAGATCGACGCCTACCGGGAACAGGGCGGCGGCGGCCTGGGCCTGGCCTTCGGCAGCCAGGACGACCATTCCCTGACCACGGACCTCGGCGCGCAGTTCGGCCGGGCGTTCAGCCTGCCTTGGGCCGTATTGACGCCGTCGATTCGCTTCGAGTGGGAGCATCAGTATCAGAACGGCGCGCGCGACACCAAAATCCGCTTCGCAGACGCGACTCTCGGCACCGGCGGCTTTTCCATCTCCAACTCGACCCCCGATCGCGATTATTTCAATCTGGGCGGTTCGTTGGCCGCCACCTTACCCGGCGGCAATGCCGCCTTTCTGCGCTACGAAACGCGCCTGGGCCAGCAGGCCGTCTCCAGCCATATCGTCGAGGCCGGCGTCAGAATTTCGTTTTAGACATTACGCGATGTTACGCCGGGAACGGCTGACGCCTTATCCCGGCCTACAACTACAACATTGTGTAGGCCGGAATAAGCGGCAGCGTTTCCGGCAAACTGGTTTGTAACATCATCCGAAGTATGAGCGATTATCGGCGGCTCTATCGTCCCGGCGGGACCTACTTTTTCACCGTCGTTACTCACGGACGGCGGCCATTATTCGCGGACCATCAAAATGTCGAAAAGCTGCGCTCGGCATTCCGTTATGTAAGGACACTCCGCCCTTTCGAAATCATTGCCGCCGTGGTCTTGCCGGATCATCTGCATTGTCTGTGGCGATTGCCGGTTGGGGATACCGACTTTTCCGCGCGCTGGCAGATGATCAAAACCGATTTTTCACGGCATGTGCCGGCTCCGGCAAACAAGGACGGTTCGAAAAGCCTCTGGCAACCCCGCTATTGGGAACATTGGATTCGGGACGAAGAGGATCTCCGCCGGCATCTCGATTACATTCATTACAACCCGGCCAAACACGGGCTCGCATCCGCGCCGCTCGAATGGGAACCCGGTTCATTCAGACGATTTGTGAAAATGGGATGGTACGAGGCGGCTTGGGGCGCGAGCGAGCCTGAGAATATCCGCGGAATGGAGCTCGAGTAAACCGACACTCTGAAGGCCGTGGGTATTCCGCCGGGAACGGCTTCGCCCCTTCGACCGGGCTCAGGACAGGCTTATCCCGGCCTACACCCCCTGTCTCCAAAAGATGGTAGATACCGGAATAAGCGATAGCGTTTCCGGCAATGTGGCCGGCATTTCCCATCCGCATCAAAACCTTCTTCCAAAAATAATCCAATCCTCATCTGATTTTAATTTTTCCCTCGGCTGTTCGCTCATGTTGCTCCCGTAGGCTAGTGATCGAAGGCTGCTTCCACTCCCGAGGTTGTAAAAACACCTACTGCGCAAGGATGTGCAACGGAAGCAGCCCTCTTGATATTACGAGAAGTAATTAAGAGGTTCACGAACATGCCACTCGGTGTTGGAAACATATTCAAAGGACTTTTCAAACAGTATGGGCACACGGTGATCGTGCTGCTGAGGTTTCTCGACATCACGATGCTGCTGACCGCTGCCTGGGTTGCCTTTTATTTCTGGCATCAGAAGCTGGTCATCGATCAGGACCACCGGGTCGTGATCGCGCTAGGCATTCTGGGGGCCATCATCTTCTTCGAGATCGGGCAGATCTATCGTCCCTGGCGGAACGATGCGATGCGGGGAGAAGTCGTCCGGATCCTGCGTGCCTGGCTATTCACCTTGATCTCGGTCGTGTCCATCGTCGCCCTGGTCCGGTTGCATGTCTGGCTCGGTTCCAGCTATCGCTGGATTGCGACCTGGGGGGTACTGGGTTTTCTGTTCGTCATTCTCTCGCGGGCGGTGCTTTCGCGGGTGCTGCAGGTATTGCGCGCACGGGGCTGGCCGCAAGGTCGTATCGTGATGGTCGGGCTGAATCAGATGGCGATCGCCGCGAGCCGGCAGTTGAACGAATCGCCGTGGGCCGGTTTGCAGGTGATCGGCTATGTCGATGACCGCTCCAAGCCCAGGGTTTTGGCCGGAGATGTTTCGTTGCCCCGGCTGGGCGGTTTGAAGGATTTGGCTGCTCTCGTGACGCGCGAAGCCGTCGATGAAGTGTGGGTGGCGTTTCCGTTCAAAGGCGAATCGCGTGCGGAACAGGTGCTTCACGAATTGCGGCATCTCCCGGTCAGCATTCGGTTGGTGATCGACTGCTTCGCCTTCAAGATGAGCAAATTCCTGAACCTGAACGAAGTCGCCGGCATCCCGACGCTCGATATTTCCGTATCGCCCCTGCACGGCATCAATCGCTACATCAAGGAAATCGAAGACCGTCTTTTGGCGCTGGTGCTGCTGATCGTGGCGAGTCCCGTGATGCTGGTCGTCGCCGCCGGGGTCAAGCTGAGCTCGCCGGGTCCGGTGTTCTACCGGCAGGAGCGGGTGGGCTGGAACAACCGCTCGTTCGTCATGCTGAAGTTCCGGTCCATGCCGGTGAATGCGGAGTCTAAATCAGGGCCGGTCTGGGCGAAGCCCGGCGAAAACCGCGCGACGCCGTTCGGGGCTTTCCTGCGCAAGACCAGCCTGGACGAGTTGCCGCAGCTGATCAACGTGCTCAAGGGCGACATGTCGCTGGTGGGCCCGCGGCCCGAGCGCCCGGATTTCGTGGAAGTGTTCAAGGACCAGGTGCCGAATTACATGAAAAAGCACATGGTGAAAGCCGGCATCACCGGTTGGGCTCAGGTGAACGGCTGGCGCGGCGACACCGACCTCACCAAGCGGATCGAGCACGATCTTTACTACATCCAGCATTGGTCGGTGTGGTTCGATCTGGAAATCGCCATGAGAACCGTCGTGTCCGGCTTCGTAAACAAGAATGCCTACTGATGTGGGTCTCGCGGGAAAGGGGTAAAAATCCATGATTGCATCGTCATCCTTGAATTCGCCGGCCGGAAGGCCGGGGGCGCTGGCCGGGATTCTGGCGCTGTGGCTGGCCGTTTTTCTCCCTGGCTGCTCGCTGACGCCCGGTATGGATATGAAGAAGGGCAGCGATATCTCGGACGCGACCGTGCCGGTCATGAAGGACGGCAAGCTGGTCAAGGAAAAGGTGAATATCGTTCCGATCACCGCCGATTTGATCATCGAGCGGGAAAACGCGAGGCTGCAAGACGCCAGCAAACTCTCTCTGCCGAGCTCGGAGGCGGGGCCGTACCGGGTCGGGCTGCACGACCGGTTGCAGATCACGGTTTGGGATCACCCCGAGCTCAACGATCCGGGTGGAGAAAAGATTCTTCCCGAACTGGCGGGCAAAGCCGTTGGAGATGACGGCACGATTTTCTACCCCTACATCGGCACCATTCACGTGGCGGATAAAACCGTGTCCGAGATCAGAGACCTCTTGAGCCAGGGGCTTTCCAAATATTTCAAGAAGGTCAAGCTCGACGTGCGCGTGATCTCGTTCCAGGCCCACAAAGTCAACGTGGTCGGCGAAGTGAAGTATCCGGGCGTCCAGTCGATGGTGGATACGCCGCTCAATATCGCCGAAGCCATCAGCCGCGCGGGCGGCGTGACCGCGGAGGCGGATTTGAGTCACGTGACCTTGTCGCGCGGGGACAAGCTCTATCCGATCAACCTCCAGGCTCTTTATGAACAGGGCAACAATGGCCAGAACCTGCAGCTGATGCCCGGCGACGTGCTCAATGTGCCCGATCGCTACAACAGCAAGGTGTTCGTCACGGGCGAAGTGGGCCGGCAGCAGTCGCTGCAAATCCACAAGGGCAAACTGACGCTCGCTCAGGCGATATCGGAGGCCAACGGGGTCGATTTCAACACCTCCAATGCGGAGGAGATCTACATCATTCGGGCCGGACAGGCCAAGCCGGAAATTTTCCAGCTCAACGGGGAATCGCCCGATGCCATGATCCTGGCGGAGCAATTTTCGCTGAAGCCGCACGACATTGTTTTCGTGGGTACGGCGGGCGTCACCCAATGGTCGAGGGTGCTCAACCAGTTGCTGCCATCGTCGTTTAGCCAAGTCATGACGCGCGGAGCGTTCTACGGGTTCTGACGGGTTCGTAGGCCGGGATAAGCCTGTCCTGAGCCCGGCCGAAGGGGCGTCAGCCGTTCCCGGCAAATAGTTCCGCGAATTGTTTCAAAGGCGCGAACGGACTTCGGCCTCTTTCAACCCCATCAATATGTGGATTGAGTCATGAATATGCATGGTCAAAACGAGATTAGCTTGCTTCCGCCACCGAACTTGTCGCGGCTCGAGGAGCCGAGCGTCAGCATCAGGGACTATGTCGACCTGCTTCTCGAGGGCAAGAAGATCATCCTGTTGACGCTGTCGTCGGTCTTGCTGGTGACGATGGTCTATCTGATCTTCGCGCCCCGCACCTACAAGGCGGATTCCCTGCTGCGGATCGACAAGAACAAAGCGCTGCTCACGGCCCCCCTCCGCAGCGAGGCCAGCAAGTCCCCGGCCGAGGCGGAAAACCCGAGGGCGCAGCGGGAAGTCGAAATTCTCCGGTCGCGCTCGGTCCTCGGCAAAGTCGTGGACGGGCTGAGCCTGACGGTGGAAGTCTCGCCCCGGTATTTCCCTCTCGTCGGCGAGACGCTCGCGCGCTGGCACGACGCCCATGACGGTGTGGCGGACGCCTGGTGGGGCTTCGGCCGCTGGGCCTGGGGGGGCGAAAAGCTCAAGATCGCCAGCTTCACCGTTCCGGATCGTTACCTGGGGAAAGATTTCACCTTGATCGCTCTCGAAGGGGCGCGCTTTCGACTGTTCGGCCCCAAGGATGAACCGCTGGCCGAGGGGCGGGTAGGCGATGCCGTCGAGGTCGACATGGGTGAAGACAAACCCCTGGTCGTCCAGGTTTCGGAGCTCAAGGCCCATCCCGGCACCCATTTCGATCTGAGCCGGAAGAGCCAATTGACGGCCATCGAGAAACTGAAGAAGGCGATCACCGTCAAGGAAGCCTCCAAAGACACGGATATTCTCAATGTCGAACTGAAAGGGCGCGATCCGGAGCAGCTCGCCAAGTCGGTCAACGACATCGCCACTACGTATGTGAATGCGACGGTCAATTGGGAGTCGGCGGAAGCCGGGCAAAAACTGGCTTTTCTGGAGGGCCAACTGCCCGTCATCAAGGAGCGCCTGGAACGGGCGGAGCAGGCGTTGAGCGCTTACCGGCAACAGCATGGCGCGGTCGACATCTCCACCGAGGCCGAGGTGTTGCTGAAGCAGACGGCGGAAATGGAAACCCTGGGCATCCAGCTCAAACAAAAGTACGAGGAACAGAGCCAGCGTCTCGAGGACGCGCATCCGGACATGGTCGCCACCAAGGCCCAGATCAGCCGGGTCGACCGCAAGCTGTCGGATCTGAACAAGCGCATCAAGGACCTGCCGCGCACGCAGCAAAACATGGTAGGGCTATCCCGGGACGTCCAGGTCAACACCGAGCTGTACACCTCGCTGCTGAACAGCGCCCAGGAACAGCGGGTCGCCGCGGCCGGATCGATCGGCAATTCCCGCATCGTCGACTTCGCCGTGATACCGGAAAAGCCGTACTGGCCGAAGCCCATTCTCTTGTTGGCCATCGCCACCGTGCTGGGTTTGACCTCGGGTTCGGCGATCGTATTCCTGCGAAACTCCTTGCAGCGCCATGACAATTACCCCGCGCTGCTGGAATACCGGGTCGGGATTCCCCTTTACGCGGCGATACCGCACAGCAAGAAGCAGAAGCGCCTCGCAAGATCGATCGATCAACACAAGGATAAACCGGGCGTATTGGCCAGCCAGGAACCTCACGACATCTCGGTCGAATCGTTGCGCGGTCTTCGGACAACGCTGGAAGCCACCCTGGCGAGCAGTGAAAGCAAGGTCATCATGATCAGCAGTCCCGCGCCCAGCATGGGCAAGTCTTTCGTCAGCTCGAATCTGGCGGCGCTTTTAGCGAGCATCAAGAAGCGGGTGCTGATCATCGACGCCGACCTTCGGAATGGTCGGCTGCACGAGGCCTTTTCGGTCCAGAAGGAGAAGGGACTCTCCGAACTCCTCAGCGGGTCGGCTTCGCTGGGCGAGGTGATCACCAGTCTTCCCGGCGTGGGGGTCGATTTCATCTCGAAAGGGCGGAATGTCTCCAATCCGGCAGAATTGCTGGTGCTCGGCGATTTGGAATCGATCCTGGAGGATCTGAAGGCCTTCTATAACCACATCGTGATCGACTCGCCGCCGATCCTCGGCGCCACGGACGCCGCCATCATCGGAAAGCACGCCGACGCCACGTTCCTGGTGGTCAAGGAAGGGCGCTACACCGCGCAGGAGCTGGAAGTCAGCTTCCGGCGGTTCCAGCACGTGGGCATCAAGCCGAACGGCTTCATCATCAACGATATGAAGGAAGGTTCGTCGTATTATCCGTATTACGGGTATGCGTATCCGAGGGCGGTTTAGAGGGAGGTTTCGGCTCTATGTTGGGAGAAGGAGATGTTCGCCTTCGGCGAGAGTTTGTTTTAAAGCGGGGAGCCGCCCCGCACGCGGGTTACTTTTCTTTGCTTGCCCAAAGAAAAGTAACCAAAAGAAAGGGCACCCGATTGCCGCTTGATTCCTGTGCTCCTCGCTTTCGGCGGGAGGCGATCGAAGGGTCATCCATGACCCTCGATCGCCGCGCAGAATCCATTCTGCGCCCCTTACGGGTTATTCCCGCCGAAAGCTCCGGTGCTCGGCGCGGCAAACGGGAGAAAAACACACATCTTTGTTCGCTTAAACAACTCTATCCGCACTCCACTGGCGGGAACGGCGACCGCCTTATCGCAGCCTGCTTCGGGGTTGAGCATTATTCGGTCAAAAGGATTGCGGTCTGTTTCCCGTATGGCGACCCCGAGCATCGGAGCCTCGAACCGGGGGCGAGAAGCGCAGGATCAAGGGCGCCATTCGGGCGGCTTTTCTTTTGGATACTTTTCTTTGGCCGCGCAAAGAAAAGTATCTCGCCTGCGGGGCGAGACCCGCATTCAAATTAAGCCGCCGCGTTAGCGGCACCAAAACAGCATCGGTTGGCATTACCACCGCCAAGAAACTCTTAAACGATGAAAATCCGAGTCGAAAAGCACCTGCCCATACTCCTGATCGCGCTGGTAAGCGTATCGGCGCTTGCGTCGCTGCCTCAGGTCGAATCGGCGTGGAATGGGGTCAAGGAGGTTTACGGGGAGCAGGATTTCGGGTTGCGCATATTGCGCGAAGTGATGCTGGTGGTCGTGATCGCCTACGCGGCGCTCGAACGGCGGTTCTGGAACGGCGCGGCGACCGGTGCGATGTTCGCCTTTCTCGCGGTGGTCGCGAGCTATGCATTGTTCGAGGTCGCCTACGCGCTGTTTCTGGATTTGCCGCTGGTGGTGCCGCTGTCCGGGCTCCGCGTGTTCGAATACCTGCCGCTGGCGCTGATCGGCTTCATGACGGCGAGGCTGGGTGCGGGGGAGCAGGTCGTCCTGAAGTTCACGTCTTTTCTTCGTTATTACATCGTCCTGCAAGGTGTACTGGCCATCGCCCAGGCGCTTTGGGCGCCGCCCTTGGTCGGCGTGTCGATTCTGGGCGGCGGTCGTCCCTTCGGCACTTTCGTCAGCCCCAATCTGTTCGGCGCGGCGATGTCGACGTGCACGCTTTTCTTTGCGCTGGCAAAGGCCCCGAACCTCCGGAAATGGATGTATGCAACTACTTTTCTGGCCTTGTTGAGCGGTTCCCGGACGGCTTTGCTCAGTTCTTTTTTGGTCCTTTTCTTTCAGTTCTATTCGGCGGTGCGTCCCCGCGACCGCTGGGCATTGGTTCTACCCGCCCCGGCGCTCGCGGTGGGAGCGCTGCTGTTGGCCTCGAGTCCGCTGCTGAGCGGCCGGGATGATGCCGATCCCACGCAGGACGGCCGCATCGCGCTGTGGCAAAGAATGCTGGGCGGCAATATCAATGACCTGCCGGATCTTCTGTTCGGCTGGGGGCTCGGGCTCGGCTCGAACACCATCAATGTCTTGTACGGCGCCGAATACTTTCCGGGCCAGTTCGATTCGGACAGCCTGTACCTTTTTCTGCTTAACGGCTACGGGCTGATTGGCCTCTTGGCTTATCTGGTGTTTGTCTGGATGTCCGCAAGGGTGTCCGGTTATCCCCAAAAGGGATTGGTGATGACCTTCATTTTCATGGCGGGTTTGCCATTCAATCTTTGGGAGTATTTTCCCCAGAATGCGATGCTGATGTTTCTCTGGGGCGCGGTGCTGGGAACCGCGCGCGAGCCGAGTTCACTGCCGTCGCGGGTGACGGCGGCGAGCTACCGCGGCTATGGCGAACATGCCCGCTAAAACCGCGTCCGGCCGGCGAATCTTCGGCGATGCCTCGTGGGCATTGCTCGGCCAGGTGGGGTCGGGCGTCGTGCTGCTGCTGGGCACCCGGATCATTACCGAATTGGTTTCGCCCGAAGTTTACGGGCAGGTTGCTTTGTTGACCGGCATCGTGGCGCTCGGCGTCAGTATTTTTGCCTATCCGTTTATCTGCGCGGGAATGCGGATGCTGCCGGAGTGCCTGGAGACGGGACAACGGTCGGCGTTGTACCGGGTCGTCCGCGGCCTGTCCACGCGTTCAAGCACAGTTGCCGTGTTGTTTCTGGCGCTTGGAGGGGCGGCGTACAGCCATATAACCGGGAGTGATCCCTGGTTGTTTGGGGCCGCTGCCCTGCTTTTTGCAGCCACCGTGCGCCGGGAAATGGGGTTTCAGTTGTTGATCGGCGAGCGCCGGCAACGCGAGGCCAGCCTTTGGCAGACGAGCGACAGCATTCTGCGGCCGCTGCTCGCCATCCTGCTGGTGTGGCTTTGGGGGGCAAACGCCGCGTGGGTGTTGCTAGGTTACGCCTTCGCCAGCATCGCCGCGAATACGCTCTGGTCGTTCGTTCACCGGCCGAAACGGAGCGAAAAGGTCCGACATCGCCCGGTAATTCTGCGAAACCTCAAGCGGGACGTTTGGGCTTATGCGGTGCCGCTGATTCCGATGGAACTGCTGTCCTGGTTCAGCGGCCTGGGCGATCGGTATATCGTCGGCTACCTGATGACCGCGGCGGACGTGGGCGTCTACGCAGCCGCCTACACCCTGACCAACGAGGCGTTCAACCGGAGCGCCATCGTGTTGCTGCGCACCTTTCAACCCGTGTATTTCCAACATTTCTCGGCGGGCCAAAAAGCGCAGGCGTTCAGGATATTCTGGATCTGGCTGGGCTGCGTGGCCGCCATGGGCATAACGGGCGTCGTGGCCTTGGTGCTGCTGAAGGACTGGGTGGCCGCCTTGCTGCTCGCGGAAACCTATCGTTCGGCGGCCGTTCTGATGCCCATCATTGGGGCCGGCTGCGCGCTGCAAGCCTTGGGAATGGTGGCGGCTCAACCGCTGCTGGCCATCAAACGGACTCGGCCTTTGCTGGCGGGCCGCTTGTGCGGGGCCGTCACCGCCGCCGTCGCCATACCCTTGATGATTCAGGAGTACGGTTTGATAGGCGCGGCCATGGCAGCGCCGATTTATTTCGGTGTGGAGGCGTTCATCTTGGCCATGCTGGCGAGACCCTGGCGGATGATCGGCGTCCGGAAAGCTCAGTTTTCGAAAGCGATTCAATCTAATTCCGCGGGAGCTCGTTAAATGCCTGTACCTCTGTACTTTTTCTCTGAAATGGCCTGGGGCGAGAGCGATGCGGCGCCGGCATCGGCAAGTTCCGCCGTTTACGGAGAGCTTTTGTACGAATGCGTGGCCTGCGGCGGCAAGAATCTCCGTTTTTGGCGCACGAAACGGTACCAGTACACGCAGGACAACAGCGTCGAGGCGTTTCATATATGCCGCTGCTCCGATTGCGGCACGGGCTTCTTGAATCGGCCGCCGCATGCGGATTGGCTGAAAACCATCTACCAATACTCGGGGCAAGCGCTTACCCAGCCGGTGACGGTCGCCGAAATATTGGCCCGGGAAGTGAAGTTCCCGAACATCACGGTGGACGCCGCGCGCATGGCTCGCGATGCGGATCGGCTCAACGGCTCGGGAAATAGAACAGCGCTGGATATCGGTTCGGGGTTCGGCTTTTACACGCGAGCCCTCAGAAGAGAGGGATACTGCACGGTAAGCATCAATCCCGGTAAATACGAAAATACCGTTTTCAAGGAGCTCAACGGGGATGAGCCGATACCCGTCATGTTCGAGTCTTTTCAGGATTCAGATCCTTTTGGTGTGGTGGTGATGTCTCAAGTGCTCGAACACCTGCTCGATCCGGAACAGGCGGTAAGGAAAGTATCCAGACTGTTGGCATCGGGTGGCGTTTTGGCGTGCGCGGTGCCCAATTTCGAATCCTTCGCCGTGAAGCTGCTCGGCGCTCGGGATAACGCCTGTTTATGGGTGCCCGAGCACGTCAATTACTTTACCGAGAAAGGGTTAAGGGTATTGCTGGAACGTAATGGATTTAAGGTAATGAAAATGGAACAGACAACCCGAATTCAACCGAATGCATTATCCAAACGCATTAAAAGTGGAGAAAAAATATCATCCGTCCTGGAATCCCTGGTAATGCGCTTCCAAAGGCCGTTTTCACGGATCGTGAATTCGCTTGGAATGGGCACGTACATCAGCATATATGCCGTCAAATCATAGCTTCGGCCATAAGCCGGTTCAGCGGGAGAGATCGTATGAATGACCGTATGTTGACTATCGTTATCTTGACCAAGAACGAGGAAGATAATCTCCCGCGTTGTCTGGATGGAATCCCCAGCCGATACCCCATTGTCATCGTGGATTCCGGGAGCACAGACCGGACGATCGAAATCGCAAAACGGCGTGGCTGTACGATTTACAAGAATCCCTGGCCGGGATTTGCGGAGCAGCGTAACTTCGCGCTTCAGCGCTGTGATATCCCAAGCCGCTGGGTATTATTCATCGATGCGGACGAGATTTATCCGACGAAATTCTACAACTGGTTCGAGTCTCAGATCGCGACTTCGGACTCGGCCGATGTCATCATGGTGCCGTCGATTCTTTATCTTCGCGGAAAGCGGCTTAATTACGCACCCGGTTACCCTATTTATCACCCGAGACTGGTGCAGAGGGATACCACGAAATTCGTCACCAATCATACCGGGCATGGCGAAGCCGTACTCGAGACCTGCCGTATTTCGTATTCGCCCATTCCCTATGACCATTATTTCTATCACGGCGAAATCGTCGAATGGATGCACAAGCATGTCGAGAAAGCGGCGCAGGAGGTGCGTTTGTATCCCACCGCGGGAGCCGCGATGACGACGCGCGGCCGCTTGAGTGTGTGGCTCGGGCGGTCCGCGTTCAGGGTATTCGCCAGATTCCTCTATCACTTCGTGCTGCGGCGGGGATTTTTGGACGGCGCCGCAGGGTTGGAGTTCGCTCTGATGTTCACCTGGTATGAAGCCACGATATACGCGCAAGCAAGGGCAGGGCGTGAATCGGAGGCAGGTTCCTTCCGAGAGCACGAAACCCTGGCCGAAGATAATCCTTGAGTATACGAGAGGTGTTGGTTATGAAATGTTCACTTATTCTGGCGACTCTAGGAAGGGATATAGAGCTGACCTATTTTTTGAATTCGTTACAGAATCAGACCTTTCAAGATTTCGAGCTGATCATCATCGACCAAAACAGAGACGGAAAAATAGATTCGATCGTTGCTCCGTATAAAACTCGTTTTCCGGTAAATCATGTAAAAGTGGTATTTACGGGGAATTCGAGAGCCAGAGACTACGGAATTCGCTTTGCGCAAGGCGATATCATCGCATTTCCGGATGATGATTGTGTTTACGAGAAAGACGTTCTGGAAAAAGTGGTTGAAGAATTCGGCAATAAACCGGAAGTCGCTATTTTATCGGCCGCTTCTTACGATTTTTCCGAAACCCGGTTCAGCATAGGCGTGAATTCGAAATGGCCGAGATATTTCTCGCAGTTCTACATGATGGGGGTCGAGTTTACCCACTTTTTCAATCTGGAAAGGATGGACCGGAGCGAGTTTTGTCTGGATCACGATTTCGGGATAGGGTCTAAATATCCCGGCGCTGAAGGGTTTGAACTTTTGTACCGATTGCTGCGCGCCGGAAACAAAGCCTTTTATAACCCCGAGATAAAGATATATCACGCCGATAAGGACAACTATAAAGTCGGCACCAAGAGGATGCTCATGTATTCCGCAGGCGTTGGTGCCTATATCCGGAAATTCACGAACGAATATGATTTATCGATGCTGTATTACATCCTGAGAAAGATGTTTATCGCGCCCATGGTGAAAATGGCGGTGGCCGCGGTGTTGCTCAACCGGAAAAGATTCGTGTATTCGTTCAATAACCTGGTCGGCATATGGCGCGGCTTTTGCGCGTACGGGAGATAAAGCCATGGGCAGCGAGAATACGGTGATGGATGTGGGTGTCGTTTCGACGCATATTCCCCCGGCCAAGGGTTACGGCGGGGTATCGGTAACGGCCGGCGTTTTGACCAGGGCATGGGCGGAATTGGGCCACAAGGTTTCGCTGGTGACTTCCAGCGAATCGATCGATCGCCGGCTGGAGCCGGAGGATGTGCGGCTGGGTGATACGGTCGAAGTCAGTCTTTACCGTTCGTACGGATTCAAGCGATGGGGATTCGGGCTCGGGGCGATTCCCAAACTGTTTGGGCTGTGCCTCAAGGCGCCGGTCGTCTATATCCACGGCATCGCCACCTGGCCCAGTACGCTCGCAGCCATTTTCTGCGTGCTGCTTCGGCGCCGCTTTACGGTTGCGGTGCACGGCGGTTTGATGCCCGAGCATGTCGGCTTGATTCGCGAGCGAAAACCGCACAAATGGCTGTTCTATAAATGGCTGACGTTTCCCACGCTGCGGCGCGCCATCGCCATTCATTGCACCAGCGACACCGAAGCGGAAGGGGTAAGGAACGTTCTCGGCGAGGATGCCCGTATTCTGCTGGTCCCGAACGGGATCGACAGCCGGGCTGTGCCGATCGCGGGTTACCCCGCCGGAGAGGGAATCCAGATCTGTTTTCTCGGCCACATCCAGCAGGAGAAAGGCATCAACGCCTTCATCCGCGCCTGGCTCAAGACCCGGCGTGAAGCCGACCGCCTGGTGGTCGCCGGACGAAGCGTGGACGGAGCGTATTTCCGGGAGTTCCAGGCGCTGGTCGAGCAAGCTGGCGGCGCCATCAGCTACCGGGGTTATCTGGGGCAGACCGAGGTTGCGGCGCTGTTGGCGGATAGCCATTTCCTCGCGCTTCCGTCCGGGCTCGAAGAAACGGGCGGCATGCGCGAGAACTTCGGCAACGTGGTGGCCGAGGCCATGGCCGCGGGACGGCCGGTCCTGGTCGCCCGAGGCTTGGCCTGGGATCATGTCGAATCGATAGCCGCCGGTTTCATCTTCGACCGCACGGAAGATTCCGCATGCGAAATCCTGCGCCGGGCCCAGTCGCTGAGCCGAACGGATTGGCAGCGGATGTCGGAAAACGCTCGGCAGTACGTCGAGACGCATCTCGATCCGGTAAAGCTCGGGGAGCAGGTCTGGCGGGTATTGACGGGCTCCAGTGCGGTCGCTTCGCCTCAAGAAATAGCCCTTTGTAGGCCGGAATAAGCGAAGCGTTTCCGGCATGTTGATATGCCGAGCGCCGGGAACGGCTAGCGCCTTATCCCGGCCTACGACTGGGCTCAGGACAGGCCCTTCGACAAGCTCAGGACAGGCTTCGCGTATCCGGCATTCTCCCGGAGCAATACTCAATTCATCCGCAACACCCATGACGGAGTTTTCTTTATGACCAAGATCGGTCTGATCGTTCCCACACTGAACGCGGGCAGTCTCTGGAAACCCTGGCTCGCCGCATTCGCGCGGCAAACCCGAAAGCCCGATTGCCTCCTGGTCATCGACTCTTCGTCCGACGATGACACGGTTGCCTTGGCGCGTTCCCACGGTTTCGACGTGCAGGTCATCCCCAAGGCCGAGTTCAATCACGGCGGAACCCGCCAGATTGGGATCGGCATGCTGCCCGAAGCCGAGATTATCGTGTTTATGACCCAGGATGCGCTGCTGGCCAGACCGGACGCCATCAAGCGCCTTTTGGCGGCATTTGCCGACGAACGCGTCGGGGCGGCATACGGCCGCCAGCTTCCCCATCGGGATGCCAAGCCGATCGGCGCGCATGCGCGTCTTTTCAATTATCCGCCGCAGAGCCAGGTGCGCAGCCTGGACGACCGCAGCCGGCTGGGCATCAAAACGGCTTTCATATCCAACTCGTTTGCCGCCTACCGGCGTAGCGCGCTGCTCGAGGTAGGCGGGTTTCCCACCGACACCGTCATGAACGAGGATACTTTCGTTGCCGGCAAGATGCTGCTGTCGGGCTGGGAAATCGCTTATCGCGCGGATGCCCAAGTCCGCCACTCGCACGATTACTCTTACGCGGACGAATTCAAGCGCTATTTCGATATCGGCGTCTTTCACGCCCGGACTCCCTGGCTGCAACAGACCTTTGGGCGAGCAGCCGGCGAAGGTCGGCGCTTCGTCCTGTCCGAACTTCGTTATCTCGGCAAGCGGGCGCCATGGCTGATTCCGTCCGCTTTGCTGCGCACCGGCCTCAAGTGGCTGGGCTTCAAAATGGGAAGCTCCTTGCATCGGAAATTGCCGTTGTTTCTCAACAGGCGTTTCAGCCTGCACCGGGCCTACTGGCATCGTGCGATGCCCTGAGTCTATCTTCCGGCGGGATATCCGGGATGATCGAATCGCGAGGAAAATGCCGGCTGGCATTGCTCTTGGGGTGGCTCTCTTCCGCCGGACTTGGGGCAGAGGACTCTCGGCCGGTGGGCTCTTTGATCGATGCCGCGAAAGAGGGCAATTCGGTCATCCGCCGCGAGGCGGTGGAGAGGCTGGGAGAAACGGGCGATCCGCGGGCATTCGATTCCGTCGTCGGCGCCTTGCACGACGATAGCCCCGAGGTTCGGCGGAAGGCCGCGGAAGCCTTGGGCGATCTTAAAGACCCGAGAGCAATCGAGCCGCTCATCGATGGCTTGAAGGACGGCGACTCGGCGGTCCAATGGGCGGCTGCCGTGGCGCTGGGTGAAATGGACGGAGCGGCGGTCGAACCCCTGGTTGCCGCTCTCAAGGATAGTGAACCCTCGGTCCGCTCGGGCGCGGCGAAAGCGCTGGGAGAAATCAAAGATCCCTCGGCGGTGGAGCCGCTGATTGGCGCTTTGCAGGATAGTGACGCCAAGGTCCGCCGGGAAGCCGCGGAATCGCTTGGGAATTTTCGGGATCTTCGGGCGCTGGAACGTTTGGCCGAAGCCTTGAAGGACGACGATCCCGCGGTCCAATGGGATGCCGCGGTTGCGCTCGGACGCCTGAAGGATGCTCGGGCGGTCGAGCCCTTGATCGCGGCGTTCAAGGACAGCGAAGTGGGGTTTCGCACCACGCTCACCGAATCGCTGGTGGAGATAGGCCCGCCCGCAACGGAGCCCCTGGTGGCGGCGTTGAGGAATAACGATCCGGGGGTTCGTTCCGGGGTGACGGAAGCCTTGGCGAGCATGGGCCGGCCGGCTATCGAATCCCTGACCGGTGGGTTTAGGAACGGCGATCCCGAATTTCGGAAAGCAACTAGGGAAGCGCTGCTGGCGATAGGGCCTGACGCGATCGGCCCCTTGATAGCCGCTTTGGAAGATACGGATTGGCGAATTCGCTCCGGGGCGGCATTGGCGCTAAGGAAAGCCAAGGATTCGCGCGCGGCGGATGCCATCGCCGCGAAGACCAAGGATGCCGTCCCCGCGTCCGAAACCTATGACGAACTGATCAAAAAAGGAGGGTCCGGAACCGAGGACCGGCTCATGGACGCTCTAGGCTTCCTGGGAAATGCCGGGATGGCCAGGGATTTCATCAAATGCGGTAATCCGGAACTGGAAGAGGCCGGGCGCAGATGGCTGGAAGACCATGGCCAGACGGCCTCGAATTTGCCGGAGAAGGAGAAAAGGAAAGGGCCACGCTGGGGAGAGTATCAAACCATTCCGTAATCCTACGGGAGTGCTTGTTGCTTGTAGGCCGGGATAAGCCTAGCCTGAGCCCGGTCGAAGGGGCGTTAGCGTTTCTGGTGCACGACGCTGCCGGAAACGCTTCGCTTATTCCGGCCTACGAAATTACAGTGACGGCGACCCAACCGTGCTTTTTTTAATCGTGCGCCGCGAGCGGATGATGCGCTATGTTCTCCTGCGCAATGACTTCGGCGGGCGTGGGAGAGCCTTCGACCGCGCGCTTGATCGCCAGTTTGGTCGCCTCGTAATTCCAATCCTGGATCTTGTTGTCATCGTCGGCTTCCCAGTGGATGAAGACGCCGACACAGATGAAAATATTATCGGCTTCGTCCATGGGTATGACGCCCTCCCTGACACTGTCCACCACGGCTTTGCCAACGGCGCGTTCCGCCGGCCCGAACATCTGGGTGGCCTGCTTCTCGTTCTTGATTTCGACCTTGTTGAATAACACCGTGGGGGGCTTGGCCATGAGATTCGGCGCGACCAGCGCCAGCAAAGCGTTGTCGCCCCGCTTTTGATTCGTCAAAGCGATGCAGAATGCGATTTCTGCGCCACTGCCTCGCGGTCCCATGATCAAATCGATATGCGCGACCTCCTTGCCTTCTCCCACCAGGGCTTCGCCTATCAGCACTCGATCAATCTTTTGCGCTTGTATTTGCATGGTATTCCCTCCTTTGGATGCACTTATCGAGCGAGACCAAATATCAGATTCCGACTGCAAAATCGTACGGAAACTCTGCCTTCGGCATGTCAACCTTAGAGCATGCGTCAAGGGAAATCGTTGCAGGTCTTTGTTCAAATAGCTTGTAGGCTGGGAAGAGCAAAGCAATCCCGGCCAATGAGGCGTCATTCCCATTGATCCGCCGGGATATCCGGCGAGATCGCGTAGGATGGGTAGAGCGTAGCGAAACCCATCATTTCCTAAGCTGCCAATTCCTCCCCCTGTTTAGGCTCATTTCCGGATTGGAAAGGATTGCCCTTTACCGATTCCGGGGCGGCCGGGCCGAAGCTCAAACGGATCTCGCGCACTTCGGCCATTAGGTATTCCAGCAGTGCGTGGATGAAGATCACTATGCCCGACATCTCCATGTACTCTTCGAGCGTCACTAACAATACATAACCGATATTCTCTTTGCCGTGCCAGTCGGCCTGAAGTCCGCCGAGCATTTCGACGCCGATCGCGCCGCCGACGAACACTGCCCCAGCGAGCAGAAAACGCCTTCGAATGGCCGGCGGCAGATCAAACAGGAATTTCGCGAACACCAACCCCACCGCGGCCACAAATATCGCCCCAGGAATCACCCAGGTGTAGTACAGCAGTCCACCGGCATGCAGGAACTCGCGAAGCGGCGCAATGAGCAACTCGTGGAACGTGGCTATTTCGTCGAGCGACAGGAAAAAGAACAATCCCGCCAGCCCCGCCCAGTGGAAGCGATAGCGGTCTATTTTTGCGAATTTGGCGGCGGCGATGATTCCCAACAGGATGCCGGCCAACCCTAGTGCGCACGCGGAATACCAGGTGGGTACGCTCGATTCGTGTTCGAGGTTGAAGATTGGCACCAAGCCTCTGAGTTGGCCATGCCCTAGAAAATACTTGACCGACTGTCCGGCCAGGTGCAGCGCGACCAGGCTAAGCACGATAGTCATAAGCCAGCGTCTCACACGGTCGGCCGAGGGAACCCAAATTCGCAACTTCATTATGAGATAGCCTCCGTTGTTGAATGTCTGGAAACGGGCTGATAAGGGTAGGGCGTTACCGTGCGCGTTGCCGCGTTTTACGGAAAAAAGGATGTACTTTGCCGTGACACAGTGTCAAGCACGGTGGAAGGCTGGGTTGAGGAACGACACCCAGCTCTTTCAGGCGTGGATTAGTTGGATTTTCGCTACCGCTACAACCCGGTCTACGGTCCTAAGCCGCCTGTAACGATGCCGTACGGCCCCGGTACCACGGGTACCACGGGTACCACGGGTTCTTCACAGCTTGCCAGGAATATTTCATCGAAGTTGTCGGTGTTGCCCCCGGTCAGGTCCGATCTCGACACAAAGGCAATGCGTCTCCCGTCGGAACTGATCGACGGACTGATACTGCTGCCCGCGGGGGCATTGGTGACCTGCGTAAAGGTGCCGGTGGCGGCATCGAACAAGACGATTTCGAGGCTGCTGTCGGGATTGGTCCCGGTTAGATCCCGGCCGGACACAAAGGCGATGCGGGTGCCGTCGGCGTTGATCGAGGCAGAGTAGTTCTCGAGGAGGGGATCGCCCCCGGTGGAATTGGTGATCTGCGCGAGTGCGCCGGTCGTTGCGTCAAACAGGAAGATCTCATCGTTGCCGTCAGCGTTGCCTCCCGTCAAGTCTTGGTTGGAGTGAAAGGCAATGCGGGTACCATCGGCATTGATGGATGGAGCGAAGTTGCCGATGCCGGGCCCGCTTGCGATGGAGTTGGTAAGCTGCGTTGTGGTGTTGGTCGCTGTGTCGAACAGGAATATCTCCCGGTTGAAGTCAGGATTCCCGCCGGTCAGGTCCTCATCGGAGTCGAAGGCGATGCGGGCACCGTTCGCGCTGATCGACGCATTGAAGCTGCCGATCCTGGCGGGGGAGTTGGTGATCTGAGCGATGCTGTTGGTCGCCGTGTCGACCAGGTCTATTTCAGAGTTGCCGTTAGGGTTCTGACCGGTCGGATTTGCGTTGGATTCGAAAGCGATACGGGTGCCTTCGGCGTTTATGGATGGCAGGAAGGCCTGGCCGATTCCGGCGTTTTCGGTGAGCTGCCTGAAGGCAACCGCCGTAGCGTCGAACAGGAAGATCTCTCTGTTCAGCTCGGGATTCTGCCCGGTCAGATCGGCGCTGGACTCGAAGGCGATGAGGGTGCCGTTGGCGTTGACGGAAGGAGCATGGTTGGTGGGCGCTGCTCCGCTCGTCGTATTGGTGACCTGGGTGATGGTGTTTGTGTTGGCGTCGAACAGGAAGAGCTCGAAATTGCGGTCGGCGTTGCCGCCCGTCAGGTCCGCATCGAGATGAAACGCGATGCGAGTGCCATCGGCGCTGATGGACGCATTGTTTTGTTGGATGATGGCTCCGAATGTGTTCCCGTCGGTGATCTGTGTAATGCCACAGGTCAATTGGGCGAGGGCAGTCTGCGACCATATCCCGATCAAAGGCAGGGCAACCGACAACCCTGCGCGGAGATGCCTCTTCGCTCTGCTTGTTCCCTGCTTGTTATTCCTTAACGTCTTCATGATTCCCTCCTTCCTTTATCAGGACGAATCTTTTTAATTCGAGAACTATTTATTTACGGTAGTTCCTCATTTTTGTGACAAGTTTTGGTTGGGGGTAAGCAAAAGGCGGCTGTCACTCTCATTGACACGCCGGGACATCCGGCGGGATCGTGTAGCGAGATCGTGTAGGATGGGTAGAGCGAAGCGAAACCCATCATGCCAGAGCCGTGATACACCATGGACGATTCTAAATGACACCAGGTAGACCATGACCGACTATCGCCGTTTCCGTGTCGAGGGAGGTACATATTTCTTTACGGTTAACCTGGCAGAGCGGCATCGCAAGCTGTTGACGGAACATATCGGTGCCTTGCGCGAAGCTTTTCGTGTGGTCAAAGGAGCGCATCCGTTCACGATCGACGCGGTAGTGATTTTGCCGGACCACCTCCATACGATTTGGACCCTGCCAACGGGCGAACAGGATTTCAGCCTACGCTGGCGGCAAATTAAATCAGCCTTTTCCAGAGAGATTGAAAAGGGAGAACGCATTTCCAAAAGTCGTTCCCGTAAGGGTGAGCGCGGAGTATGGCAACGCCGATTTTGGGAACACGTCATCCGCGACGAAGAAGATTTCGCGCGGCACGTCGATTACATTCACCATAATCCGGTAAAACACGGATATGTAAAGGCAGTTTCAAACTGGCCTTATTCCTCATTTCATCGGTATGTCGGATTGGGCATTTACTCGAAGGACTGGGCGGGTCCGGAAATGGATGATTTGGATTTGGAATAGGCTTTTCGGATTGATGGGTTTCGCTACGCTCTACCCATCCTACGTAGGCTGGGATTCGTTTCACTCATCCCAGCCTACGGGGCTTGTCAGCGCCTGGTGTCCGCTCGATGGACGGGTTAGTAGGGCTCTCCGGTGGTACGCCAGATGCCCACAAACGTATTCTAAAAGTCGCTTCATTGTCCTTTGGCACGACCTCAAGGTCTTTCCGAATTTCATAGAAGAGACGAGACATCAGTTTGTCGTGCCGCTCGTTGCTCCGCTCGGTGTTGCTTATTTTGATTTCCTGTTGGAACTCTTGCAGGGCTTGGAGAACCGCCTGGGGAGCTACAAGATTGAGCTTGTTGCATGCTCTAGAGAAAGCGCGCTGACCGTCGGCTGTCCATTCGCCCGAGATGATACTGCTGAGACTGGCTACAAAGTCCTTGTAATGATCAAGCTTCTCTTTGCGCAGCTCGGCGTCACGCTCACGTTTCTTAGTGAACCAGTAACTTGCTCCGGCTAAGACGACTGCACCGGAGGCTGCGATAACCGCTGTAACGATCTCGGCTGCCATGCGGGGACTCCAAAAGTAGACGTCTTAATTTTATGTTAAAAACGGCATATGAATTACCTAGTTTGCCGTTTCTGCTTCTAGGAAGCTGGGGCCATATCGATATTAGATGTCGATAAATTTGATTGTCTAGCACTGTAGGCTGGGAAGAGCGAAGCGAATCCCAGCAAACAGCCTACCGACCACGTGTCAGCCGTTCATAATCCGCCTTGCTCAGAATATACAAGGGACTCGGCGATACCCTGACAGTCGCCTTGCCATCCTTATCGACCGCAAGAGCCTCTGCGTGTCCCACCACGTCCACCATAACCCAAGCCTTGGCCGGATCGAGTTTTAGCGGCCAATCGCCGGACTGCTCGTCCGTCCGCCAGATCATGAAGGTTTCGCCGAAATAGGCGGCCTGAACGTTGGCGTCCCGGGTGTCCACGGCCTTGTAGGGCAGGCCGTCGATCAGGGCGCCGGCGGTGTATAGCGCCGCTTCGGCGGGCTTGTGGCCCATGGAGTAGTCCCAGAGCCGGCCGTAGCCCCAGTCGTATTCGTGTCCGAGGCAGAATGCCAAGCCTAGATAGTCGCTTCGGCTGTTGGCCCAGGCGATCATTTTGGCGGCTTGCTCCGCTTGCCAGCGGCGGCCGGTGAAGCCGTGGGCGGTCTTGGCGCCGGCTTCGCCCAGCCAGAAGGGAAGGTTATTGTTTCGGCTGAGGCTTTCGTAAGCCGCCAGGACGCCGCGTTCGTCTTCGGTGGAGCTGTTGCCGATGGGGCCTCCGAAACGGGGCGGGCGTTGCGGATAGGCGTGGACGTCCCAGGCGTCCTGGTACTTGTCGAGGCCGAGCTTGAGCACTTCGGCGAACCATTTTCCCGAACTCAGTCCGCCGGAATAACTTCCGTTGTCGGCGGTATCGCCGGGACGCACCAGGCTGCCTCCAACATAGTGACCGTCCTTCCGTGCCTGGTGCACTGCTTCGTACTCCCAACGGGCTCGCTCGACCCAGTGGGCGGGATCGCGCAGCTTTTGCCATTCCCCTTCGCGGCGGATGTCGATTTCGTTGGTGGCCTTGAAGAAGCGGGTATAGGCCGAGGCCTTTTCGATGAAGGCTCGCCCGTCTTCGGGCTTGTCGTTGAGCCAATGGCTGTCGCCGGATGTGTCTCCGAAGAAGACGAGTCCGCGTGATTTGGCGCGTTCCCACTTGGCCTGATGTTCCGGCGGGAATCCGGGATAGGAGCCGTAGCTCTTGTAGATGCCCATGCGCTCCAGCCAGGCGAAATAGCCGCCTTCCTGCCGGAAGCCTTTATCGCCGTCGAAAAAGGCGTAATAGTCGTTGTTCCAAAGCTTTTTCTTGTCCAGCCGTTCCTTCTGGGCGGCGTTTCCGCGCACCACGGTGAAGCCGTCGGCGGGATAGGCCATGATGAGCTTGCCGTCGGGCGTGTGCAGTGAAGGGTAGACAGCGTAATAGCCCGCTTCCGGCGTTTTTCCGAAATCGACCTTGGCTTCGCCGGGGAAGAGACCATCGACCTCCTTCGCGGCGACTTCGTTGCCCCGATAATCCGTCACGCGCAGGCGCAGCCTGGCGCGGAAACGGGGCAGGGGAGCGGACAGCTCGGTTTCTTCCAGAATCGGATGCCAGCGGATGTCGGCGCGCAGCTTGAGCGGGTCGCCCGGACGAGTCAGGTTGGCCGGCGCGTCGACATAGACGAGCGTCCTGAGCTTCGCGGCCACGGCGTTGAGCGCCAGGTCGGCACCGGGATCGGCGAGTTGCGTCTTGATCGGATCGATCGGACGACCGTTCGTGTCGGTAAAGCGCGCGGCAAAGAAAAAGCTTTGATCTTTGTCGTGTTGCATGGCCAGCTTGACCAGCAGGCTGTGCCAGCCGGGCGCAAGCGCCAAAGCCGCGGCCTTTGGCGGTTCGGCGCGTTCCGGCAGGGCGGTGACCGCAAGACCTTCGGTGGTGAGGCCCTGGAGCGCGGTCTTGGCCGGTTCGCCCGGAGTGGGAAAGTCGGCCGGCGGATTCTGATCGTCGGCGAAGGCGAGGGGTTGCCCGTCCAGCCATCCGGCGGTTCTGATCCCGGACTGGCGCAATTTCAGCAGCGCCTGGGTAGGCTGATCTATGTGAAGATAGAGTTGGGCGTAGCCGGTTCCGCGCGACCAGCCGTAGGAGTGATCGGTAGCGGGTTCGATGACCGTAACGCCGTTGGATGCGGTCGGGGCTTTTTGCCAGGTTTTGATTTTGCCCCCCATCATCGCCGTGCTGAGGTAAGGCTGATCGGGATTCGCGCGCAGTATGGTTTCGGTGTCCAGGCCGTAAATCGAAACACCCGCCAAGCCGTCCTGCAATCCGCCGACCAGCCAGGCTTCCGGGACGCCGTTACGGAGCGGGGTAGCCGCCTCGGGCTTCACGGCCGGAATCGTGAGCATTGTGCCCGCATGTTCCGGATCGGCGAGAAATTTCGCCACGGCTGCTTCGTTTTTGGGCGCGGCCAAGGCGCCGAGCACGGAGTAATGGTTGTCGGTCACGAGCGCGGCGGGCAGCGCGGGGAGATTCAAACGCCGAGCCATGTCCTCGGCTTCGGGGCCGATCGAATAGTTCACCCGGAGCTTTTGAACCCGCTGGCGGGCGGCATCGGCAGCTAATCCGCGAAACAGCGTCTCGCCTTTATCGCCTTTACCGTCGAGCACGTAGAGTTGTCCGCTCGGGTTGGAGACTGTTTTGGTCTGCGCCAGAAAGCGGTTTCGAGCCTGAGCCGCCGATGCGCTCATCCAATCGCCGAGCGGCGTTTCCAGCTTGAGGAGAAAGGCATCGAAGACCTTCGCGCTGTCGGCTTTGCCCGCGTTTTCGATTTGCAGCAGCTTGTCGCCCGGCAAAATCGCCACGGTGGCGGCGCCTTTCACCCATTGGTATTCCCAGGGCGAAGTGTTGGTCACAACGAAGTCGCCCCGTGCGGCCAGTCCGTTAGGATCGGCGCCGGCTTTGACCGTGAACGTCTGGGCGACCTGCGAGACTTCTCCACCGCTCTTGTACCGCGCGAAAAAGCGGTACAGGCCTGGCGGAACGGCGGGGTCGAGGTCGAACCGAAAGCTCGCGCCCCAAGCGCCGAAGCCTGGGTGGAAAACCTGGACCTCGTCCTTTTCGGTCAAGATCGAATCCGCTCCCTCCTGCCCCGCAGTAGTTCCGGCATGGACCCGGACCGAAGGATTTTTCTCGGCGGAGGTCCAAAGCGGCGTCTTGCCCAATTCGAGAAGCACGACGGGTAGTTCCTTCGTGCCTTGTTCCGGAAGCGCCGTCGCCGGTTGTGGGCTCCCAAGCATAAAGGCGTCGAAAATCTTGCCGTCGTGGCCGGCCCCGCTGTCGCGAACCTCGACCACGACATCGTCAGCCTTGAGCGTCAGCGGGGTTTCCGCGCCGACCCAGGCGTATTCCCAACCCTTGGGTTTCAGCTTTACGACGGCGCGTTGTTCGAGTTTCGAGGCATCGGGTCCCGCCCAAATCTCGAAGGTCTGCACGCAAACATCGGGTTCGCCGCCTTGCCGCCAGCGTGCCCAAAAGGTGTATGGATTTGCATTCGGCCGGGGCTCCAGCTTGAATCGGAAAGCGACATTCCATGTGCCGAATCCGGGATGCAGCGAGCTGATTTCATCCGGGCCAGTCTGAATCGAGGCGTCTCCCTTGTGCGCGCTGATATCTCCCTTATAAACCCGCATTGCCGCGTCCTGGGTTGCGGCCGACGGCGGCTGGCTGCCGAGTTCGAGCAGAAGAAGGGGATTTTCGGCGCTGCCTTGAACCGGCAATCCCGAGAGTTCGGCGCCGTTGGCGAAAGTCAGCCAGGTTGCCGCCAGGACCGTGAATCCGGTTTTCGAGAAATATGTTGTCATCTAATTCACCTCGCGGAATGCGCTGCCGTGCCGGAAATCGTTCAAAAAGCGATCACGTCATTCAACACGACCGGACGATAAATCCCTATCATAGGGGGTGGTCACAAGAGTGTTACGGCATCGTTGAGTTCGCTTTATGAATCCGACGATGCGGCAATGATTGATTTGAAGCGGATGAGATTTGAAAAGTTATTCTCGCTGAGATACCTGATTCCCATCGGGTTCGTGGTCGTACTGGTTCCCTTGCTGTTTGCCGTGATGTACGCGGCATTCGCCATGCGCGACATTGCAAAGCTGGAGCAGCGGACCTTTTATCAAATCGTCGAACAGGTGAAAACCACCCGCTCGGCACTACAGATAGTTTCCGATATCGAGCGAAAAGCCAAGCTCTTCGTTATTTTGGCGCATCCGGCCTTGCGCCAGCCCTATGAGCGCCAGTCTTACGAGAGCGTTCGGAATTCCCTGAGGCAAACCTTGGGAGAACTGCTGAAACTGGGCGTGGATGAAAAAGTAAGCCTTTCGATCAACCAACTGTCGGAACAGGAGCGGCTGGTTTACGAGCAGATCATCAGTTCCGAGACCGGCGATCGCGTTACATCGCCCGATGACCAAGCATTTCAGGGTTTGCATACAGCGGCCAATACCTTGTGGCGCGAAATCTCCGAACAGGTCGATCGGGAGGCGAGCGAGCTCTACGCGCAATCGAAAACGGTTCAGCAAGACCTTCTGATCAAGGCAGGTTTTTTGTTGCCCATTTCCGTTGCCGTTATCCTGTTTCTGTTGACCTTGTTCACACGATCGGTTCGGCAATTGGACGAGGCGATCCGAAGGTTGACGGCGCGGGATTTCGCGAAGCCCATAACCGTCACGGGGCCGCAAGATCTTCGCTATCTGGGCGATCAACTGGAGTTGCTGCGGACGCGCCTGCGCTCGCTCGAGGAGTCGAAACGGCAGTTGATGGACAATGTCTCGCTCGAGATCAAGACGCCGCTGGCCCGCATCGTTGCAAGCGCGGAACTGCTCGAGAACATGATGGTCGATGAACTCGGCCCGGATCAGCGCGAAATCGGCAAGACGCTAACGACCAATACCCAAAAGTTGCAGGACTTATTGGGAGAGCTGACCCGTTACAATCGGCTCCATGAGGAACCCGAACAGCACGCCGAGGAAACCGTTAACATGCAGGAGCTGTTAAAGTCCGTCATCGAGGATCATCGACCTCATATGGTAGCGAAGTCTTTGAAGGTCAAAGAGCTGGTCCAGCCGGTCGAGGTGTCCGGCGATCGGGACCAGCTACGAACCATTATCGATAACCTGATTTCCAATGCCGTGCGCTATTCGCCGGTAGGCGGCGAGATTCGAATCATTCTCCGCACCGTGGGGAATAGCATGGAACTGGAGGTCGAAGACGACGGTCCCGGCATCGACGAAGAGGAGAGCAAACATGTATTCGAACCGTTTTACCGGGGCAAGGCCGCGTTCAGCCTCGGCACCGAGGGCTCCGGAATGGGATTGGCCATCGCCAGCGAGTGCGTCGCCAACCAGCGCGGGAAAATCGAAGTTCTCGAACCGCGACAGGACAAGCAAGGCGCCCGCATCCGGGTTCAATTTCCGCTGGTCGAGGCTGCCTGAATGAAAACGCTAGTCCGCAGTGCAGCTTTAATGGGGTTGTCGGTGCTGACCGGCTGTGCCGAATACTACGCCGATTGGCCCAGGGCTTCGTATTACACACCGTCCTACGATGCGTATTCGCGATCGGATATCGACGAACTGCTCGGCTTCGGGGCCGCGTTCGCCAACAAAACCGGCGCGTCGCGCGCCGAAGAGTGCCGGCGGTTGCTCAAACATTACCAGAGGAACCCCGACGTAGGGGTGCGCTTGCACCTTCTAATCGCGCGAACGCTTTCGGAAGCCTGCGGCGACACGACCAAAATCTTGGCGTCGATAGGGGCCATACCTCCCAACCGGATGCCGGACGGTCGAGTGCAGAACCTGGTCGCCATTCAAATGGAGACTCTGAAACGGGCCGGGAGCCTGTCGAGAAGATCGGCCGCAACCGACCGAAAATCGGACCGGAAGCAGGCCACGGTCTGTGCTCCCGATTCAAAACCCGTTTATAAAACCGATCCCCCGACGGACGAGGCCAAAATTCTCCGGGAAAAATTGGAGGCGATCAGGGCGATCGAAAAAAGCATGGATGCGCCGAGTGCCGATACTCAGGTTGACGATGGAGGCGAGAAGTAGGATGGGTGTCTCTGCCAAAAATGTAGGCCGGAATAAGCCCTTTGGCTGGGCTCAGGACAGGCCCTTCGACAAGCTCAGGACAGGCTTCGCGTTTCCGGCACTCCCTTGCCGGGAACGGCTGCCGCCCCTTCGGCCAAGCTCAGGACAGGCTTATCCCGGCCTACCCTAGCAACGATGCTCGCAGTCGCTGCAGCAAACCGAAAAATCCTCTAAAGCCGCTCGGGACTGACGAGCGCATCGATCTTCGAGAGCAGCTTTCCGAGCGGGGTGTAGCTTAGCCCGAACCCGAGGCAGACGCCGATGCTGTTGGCGGCCATGTCGACCGGGTCGAATGTGCGGATGCCGCCAAGTCCCTGAAGAAATTCGAGCCCGACTCCCAAGAAAACGAGAAACACCGGCCAGCGCCAACGGGGCAGGAAGGCCTGCCGAAACCAGTACATCAGCGCGGCATAGGCCAGCATGTGTTGCGCCTTGTCCCAGGCGAGCAACGGCGTGGGCGGCTGGGGCGGCTCCGGCGTCAAACTCAGCCAGATCACGATAGCTACCATCAGCCATCCGATGCCTTGCCAGAGCCGGGAAAAACGGAGCGGGCGGTGAGTCTCGAATCTCATTTTGACCTGTGTGAGCTTGCGCAATGCTTCCCGAGTAGACTTGTCCGCGGCAGCTGCGCGCAGCTTCCGCTCAACCGTCTCGGCAAACTGCGAGGAGGCCGAACCCGAAGCGATGATGTGGAGAGATCCTAGCAGTTCATCGATCAAGTACCAGTCGGCGTCGGTCATGCCTGATGAATCGTGAGGGCGGGCGGATCGCGCCCAGCCGTCGATATCGCCATTGAATTGTTGGTATATCTTGAGTTTTTCAAGGGTAAGCATGATGTATGAGAATCGCTACGACGCCGGAATTTACCGGCTGCCTGGTCGCAGGAGATCCGGTGCGGACGTTGTAGCAAACTCAATTCCACTTCTCCAGTCCACTCGATACGGAATTTTTTCGATGGAACGATAAAGCGTGCCGAATCTGCGCACAGGCGCTTAATGCTCCCGCTGTCGATACTCCCGCGGCGAGCAGCCGAAGCGCTGTTTGAAAGCCCGGCTGAAATGCGACAGATCGTTGAATCCCCAGCGGAACGCGATTTCGGTCAGGCTGTGGCCGTTATGCGCCGAATCGAGCAGGTCTTTACCGCAATTTTCCAGCCGGCGCCGCCAGACATGGCGCATCAGTGACGTCCCCTCGTCTTTGAAAAGATCGTTGATATAGCGGGACGACAAGCCGACGCCATTCGCAACCATCGCGGCATTCAGGCATGGTTCGGAAAGATGCCGCTCGATGAACGCCTTGACCCGGTAGAGGGAGAGCGAACGGCTTCGGGAGAGATTGAAATCCGCGGGGCGCACCGACGTCATGGCCAGCGTCAGTAGGTCGAGCGAGTGTTCGGCAAGCGCGAGGAACTCGTGCGGATTCAACCGGCCTGCCTGGCCGGCGGACGAGCGGATGAAATTCGACGCTACGGCGCCGATGCCTTCGTTTCCGGGAATCCGGAGCGCCGTGCAGTGCTCGATCCCGGCAATCCTATCTCTCAGCATCGCCCGTGGAATGGAGACGATCAGTTTCGAGAAACTCCGCGGGCAGTGTATGCGATGGGGCCGGGTGGCATCGTAGAGGGTCATGTCGCCGGGCTTGAGAAAAACCTCCCGCCCCTGCTGTTCCACCGAGTATTGGCCGGAGAGCAGAACGACCGCGAAATAAGCATCCTGGCTGGCCCGGTACGGCTCCCCGGGCAACCGTTCGATGGTGATCGCGTTCGATCGAATGGCCGAGAGGCGCAGATCCTCCCACGGATATATCGTCATCTCGTTGAACAGACATCCATCGGCGGGCGGGCTGATTTCTACCTTGACGTATTCTCGGCCGATCACCTCGCGCAGCCAGCCGTGCCTTTCGCGTTGCGGCACATCTGCCGTCGAGAGCCTGACTGCCGGCGAAGTCGGCGTGCCCATAAATCAAAGTTCCTGTCTTTCGAAATGTCCCGGATAGTAGGCGTGCAGTAATCGGATGTAAACGGCGAAACCGCCGTTTCAATCAAGTTTTGCTTCCGTCCCGAGCCAGCCGGCAAAAACGGAAGTATTCATACTGTGCGTCGCCTATCCGTAATCGGGAAACACGAAGAGAGTGACGATGCATCAGGATTCGAGACATGCGGGAAACGTGGTATTGATCAGGGGCGCCGCGCTGTGGCTGTTGATGGCTTTGGTTCTGGCGTGGTGCATGGTCGGTCTGAATTTCGCCGTGCCTGTGCTCCCGGGCCTCTTTCAGGGCAAGTTCCCCCGCCTCTTGCAGGCGCACCTGGATTTTCTGCTCATGAGTGCCCTGATTTTCGGATTCTATGCCGCCAGGGTGCCGCTGCCCTGGCATGTGCGCTGGGCCATGGTGGTCGGCGCCTTCACCAATTCCAGCCTGTTTCTCATGCAGGCGATTTTTCCGGTGCTGGATACGCCCACGCCCTCGGAAGGTTTGTTCCCGGCGGCATTCCGTCTGCTTCTGCTGGCCAGTATCGTGGTCACCAGCTATGGCTTCGGCAAGGGCGCCGTTATCGTCCTGCGGTCGACTTTCAAGGATCTTTGACGCTCGCCCGGCACAGCGCCTTCGTGTTATCCGACTTCCATGTCGATTGCCACCGCATCGAGTGCATCCGTCAATTCGACGCGGACAACCTCAATCTCATCGAAAGATGAAAAATCGAAATACATCACTCGTTCACGGCTACAACCGCTTCTTTCCGGATCCTTGAACTGCGCGCGCTATTTATCAATACCACCGATCCGACGATGATCGCCGACGCAAACAAAATGCGCGGGGTCAGCGATTCCTGAGCGAACCAGTTTCCCAGAAACACCGCCACCAACGGATTGACGTAGGCATAGGTCGCCACAAGCGAGATCGGCGCGTTTTGCAAAAGCCACGCATACGAGACGAAACCGATCATCGAGCCGAACGTAATGAGATACGCCAATCCCAACCATGAGTCGGTAGAAACCTGGGAAAAGTTGAATCCCTTCAACTCACCGCTGATGACGCTGACGGCCATCAAGGCAAAACCCCCGGCCAACATTTCCGCACCCGTCGTCATCAACGCGGACTTCGGCAGATCGGCGGTTTTGCCGTAGACCGAGCCGATCGCCCAGAGCAGGCCGGCGATCAGGAGCGCCATCACGCCGAGCGCGTTCAAATGCATATCCCCCGAAAATTCCGAAGGGCCGACGAGCAGGTAAATCCCCGTGAAACCGATGGTCAAGCCGGCAATCACGCGGCCCGTCGGTTTGACGCCGTTCGGCCTGAGCGCATCGGCGATCACCATGAACATCGGCACCGCGCCGATGATCAGCGCCGCCACGCCCGAAGGGATAGTCTGTTCGGCCCACGAGACCAGTCCGTTGCCGCCGAGAAGGAGCAGGGTGCCGACGATCGCCGCCGACCTCCATTGACGGCGGGTGGGCATGGCATCGCCCGCCGCGCGTCGCCAGACCAACAGGATCGCGCCGGAAACGAGAAAGCGGAGTTCGGCCGACAGAAACGGCGGAATCGTTTCCACCGCGAAGCGAATCACCAGGTAGGTCGAGCCCCAAACGATATAAATCGACAGTAAAGCTATCCAGATCTTTGTTTTCATCAGTTCCCGTGAGGATACTCCCCACCAAGTGGCAGTTTTTTCTCTTGTGTCATTTCGAGGAGGGTGCTTCGCGACCAAGCAGTTCCTGTTTAGCCGGGTCCGCAAGCCCTGCTTGGGCGGATTGCGATGCGGGTTCTGCCCCTATCGGCGTACTCGCCCAAAATCTCCGCGAGCAAGGCGATGCCCTGCTCGATTTTTTCCGGAGCTGCATGGCTAAAGTTCAACCGCAATGCCGGGTAGCGCAATCCGGTGGCGGGAAAGAACGGGCCTCCCGGCATGAACGCCACGTCGCGCCCCAGTGCCGCCTGGAGCGCCGCCAGGGTATCGCACTCCGCGGTCAGGCGCAGCCAGAAGAACAGCCCGCCGGCCGGCGCCCGCCACTCGGCGAGATCCTCGAAATGGCGCAGCAGGGCGATTTGCATCACATCGCGCCGTTCCCCGTATACGCGGATCATCTGCGCCATATGTTCGTCGAACCCAGCCGAGTTCAGAAACCGTATCAGCCAGGCCTGGCCGATGCGATTGGTATGCAGGTCGCTGGACTGCTTCAGACGGACCAAGCCGGAAAAGAGCGACGGCGACGAGGCGAGATAACCCACCCGCAAGCCCGGTGCGGTGATCTTGGAAAAACTCCCGAGATAAACCCAGGGCGCGTGTTCCAGATAGGCGCAGAGCGGAGTCCGGTCGACCGGCTGGTAAACTAGATCCCGGTATGGGTCGTCCTCGATCAGGGGCACGCCGGTTTCGTCCAGAACCGCGGCGACGGCGTGTCGGACTTCGTCCGTGTAGCAATACCCGGAAGGGTTCTGGAAGGTCGGGATGAGATAGACGAAAGCCGGCCGGCGACGGGCTATGGCCCGTCGCAGTGCATCCGGGTCGATGCCGTCGGCGGACAGCGGAAGGCCCTGGAATTCCGCGCCGTACGCGCCGAGAGCCTGGATTGTGGCCAGATAGGTGGGCGCTTCCAGCACGACCGGCGAACCCTCGTCGACGAACAGCTTTCCGACCAAATCGATGCCTTGTTGCGATCCGGACGTCACCAGCACCCGATCGGCGCTGCAATCCATGCCCAGTGCGGACAGCCTTTCCGCGATCAGGCTCCTCAAGGCGGGCTCGCCTTCGCTGGGGCCGTACTGGCGGCAATCGTCGGCCAGCCCCTCGAAATCCAGGGGCGGCATCAGTTCGTCCGCCGGCAATCCGCCGGCGAAGGAAATCACGCCGGGCCGCTGGGTGACCTGCAGGATATCCCGGATCAGAGAACTGGTGAGCCGTTCGGCACGGCGGGACAATCGAAGCGTCATGGGTTAGTTGATTCTTAGGTAAAGGATTGCAGCAGAATTTCGCCTTGCAGGTATTTCACCGCCCGGCCCGAGATGAGGACGCGCTCGCCCCGAAGCTCGCATTCGAGTTCGCCGCTCCGGCTGGACAGCTGTCTGGCGGTGAATCGGGTTTTTCCGGTACGCGCCGCCCAATAGGTCGTCAGCAGGCAGTGCGCCGAGCCGGTCACCGGGTCCTCCGGTATGCCGACCTTGGGTGCGAACATGCGCGAAACGAAATCGACCGACCGGCCCGGCGCCGTGACGATGACGCCCATGAGGTCGAGCTCCGCCAATACGGAAAAATCCGGCTGCATGGAGCGGATATCCGCTTCGTCGGCAAATACGCAAAGGTACATGGCATCGCGCCGGACCTCCAGGGGTTTGCGGCCCAGTCCTTCGGACAGGAGATCCGGACAATCGCAGATCTGCCCGTGACTCGCCGGAAAGTCCAGGGTCATGAGCTCATCCTCGCGGCTTACCGGGAGTTCGCAGCTGCGGCTGTCGAAGATCACTTTCCGCAAAGCGGGCTCGATTTCCCGGAACACGACATAGGCCGAGGCCAGAGTCGCATGGCCGCACAGGTTCACTTCCACCTTGGGCGTGAACCAGCGTAAGCCATAACGCCCGCTCCCGCCGACCAGGAAAGCGGTCTCGGAAAGATTGTTCTCCGCGGCGATGGATTGCAGAACCGAGTCTTCGAGCCAGCGGTCGAGCACGCATACGGCGGCCGGGTTGCCGCCGAACAGCCGATCGGTGAACGCATCGATCTGGTAGATTGGAATGCGCATGGATTTTCCCCTTTGTTCGAAATCAACATTCGGTCGGACGGCTTCGGCCCCAGCGCCGCGAAATTAGCTTGCATAACGTCAGGGTTCCAAGTTTCGTGATGGCTGTACAATAAATCTCCGGGTGCGGACAATACAGATACAGTTGACGATCGATCCAGCCAACCTGTACCGGTCGCGGAGCCAATACAATCATCCTAGAAACGGCAGTTGACCGCTTAGATGGACGTGAAAAGCCTCATGAATCCTGATTGCCCCGCCTTTTATCGATTTCACCTTCTGGGTAACGCCGCTACGCACCCGATTGCACGGCCGGCGGGCCGCCTGGCGGCGTTGCTCCTTCTTGCGGGAGACTACCCCGCCGCATCGTCGCGCCCCTTCGACGGTGCTCAGGACAGGCTTGCCATACGACCCGCCGGCCGCACACTCGGGCACGTCCAACTGCCGTTTCTAGGATTATGAATTCCCTCAACCTCGATTCCCACGACAGCCGCCCTTTGATCGAGCAGATCGTGGCCGGTATCAAGCAGCGTATCGACGAACGCGCCTTGCGGCCCGGCGCGCGCCTGCCGTCGATTCGGCATTTCGCGGAAGAGCATCGGGTCAGCAAGTTCACCGTGGTCCAGGCGTTCGACCGGCTGGTGGCGATGGGCTATCTGAAATCCCGGCAGGGGTCGGGTTTTTATGTGGCCCATCGCTCGGAGTCCGGCGATGCGGCCAATCAGTCCTGCCAGCTCGAGCGGGCCATGGACGTGCTCTGGCTGCTCCGCAACGCCTTGCAGGAGCATTCCCACCTTGCCATGCCCGGTGCCGGCTGGTTGCCCGGCGAGTGGATGGATGGCGCAGGCATTCAGCGGAGTCTCCGAACGCTCGCCCGCAAAAGCGGCACCTATTTGACCAGCTACGGTCTGCCGGCCGGGTACGAACCGTTGCGGTCTCTATTGGCGCGGCGGCTCGAAGATCAGGGCATCGGCTGCTCTCCCCGGCAGATCGTCACCACCCGCGGAGCCACCCACGCACTGGACCTGATCAGCCGACTGTTCGTCAAACCGGGCGACGCCGTGCTGGTGGACGATCCCGGCTACTACACCTTGTTCGGTTACCTGAAGCTTTCGGGGGCACGGCTGGTGGGCGTGCCCTGGACCACCCAGGGGCCAGACACCGCTGCGATGGAAAACCTGATCCAGGAGCACCGGCCCAAAGTGTTTTTCACCAATACGCTGCTGCACAACCCGACCGGGGTCAGCATCAGCCAGCCGGTCGCCCATAGGGTGCTGCAACTGGCCGAGCGCTACGACCTGATGATCGTGGAGGACGATATCTACGGCGATTTGCTGACGGGACAAGCCACCCGGCTGGCGACACTCGACCAACTGGAGCGGGTGCTGTTCGTCAGCAGTTTTTCGAAAACCGTCTCCGCAAGCCTTCGGGTCGGTTTCCTGGCCTGCAGGTACGAAATCGCCGAGAGCCTGACCGATCTCAAGCTCCTGACCAGCCTGACCACCTCGGAAATCGACGAGCGGCTGGTCTACGAACTCCTCACCGACGGCTATTATCGGAAGCACCTGGAAAAGCTGCGCTCGCGCCTTCGCAAAGCGCGGGGCGAGGCCGTCAGAAACCTCGAAGGCAGCGGGCTGGAAATCTATCAGGATGCGGAAGACGGACTGTTCATCTGGGCGCGCCGGGAAGAATCCGAGAACGCCACGTCGGTGGCCGCGGCGGCCGCCAAACAGGGCATCATGCTGGCGCCGGGCGCCCTGTTCCGGCCCCAGCAGGAAGCCTCGCCCTGGCTGCGCTTCAATGCGGCGGGCTGCGGGAACCCGGCCATTTTCCGGTTTCTGGAGACCTAACGCACCGATGAGAATTAAGGAAGCCCTTCGCGGACAACGCCGGGCCGAACCTTATGGCTTAAAAAATTACGCCGGCTTTTTTAACTCTGAGGAGAAGACGATGTATCGATGGAACCCGGAAGATTATTCCCGCCATTCGGCTGGCCAGGAGCATTGGGCGCGGGAGCTTTTGAGCGGCTTGAACCTGCGCCCGGACGACTCGGTGCTGGACATCGGCTGCGGGGACGGCCGCATCACCGCGGAACTGGCGAAGCACGTGCCGCACGGCAGGGCGGTCGGCGTCGATCTTTCGGAAGACATGATCCGCTATGCGGCCAGCCGGTTTCCGGCGTCGAATTACCCGAATCTCGAATTTCGGCAGGCGGATGCCCAGGCATTGCCTTTCGACTCGGAATTCACTGTGGTCTATTCCAACGCCGCCCTGCACTGGGTCCGGGATCATAGGCCGGTGCTGGCCGGGATCGCCCGCGCTTTGAAACCGGGTGGCCGTTGTGTGATGCAAATGGGCGGCCGGGGCAATGCCGCCGCGCTGATCGCCGCGTTCGACGCGGTTGCGGATGATCCCGAGTGGCGCGATGCGTTCGAGGGGTTCGAATCCACCTTCGGCTTCCACGATGCGGAAAGCTATCGCCAGTGGCTCATGGAGGCGGGGTTGGACGCCGAGCGGGTCCGGCTGATCGACAAGGACATGGTGCACGCCCATCGGGAAGCCTTCACCGGTTGGCTGCGCACCGCTTGGCATCCCTATACGTCGAGGATCCCGGCGGAGCGGCGGGAGCGCTTCATCGAGGCCGTCGCCGAAAGCTACCTGGCCGAGAATCCGTCCGATGCGGCGGGGCGGATCCATGTCGCCATGATGCGGCTCCAGGTGGAGGCGCGGAAGCCGGCGGTTGGAACGGCATTGGGCGAAGCCTCCGTTCCCGTGGAACGATAAAACGTTCTCAGCGCATCGCGATCGACGCCGCTTCCTCGGGAAAGATTTCGCGCACGATGCGCTCCGCCGAAGCGGCGTAGTCATGCCGGGTGGAGACGGGCTCCCAGGGGAGGCCGTCCAGCAAGGTTCTCAACACCAGCCGGACATTGTTCTCCAGGTCGCCGATACCCATGTTTCGGTAAGGGAAGTTGAAAGTTTCGAACATGAGTTCGCCGTAATGCAGCGCCCAAAAGCCGTAAACCAGGTCCTGCGGAGCCATGTTCTCCGGTAGCTTCAAATCCCTGTTTTCGATGGCTTCCGTGATGACGATGACGACCCGGTCGATCACTTCCTTCATGAGTTCGTTTTGCGCCGCGTGGCTCTCCGGCGAGATTTTTTCCCGGACGCCGGCGGATTTGACGGTATAGATGCTTTCGTATTCGACCGGATGCAGCTTGGCGTAGAAATCGTGGGCCAGGTGTATGGCCAATAGCCGTTCGCGACTGTTGCCACGAAAGGTCAGGGCGCGGTCGAAGAAGTCGCGCCAGATTCTCAGTCCGCGCATGCAGAGGTGCATCAGCACTTCCTCCTTGCACTGGAAGTGCTGGTAAATCGTCCCCTTGGAGTACTCGGTCAACTCCGCGATACGCTCCATCCCGAAGTTGCTGAAGCCCTGCTCGGCGATCAGTTTGGCCGACACATCCAGGATCAACTCCTGCCGGGCGATGATTTCACGTTGCTTTCGAGTTAACTTCGTCATGATTCTGACGTTATGTATATATTTTGACGTGTCGTCAAATTCTATGTTGTAATTTTTACCGCGACTTAGCACGACCCCAAGCAGCGTACTCGGTAAGAATGCCGGATTTCAATGAGGAGATTCCGATGCGTCATTCCATATTCGTTCGGTTGATGTCGGCTTTTACGTTTCTGATGTTGGCCCAAAATGTAGGCCGGAATAAGCCCTTCGACTGGGCTCAGGACAGGCTTCGCGTTTCCGGCATTTTCGTACGCCGCGAGCGCCGGGAACGGCTACCGCCCCTTCGACGGGGCTCAGGGCAGGCTTATCCCGGCCTACACCGGCTGATCTCGGCTTTTGCGGTCTTGGTGCTATTCCATTCCCCTGTCTGGCCTCAGAACAGTCTGGTCGACCGGGTGTCCACAGGCGAAAGTCCGCATCTCAAAACGCTCGCGGTGCTCGATTTGGAACTGACCGGCGATCTCAGCGACAGTACCCGCGATGTCGAGTGGTCGAAACGGCTCGCCCTCATGACCGAGGCCCTGCGCGACGAGCTGAGCCGCAGCGGGCTTTATCGCGTGGTCGATCATGGGGCGGCTCCGGGGCTCATCGCCGAGCTGAAGTCGGCTCGCTATCTGCACGCGTGCAACGGCTGCGAGTTCGATATCGCCCAGAGGCTCGGCGCCGAGCGGGTCCTGGTGGGCTGGGTGTTTCGAATGAGCAATCTGGTCCTCACGCTGCACATCGAAATCCGCGATGTCGCCACCGGACAAACCCTGATCAACCGCGCCTTCGATTTTCGCGGTGACAACGACACATCCTGGCGCAGGGCCATCGTCTATTTCGTCAAGGACTTACGGGAGAGGCCGGCAAGCAGGCAATAAGTACTCTGCTCTTGGGCTTTTCGGTTCAACTTTCGGAGAAGTAAACATGATTGAAAAGCTGAATGTGACGAAAACGATTGACGTGCCCGGCGACAAGGTTTGGGCAGCGATCAGCGGCATCGGCGGTCTCGATCGCTGGTTCCCGGTGATTGCGAGCTGTCGCGTCGAAGGCGAAGGTGTCGGCGCAATACGCGTATTAGGTCTGGGCGATGGGGGTGAAATAAGAGATCGCATTGAGGAAATCGATCATCAAACCAGACGATTTCGCTATGTGCGAACGGACTCACCGTTTCCGGTCACTAAATACCTGGGCACGGTGGACGTGCGCGATGCGGACGGCGACAAGTCGGAGGTATCGTGGACGGTGGAGATCGATGTGGCGGCGGATGCCCGCGACGAATTAACCCGTTTCCTCAAAAGTGCGTTGTCCGCCGGCATCAGTGGTATCGAGCAGGATTTGCGATAGGAGAACCGTAATGTCTTTCTTAAGCAAGATTATTTCAATTATTGCTCTCACGATCCTCGTTTCTCTTCCGGTGAGTGCGAATTCCGATATCGCCGTTTTGGATTTCGAGTTGAACGATGTCACGTCGAACCCGGGCGTTGCCGAAGAAATCGAAAGAACAGGCTCTCTGAAACGGCAGCTGGAAGAGAGTTTGAGTGCCAAAGGCGGCTATCGGATCGTTTCGATAGACCCGGCTACTCAAGAAGCCGCTACCAAGGGGTTCGGGTACCTTTGGGATCACCCGGACGAAGCGGCAGCGCTCGGGAAGAATAGCGGAAGTCGGTTTGTCCTCGTCGGAAGGGTACATAAACCGAGCTTCTTGTTTGTCTATCTTATGGCACACTTGATCGATACAAGGACCGGAGAGGTTATCGGCGACTTTATCGTCGAGGTTAAAGGCCAGCAGAAAAACTTCACCGCCAAGGGCATCGAGAATCTGGCTCGGCAAATCGATGCAAGATTCCAAACGGTTCGCGGCTCGAAAACCTGAACCTCCTACACGGCAAGGGATGGGCGCGGGCCATGATTCGGCCGTTCAAGAATACAGCGGGCTTAAATCTTCGAAGGCATTACCTATGGTAACCGGCGGCTGTCTTTGCGGCGCTATCGAGTACGAAATCGATGGGCAATTGCATTTCGCCCGAAATTGCCATTGTTCGATGTGCCGCAGAGCCACCGGCGCGGCTTTTGCTACTTGGGCCTATGTCGAGAAGAAAGATTTCAGGCTGACGAAAGGACAGGCGCTGCTCGTCCATTATCCGTCTTCGCCGGGGATCGTAAGAACGTTTTGCCAAGTGTGCGGTTCCACCCTGCAATATATTGCGGAACAGGATTTCCCCGACGCCTTCGGGCTGGCGCTGGGAACGGTGGACGGACACCCCGGTTGCCGGCCTATGCGTCACGTCATGGTCGGCTCCAAAGCCGCCTGGTTCGAGATTACCGACGATCTGCCTCAATCGGAGTCCGCTCCGGACGAGTAGTGGGTTTCTTTGTGGCTTTGCTGCCGGCGCATGGACGGCAAAGCCGTTGTTGCCATCTCCGACCGCAATCGTTGCAATAATCGTCCAATGAAAACGGAAACATCCTTAGTACTACCCGCTCTCGATCCCGCCGCCGTCCCTTCCCGGACCACGTCGATCTATCCGACGGAAGAGCTGCGTGCCCTGACCGTGGGCCGAAGCAAGCAGGCGCTCGGCGATGCGCTGGGCTTGCAGACCTTCGGCGTGAACTTGGTCCGGCTGGAGCCGGGCGCGATGTCCGCGCTCAGGCATTGGCACACCCGCCAGGACGAATTCGTCTATGTGCTGGAGGGCGAGATCGCTTTAGTTACCGAAGCCGGGGAGCAATGCCTCCGTTCCGGTCAATGCGCGGGATTTCCCGCCGGCAAAGCCGACGGGCACCATCTGGTCAATCGCGGCAACGGCGTCGCGGTTTATCTGGAAGTGGGCGACCGGTTGCCCGGCGATCGCGCGCATTATTCCGATGCGGACCTCGAAGCGCGTGCGACCCGCGGCGGATATGGCTTCTTCCATAAGGACGGTATGCCTTATTGAAGGGATAAGCGGCTATGGAGATACGCCTCGCAACCCTCGATGATGCTCCGGGAATAAGCGCTCTCGCCCGCGATATGACGAAGCGATTCATCGCGTCCGAGTTCTCCGAGGAAGCGGCGCGCCGGTTGCTCGACTCGATGGACGAAACTTCGATCAAGAGCTACATAGAGTCCGGTTATCGATACCATGTTGCGGAGGAAAATGGCGAGCTTGTTGGCGTCGTCGCGGTCCGGGACAACCGACATCTCTATCATTTGTTCGTGTCCGAACGTTTCCAGGGGAAGGGCTTGGCCAAAAGGCTTTGGGAAGTCGCCAAAGCTGCCAGCATCGGTTCAGGGAATCCAGGCGTCTTTACGGTCAATTCGTCCCGCTATGCCGTCGGCGTATACGAGAAGTTCGGGTTCGTCAGGCAATCCGAAGCAATCGATGTTTCTGGCGTGATTTGTATCCCCATGAAGCTGGAGTTGCCGGTTCGTGAATAGACAACTCCAAAATTGCGCAGCCGACTCCGCTTAAATCTGCTTTGGATAAAGACAGCCGGAGTAGTGACAACCACAGGCTTCTTTCGATTTGAGGCCTGGCGATACCGGTCAATGCCGCATTGGTGTCGCGGAGAATCACCATGTGGATCAGACCGTGCCGGAGCGAATACGAAGATGGCGGTAGTCGCGAAAATCAGGCGTCTTGGATTCAGGTTCATGGGTTGGGGCGGTTACAGGTTATGGATTCGAGCGACACGGAGACGACGGGTCGATCATACGGCGACGCTTTCTTCGACATAGGCGTAGAGAGCCTGATCGATGAGGACTCCGTCCTTGATGGCGGCGCACCGGATTACCCCTTCCCGTTTGAACCCGGCTTTTTCCAACACTCGCATGGAAGCCGGATTCCACGCGAACACGCGGGCTTCCAGACGAATCAGACCGAATTGCGACAGAATTTCCGGCAAGAGTGCGCGGGCCGCCGCCGTAGTGATCCCTCGTCCCCAATACGGCTCGCCGAGCCAAGAGCCGAATTCGGCGGATTTGGCATAGATGCCCTCCCGCAGTTCGATGCCGATTCCGCCGACGGCGCGGCCGTCCACCTCGATGGCCCAAGAGGTGGGGGCCGGCATCTCGGCGACGTGAGCTATCCACCAAATCGCGTCTTTTTCCGTATAGGGATAGGGAAATCGGTCGGTCAGATTTCGCCATATCTTGCGATTGTCGGCGAATTCCACGAGATCGGCCTTGTCGCGCTCGGACCAATCACGGATCACGCCGCGTTCGAACTCGATTCGCATAGGGTTTTCGCCAAATGAAACGATAGTGTTAGCCGCCAGTCAGTACGGTTTCGCATAAGAGATGCCGATCTTACTCCTCGGCTCGACTTCGCGCGTTCGGACCTTGGTGAGGGCTTTCCACTACCGGGCTCGCCTGAAGTTGCACGATGCTTTTCACCGCCTCCCGGAGCCAGATATGACCGGGGTCCCGGTCGTGGCGGGCGTGCCAGAGCATCGAAATCGTGAAGGTCTCGATCTCGATCGGCGTGGGACTCAGGGTGAGATTAAACGCTTTGGCGCAACGTCGAGCCATGGACGCCGGCAGCGTGGCGATGGCGTCGGTCTCCTTGAGAATGAAGGGTAGAGCGGAGAAGCGCGTGGTGGAAAATAAAACCCGTCGCCGTAGCTTCCGGCGCGCGAGCGCTTCGTCCACGACGCCTTCGAAGTCTCCCGAAAACGACATCAGGAGATGGGGTAAAGCGAGATAGTCTTCCATTCCGATGGGCGCCTGTATGCCCAGCCGCGCGCCGTCGAACAGGCACACATAGCCTTCCCGGTAAAGATTCTCTTGGCGGTGCCAGCTCGCCACATTCGTGAATCGCGAGATGCCGAGGTCCATCTCCTTGTTGTCCAATAATTTTGCTCCCTGTTCATGCCCCGCAAGGCGAATCGCGACACGCACGCCGGGTGCTTCGCGCTGGATGCACTCGATCAGGCTCGGGGAGAGCCCCACTTCGATGCTGTCCGGCATGCCGAGGCGGAACGTACGCTCGGCGGTGGCCGGATCGAAGCGCGGCGCCCCGAACATCTCCCGATGAATGATTTCGAGCGCCGGTGCGAGCTGTTCCGCGAGTTCCAAGGCCCTCGCGGTTGGCTCCATGCCTTTCGCCGTACGCACGAAAAGCTCGTCTTTGAACATTTCCCGGAGCCTCACAAGCGCTGCGCTTACCGCAGGTTGGCCGAGATATAGACGACTGGCCGCCCGTGTCACGCTCCGTTCCTTCAGTAAGGCGCTGAATACCGGCAGCAGATTCAGGTCCGCCTTTCTAAAATCGATTTCGTTGATGTTGTCTATCATAACAATCGATTTGAATAATAAATCAATGATCCTCAGAATTCAAACCGCGACGGAAAGCTCTAAAGAACGCGTTTAGAGCGAGCCGCAGTCTTTATCGTTAGGAGGTCATCATGTCATATCGTAAAAAGGCGTTAATCACGGGCAGTTCCCGTGGCATCGGGAAGGGCATCGCTCTAAAGCTCGCCGAGCAGGGCGCGAATGTCGCCATCCATTACTACCGCAACCGGGCCGCCGCCGACGACACCCTGGCCGAGGTACGCAAACACGGCACGGACGGATTCATCGTCCAGGCGGACGTTTCAAAACCGGCCGAAATCACCCGGATGTTCGATCGGGTCCGCGAGAGATTCGAGGGGCTCGACATCTTCGTGGCCAACGCCCGGCCAGAAGCGTCCGAGTTCTTCTATCCGCCGCTCGATATCACCCCGGAGCAGTGGGATGCGGCCTTCGATTCCCAGGTCAAAGCCTTCCTCGTTGCGGCGCGGGAGGCGGTGCGTCTCATGCGCGACGGCGGCCGAATCGTCGCCATCACCCACTCGCCCGGCGGCCGCACCGGAAGCCTGCAACCCTGGGTCGCCATGGGGTCGGCCAAGGCAGCGCTGGAATCGCTCGTCCGCTACTTTGCCGTGGCTCTGGCCAAGCGCGGCATCACGGTGAATGCGGTCAGTCCCGGCTGGATCGAGGACAGCGTGCTGAACAGCCTGCCGACGCCGGCGCAGGAAGCCATCCGGCGCTGGCATACCCGCGGCTGGACCCCGATGGGGCGCCTCGGCACTCCGGCCGATATCGGCAACGCGGTATCTTTGCTCTCCTCGGAGGACGCCAGCTGGATTACCGGTCAGGTGCTTTTCGTCGATGGCGGTGCGTCTCTGATGGACCCAGGACATCCGCCCGAGCTGCAGCTCGGCTGGGAACCGGAACCCCTGCGCTCCATACCGCAGGGACATCAAGCGTGAGCTACCCGAGCGCGGCATAGCAGGTCTTCTAATTATTTCCTATGGAAATGGGCCCGCGTGCCGCGCTCCGTCTCGGTGCGGCTGGCGTTCGTACCTCATCGGCCAGGCCGTCTGCTGTTCGAGGCGATCGCCCGGTTACGAACGAGTGAATCGATATCCTGAAACCTTCCGCAGTGTCCAGTGCGGCGGGTGGACGATTGATGGCGACCGGTCAAGCCTCCCGGCTGAGGTGCGCCAATTCGTGCGCATGGGATTCCCAGTTCCGGCCATCGAACGGCTCGATGACCAATTCCTTGGGTTGCGGCGTCAGGCAACGGACGTTCACGTCGTAGCCGTCCGGGTTGGACCTCGGGATGTAAAAGGGCTTTATGCCGCAGGTTTTGCAGAACAGATGCCGGGCGACACCCGTGTTGAACGTGTAGGCAGTGAGGTTTTCCTCGCCCTTCAGCAGCTTGAACTGCGATTTGGGAACGATAAGGTGCAGAAAGCCGGACTTGGAGCAAATCGAGCAATTGCAGTCCTGACAGACAACTCGCTCGGGGGCCTCAACCTCGAATTGGACCGCTTCGCAATGACAACTACCGCGATAGATCATCGTCTTCCGTCTCATGAAAAAGCACGCCGATTTTGCGGACCATCACGACTGGCCGCAAGTGGCGCGTGCCGACGATCAGCGGAAGGAACGGAGGGATTCGAACGGAAGGATAAGGACGAAAGCCTGACCCATTCCTGACCGTTTTCTCTCTTTCTGTCGCTGGTGCGACTAATCTCGGTATTGGGGTGCTCATCAAGAAGTTTCTTGTATCAATACAGCTACATGACTACATTTTCAGGATTTATACACCTCGGAGGCGCAAGGTTTTGCGACATTTGGGGTGTCCATTTGTAGTTAGACAACGAAGTACGGTGCCATGACGAAAGAACGGATCCTGAAAGAAATCAGCCGACTAGCGATAGAGAACGGTGGCGTCGCACCCGGCAGTGCGAAATTTGCTACCGAAACTGGCATACGCAAATCGGATTGGTACCCGAACCTCTGGTTACGATGGAGCGATGCCGTTAGTGAAGCAGGCTTTGCGCCAAATAAATTTACCACCGCGTATAACAGCGAAATCCTAATCCTGAAATACATAGAGCTGATCCGGGAGTTAGGGCATTTTCCCATCGAAGGTGAACTCGCCAACAAACGAAAAGTCGACAGTAGCTTCCCCGATCGCGGGGCATTCTCTCAACTCGGGACGAAACAGGATCGTGTTAAACGCATCTTTGAATATTGCAGGAATCGTAGCGATTGTGCAGACATTGTGGAGCATTGCAAGGACGCGGCGCGCTCAAGGAACCGCAGCACGGTTGTTGAGAAGTCTGGAGCCGAAAGCGTTGGGTACGTCTATCTCCTTCGCCATGGCACACGCAATGAGTACAAAATTGGAAGGACCAACAACCCAATTCGCCGTGAAGGTGAAATCCGCTTTGAACTCCCCGAAAAAGTACAGCCGATTCACTACATCAAAACTGATGACCCCGCCGGTGTAGAAATCTATTGGCACTCGCGTTTCTCGACGAAGAGAAAAGCGGGGGAATGGTTTGCACTCAATGCGGATGATGTCCGGGCATTCAAGCGGTGGCGTAAGATATTCTGATGAAATCAAACTTTCCTTTAATCAAGGGTGAGATGTGGTGCAAAGTCTAACAACGCCTTGCAACTGACTGCGTACAGCCTACGCTTCGCTCCGGCTTTCGGCAGCAGCTGAAGGCTGGCGTTAGGCGTCATTCCGATACCTGTCGCTGCTTCAAAGAGTGGGAAATGAACGAAAGCGAATCACACGGACATATTCCAGCGCCTTTAGGCAGCGTTGAACCACATGCGCCTTTGCTATCCGTTCCGTCTGATGGACAGTTACTTTACAAAATATCGAGTGTGGAGAACCTGCTTCGCTCAATTGTCGGTAACTACCTTCACTTTAACCGCGTCGACAGCTATGCAGACTTCCCAGGCGCCGATCCACACGATGGGCGGCAGTTGCCCAAAGATCAGCAGGGCAATTCACTCGCGAGATTTGAAAAATCCCCTGATTTTTCGGCTGCCAATTATTACGATCAGTCACGTGCGAGAACCTACGCTTGTTGCTTCTCGCTAGAGAACTCGGACTTCATTTGGAAAAACTACGCAAACGGTAGCGAGAAAGGCAAGGTTGGCGTTGTCTTTGAGTTCGGGAGATTGCGTACGATGCTCAATCAAACCCTGCAACCTGGAAATGCCGCACTCAAATATAACGGCAATCAATGCGATCAAATCTTTTCGGTCAATTACGGAATCGTCGAATATGTTGACTGGGATACCCATCAAGCGAACGTCGACCATCTCCAGAATCCGATCAGATACACATATCTGAAAGACAAGGAGCGATTTTCCGAGGAGAAAGAGCTTCGCATTTCCCTGTCAGCCATGGGCATAGGCCAATTTGCCCTAAAAGACGGCAGCATGATGCAGTTTCCGTCTAGTTTGCAGTTAGCTTTCGATTTCAAAGCAGCTATCGCTGATGGCGCGATTCAGCAGATACTGTACGCATCAGACTCGGACTCTGACTTTCTTCAAGCAGAGTTGCACAAGCTCCGTATTGTTTCTAGCAAAGGGTGACATTTGCCATGCCGCCGAACAACGCCATCAACACGGACAGCAATAAGCGGCGCTCCTCCGTCGCACCGCTTTTTGCGGCCAGTTATGAAGAAAGTTCGAAGAAAGGGTCAGGCTTTGGTTATTTGCTTCAGAATATCCGAAGTGCCAATGTTCACTGAAACGGAAGCAGCGGAAGTCAAAAAAAAGCCTAACCCAGTAACACTCAGGTATTTACACAAGTCGTCACCCCGGCAGGGATTGCCGGGGTCCAGTGTCCAGGGAAGGGGCCGACTGAAGGCCCGTTTGCGATTGGAAGGGTCGCGACTAAAGCGATCGTTTGCGATTCGAGGGACTGGTCAGATCCACCCACAGATCTCGCCATTCCGGATTCTGCTGCTCTATGAGCCGCAGCTTTGCGCGTCGATCCCATTTCTTGAGCTGCTTCTCCCGCAAGATAGCAGTTTCCATCGTCCCGTGGATCTCATACCAAACCAGGTCATGAATACCGTAACGCTTGGTGAATCCATCTATTGTTTCCTGACGGTGTTCGGAAACGCGCTTGATCAGATCGGAGGTGACGCCGATATAGAGCGTGCCGTTACGGCCGCTGGCAAGCAGATATACACACGGAAGCTTTTCCATATCGTCAGCCTAATTCCATTTCGCGGTCATAAGGGTAACAATATGGCCTGTTCCTTCAGATGTGAACGGCCATGGCGAGACCCGCGAGTGGACGGGCCGTGTTGGCGCAGGCCAAAGCGGTTCTGGAGACGGCCCGGAATGTTGATGAGTTGAAGATGGCGCAAGCGGTCGTCTTGCCCTTGGAGCTGGGGCTGACCCTACGGCAAACCGCCGCCGCAATCGGCGTTTCGCCGGGCTGGGTGTGCCGGCTGCGGCGCCGCTTTGAGCGGATTGTCCAGGGTGAAGAAAGCCCAAAGCCGCCGAGAGGCGGCCGGCGTCGAGAACTC
>NZ_DASPLO010000159.1:0-70977 GCF_035627495.1 Methylocaldum sp.
GGACTCGAACCTGCGACCCTCGGCTTAGAAGGCCGATGCTCTATCCGGCTGAGCTACAAGCGCTTGGTCGGGGTAGAGGGATTCGAACCCCCGACATTCTGCTCCCAAAGCAGACGCGCTACCAGACTGCGCTATACCCCGCACGACCTTCTTTAACGAGAAGCCGTTCGGCTAACCATCAAGATTCACAATAATACCCGTGCTGATTTAAATCGTCAATCAACGTGCTGGATCGCAGGTCAATGGGGATAAGCCGTCGTCTTATAGCTTGCTTTTCACGCTTTGAAAAATTTCCTCATTCAAGTCGTCCATTCCGTTCAGAATTCCGCCCAATTCATCTAAACGGGAAGATACGAACCCCTCGTCCTTGATGGCACCGGCATTAACGTAAACATTTAGTGCAGCGCTTTTCAACGCAGCATAACCTGCGACCACGGCAACGCCCGCATCGCTCACGACGTTTCGGTTTCCTTTTTCGGTCACCGCCTTGCTCAATCTGATCACTTCGGCACAGGCTTTCGCACACTCGATGGGTACATCGGTCGCTTCCCGCAATGCCGATTGTATCTGCTGGCTTCTAGCGGCTTTTTGTTCATCCGTTTCCTTGGGCAATCCGTAGGCGCCCATGACTTTATCGAATACTTCGACGTCGGCCCTGATCATATCCATCAACCGTGCGCGCAAGCTTTCTGCCTGTGTCAGTATTTCTTTCATCTCGGGTTCGACGGCCTCGTAGTTTTTCTTTCCTATAGTGAGATTGCAAACCATGCTCACCAATGCAGCACCCATGGCCCCCATGATAGCCGCTGCGCTGCCGCCGCCCGGAGTCGGCGACTTGCTGGCCAAGTCGTCCAAAAACTGATGGATTGTCTTGTCTTTGATCATGCCGATTCGCTCCATGAGTTTTGTAGTATGAAAAACGGCCGGAGAGTATAAAACACTAGACGTTGCGGGTTAAAATTTTCCAGTTTTTCAGGTATGTGCGGCTGCGGCGACCGAGGTTCAATCTTTTCGCAGGCGCAAATTCGAGAAAAAAGCCGCCAGACACGATAAAGGTTAAAGGCCATCCCAAGGACAAAGAATGAAAAAGCTGCTATTCCAGTTTGATACCGATTTTTATCCATCCGTGTTCGACACCGTTGTGGCCTATGACGGCGGTGCGGATCACGTTATCGGTCACGGCGGCCTGACGCCGGAGAATGTTGGAGCGTTAGTGGACGGTACGATCTTCACACGAGCTCCCAAGGACAAAAAAGATACGGCGATTTTCATCGGGGGCAGCGATTTGATAGCCGGACAGGAACTCCTGAAGGCGGTACAAAAGAAATTTTTTGCCGGTTTCCGGGTATCCGTGATGCTCGATAGCAACGGGAGCAATACGACCGCCGCGGCCGGGGTCGCCAAGCTCGTCTCCAGTGGAACGGTTGCCGGAAAACACGCGGTGGTTCTTGCCGGTACCGGACCGGTCGGTCAGCGTGCGGCGGTGATGCTGGCCAAAGAAGGCGCCCAGGTCTCGATCACCTCGCGTCAAATGCCTCGCGCCGAAAAAGCATGCCAAGACATGAAGCAGCGGTTCGGTGTCGACCTGACCCCCGTAGAGGCCCCCGATAGCGATGCTCGCGCGAAAGCCATACAACACGCTCAAATTGTGTTCGCGGCCGGCGCGGCCGGTGTAGAGCTGTTGGAAGCTCGCCACTGGCAGGACAATTCGTCAATCGAGCTGATGGCGGATGCGAACGCAACGCCGCCTATCGGTATCGGCGGAACGGATATGATGGATCGGGGAGCGGAGCGGAACGGAAAGATTGTTTGGGGAGCCATCGGTTTCGGCACCTTGAAATTAGCGCTACACCGCGCCTGTATCGCGAAGCTTTTCGAGAGTAACGATCAAGTTTTGGATGCCGAACAAATTTTTGAAATCGGGAAGACGATGGCCTGAAAAACTGAATCGCCGGCGTTGCCCGGCGATTTAAATGCGGGAGCAGCAAGACACCGTGGTTTGCTTTCACGGAATGCCTATATCTCCAGTACTTTTCCGGGGTCGAATTCGCTCACGAGTTGATTTGGGAAATAGCCACGGGGATTACAGAGAATTCGCGTGCCCGCGCAGCGATAGTCCGAAACGGCATGGGTGTGGCCATGGAACCAGGCAGCGATCTCAAAGCTGTGCAGAACTTCTTTCAGATCGTTGCAGTAGGCATAGCGTTTGAGATGGCCGGGATTATCCCGCCAGCTCCAAGGCGTCGGGGCATGGTGGGTAACCACCACCGTTTTCCCCGGAAACGGCTTCGCCAGTTCGTCGAAGAGCCAGTGGCGGGATTCCCGATGCAACTGAAGATAGCTCTCCGCGCTCAACGTGTCCGCGCGGTACCGGATCTTCCGGAAATCATTGACAATAGAAACCAGTTCCTGCAATTGGTCGTTATCCTCGCCACCGAGGTCGCTCCACAGGGTGCAACCCAAAAATCTCACGCCGTTATACTCCCAGGCCCTCCGTTCCAGGAATTGCACGTTGCTTCCGCCGGCGCCGCCACTTAGGTTTGCCAGGGTGGACAGGTGCTCTTGACTGTAAAACTCATGATTGCCCGCTACGTAAACGACAGGCTTTCGAAACGATTTAAGCCAATCCAAACCTTGGCGGCCGATGCCGATATCTCCGGCGGCGACGACTACGTCCGCATCCGTCGGCACGACTTCCAAAGAACCGAATTCGAGATGAATGTCCGAGAAATACTGAATACGCACGACTTTATCTGATCTTTGGCCGGAGCTTCTCCTGAGAACTCACCATTCCGGCACCTGGTTTAAGTTCCATAATTATAACTTGACACCCAAGTAAAGAACTCGGAAATTACCGCAGGCGTGCGATAGGCTCGATCTGTGTCATTGATAGAATAGCGGACTCGCGAAGTATCCCAGTAGGTTTTTAAGCATGATAAATAGAAGAAATTCGGTCGGTGTGAAAGTAGGTAAGATTCAGATCGGTGGCGATGCCCCGGTCGTCGTTCAGTCCATGACCAATACCGATACCGCGGATGTTGGAGGTACCGTCAAACAGGTGATGGATCTGGCGAAAGCCGGCTCGGAGTTGGTCCGCATTACCGTAAACAACGAAGAATCCGCACAGGCCGTACCCCAGATACGCGAACAATTGGATAGAAACGGCTGCTTTGTTCCCTTGATCGGCGACTTTCACTTTAACGGCCACAAGTTGCTGGACAAGTTCCCGGGCTGCGCCGAATCGCTGGGCAAATACCGCATCAACCCCGGCAATGTGGGCCGCGGATCGAAACGTGACCCTCAATTCGCCCAGATGATCGAATTTGCTTGCCGATACGAAAAGCCGGTGCGGATCGGGGTCAACTGGGGAAGCCTCGATCAATCCGTACTTGCCCGCTTGCTGGATGAAAATGCGCAGCTTACCGAAGCCAGACCACTCGCCGAAGTGATGCGCGAGGCGGTTATCACCTCGGCTTTGGAGAGCGCCGAACGCGCCGTGTCGTTAGGACTGCCCAAGGGCCGTATCGTGCTGTCATGCAAGATGAGCGGCGTTCAGGAGTTGATCGCCGTTTATCAAGCACTCGCCGAACGCTGCGATTACGCCTTGCATTTGGGGCTCACCGAAGCCGGCATGGGGTCCAAGGGTATCGTGGCATCCACGGCGGCTTTGGCGGTACTGCTGCAACAAGGCATCGGCGACACGATCCGTATCTCTTTGACACCGGAACCCGGCGCCGATCGTATCCACGAAGTCATCGTCGCCCAGGAAATTCTCCAAACCATGGGCATCCGCTCGTTCACGCCGATGGTTATCTCATGTCCCGGCTGCGGCCGCACAACCAGTGACTACTTTCAGAAACTGGCCCAGCAGATTCAAAGCCATCTCCGCCACAAAATGCCGGAATGGCGCAAGAAATATACGGGCGTCGAGGACATGCACGTTGCCGTGATGGGCTGTGTGGTCAACGGTCCCGGCGAAAGCAAGAACGCCAATATCGGGATCAGCCTGCCCGGCACGGGTGAGCAACCGGTCGCGCCGGTATTCGAGGACGGGGTAAAAACCGTAACTTTGAAGGGAGAGCACATCGCCGAGGACTTCCAGGAACTAGTCGAACGTTACGTCGTATCCCACTACGGCGCGAAGCAGGAACAGCAAGCCATCGCCGAATAAGGAACAGAAAACTCCCGGCCCGTGGCTGCTCACTCGATACGGGCCGGACTCTCCGTAGCCATCGCCTCTAAACGTTCCAGCTCGAAGTCGGTGAATCCCGCCGCTCGACGCAACTCCGTATTGAAGGGTCCGCGAACCGCACCCCGGAGATAGCGTTCAACAAGGCTGAAGTACTCCGCCATCGGATCCACTCCCTGTTCGTTGCACACGTATTGGAACCACCGGGTGCCGCGTGCAACATGACCAACTTCGTCCCTCAGGATAATTTTGAGAATGTTCGCGGTAGAGTCATCGCCCACTGCGTCCAGCTTCGCAATCATGGAGGGGGTCACATCCAAACCCCTCGCCTCCATCACTCGCGGAACCAGTGCCAAGCGGGCTTTCACATCATGTGCCGTATCCTCGGCCAATTCCCATAGTCCTCTGTGCGCCGGGAATTGGCCGTAGTCGGCATCGAAGTCCCGGAGCCGCCCGCGAAGCAAAGAAAAATGGAATGCCTCTTCGATTGCCACTTCCAGCCAGTCGTCATAAAACGCCGGCGGCATTCCGCGAAACCGATAAACCATATCCCAGGCCAACTGAATCGCGGTGAACTCGATGTGGGCAATCGCATGAAGAAAAGCAATTTGTCCCGCGGCGGTGGTTAATTTCCGCCGTGGTAGGTGCTTGGGATCGACCAGCTTCGGATGCTCCGGAAAGCAGACCTCCGAAGCCGGCTTTGGCAGCGAGTGATCGTCCACGGAAAAGCCTTTTTCTCGGTATATCCGCGCGGCCTGCTCGGTTGCTTCAAGTTTGGCTTCGACCGACGACGCGTAAAGGCATGATTCCGCAATCTCGAACAGATTGGCCGGCATGACGTTCTTAAGCCGTCTCGTCTAAGACGGCCTGTTCCGCCTTCTTCACATAATCCGGAATCCGGTCGAAGTTGAGGTAGCGATAAATGTCCGGAGCGTCCTTCTCCAACTCGCTCATGAAATTCATGTACTCTTCATGGGACGGAATCCGGTTCAATATGGAACACACGGCGGCCAGTTCCGCCGAGGCCAGGAAGACCTTGGCACCCGCGCCCATGCGGTTCGGGAAATTTCGCGTAGAGGTCGACACCACGGTGGCGTTGTCCGCCACCCGCGCCTGATTGCCCATGCACAACGAACATCCGGGCATCTCCATGCGAGCGCCCACTTTACCGTAGGTGCCGTAATAGCCTTCCTCGGTCAATTCCAATTGATCCATCCGGGTCGGCGGGGCGATCCATAACTGTCCCGGAATTTGCTTGCCGAATTTCTCCAGGATTTTACCGGCCGCGCGGAAATGGCCGATGTTCGTCATGCAGGAACCAAGAAAAACCTCGTCGACCTGCGTTCCCGCCACGACCGACAACGGCTTCACATCGTCGGGGTCGTTCGGACAGCACAAGAGCGGCTCCTTGATCTCATTCAGATCGATCTCGATTACTTCGTGATACTCCGCGTCCGCATCAGGCTCAAGCAGCACGGGATCGGCCAGCCAGGCTTCCATGGCTTTGATGCGGCGCGTAAGAGTTCGCACATCGCCATATCCTTGCTCGATCATCCATTTGAGCAGGACGATATTCGAGCGCAAATATTCTTCGATCGGTTCCTTATTCAGACGCACGGTGCAGGCGGCGGCCGATCGCTCGGCCGAAGCGTCCGCCAGCTCGAAAGCCTGTTCTATCTTGAGATTCGGCAACCCTTCGATTTCCAGAATACGTCCCGAAAAAACGTTCGTCTTGCCCTTTTTCTCAAGCGTCAAAAGCCCCCGCTGCAGCGCGACATAGGGAATGGCATGCACCAGGTCCCGCAGAGTGATACCCGGCTGCATTTCGCCCTTGAACCGGACCAGTACCGACTCCGGCATGTCCAAAGGCATCACGCCGGTGGCGGCGGCGAAGGCCACCAATCCCGAGCCGGCCGGAAACGATATGCCGATCGGGAACCGCGTATGGGAATCGCCCCCGGTCCCGACGGTATCGGGGATCAACATCCGGTTGAGCCACGAATGAATGATGCCGTCGCCGGGACGGAGCGAAACGCCGCCACGGTTCATGATGAAGTCGGGCAAGGTGTGGTGGACATCGATATCCACCGGCTTGGGATAAGCCGCCGTGTGACAGAACGACTGCATCACCAGATCCGCCGAAAATCCCAGGCAGGCCAAGTCTTTCAGCTCGTCGCGAGTCATCGGTCCCGTGGTGTCTTGGGACCCCACCGTCGTCATGTGGGGTTCGCAGTAGGTGCCGGGGCGTACACCCTTCACCCCGCAGGCTTTTCCGACCATCTTTTGCGCGAGGGTATACCCTTTTCCGCTGTCGGCTTTGGCTTCAGGACGGCGGAATACCGGGGAGATATCGAGATTCAAAGCCTTGCGGGCGCGGTCGGTGAGACCCCGTCCGATAATGAGCGAAATACGCCCCCCCGCTTGCACCTCGTCCAGCAGAATCTCGTTCTTCAAGGCGAACGTGCTGAGCGTCTCGCCGGTATCGTGATGCTTGATGATTCCTTCATAAGGATAGATATCGATGACGTCGCCGGTATTCAAATGCGCTACGTCGCACTCGATGGGCAAGGCACCGGAATCTTCCATGGTATTGAAGAAGATGGGCGCGATCTTTCCGCCGATGCACACTCCCCCGGACCGCTTGTTCGGTACGTATGGGATATCGTCGCCGACATGCCACAGCACCGAGTTGGTCGCGGATTTGCGGGAAGAGCCCGTACCCACGACGTCCCCCACGAAAGCGACCGGCCAGCCCTTTGTCTTAAGCTCCGTTATCTGGCCTTCGGCATTGGTAACGCCGTCGCGCGGCACTTTCAGCATGGCCTTGGCGTGCAGCGGGATGTCGGGCCGCGACCAGGCGTCCTGGGCGGGAGACAAATCGTCGGTGTTGATTTCGCCGGGTACCTTGAATACGGTCGCCGTAATGACTTCAGGCACTTTAGGGCGGCTGGTAAACCATTCGGCCTCCGCCCATGAACGCATGACCGCCTGGGCATTCGCGTTGCCGCTTTCGGCCTTTTCGCAAACGTCGTGAAACGCATCGAACATCAGCAAGGTTTGCGACAAGCCCTTGGCGGCTAGCGCTCCCAGGGCCGGATGATCGAGCAGATCGATGAGCGGAGCGACGTTGTATCCGCCCAGCATGGTACCGAGGAGTTCGGTTGCGCGATACGGATCGAGTATCGGCGAGACTGCCTCCCTCTTGACGACGGCCGCCAAAAAACCTGCCTTGACGTAGGCGGCTTCGTCCACACCCGCCGATACCCGGTTGGTCAGCAGGTCAAGCAAGAAGTCTTCCTCGCCTTGAGGCGGATTTTTAATAAGCGATACCAGCGCGGTGGTCATTTCCGCGCTTAGCGGTTTCGGCGCAAGCCCTTGCACCGCCCGCTCGGCAACGTGTCTGCGATATTCTTCCAGCATGGTTTCCCCTAAAGTTTGCAATTCTGCTCGAATCGAGTTCCGAGCACCATTCGAGCCGGTCTTACGTGTCGGCTAAAACGATTTCCGCTCTCTGTTTCCCGGGATAGAGCCCTTGATCTCGTGTCCCAATACCAGGGACCAATCGATCATCAAACGGTATCCGTTCTATTCCAACTTCTATACTCGGGTATTATATGGATCACCTATACGTTTATCACGCCGGACACTCGTTATGACTTCGATTTACTTCAGTCATCAGAGTTTCTTCGAGCACAATACCGGCCTTGGCCATCCGGAAGGCGCAGAACGCTTGCGTTCGATCGACCACGCGCTCAGTCAACCGGGTTTTGCCGACCTCAAGCGGCGGGAGGCACCGCGCGGCACCCGCGAACAGATCCGTTTAATCCATACCAATCGGCATATCGATTATGTATTAGGCGCCGTGCCCAGACAGGGTTTTGCCTACCTCGACGTCGACACTGTTGTCTCGCCCGGCTCGGGCGAAGCGGCTTTGCACGCCGTGGGGGCCGTATGCGCCGCCGCGGATGCCATTTTCGCCGAAGAGGCCGAAAATGCTTTCTGTGCAGTCCGGCCTCCGGGACATCATGCCGAACCCGACGCGGCCATGGGCTTCTGTTTGTTCAACAATGTCGCCATCGCGGCCGAGTATGCCCGCAAGCGCCGGGGAATCGAACGCGTCGCAATCGTCGATTTCGACGTGCATCACGGAAACGGCACCCAACGGGCCTTCGAGGCGAATCAGGACGTCCTGTATGCCTCCACTCATCAGTCTCCGTGGTATCCCGGTACTGGAGCGGCCGAAGAAACGGGAGTCGGCAACATCATCAACGTTCCGCTTCCGGCCGGAAGCGGATCCAAGGAATTTCGCCTGGCGCTAGCTGAAAAGATTCTCCCTGTCTTAGACCGATTTTCACCCGAGTTGGTTTTAATTTCCGCCGGCTTCGATGCGCATCGGGATGATCCACTGGCCGACTTGAATCTGGTTGAGGACGATTATGCGTGGGTCACATTGGAATTGGCGGCGTTGGCGAAAAAACATGCAGGCGGTAGGCTGATATCCGTTTTGGAGGGGGGATACAACCCGGAGGCTTTAGGGAAGAGCGTGGCCGCGCATGTTCGTGCGCTGATGGAGTCCTGACGGATTACAGGGTGCGCCTTGGACGCACCCTGTACGTTATCCGTAGTTAGACTAAGGACGATCCCCGTCCGATGCCGAAATAATCGAATCCCAGTGTTTTCATCCGAGCGGGATCGTAAAGATTACGGCCGTCGAAAATCACGGGATGCGACAGTTCAGACTTGATGGCGTCGAAGTTAGGACTGCGGAACACGTTCCACTCGGTGACGATGATCAAGCCGTTGGCACCCTTTAGCGTGGCTTCAGGGCTGTCGCAGAGCGTGAGGTCGGAACGGTTCCCGTACAACCGGCCGGCTTCGTGTATCGCGACCGGGTCGAAAGCCTGTACCTTAGCGCCCGCCGCCCAAAAGGCTTCAATGACGGCCCGGCTGGAAGCCTCGCGCATGTCATCGGTATTCGGCTTGAATGCCAGCCCCCAAAGAGCGAACGTCTTGCCTTTCAGATCGCCGTTAAAATAGGCGTTGACCTTATCGTAAAGTCTTAGCTTTTGCCGGTCGTTGACACCTTCGACCGCTTGCAGCAACTGCGCCTGATATCCGACGTCGCGTGCGGTGCGCTCGAGCGCTTTCACGTCCTTCGGGAAGCACGAACCGCCGTACCCGCAGCCGGGATAAATGAAGTGGTAGCCGATTCGGGGATCCGAGCCGATACCGAGCCTCACCTTTTCGATATCCGCACCCAAACATTCCGCCAGATTCGCCAATTCGTTCATGAAGCTGATTTTCGTCGCCAGCATGGCGTTGGCCGCATACTTAGTCAGTTCGGCCGAACGAATGTCCATGCATACCAATCGGTCATGATTGCGATTGAACGGCGCATACAAAGCCCGTAAAAGCTCGGTGGTGCGGGGGTTATCCGTGCCCACCACGATACGATCCGGCTTCATGAAATCCTCGATGGCCGCGCCCTCTTTCAGGAATTCCGGGTTTGAAACCACGTCGAATTCGAACGGCTTCTGTCGATCGTTGAGCACCGTTTTTATCGCCTGGCGTACCTTGTCCGCCGTACCAACCGGTACCGTGGATTTATTGATCACGACGCGATAATCCTCCATGCGTTCGCCGATGCTGCGGGCGACGGCGAGCACATACTGCAGATCGGCCGATCCATCCTCGTCCGGCGGTGTGCCGACGGCGATGAACTGAAACAAGCCGTGCCGGACCGCCAAGTCCACATCGGTGGTGAAATGCAGACGTTTAGCGGCCATGTTGCGTTCGATAATGGCATCCAAACCGGGCTCGTAAATCGGAACCTCGCCTTGGTTGAGCCGGGCGATTTTGCCTTCGTCGATATCTACGCATACCACTTCGTTGCCCACCTCGGCGAGGCAGGCGCCGGTAACGAGACCAACATAACCCGAACCAAATACCGATACTTTCATGAGTGTTCCTTCTTGTTAAGAGAGTCTGTGCTCGAACGCTGACAGAAACCGTCGAGCGATCATGAAAAGGCTCGAAGCAAATCGGCCTTGATGTCTTCGATATTTTCCAGCCCGACCGCGATACGGACCAAACCGTCGCCGATCCCGGCCGCGGCGCGCTCGCTTTCGCTTAGTCTACCGTGGGTGGTGGTCGCGGGATGCGTAATCGTCGTCTTCACATCCCCGAGGTTTGCGGTGATGGACAGCATCCGGGTCGCGTCAATCAGTTTCCAGGCCCCTTCCCGGCCTCCCTCGACTTCGAAGCTTACGATTCCACCGCCCCCAAATTGTTGCCGCACGGCCAGCTCATGCTGTGGATGGGATGGCAGACCCGGATAATACACTCGCCTTACCCAGGATCGGGTTTCCAGCCACCGTGCAAGGTTCAGCGCATTTTCGCTATGGGCGCGCATGCGTATCGACAAAGTTTCGAGACCCTTGAGAAACACCCAGGCGTTGAAAGGGCTCATGGAGGGTCCCCCCGTCCTTAGAAACGGATAAATCTCCTTATCCAATAACTCCTGCTGGCCGACGATCGCGCCTCCGATGCACCGTCCCTGCCCATCCAGGTACTTGGTTGCCGAATGAATAACGATGTCCGCCCCCAATTCCAAGGGCTTCTGTAGAGCGGGCGTGCAGAAACAGTTGTCGACCACCAAAAGACTGCCGTTTTGCTTCGCAATCGTTGCAAGACGATTAATATCCGCAATCTCGGTCAGCGGATTAGAGGGGGTCTCGAGAAAAAGAAAGCGCGTCTCGGTTCTGACAGCCGCCTCCCACGCCGAATAATCGGTCATATCCACAAAAGTGGTCGCGACACCGAATTTGCTTAGGTAATTCTGAAACAGCAAGACGGTGTTGCCGAACACGCCCCGCGAGCAGACTACATGGTCGCCGGCCTTCAACAAACCGAAGGCTGTCGTAGCGATAGCCGCCATTCCCGATGCGACCGCGATGCAGCGTTCGCCGCTTTCCAGGGCGGCAAGCCTTTCCTCGAAAGCCCGCACGGTGGGATTGGTGAAGCGCGAGTAGATATTGCCGGGAACTTTGCCGGAAAATCTGGCGGCGGCATCCTCGGCGCTGTCGAATACGTAGCTGGAGGTCGCAAAGATCGGGTCGGAATGCTCCTGCTCGGCGGTCCGTCTCTGCCCTGCACGTATGGCTTGAGTCTCGACGGCATATTGCTGCCAATCCCAGTCGGTCATAACTCGTCTATCCCCTTTAAGAAAGCGTCTCGGAACTAGCCCGCGTTGTGCAGATCGATGATCGACCCATCGGCCGAGCGTGTGGTTTTGGCCTGATCGTTCCGATGCCTGCTGAGACGATCGAGGTAATCTTGGTTGATATCCCCGGTCACATAATCACTGTTGAAACAAGAGGTGTCAAACCGTCCGACGGAAGGATTCCCTTTTTGGACCGCCTCGATCAAATCGTCCAAGTCCTGATAAATCAGCCAATCCGCGCCGAGCTCTTCCTGAACATCCCGTTCGCTACGCCCGTGGGCGATCAGCTCATGCGCCGCCGGCATGTCGATACCATAGACGTTAGGATAACGCACCGGCGGGGATGCGGAAGCGAAATAGACTTTGCGCGCTCCGGCGTCGCGCGCCATCTGGATGATCTGCATCGATGTGGTGCCCCGGACGATGGAGTCGTCGACCAGTAGCACGTTCTTATCTTTGAACTCCAGATCGATGGCATTAAGCTTTTGCCTGACCGATTTCTTGCGAAGTTGTTGGCCCGGCATGATGAACGTACGTCCGATGTAGCGATTCTTGATGAACCCTTCCCGGTATTTCACTCCCAACCCATTAGCGAGCTGCAAAGCCGCGGTCCGGCTTGTATCCGGAATGGGAATCACGACGTCGATGTCGTGATCGGGACGCAATCGCAGAATTTTTTCGGCCAATTTATCGCCCATGCGAAGCCGGGCCTTGTAGACGGAGATATTGTCGATGATGGAGTCGGGTCGTGCAAAATAGACGAACTCGAAGATACACGGCGAATAAAGCACTTTTTCGGTGCATCGGCGCGTATGCAGCGTGCCGTTCTTCTCGATGATCACCGCTTCGCCCGGCAGTACGTCCCTAATGAGTTTGAATCCCAAAACGTCCAGAGCGACGCTTTCCGAAGCGATCATGTAATCGGTGCCCTTGGCGGTTTTGCGTTCGCCGAACACCAAGGGGCGAATACCGTACGGGTCCCGAAAACCGATGATGCCGAAGCCGGTAATCATCGCAACTACCGAGTAAGCCCCCCGGCAGCGCCGGTGTACCTCAGCCACGGCACGGAACACGTCCTCGGCACCGACCCGAAGTTTTCCCAATTCCTGAAGCTCATGGGCGAAGACGTTCAGGAGAACCTCCGAGTCGGAATCGGTGTTGATATGCCGTTGGTCTTGGGCAAACAGCTCTTCCTTCAGTACCTCGGCATTGGTCAAGTTACCGTTGTGCGCCAAACTGATCCCGTAAGGAGAATTGACGTAAAACGGCTGAGCCTCGGCCGAGCTCGTGCACCCCGCGGTGGGATAACGGACATGGGCGATGCCCATCTTTCCCCTGAGATTCACCATGTGCCTGGTATGGAATACGTCCCGTACCAAACCACTGTCCTTGCGCAAGTTAAAACGATCACCTTCGCAGGTGACGATACCCGCGGCATCCTGTCCCCGATGTTGCAATACGGTCAGGGCTTCATAAAGCTCCTGATTGACTTCGTCACTGGAAACGATGCCGGCAATACCACACATAGATCAACTCACTTAACGAGGGAAAATCATCGAAACTTGACATAGCCGCCGAAATCCGAGGGAAGCTGGTCACGCAGCCACAAAGCTAAAGATTGGAACGGTGGAATCAACGCAGACTCTTTCCACCAAGGATCTTCCGGAAGAGGAGTCACTCCGGCGAGAAGAACCAGCACTGCAACGACAATCGTCCCGCGGCCGATTCCGAACACCATTCCCGCAAGACGGTCAGTACCTGTCAACCCGGTACTTTGCACCAGTTTGTACAGCAAGAAACCAATTAAGCTGGCCAATATCAAGCTGGCGAAAAAAAGCACCGCAAATGACGCGGCAATCCGGGCGGAAGGAATTGAGATTACAGAATCGAGATAAACTGAAAAATCACGGCTGAAGCGCAAGCCGATCCAAGCGGCGGAAATCCAAGCACAGAGCGAAAACACCTCGCGCATCAAGCCGCGCAATAGGCCGATGAGGGCCGATAGACCAATAATCCCGACAATACAGTAATCGATCCAAACCAGATTAGGCATGTCGTACCGATGCCGACAGTAGAATTGATTATCGTCTTGTAAAAAGTCCGGTATCCAGCCACGCCACCGATTAAGGATGCGGAACCACGAAACCTTTTATGCCGACCGTATTTTCGATCTGCTTCTGCACCTGCTCTGCCCGCGTCCGGTTCAATTCAGGGCCTACTTGGACTCGGTAGACGGAAGTTCCGGCATTGGTAACGACCTCTACAAATGCGGGAAAGTTCGATTTTCTCAGCTTGTCGGCCAGCGATCGCGCATTGCCCTCGGCAGTGAAGCTACCGGTTTGAACAACCCACGCCGCAAGATCATCGGACTCCCCCGGCTTGGGTTCCGACGCGGGGACCTGCGGTTCCGGAAGCTTGGCGGGCGCAGCTCCCATTGTCGGCCTGGTTGGATTCTCAGCAGCTTTTGCGACTGATTCAGGCTGTACAGGTCTCGCATTGTCAAAAGAGGGCCTGGTCTGCGCCGATTTTTGGAACGAGGACGAGACAGACTTAACGCCTGCAGAGGGTTCGACTGTCTTTGTCGCCTCTGGCTTCTTCGGTCCCGCTTCGGCCGACCTCGCAGGTGCCGCCTTTGCTTTCGTTTTAGGCGGTGCAACCGATTGTTCAGTCCTTCCACGCAGCTCGGACGGCGCAGAATCACTCGCAACTTCCTCGTCCGAGGTAAACGTTAGCGGCTCCGGTTCGAGCTTGCTTTTTTTGACCGGGGCTTGTTTTACTTTAGTGGCCACCGGTTTTTCGGTTTTAACCGCCTGAACGCTTTCCTGACCGGCGGATTTAGCCGCGGGTCGGCTTTGCTCGATACCGGTGTCCTCAATCACGCCATCATCGGCGGTTATCGAATCGCTGTTCGCCGCAGGGTCCTCGCGATTTCCGGATTTTTCGCCGGAGTCGGCTACAGCCGTCCGCTCGCTCTCCGCCGTCTTGGAGTCTCCATCCGTCAAAGGAATAATCCGATAACCCGTGTCGGCATTTTCTTGTTCGTCCGACGGAGCAGCCTCGGCTGCCGATTTCGGCAGCTCGATGGATCTTTCCTCAATCTCCCTGGGAAGCGCCGGAATATCGCCCGCGCCGACGGTGCTTTGATCTCCCTGCCGGTCCTCGAACAGCATGGGCACGAAAATAACCACCAGAGAGGCGATGATGGTGGCGCCGATGAGACGTTGTTTCAGTTGTTGATCCATGTACACCTCGGACTCAGAGGTTGTGAAAAAATCTACTACGCAGCCCAAGTCCGCTCCTGCTCGCCGTACCCCTTTGTACGCCTGCGCTTCTCGGAACGGACTCGGGCCGCTCGCGACGGCTTTTTCACAACCTCTCAGTTCATATGAGCCAAATACTCGGAAACCAAAAAGAAGGAGCCAAACACAAGCAGAAGGTGATCGCTCTCCGCGCTCCGTCTAGCGGCATCAAATGCCGCCGCGGCATCGGGGAAACCCGAGCGGACCGCTGAGACACCAAGACTGTCAAAAACAGCCAAAAGTTGATCGGCAGTCGCCGCTCGGGGCATTTTGAGGGGCGCCAAATACCAATGTTCAACCAGGTCTTTTATATTATTGATTATCCCGGAAATGTCCTTGTCCCGCATAACGGCAAAGACCGCGTGTATGGTTTTCCCGCTAAACTGGCGGCGCAGATGATCCGCCAATACCCTTACGGCCTGGGGATTGTGCGCCACATCCAATAATACAGGAATGCTTCCGGGGATGTATTGAAACCGTCCGGCCAAAGTGACATTTCTCAATGCCTCACGAATCGCTGCTGGCGATACGGGCAAGCGGCTTTCAACTCTATGCAAGGTCTCCAGCACAGCCGATGCATTTATTAACTGGTGATCGCCTTTTAGTGCCGGAAACGGCAAATCCGTGAGTTCGGCATTCCGTCCGAGCCAGTCCCAACTGCCACTGAGCATTTCATATCTAAAATCCCGTCCCAGATACGAAAGTGGAACGTCATGCTCCTCAGCGTATTGAACCACGGCCGCCGGCACGTCGATATCTCCGACTACCGCAGGTCTCCCAGATCTAAAAATGCCCGCTTTCTCCAATCCTATGGCCGTGCGGGTATCACCCAACCAATCCTGGTGATCCAGGTCGATGCTGGCAATCAAGGCCACATCTGCGTCGATGATGTTCACGGCGTCCAGACGCCCGCCCAAACCGACTTCGAGCACCTGGACGTCCAGATCGGCAGCGTCGAAGATATCGAGCGCCGCCAATGTACCGAACTCGAAAAAACTAAGGGTAATCTCCTCACGCACACGTTCTATACGCTCGAACGCACCGCAAATTCGGTCGTCGCTGCTGGGTTGCCCGTCAATGCAAATTCGCTCGTTATAGCGAAGAAGATGCGGCGAAGTATAGGTGCCCACCCGGTATCCCTCGCTGCGCAAAATGGCGTCCAGCATTGCCACGCAGGAACCTTTTCCGTTGGTACCGCCAACGGTGATAGTGAAGGGCGGCTTTCCGCTATTGCCAAGCCGCCCGTAGACTTCTTTAACGCGGGACAAACCAAGATCAATGGACTTCGGGTGCAGGGTCTCCTGCCAGGCCAGCCACTCGGCCAGCGTGTTGAAACGCATGGACTTATTCGTCGCCCGTGATTTCGTCGGCAGAAAGAGCCGTATAGGCCGCGGCAACCGTTTCGGCTCTTTCGGCGCGTTTCTCCACGATTACAGCCTCGGCGCTTGCAGCCGCGGGCCTTTCGCATGTCAACATGGCGAGCAGCGATGCGATCTTCTCACGCATTTCCCGACGATCGACAATCATATCCAAAGCGCCGTGTTCGAGCAGGAATTCGCTGTGCTGAAATCCTTCCGGCAGCTTTTCACGGACGGTCTGTTCGATGACGCGCGGCCCGGCAAAACCGATCAAAGCGCCTGGCTCACCGATGTTGATGTCACCCAGCATGGCCAAGCTGGCAGACACGCCGCCCATCGTCGGGTCCGTCATCACGGAAATAAAAGGAATGCCTGCATCGGCCAGCCGCGCCAAGGCGGCGCTGGTTTTCGCCATCTGAAATAAGGACAGTAACGACTCCTGCATACGGGCACCGCCGCTGGCGCTGAATACAACCAGTGGAATTCCCTGCTCGAGGCAGTGGTTAACTCCCCGCACGAATCGCTCCCCCACTACCGATCCCATTGAGCCGCCCATGAATTCAAAATTGAATGCGGCCGTCACCAGAGGGAGTCCCTGAAGCTGCCCGGCTACGACGATCAGCGCGTCTCTCTCACCGGTGGTCTTTTGCGCTTGGTTCAAGCGATCCTTGTATTTCTTGCTGTCCTTGAATTTAAGCGGGTCAACCGACGCGAGGCCTTCGCCGATTTCCTGCCGATTGCCGGGATCGAGGAACAAATGAAGGCGTTTGCGCCCGCTGATGCGCATGTGATGAGCGCACTTGGGGCAAACCTCCAGATTCCTTTCCACTTCCGACCTGTACAGTATTGCATTGCAGGCCGGACATTTGCTCCACAAACCCTCGGGTACCGCGCTCTTCGTGGAAGCTTCGGTGCGGATTTTCGAAGGTACTAATTTGTGAAACCAGCTCAAGGTCATAACTCTCGCGAAGGTGATGCGTCCATTGCGGCACGCATGGATTTCAACAGATCAACAATGTCGTCGAGCGCCCGTCCGAGATTACTCTGCGCGACCTCGATTTTTTCAACCAGCGCGCTACCTACCACTACCGCATCGGCAAATTTGGATATCGTGGCCGCGATTTCCGCATTCTTGACGCCGAATCCGACGCCCAGCGGCAAATCCGTGAGCGCGCGGATTTCGGAAAGCTTGCGCTCGACATCGCTCAAGTCCAAATGCGACGCGCCCGTCACGCCTTTCAGAGAAACGTAGTACAAATAGCCCCGTCCCAGCTGGCCCATCTTACATATCCGCTCATCGGTGCTATTGGGCGCGAGCAGAAAAATCGGATCGACGCCGGCTTGCTCCAGAAGCGACAACAGATCCGACGATTCTTCGGGAGGCATGTCCACGGTAAGGACGCCATCGACGCCCGCACTTTTCGCTCTGTCGGCGAACGCGCGGTAACCCATGCACTCGATCGGGTTGAGATACCCCATCAGGACGATCGGCGTCTCGCTGTCTGTCGAACGGAACTGCTCCACCATGTCCAGCACCCGGCGCAGGCTCATCTTATGCAACAGAGCGCGCTCGCTGGCTTTTTGGATTACGGGACCGTCCGCCATCGGATCGGAAAACGGCACGCCTAATTCGATGATATCGGCACCGGCCTCTACTATGGCGTGCATCGCCGGAACCGTAAAATCCGGATGGGGATCTCCCGCGGTAATAAAGGGGATGAGAGCTTTCCGGTTGGCTTGCTTTAAAGTCTGGAATTTGGCGGTCAAACGGCTCACAGGGTAATTCCTTCGCGCCTTGCAATGGTGTTGATGTCTTTGTCCCCGCGTCCCGACAAGTTGACCAGGATTCTTTGATCCTTGCTCATGGTGGGCGCGAGTTTCATGGCGTAGGCCACGGCATGGCTGGACTCCAATGCCGGGATGATCCCTTCGATCCGAGTCAGTGTGTGGAAGGCCTCCATTGCCTCGTCATCGGTGATGCTGACGTAATTCGCACGCCCGCTGTCCTTCAACCAGGAATGTTCCGGGCCTACGCCGGGATAATCAAGGCCGGCGGAAATCGAATGGGTTTCAATGATCTCGCCATCCTCATCCTCCATGAGATAGGTGCGATTGCCGTGCAAAACGCCCGGCCTGCCGGCGCTCAGAGGCGCCGAGTGGCGACCGGTCGCGATGCCCTCGCCCGCCGCCTCGACGCCATACATCGCAACGCCTTGCTCGTCGATAAAGGGATAGAACAAGCCGATGGCGTTCGAACCGCCTCCAACGCAAGCAACCAGCGCATCCGGCAGGCTTCCGGCCAAATCCTTCATCTGCTGTTTGGCTTCGCGGCCGATGATCGCCTGAAAATCGCGAACCATCGCCGGATAAGGATGAGGTCCCGCCACGGTACCGATGATATAGAAGGTATTGTCGACATTCGTAACCCAGTCGCGCATAGCCTCGTTCAGCGCGTCCTTGAGGGTTTTCGAACCGGACTCCACCGGCACGACGGTTGCCCCGAGCAATTTCATCCGAAACACGTTGAGTGCCTGACGCTCGACGTCGACCGCTCCCATGTAGACCACGCATTCCATTCCCAAGCGAGCCGCGACCGTGGCGGTAGCCACTCCGTGCTGCCCGGCGCCGGTTTCAGCAATGACGCGCTGTTTGCCCATACGCTTGGCCAGCAGCGCTTGTCCTACGGTGTTGTTGACCTTATGGGCCCCGGTATGATTGAGATCTTCGCGTTTCAGGAATATTTGCGCGCCGCCCAGCGTCGAACTGAGTCGTTCCGCGTAATAAATCGGCGAAGGACGTCCCACGTAATGCTTGAGATCGTAGTCCAATTCGGCGAGGAACTCGGGATCCTTCATATAGCGCTGATACGCTTCCCTTAGCTCTTGAATCGGATGCATCAAGGTTTCGGCAACGAATACGCCGCCGTAAGGCCCGAAGTGTCCTCTCTCGTCGGGCAAGTTGTACGGTTTAGTCGATGTGTGCTGTATGGTCATATTCGTGTACCTGTTTTAGAAACGCCGCCATTTTACCGGCATCCTTGATGCCCTTACCGCTCTCCACGCCGCTGGAAACGTCAACGGCGTAAGGCCGCACCGTCCGCAAGGCTTCCCCGACGTTATCGGGCGCAAGCCCTCCGGCCAACACCACCGATTGGCGGAGTTCCTTCGGGATCAATTCCCAATCGAAGCGATGCCCGGTGCCCCCCTTGGCATCTGCATGCCACGCATCCAATAGAAAACCGGCGGCATCCGGGTATGCGTTCACAACCGTCGCCAAGTCCATTCCGGACCGCATTCTCACGGCCTTGATATAGGGTTTGCCGAAACAGCCGCAGTAATCCGGCGTCTCCTCACCGTGAAACTGGATCAAATCGATACGCACCTGTTCCAGAACTTCACGGACGACGATTTCGTCTTCATCGACGAACAGCCCGACCACCGTGGCAAACGGCGGCAAAGCAGACACAATTCTTCGCGCGGTCTCGATGTCGAGATTCCGTGGGCTCTGCGGATAAAAAACTAAGCCGATGGCGTCAGCGCCCAGTCGAATAGCGGTTAACGCGTCGTCGGGGCGAGTGAAGCCGCAAATTTTAACGCGAGTTCTACGGAAGGGATACGGGAATTTCACTCGTTTTCCGAAGGAATATAACGGCTGGCGTTTTCTGGCAGGTGATCAAATACCGGGTGACGGGGTAGACCGAAATGTTCCGGATAATAAACTCCGCCTAAGTATAACCCGTCAGCCGGTGCCGTAACACCGGCGCACTTTCGGTCCCGAGCATCGAGAACCTCGGCGGTCCGGTTTGGACGCTGCTTGCCCGATCCGACCTCCGTCAGCACTCCGACGATGTTGCGCACCATATGATGCAAGAAGGCATTTGCGCACAACTCGATGATTACCCTGTCGCTTTCCCTGCGCACATGGATGAAATGCATCCGGCGTATGGGACTCTTGGACTGGCAATCCTGAGCTCGAAAAGAGGAAAAATCATGTTCGCCGATAAGATGGTTCGCCGCTTCCTGCATGGATTCCTCATCGAGCGGATGAAAATGCCAGGTGACCTGACGCCTGAGCAGTGCGGACTTCATCGGACGATTCAGGATGACGTACCGATAGAATCGAGCTATGGCACTGTAGCGCGCATGGAAATCCTCGGACGTCTCCTGGACCCAGAGGATACGCACCTCTTCGGGAAGCGCCGTATTCGTTCCCATGAGCCAGGAATATGGCGTCCGGTACACGTTGGTATCGAAATGGACGACTTGCTCGAAGGCATGCACGCCTGCGTCCGTTCGGCCAGCGCATGTCACGCGGATCGGCTCCGCGGCAACACGGCTCAGAGCGTCTTCGACCGCGGCTTGGACGGTGCGCCTCCCCTTCTGCCACTGCCAGCCCGCAAAGGCTTGGCCGTCATACTCGATACCCAAGGCGATACGCATTAGAGATGTTTGAGAAATTATTTATTTAACAAAGCAATAGAAAGAGCGTTCCATTGTCGCCCCAATGTTACCATTTTGTGACATTGTGACCGAGTCGACAGTTTTAAAAAGCTATGAAGCCTACCCGGCATTCCTTGACGTAGGGTAGCGTTAGGCGACCGGTTGTCGTTACACTGAAACCGAAACGAGTATACCCAAGCGTCATTCAAGGTTTTTTAGCGTTATGGCAGAAACAGCAAAGCTCGAACTGGACGGAAACCTCTTCGATATCCCCGTCGTTACCGGTACGGAGAATGAAAAAGGACTGGATATCACCCGCCTCCAGGCATCGACAGGTTATATCACCCTCGATCCCGGCTATGCCAACACAGGCTCCTGCACATCCGCCATCACCTACATCGATGGCGAAAAAGGGATTCTTCGCTACCGCGGGATCGACATCGCCGAGCTCTGTGAAAAGTCGACGTTCATGGAAGTTTGCTACTTGCTCATTTACGGCGAGTTGCCGACGGCCGAGCAGTATACGAAATTCAAGGATAAGGTACTCTTCCACTCGCTTATTCACGAGGACATGAAGAGCTTCTTCACCTCGTATCCCGGCCATGCACATCCCATGGCCATTCTTTCGGCGATGGTGTGCTCTCTCTCGGTTTATCATCCGGAGCTGTTGAAGCCGGATCAGTCGCTACACGAGCGGGACCAAACGATTACCCGCCTCCTTTCCAAAGTGCGCGTGCTCGCCGCCTTCGCCTACAAGCGGTCGGTTGGCGAAGCCTTCGTCTATAGCCGGCCGGAGTTGGACTACCTCTCCAACTTCCTGCACATGATGTTCACGACGCCCGTCAAACTGTACGAACCGGATGAGGTGACGCGCAAGGCGCTGGACGTATTGTTCATTCTGCATGCCGATCACGAGCAGAACTGCTCCACCTCTACCGTCCGAATGGTCGGCTCTTCCAAGGCCAATCTCTTTGCGTCCATTTCGGCCGGGATCTGTGCCTTGTGGGGACCGCTACACGGCGGCGCCAACCAAGCGGTTATCGAAATGCTGGAGGCGATCGCCGCCGACGGCGGAAATTACAAGAAATTCATCGACAAAGCCAAGGACAAAAACGATCCTTTTCGACTTATGGGGTTCGGGCACCGGGTCTACAAAAACTACGATCCCCGGGCGCAGATCATCAAAAAGCACTGCGACGAAGTGCTCGGAAAACTGGGCATTCACGACCCAATCCTCGAGATCGCCAAAGGCCTTGAGGAAGTGGCGCTCACCGACTCCTACTTCATCGAACGAAAGCTTTATCCCAATGTCGATTTCTACTCGGGAATCCTGTACCGCGCCATGAGGATTCCGACGAATATGTTTACGGTGATGTTCGCCCTGGGAAGGCTGCCGGGCTGGATTGCCCATTGGAAAGAAATGATCGAGGAACCCGGCATGAAGATTGCCAGACCCCGCCAGATTTATATTGGAGAGGCGCAACGCGCCTACAAACCCATCCATAATCGATAAAAACCGTCTTCAAGCCATGCTCGGCGCCTGATGAATGACAAAACGGCTTCCGAAGTCACCCGATCGAGAAGCCGGGTCGGCCGGGGGGAAACGTTTTCGGCTTTCTTAATTCCTCTTTTCCATCGCCCTTAGGCAACGCGACGGCGTTTATCGAGTCGAATTCGGAACAAGGGTTGTCGTGTTGCCGTCTTGAATCCAAAAGCGGCCCTCGTTAAAGGGCTTACGTTTTTCTTTCTGTCCCTGTCTTTTATGCCGGCGCCGGTAGCCGAAGACCGTGGGTGCCGGCCTGAATTAGCCTCGGCAACCGAACCGGGCCTTGTTCGATCGCCGGCTCGCGTGTTGATTATTCCGCTGTTAAGGAAAGATCAGGATTCCGGAGAGAGCGAGCGCTGGCCGGAACAGCCGGCCGCGCAAATCGAGGCGTTCTACCGCGCCCGTTTCTCGGCACAGGTGACCCGGTTGCGAGATATCCGCGTCTGGGACGACTATCACCGGCAAGCCGGCTTATTGATGCAGCGGTCACGGCCTTTCGACCGAGTGATTCTTATCGGCCATGGCGGATTCGACGGCCCCATTCTCAACGACCGCATCCTGCGAAACACCCTAAGTCTCGAAGGAGACGAGCGTAAAGCAATCCGGGTCGTGGAGGCGCAGCCCGGAATCGAGGAAACTTTTACCGTTACCTATAATATCAACCAGAATCGGGAATTCAGCGGATTCATGGACAAACGATGGAAAGAACTGTCCCGAATGGATCCCGCCGAGGCCCGGAAAATTCTGATACGCAAAGAGCGCAAACTGCAGTCCCTGGATACCGCATGCTTCGAACGCCAATGCCCAGCCGGGATTTTGGCCGCCATTCCAAATGCTGCCGATCGCGAGACCAAGCGCGAGGTCTGTGAATCGGTATGCCGGAATCCGCTCTTCGTTTCCCGGTTATCCGACGAGCTTGCCCCGGACAGGTTCCGGAGCTTCGCCCGAAGCCTGCGTTCGCTCGTCCAGCCGAACGGTCTGATCGTGCTCGGCATGTGCAATCCGGGCAGCAGCGCACCGGAAAACGAATCGCCCTGGGACGTGGGCGCCACCCTGGTTCACTCGAATTTAGCCTCCGGTCCGCACGAAACCTATGTACACTTACTCGCCGCCGCGACGGGGCGAACCGTAGCCGGACCCATCGGCAAAACCAGCGCCGAGGATGTGGTAAATCGGATAACACTGTATGAAGAACGGCGGCCTCAGCGTTATCTGCGTATCATCGCGCCGACCTCGCACTGTGCTCCCTGAGTTCCGTGTGGTTATCGTACGGAAATCCCGTTGAGCCCTGATCGGCCCGACTCGGTGCGATAACTCCCGTCTACGCGTAAAATCCTGATTTTTTATACTCTACTTTCCGATGGCTCTAATTACCTTCCGCAATATACACGTCAGTTTCGGTCAGCCTCTGCTGGACGGTATCAGTTTCTCCCTGGACAAAGGCGAGCGGGTTTGCCTCGTCGGCCGCAACGGAACGGGAAAATCAACGCTGCTCAAGCTCTTGGCCGGCGATTTGATCCCGGATGACGGCGAGGTCGTCACGTCCGAAGGCTTGCGGGTAGCCCGGCTCGATCAGGAGGTTCCGCTCGACGCGACCGGCAGCGTATTCGACGTCGTAGCGGGTGGACTCGGCGATACCGGCGAGCTGATTCGGCGGTTCCATGACGTATCCCATCGTGTTGCAACGCACTCGGATCCGGCGGTATTGGCGGAACTGGAGCAATATCAGCACGCCATCGATGCCATTGGGGGCTGGGACATCCACCGAAAGGTTGAATCCCTGCTTCACAGGCTTGATCTTCCGATGGACGTCGATGTCGAGTCCCTGTCGGGGGGGCTGAAACGCCGGGTGCTGCTGGCAAGAGCCCTGGTCAGCGAGCCGGACGTACTATTGCTCGACGAGCCTACCAACCACCTGGATCTCGCGGCCATCCTGTGGCTGGAGGAGTTCCTGCTCGGTTGGCCGGGAACCTTGATCTTCATCACCCACGACCGGATGTTCCTGCAAAAGCTGGCAACTCGGATTATCGAACTAGATCGGGGCAAGCTGTTCGACTGGCCTGGCGACTACGCCACCTATCTGAAGCGCAAGGAAGAACAATTGGACGCCGAGGCCAAGGCTCAATCGGAATTCGACAAAAGGCTGGCTCAGGAAGAGGCCTGGATTCGCGAAGGCATCAAGGCGCGCCGCACGCGCAACATGGGCCGGGTACGCCGCTTGGTCGACATGCGCCAAGAGCGCGCCGAACGGCGGGGACGCACGGGCCAAGTCAGCATGCTGCTCCAGCAAGCGGAAAAATCCGGGCGGCTCGTGGTGGAAGCCGAGGACGTTCGATTCGACTACGGGAATCAACCGATCGTGCGCAAGCTCTCCACCACGATCCTGCGCGGCGACAAAATCGGCATCATCGGCCCTAACGGCTGCGGAAAAACCACCCTGCTCCGCCTGATGCTCGGGGATTTGCAGCCGACCTCCGGCCGTATCCGCCTGGGAACCAATCTGCAGATTGCCTACTTCGACCAGTACCGATCGCAACTCGAAGAAGAGAAATCAGTTATTGAAAATGTCGCTCAAGGCAGCGACCGGGTGACCGTCAACGGCCGCAACGTTCACGCCATCGGCTATCTCAAGGACTTTCTCTTCAGTCCCGAGCGGGCGCGCCAGCCGGTAAAGTCGCTGTCCGGGGGCGAACGCAACCGACTGCTGCTCGCCCGGCTGTTTACTCAGCCCGCGAACCTATTGGTACTTGACGAACCGACCAACGACCTGGACGCCGACACGCTGGAATTGCTGGAAGAGCTGTTGACCGATTACGACGGCACGGTGCTGGTGGTAAGCCACGACCGCGCTTTCCTGAACAATCTCGTCACCAGCGTTCTGGCGTTCGAGGGCGACGGCGTGGTCAACGATTACGTGGGCGGCTACGACGACTGGCTCAGGCAGCGTCCCGCACCTGAGCCAGTCGCTCAGGGCAAGCCAACCGACGTAAAGCCCGCTCTCCAAAAATCGGTTAAGGAAAAACCCAGAAAACTCGGATTCAAGGAACAGCGCGAATTGGAGAAGCTGCCTCAACAGATCGAGGACTTGGAGGCCGAAATTAACGCATTGAACGAGGCCATGACTCGGCCGGAATTCTATCAGCAAGGCAAGGAGGCGGTTACCGCAACCCAAGCGCGCCTGGCTGAGCGGCAAGAGGTTTTGGACTCGGCCTATGTACGTTGGGAGGAATTGGAATCGCTGCGGGAAGCAGCGGGTTCCTGAATCAAGCTTCCGCCTCAATACGACGCACAATCCATGACGACGCCCTAAATGTGAGCATTTCTTCACTTTTGGTGCAATTAGCGCCGGATTACTGCTTACAGGCAATGAATCTTCCCGCACCGATGGCCTCTTCATCACGACATTTTCCCGGCCTTAGAACATGGCACTAAACGTGCTTTAGAGACAAGCAAACCCAACGCGCCAATGGCGGCGCGAGAACCTTGGACAACGGCGTCTTGCTACCCTCCCTCGATGGCAGCCAGGCGTTTTTTTTTGCCCAACAATAACTGCGTTACAGCCGGAGAACTGACAATGAACGTAAGAAAATGCAAGCACGGGAGCGGTCGTGATCCAGTCGCCGATAAATAGTTATTTCACGATGTCGCGCGGAGTTAATTTCTTTTCAGCGTATTAGCGTCCATCCCGACGAAAGCGGCTTCACCCCTCGCCGGGGACTGCCGTTGCATCGGAATCGGCGCATTTTTGTTTTTCCATCAACTTTAAATCTGGAGCATGACGATGCGAGACAAGAAGGCTGTACTAGGAGAGGGGGTCCAAAAGGACGGCGTCCGTAGACGCCGGTTTCTGCAACGGGTGGCCGGCGTTGCGGTGGCAGTTGGGCTCTGCGGGTTGATACCCATTGGTTCGCATGACGCACAGGCGGACGTCGGCAAACCGGAAAAAACCTCGCTCAAGTTCGGCTTCATTAAGCTGACCGACATGGTGCCATTGGCGATTGCCTACGAGAATGGCTACTTCGAGGACGAGGGCCTGTCCGTCACGCTGGAGGCGCAGGCCAACTGGAAAGTGCTGCTCGACCGGGTGATCTCGGGTGAACTGGACGGCGCCCACATGCTGGCCGGGCAACCCATCGGCGCCACCATCGGTTTCGGCACCCAGGCCGACGTCATCACCGCCTTCAGCATGGATCTCAACGGCAACGGCATCACCGTTTCCAATACGGTGTGGGACGAACTCAAGAAGAAGCTGCCGATGAAGGATGGCAAGCCGGTGCATCCGATCGACCCCAAATACCTCAAGGCCGTCGTCGACGGTTACAAGAAGACAGGCAAGTCGTTCAAAATGGGCGTGGTGTTCCCGGTGTCGACCCACAATTACGAGCTGCGCTATTGGCTCGCGGCCGGCGGCATGAATCCGGGCTATTACTCTCCGACCAAGGGCGACATCAGCGGCACGCTCAAGGCAGATGTGTTGTTGTCCGTGACGCCGCCGCCACAGATGCCGGCCACCATGGAAGCGGGCACCATCGATGGCTATTGCGTGGGCGAACCGTGGAACCAGCAGGCGGTGTTCAAGGGCATAGGCGTGCCGGTGGCCACCGACTACGAAGTGCAGGAGAACAATCCGGAGAAGGTGTTCGGCGTGACCAAAGCCTGGGCGGAAGCCAACCCGAACACCCACATCCGCGTGGTCAAGGCGCTGATCCGCGCCGGGTATTGGCTGGACGCGGAGAACAACAAGAACCGCGCCGAGGCGGTGAAGATCATCTCGCGTCCGAATTACGTGGGCGCGGACGAGGCGGTGATCGCCAACAGCATGACCGGCACCTTCGAGTACCAGAAGGGCGACAAGCGCGAGGCACCCGATTTCAACGTGTTCTTCCGCTATAACGCGACCTATCCATACTACTCCGACGCCATCTGGTATCTCACCCAGATGCGCCGCTGGGGCCAGATTCCCGAACCCAAGCCCGATTCCTGGTACATGGAGATGGCGAAGAAAATCTACCGTCCGGACATTTACGCCATCGCGGCCAAGGAACTGATCGCCGAAGGCAAGCTTAGCCCTCAGGATTTCCCGGATTTCGCCAAGGAGACCGGCTTCAAGGGTCCGCAGAAGGGCTTCATCGACGGCATCGTCTACGATGGACGCAAACCCAACGATTACCTGAAACAGTTCAAGATCGGCCTCAAAGGCAACGAGAAGCCGTAACCGGCGAGTCGTTCTTCATTCAGTCACGTCGGCGGGCCCTTGCGCTACACGGGCTCTCCGACAGGGAGGATCAACATGACGGCACAAACATTACTGCAACGATTGAGCACTCTGACACAGGCCAACGGCACCGGGGATTCGAAACTGTCGGCTATCTTTCACGACAACTGGCCGTCCTTGTTCGGTATCGCCATTTTTCTGGTGCTCTGGCACGTTGGCGCCGGTGGGATCAAAACTTCGCTCGGGGAATTGCCGGGTCCCGCGGCGGTGTGGGAGCAGGCCGGCAACCTGTATCAGGAGCACGTCGCGGAGCGAGAGCGAGAGGCGGCGTTCTACGAACGCCAGGAACGGCGCAAGGAGCGGTTTCTAGCGGAAAATCCAGGCCAGGAGTTTACACCTCTGCCGTACACGGGCAAACCGACTTACCTGGATCAGATCTTCACCAGTCTTTATACGGTGTTCGCCGGATTTACCATGGCGACCCTGGTCGCCGTGCCGTTGGGAATTTTGTGCGGGCTGAGCAAATCCTTCCAGAACGCGATCAATCCGCTGATCCAAATCTTCCGGCCGGTATCACCACTGGCCTGGCTACCGATCGTGACGCTGGTGGTGAGTGCGCTGTACGTGACCACCGGCACGCCGATGTTCGAGAAATCCTTCATCATTTCGGCCATCACCGTGACCCTGTGCTCACTTTGGCCGACCCTGATCAACACCGCCGTGGGCGTCGCCTCCATCGACAAGGACCTCATCAACGTGTCCAAGGTGCTGCGGCTTTCGACCCGCACCAAGGTCATGAAGATCGTCATTCCATCCTCGCTCAAGCTCATCTTTACCGGGCTGCGCCTATCGCTTGGGGTGGGCTGGATGGTGCTGATCGCGGCGGAAATGCTGGCGCAGAATCCCGGTCTCGGAAAATTCGTGTGGGATGAGTTCCAGAACGGCAGTTCGCAGTCGCTGGGGCGCATCATGGTGGCCGTATTCACCATCGGCTTCGTCGGCTTCCTGCTCGACCGCATCATGCAAACCCTGCAGCAACTGGTCAGCTTCGGCGAACGCTCGAGTTGAGGAGATCGACATGCTAAGTCAGCAACGCATCTACACCAACGACTTCGAGAACCAACCGCCCGAGGTACGGGCGCCCCGTGCGCTCTCGCTGGAACTGAAAGGCGTCGGCAAGGGTTACGGCACCGGTGCGCAGCGGACCGAAGTGCTGAAGGACATCAACCTTCGGATCGAGGAAGGGGAGTTCGTCGCTATCGTCGGGTTTTCCGGCAGCGGCAAGACCACCCTGATTTCGCTCATGGCCGGTCTCCTTGAGGGCGATGCCGGCGAACTGCTGTGCAACGGCAAGCCGATCGACGGGCCGGGCCCAGACCGCGGCGTGGTGTTCCAGAGCTATTCGCTGATGCCCTGGATGACCGTGCGCCAAAACGTGGCGCTGGCGGTCGATCAGGTATTTAAGGATGCGCCCAAAGCGGAACGGGCGGCGCGGGTCGAGAAATATGTCGCCATGGTGAATCTCACCCCTGCCATGGACAAGCGTCCCGCCGAACTCTCCGGCGGCATGCGTCAGCGGGTGTCGGTGGCGCGCGCGCTGGCGGCCTCGCCGGAGATTCTGCTGCTCGACGAACCGTTGAGCGCTTTGGATGCGCTGACGCGCTCCAAGCTCCAGGACGAAATCATCCGCATCTGGAGCCAGGAAAAGAAGACCGTCGTGCTCATCACCAACGATGTGGACGAAGGCATCATCATGGCGGATCGCATCATTCCGCTGAAGCCCGGCCCGAATGCGACCTTGGGACCGGAATTCAAGGTTGCCCTGCCCCGTCCGCGCGACCGCCAGGCCATCAACCACTCGCCGGAATTCAAGCGTATCCGGAGAGAAGTGACCCAATATCTCATGCAGATCAGCCATGAGCGGGATATTGCCGCCTCCGACAATATCGTCAGCCTGCCGCCGGTCCTCCCCAACACCGCACGCGAGCACCAGGCGGCCAACGTCAAGGCGGTTCCGGCAAAAGCCAATTTGGAGCGCTACGTGGAGTTCTCCCGCGTCTCCAAGATTTATCCTAGCCGCAAAGGTCCCATCAAGGTTGTCGACGGCTTCGATCTCAAAATCCGCAAAGGCGAGTTCATTTCCATCATCGGCCACTCCGGCTGCGGCAAATCGACCGTGCTGTCCATGGTGGCAGGTCTCAACGATATCAGCGAGGGCGGCATCGTCCTGGACGGGCGGGAAGTCGTCACCGCCGGCCCCGATCGCGGCATCGTGTTCCAGGCCCCGAGCCTGGTGCCTTGGCTCACCGCTTTCGAGAACGTCTGTCTCGGCGTCGAACAGGTCTATCCCCACGCCAGCAAGAAGGAACGCATCGACATCGTCGAGCATTATCTCAGCCGCGTCGATCTATCCGACGCCAGAGACAAGAAAGCCAGCGAACTTTCCAACGGCATGAAACAGCGGGTCGGCATCGCCCGGGCGTTCGCGCTCTCGCCCAAGCTGCTGCTGCTGGACGAGCCCTTCGGCATGCTCGATTCGCTCACGCGATGGGATTTGCAGGAAGTGCTGATGGATGTGTGGACCCGCACCAAGCTGACGGCCATCATGGTGACCCACGATGTGGACGAGGCGATTCTGCTCGCCGACCGCGTGGTGATGATGACCAACGGGCCGAACGCGAAAGTCGGCAAGATCCTCGAGATCGATCTGCCGCGTCCACGCACCCGCAAGATGCTGCTGGAACATCCGAACTACTACGAGTTGCGCGAGCAGTTGCTCACTTTCCTGGCGGAATGCGATCACGATTGATGAAATAGGTCATGCTGAGGGACCGCCACGCCGGACACTGCAAGGGCGGTGAGTAGCTCGCACGGAGCGCAACGCGATGACGTTGCCGAATAGCCTTTTCGCTCGTTCCCAGACGGATGGGAACGGGAAAGCCGAAGGTTGAAAACCCGCGCAAAAGGAAAGCGGCGGCTCAAGGTGCCGCTTTCCTTCCCCTTCCCGACCCCGCCGGCTCAGGCGTAGGCCACCTCTTTATATAACCGAGGCCAGCAGCCGCAGGCCCCCCATTCTGCTCCAGGGCATGTTGGAATGTGGGACCAGCCCCATATGCACCCGCGATCAAGCGGTGAGCCTCGAGAAAACAAGGCTGTCGAGGATGGTCAGGCGAAATTCCTGAGAGCAGACCCCGTATGCCCCCCTGTTCCGCTGTGCACCATGTTAGTTCACACGATATCTTTTGTTCTATTCCAAGCCGCACAAAATAAGGCAATCACCAATATTTATCAAAAACTTAGCCAGAATAACGAAACTTGGCACAAAATACGCTTATATCGAGCTGAGGTTTATTAAGCAACGGCGCTTTAACCCCTTTAGGGTTATGGCGCTTTTTTTTTTGCCTCAGTAGTTCTTCATTGAGCGACCTGTACTAATAATTGAGCTAGAGGAAAAAAATATGTCTTATTTAGTCCCGTCAGAATTTGTCACCAAGATGGTAGATGCAGGTGAATCGAAAGTATTCATGTCAACCAGGGATACGGTGATCAGAGCGTATATGGCCGGCGCCATCCTGGCATTGGCTGCGGTGTTTGCGGTTGCAATGACCGTACAGACGGGCTCTCCGCTCATTGGCGCCATGTTGTTCCCCGTCGGTTTTTCCATGCTGTATTTGTTGGGCTTCGATCTACTGACCGGGGTGTTTGTCTTGACGCCGCTTGCATGGCTCGATAAACGCCCGGGGGTGACAATTGGCGGTATTTTAAGGAACTGGGGGTTGGTCTTCATCGGCAATTTCTTGGGGGCGTTTACCGTGGCGGTGATGATGTCGATCGTTTTCACGTTCGGTTTCTCGACAGACCCTAATGAAGTAGGTCAAAAAATTGCCGGTATCGGGGAAGCGCGTACGCTAGGTTATGCAAAGTACGGCGCGGCAGGCATGCTGACGCTCTTTATCAGAGGCATGCTTTGCAACTGGATGGTCTCTACCGGTGTCGTCGGGGCGATGATTTCCACTTCGGTGAGCGGTAAGGTGATCGCCATGTGGATGCCAATCATGCTCTTCTTTGCGATGACCTTCGAACATTCGATCGTCAATATGTTCTTGTTTCCGTCAGGTTTGATCATGGGCGGAAAGTTTTCGATCATGGATTACCTTATCTGGAATGAAATTCCGACCGTTGTGGGAAATCTGGTTGGCGGGCTCGCGTTCACCGGACTGACTTTGTATTCCACGCATATAAAAACGGCGCCCAAACGGGTCAGTAAGGAACGTATCTCGGTAGGAAGAGCAGCCTGACGCGTGACCTCTCATGCCGAAAAGTTGGTGAAGAGGGACCAGCGAGACTGGTGATAAAGGACGATGGCTGGCGGATTCCGGATGAGTTGTGGGAGCGGAACGGTGGGTCGGGAGGCAGACCTATGGCCGGCTTAATCGGTTTAGCCGTATTTTGATCCGCTTGGAAAAACGGGCGATAACGATCTTGCCATGCTCTACTTGGCCTGCAGCATCATCGCCTGGCGTGCAACCAGCCCACTGGGATCGGCTCCAAATAATTTGCAATAAAATGAAAGAGCTTCAGCTGTCTACACGGTTGAAGCTCCCTAAATCTCGTTATTGATCCGGCCCCGTGAGGCGTGAAACCGTTTGTGCTGAGCTTGCCGAAGCTGTGTAGTCTTTCCACGAGCTCAAGGCGGGTGGCTTTAAAGCTTTACCAGGTCGGATCTATAAAAACAAAAATGCCCAGTCAATTAAGAATCTCCGTAGGACAGCACTCTGACAAAGGCCGTAAGGAAACCAATCAGGATTTTCACGGTGTTTGCATACCAAAAGAGCCCCAGTTGAGCTTTAAAGGAATTGCGATTGCGCTGGCCGACGGGATCAGCAGTAGCGATGTGAGCCAGATTGCCAGCGAAGCCGCTGTTAGGAGTTTTCTTGAGGATTATTTCTGCACTTCAGACGCTTGGTCTGTCAGGAAGTCAGCACAGCGGGTTTTGATCGCGACCAACTCCTGGTTACATTCACAGACCCAGCAAAGCCAGTATCGTTACGATAAAGACAGAGGTTATGTGTGCACCTTAAGCGGCATGGTGATCAAGTCAACCACCGCACATATTTTTCACGTCGGCGATACGCGCATCTATCGATTGCATGATAACTCCTTAGAGCAATTGACCAACGATCATCGGTTTTGGGTATCGCAGGACAAAAGCTATCTTGGTCGGGCTTTGGGGATTAATCCTCAGCTCGAAATTGATTATCAAGCATTGCAAGTGGAAGAAGGCGACATTTTTTTGTTCGCGACAGACGGCGTTTATGAATATGCCAGTCCTCATTTCATCATCAATGCGATCAAAGACCATGAAAACGATCTGGATACCGCTGCGAAAGCGATCGTGGACGAGGCCTACCAGCAAGGCAGTCCGGATAACCTCACGGCTCAGCTCGTTAAAATCGAGAACTTGCCCAAGCAGGATGTAGATGAGCTCTATCAGCAGTTAACCGAACTGCCGTTCCCTCCGATATTAGAAGCCAGAATGGTTTTTGATGGCTACAAGATCGTCAGGGAGGTGCATGCCAGCAGTCGCAGCCACGTTTATCTGGCGGTGGATAATGAAACCAGCGCGCCAGTCGTCATCAAAACGCCATCGATCGATCTTCGGGGTGACCCGGCTTATTTGGAAAGATTTTTGATGGAAGAGTGGATCGCTCGGCGCATCAACAGTGCGTATGTACTGAAGCCCTGCACACAGACGCGGAAACGCAACTATCTCTATCTCGTTACCGAATTTATCGATGGTCAGACATTGACGCAGTGGATGATCGACAATGCAAAACCGGACCTGGAAACCGTGCGTGGCATCGTTGAACAAATTGCCAAAGGATTACGCGCTTTTCACCGGCTGGAAATGCTGCATCAGGACCTGAGACCGGACAATATCATGATCGACAGCACCGGCACAGTGAAGATCATTGATTTCGGTTCGACGAAAGTTGCCGGCCTGATGGAGATGACAACAGCCATCGAGCGAAGTCATCTGCTAGGTACTGCACAATATACCGCGCCGGAATATTTTCTAGGCGAAAGCGGGACAACATATTCCGATATGTTTTCGCTGGGCGTTATAGCTTATCAAATGCTGTCGGGGAAACTTCCTTATGGCGCCGAAGTCTCCAAAGCCAGAACCAGAGCCGCACAAAAGAAATTGGCCTATCACTCTGTACTCGATGACGATCGGGAAATCCCGGCCTGGATCGATGATGTGCTCAGGAAGGCAGTACATCCGAACCCGTATCAGCGTTACGAGGAATTATCCGAGTTTATCTATGATCTGCGCCATCCGAACCAAGCGTTTCTGAATAAGACCCGTCCACCGCTCATCGAACGTAATCCGGTAGTTTTCTGGAAAAGCGTTTCCTTCATTCTGACAATTATCGTTTTTACCTTGTTATTTAAGTTAACAAATAGAGGTATCTAAAATGAAAACAACACCGATACAAACACCGTCATCTTGCAAAGCCGATTCTCTGCTAACCAAAGAACAAATGACGGACCGCATTATTACTGCAAAAGTAAAAAAACAACTCACTTGGACCGCCATTGCCGAACAGATTGGCGTCGATGAAGTTTGGCTGGCCTCGGCTTGTCTTGGCATGAATAGCATGAAACACGACATTGCCGAAAAACTCTGCGCCATTCTGGAACTGCCGATTGAAGTTCAAGCCGCCTTGGAAATGTTTCCTTACAAACAATGGCCTTTCGAAATACCCCAAGATCCGCTTATTTATCGGCTTTATGAAATCGTCGGCGTTTACGGAGAAACCTTGAAAGAAATCATTCATGAAAAATTCGGAGACGGTATCATGAGCGCGATAGATTTCAGCATGACAGTCGGCAAAGAAGAAAACCCTGCCGGCGATCGCGTCGTCATCACCATGAACGGTAAATTTTTGCCTTACAAATCCTGGTAAAAAGGATAGGAAATTCAATGGGCTTGGCTGCCCATTTCAGGGGGACGACGCCTCTCGGGTGAGCCTCGAGAAAACGAGGCTGTCGAGGATAGTCAGGCGAAATTCGCGGGTACTCGTGGCGTCAAAAGGGCCTATGCTGATGGCCGTCCGGCGTTTTCGGTAAAGGACAACTCTGCTGGGCTCGACGGGACGAGTCGGCAACCGGGTGAAAGGGTACGCTCGAGTGAGAGCGGCTATTAGCTCACCGCCCGGTCAAATTCGAACTCCGGCGCCGGTTCGCCCTGCTCCGAATCGTTGGCGGAGGTTGAGTCCCAGTCGAATACACTCTATCACTACTTCGCCAGATTCATGGTCCAACCATCCGGTTGTTCCGAGGTATGATTATGGATACGAATTGGGAACAGGAACTGGCGGAGTGGCTGGATCCCTTTTTGGAGGGGCTAGGGCATAAATCCCGGCAGCGCTGGGCACCGGTTTATCTGCGCGGTCTGATTGGACCCGGGGAGCGCAAGAGCGTCCAGCCGATGTCCGCACGTCTGGCGTCGGCGGACCACGAGCAGTTACATCACTTTCGGCTGAAAGCCGCCGGCCGGGAAAAAAAAGCGCGGCACCGCACACAGGCCGCCGCCCCAGCCTGACGATGGTGCGGCGCCGGCTACTGATCGCCCTTGAGCCGCTCCTGATCTTAAGATGTCCTGTCTGCCATCATCGCTTCCGGCGTAAGCTCACCAGATAAGTGGCGAAGTAGTGCTAAGTTCCCCCACCGCGTTTCCCCGGCCAAGGCCGAAGACAGACGAACACGATAGTAAAGAGACCAGCGCTCGGCGCCGTAGATCACAATCGGACGCTCTGGATCGCGGCGGCAAAGTTCGTTCACGAGATGCACCCCGACCGGTCCCGCGCCCACGACAACGATGGGTGTGACCGAACTCCAGGCTTTATGGCTGTATTCAGGTAATGCCGACATTCCTCTTCCGAAATCCAAAAAAAGCGCCCATGCTCGGTGCGAAACCGAGCATGGGCGCCTTTGTCCTCGAAACAACGAATGCCGCTGTTCGTGCTCCTCGAGTTTTAGAGAAAATTCCTCGTCGTCGATAGCATTATGCGTACCATAGACAATAAATAGATATTTATCATCTACTTGCCGCATAAACGAGGCAATGATGCGGCCTATGGATACGTTTTCCGCACCACAACGGTCCCGCTACGCAGCAAGGCGCACGATCTCAGGAACTGAAGCGCTTAAATGCGAATTACGAGCTAACTGAGAAGGAACCAGCCCAATGGTGTCTCTAGGAGTATTCCGCAACACTCCGCCGGGAGACAACCATGGACTGGCAATCACAACTTATCACGCTGTATCTGACCGTGTGCCAGCTCTACCGCCAGGAGCTCTGGGTCCATGTCTAGCGCTTTGCGCCCTATGCCGATATGAGCTTTACGGACGAAGGCGTCATCACGCTCTATCGGTTCGGCATTGTCGATAAGAAACACGCGATTAAGACACTCTATACTCATGCCGAGCGCTATTGGCGCGATTGGTTTCCCCATCTGCCGAGCTATACGGCTTACGTACAGCGTCTGAATCGACTGGCGGACGATGCGGCCGACCGGCTGTTCTCAACGGCTGTGTCGCGGATTCACCAACCTATCGAAGAGCTATTCCACTGGCTTCAGGAGAAAACCGGGATCGAGGCTGCCAGCAAGGTCCGCTCCTACCGGGGACTCCTCGTTCATGTCTTCGGCCGGCCAGCCGCCGCTATACTTCTGTTGAACGGCCTGCCGCAAAGCGCTTAATTCGCATTTAAGTCACGCCGAGCACAAGCATCCTCACGAGATATCCGGCGGGATGAAGCAGCGCGTCGGGATCGCCCGCGCCCTGGCCATGGAGCCCAAAGTTCTGTTGCTCGACGAGCCGTTCGGCGCCTTGGATGCCCTCACCCGCGCCAATTTGCAGGACGAGCTGATGCGCATCCTTCAAGAGAAAGGCAGCACCGCGCTGATGGTGACCCACGATGTGGACGAAGCCGTGCTGCTCGCCGACCGCATCGTCATGATGACCAACGGTCCGGCCGCCACCGTAGGCGAAATCCTGAAGGTCGATCTGCCGCGTCCCCGTAACCGCCTGGACTTGGCGGATGACCCGAAATACAACCATCTCCGCGCCGAGGTGCTGAAGTTCCTGCACGAGCGCCATGCACGGAAGGCAGCATAACAACTGGATCCCAACGGGCGGCTCCAATCCTGTGCGGTGCTCCGCTCAGCCGCCCGATGAACTGCACGGAAATACGCCTATCCACGAGACGGCCCGCTCGGTATTCGCGCATCCGCACCAGCCATGTGCACCTTATTTTCCGAATTGGTGCAATCTCGGGTTGACGGCTTCGTCCTTCCCGCGACGAGACATTCGAGAGATCAAAAAATCAGTAGCTTGCACTATGCGATAGCATTGGCATCATCCGTGCACAGTTAGATACAACTGTTTTGGTGCGCCAACGACGGCACACCAAAATTCGACAACGGCGTCTTGCGCTCATCGTCTTCGGACAATGAGCGCCAGGCGCTTTTTTTTTGCACCGGATTAACGCGGAAGATGCTTCAAGGACTTTTCCATGAACGTTAAAGAATTTACCAAGGCGGGCCACTGGCCGACCCTGCTGTCCGCATTCCTTTATTTCGACGTCTCCTTCATGGTCTGGGTGATGCTCGGTCCCCTGTCCCTGTATATCACCCAGGACCTGGCGCTGCCGGTGGGCGAGAAGTTCACCATCGTCGCCATTCCCATACTGTCCGGCGCCGTGTTCCGCATCGTCCTCGGCTCCATGGCCGACCACCTCGGGCCCAAGCTGACCGGAATCCTGGCCCAGGTGCTGGTAATTCTGGGACTGGGCTATGTCTTCATATTCGGCCTCCACTCCAAGCTGGAAGTGGAGCTGCTGGGCTTGCTCCTAGGGGTAGCCGGAGCCAGCTTCGCCGTGGCCCTGCCCCAGGCCAGCCGCTGGTATCCGCCCCAGTATCAGGGTGTGGTCATGGGCATCGCCGGGGCCGGCAACATGGGCGTAGTGCTGGATTCCATGATCGTTCCGTGGCTGGCGGAACACTTCGGCTGGCAAGCCGTGTTCGGTTTCCTGCTCATTCCTTTAGGTGTCGTGCTCATCGTCTACGCCGTTCTGGTCAAGGACGCCCCTGACAAGCGCGCACCGGTCACCCTGGCCAATTACGCCGCGGTGATGAAAGACCCGGACACCTGGTGGTTCATGTTCTTCTATTCCATCACCTTCGGCGGCTTCGTCGGTCTCGGCAATGCCCTGCCCCTTTATTTCGCCAACTGGTATCACGTCTCCGGCGTCGCCGCCGGCATGATGGTGGCGCTCGTGGTGTTCGCCGGCTCGATGTTCCGTCCCGTGGGTGGCTATCTGGCCGACCGGGTGGGCGGCATCCGCGCTCTGCAGTTCCTGTTCGTCGTGGTGTCCTTGAGCTATCTCGCCATCTCGTTCATGCCGGAAGGGCCGGCGCCGGCCCAAGCCGCGAATGCGAAAGTCGCCGGCTGGGGTTTGTTCGAACTGCCCGCGATCGCCTGGGGCGCCGTCGCCATATTCTTCGTGGGCACCCTGGCCTTAGGGATGGGCAACGGGTCCGTGTTCCAACTGGTGCCCCTGCGCTTTCGCAAGGAAATCGGCGTTATCACCGGGCTGGTAGGCTGCGCCGGCGGCGTGGGCGGATTCTTCCTGGCCAAGACCCTGGGATGGTCCTGGGATATGCAGCACGGGTTTGCTCTGGGCTTCAGCGTGTTCGCGGGGCTGCCGCTCCTGGGACTCTTCGGCTTGATCATGGTGAAAAAGCGCTGGCGCACCACCTGGGGCGCGGTATCGGGTGCGCGGGTTTGAGCTTGATGCGAGAAGTTCAGAGTAAGGAAACACCAGTGACTACGAACGGACAACTCTCCCTGCGCGCCGCCTTCGCGTCCCTCCAGGGGCGGCGCGAAGACAACCAGGACTACGTGGGTATCGCCCAGCCTTCACCGCAAGATCTAGCCTGTCGCGGCGTCGTCACGGCGGTGGCGGACGGCATGGGTGGGGCCAAGGGTGGCCGCGTGGCCGCGGAACTCTGCGTGCACAGCTTTATGGAAGCCTATTACAGCCTGGCGGAAACCTTAGGCATGGAACAATTGCTGGATCGATGTCTGGATGCCGCCAATCGCTGGATACACGCCATGGGCCGGCGCGACCCGAATCTCGCCCACATGGCCACGACCTTTAGCGCGCTGATCCTCCGGGGCCGCCGCGCCCATCTGGTGCACGTCGGCGACTCCCGCGTCTACCGGCTGCGCGGCGAGCGGCTGGAACTTCTGACGGCGGACCACACCCTGAATGGCCCCGAACTGGATCACATCCTGTACCGAGCCGTGGGCCTGGAACCTCTGCTCCGGACCGACTACGCCGTGCACACTCTGGAAGCCCACGACCGCTTCCTGCTGTGCAGCGACGGTCTTTACGGCGCACTGAGACAAGCGGAGATCGCCCGCATCCTGCTGGAACGGGCCACGCCCCAAAGCAGTGCGGACACTCTGGTCGAACTGGCGTTCGAACACGGCAGCAACGACAACATCACCGCTCTGGTGATGGATGTCATCGCCCTGCCCAAGGCCGACCGGCAATCGCTGCGGGAAACCATCGAGGCCCTGCCCATCCTGGAGCTGCCCACCCCCGGCGAGACGGTGGACGACTTTCAACTGGAACGGTCATTGTCTTCCGGGCGCTACAGTGCCTTGTTCCTGGCCATCGACCGGCGCAACGGCAACCCTGTGGTGGTCAAATTCCCGCATCCGCGGGTGGCCAGCGAGCGGGAATACCACGACGCCTTTCTCCGGGAGGCCTGGATCGGCGCGCGGGTCAAGAGCCCGTGGGTGGCCGAGATTCTGGAGCAGCCGCCGGGACGGCAGAGCCGCCTCTATTCGGTCATGCCTTATTATCCCGGCACGACGCTCGAGCAATACCTGGGGCGGAAAGCCCGTATCGGCCTGGAGCCGGGCATCGACCTCGCCCTTAAGCTGTGCAAGGCGGTGCACGCCCTGCACCGCCAACAGATCGTGCACCGCGATATCAAGCCGGACAATATCCTGCTTCCGGATGGCGGCGGCTTGAAACTGCTGGACCTGGGAATAGCGCGGCTGCCGGCTTGGGACGAGGACCAGGCCGATCCGATGCCGGGCACCGCCAGCTACATGGCGCCGGAATTGTTCCACGGAGAGCGGGGCAGCGTCGCCAGCGACGTATTTGCCCTAGGCGTCACGCTTTATCGCCTGTTCTCCGGCGGCGCCTATCCCTACGGCGAAATTGAACCCTTCAGCACCCCCCGATTCGGAAAGCCCAGGCCCCTGACCGGCCGCCGCCCGGATCTGCCGGTCTGGCTGGACGCGGCTTTGGCCCGCGCCGTCGCGGTTGACCCCGACGAGCGCTATGCCGACGCCATAGAACTGGCCTTCGAATTGGAGTCGGGATTGTCCAAGGGCGGCGGCAAGCGCATCTCCAGCCGCCCCATCCCCCTGTACCAACGCAATCCGGTCCTGTTCTGGCAATTGACGGCATTGCTTCTGTTCGGGTTGCTGATGGCGTGCCTGTTTCAGGCTCACGGGAGGGTTTAGGCGTTTATAGACGGTATTGCACGTGAATGATGCGGTTCCTTAGATCACCGCATCCTACAAAAAATTTGATTTGACGAGTGGGATTTATCCCGGAGGTAGGTAAGCCATGAAAAAACAGAAACTCATCGTCATCGGCAACGGCATGGCCGGCATTCGTACAGTGGAAGAGCTGCTGAAAATCGCCCCCGATACATACGACATCACCGTGTTCGGTGCCGAACCGCACTGCAACTACAATCGCATCCTGTTGTCCCCGGTCCTGGCCGGCGAAAAAAAGCTGGACGACATCATCCTCAACGACGACTCCTGGTACGAGTCCAACGGCATCACCCTGCATAAAGGGCGGAAGGTCACGGAAATCAACCGTCGCCGGCGCCTGGTGCGCACCGAGGACGGTATGGAAGCTTCCTACGACCGGCTGCTGCTGGCGACGGGCTCCATGCCTTTCATACTGCCGGTGCCGGGCAAGGAACTGCCGGGGGTGGTCGGTTTCCGCGACATCCGCGACGTGGATCTGATGCTGGAATCTTCCGAGAAATACCGGCATGCCGTGGTCATCGGCGGTGGCTTGCTGGGTTTGGAAGCGGCTAACGGCCTCAAGAAACGGGGGATGACGGTGACCGTGGTGCATCTCCTCGACACGCTGATGGAGCGGCAGTTGGACAAGCCCGCCGCCGATCTCCTAAAACGCGCCTTGCAGGAAAGCGGCCTCGATTTCCGGATGGAAGCGCAGACCGAAGCCATCCTCGGCAGCGACCGCGTCACCGCCGTGCGCTTCAAGGACGGCTCGGAAGTCCCGGCCGACCTGGTGGTCATGGCGGTGGGCATCCGTCCCAACATCGAGCTGGCCAAGAGCGCCGGCATCCATTGCGAGCGCGGCATCCTGGTCAGCGACACGATGCAGACCTTCGATCCGCGCATTTATGCCGTGGGCGAATGCGTGCAACACCGGAGACAGTTATTCGGCCTCGTGGCCCCGCTGTTCGAGCAGGCCAAGGTTTGTGCGAATCACCTGGCCGAATACGGCATCGCCCGCTACGAGGGCTCGGTAACCTCCACAAAACTGAAAGTGACCGGCATCGATCTTTTTTCCGCCGGCGAGTTCCAGGGCGGCAACGGTTACGAAGAGCTGTTGTTCCAGGACCCCTCGCGGGGCATCTACAAGAAGTTGGTGGTCGAGTCCAACCGCATCAAAGGCGCGGTGCTCTATGGAGACACCGGGGACGGCGCCTGGTATTTCCAGATGATGCGCGACGGCACCGATATCGCCGCCTTCCGGGAAAACATCCTGTTCGGCCAGGCGCATTTGGGCGACTCCGGCCACGGAGCGGAAAACCGCGCGGCACTCATGCCGGACACGGCCGAAGTCTGCGGCTGCAACGGGGTGTGCAAGAAAACGATCGTCGACGCCATCGTTCAGAAAAAGCTGTTCACCCTGGAGGAGGTACGGTCCCACACCAAGGCCTCCGCCTCCTGCGGCTCATGCACCGGGCTGGTCGAGCAGATTCTGCAAAGCACTTTGGGCAGCGATTACTCGGTCAGCTCTGCCAAGAAGCCGCTGTGCAAATGCACCGACCATACCCACGAAGAGGTGCGGGAGACCATTCGCGCGGAAGGCCTGAAGACAATCCTCGAGGTCATGCGCTTACTGAATTGGAAAACCCCCGATGGCTGTCATTCCTGCCGGCCCGCGGTCAATTATTACCTGCTCTGCCAGTGGCCCGACGAGTACCGGGATGACCCGCAATCGCGCTTCATCAACGAGCGGGCCCACGCCAATATCCAGAAAGACGGCACCTATTCCGTGATTCCGCGCATTTGGGGCGGCGTCACCAATCCGCAGGAACTTCGGGCAATCGCGGACGTGGCGGAGAAGTTCGCCGTTCCTACGGTCAAGATCACCGGTGGCCAGCGGATCGACCTCCTGGGCGTGCCGAAAGAGCAGTTACCCGCGATTTGGGCGGAGCTCGGCAAGCACGGGCTGGTCTCCGGCCATGCCTACGGCAAATCCCTGCGTACCGTCAAAACCTGCGTCGGCAAGGAGTGGTGCCGCTTCGGCACGCAAGATTCGACCAAGATGGGCATCGACCTCGAGAAGATGACCTGGGGTTCCTGGACCCCGGCCAAGGTGAAACTGGCCGTGTCCGGCTGCCCGCGCAACTGCGCCGAAGCCACGATCAAGGATTTCGGCGTGGTGGCGGTGGATTCCGGCTGGGAACTGCACGTGGGTGGCAACGGCGGGGTCAAGGTACGGGCGACGGACTTCCTCTGCAAGGTCGAGACCGAGGAGGAGGTCAAGGAATACTGCGGCGCCTATATGCAACTGTACCGCGAGGAAGCCCGCTATCTCGAACGCACCGCCCACTGGATCGAGCGGGTGGGGCTCGCCTACGTCAAGCAGCGCATCGTCGACGATGCGGAAGGCCGGAAGGCGCTGCATCAACGGTTCCTGGAATCCCAGAAGAACGCGCAGGTCGACCCCTGGGCGGAACTGGCCAAAGAATCCGAGCGCGGGCAATTCATGCCGCTGAGAAAGGTAGGGTGAAGCACATGAGCGAATGGATAGAAATCGGCCAAGTCGAGGACGTCCCGCTTCAGGGTTCCCGCATCGTCGAAACCGCCTTCGGCAATATCGCGGTGTTCCGCACCGTGGAAGACGAGTTCTTCGCCGTCCGCGACCGCTGTCCCCACAAGGGCGGCCCGCTGTCCCAAGGCATCGTGCACGGCAAGCACGTCGCCTGCCCCTTGCACAACTGGGTGATTTCCCTCGAAACCGGCGAGGCGGTCGCCCCCGACACAGGCTGCACGCGCACCTATGCCGTGAAGGTGGAAGCCGGCCGGGTGTATCTCGGCCGGCCCTCCGAAGCGGCGGGAGACTGAGCCATGCTGTTCGGACGTCATCAGAAAAATCCCATCAAAATCGCCGACAAAGGCGTCGTGGACTGGCGCTACACCACCTGCGGCTACTGCTCCACCGGCTGCTCCATCGAGGTCGGCGTCAACGCCGCGGGCAAGGGGGTGGCCGCGCGGGGCGTGGGCGACGCCCGCGTGAATCAGGGCAAGCTGTGCATCAAGGGGATTTTCGAATACGAGCTGTTCGACAGCGCCAACCGCGGCCGGGTCCCCCTGCTGCGGGAAAACATCGCCGAACCATTCCGCGCCACCGACTGGGACCCCGCGCTGGACCGGGTGGCCGGCGAAATCAAGCGCATCCAGGAAACCTACGGGCGGGACAGCTTCGCCGTGCTCTCCACCGGCCAGATCCTCACCGAGGAGTTCTATACCCTGGGAAAGCTCACCCGCGGCGTCCTCGGCACCAACAACTACGACGGCAACACCACCCTGTGCATGTCCTCGGCGGTATCCGGCTACAAGCGCTCCTTCGGCAGCGACGGCCCGCCCGGCTGCTACGACGATTTCGCCCACACCGAATGCCTCCTGGCCTTCGGCTCCAATCTCCCCGAGCAGCACCCCATCATCTTCTGGCGCCTCAAGCAGGCCCTGGAAAAACGCCGGTTCCCGGTGGTCGTGGTGGACCCGCGGGTCACCATGTTCGCCCAGATGGCGGATTTTCACCTGACCATCGAACCAGGCACCGACGTGGTGCTGCTGAACGCGCTGGCCCATGTGATTCTGGAGGAAGGACTGGAGGACAAACCCTATATCGAGGCGCACACCAGCGGCTTCGTGGAGTTCGCCGAACTGGTCAAGAAGTATGATCCAGTCTCGGCTTCGCGCGTCTGCGGCATTCCCGCGGATACCATCCGCCAGGTGGCCCGGCTGTATGCCAGGGCGGGCGCCGCCATGAGCATCTGGACCATGGGCATCAACCAGAGCACCCATGGCAGCGACGGTGTGGTGGGCATCAACAATCTCAACCTCATCACCGGCAACATCGGAAGGCCCGGCGGCACCAGCCTCTCCATCACCGGCCAGTGCAACGCCATGGGTACCCGCGAATGGTCCTCCTGCTCGGGGCTGCCGGGCTACCGGGCACTGGAAAAGGAGAAGGACCGGGAAACCATCGCCAAATACTGGGGCCTGAATAAGGAATTCTTTCCCGAGAAGCGGGGCCTCTTCATGACCGACATCTTCCCGGCCATCGAGCGCGGAGAGGTCAAGGGACTGTGGATCATCGCCACCAATCCCCTGACCTCCATGCCGAATAGCCAGCGCATCCGCAAGAACCTAGAGCAGCTGGAGTTCGTGGTGGTGCAGGACGCCTACAGCGACGTGGAAACCGCCCAGTACGCCCACGTTTACCTCCCGGCGGCGCTGTGGGGCGAGAAGGAGGGCGTGTTCACCAACACCGAGCGGCGCGTCAACCTGGTACGCAAGGTCACGGAACCGCCGGGGGAGGCCAAACCGGACCTCTGGATTTTCAACCAGATGGCCAAACGCTTCGAGCAGGGTCGGAACCTCCGCTTTCCGGAAACGCCGGCCGAGGTGTTCGAGGAAATGCGGGAGCTTTCCAGGGGACGCTTCCTGGATTATTCCGGAATGGATTACGACAAGATCGAGGCCGGCCGGGGCCTGCAGTGGCCCTGCTCGGAAGGGTCGGAACAGGGCGCCGCGCGCCTTTACGCCGACGGCGTATTCCAATATCCCGACGGCAGGGCCAAGCTCATTCCGCTGCCCTTCGAGGATGACAACGAACGTCCGGACGGCGACTATCCCTTCTGGCTCAACAGCGGGCGGGTGGTGGAGCATTTCCACACCCGCACCCGCACCGGCAAGATCGGCAACGTCAACAAGTTCAGCCCCACCCCTTACATGGAGATGAACCCCGATGCGGCGCGGGAACTGGGCATAGGGCACATGAGCTATGCCCGCCTGGTCTCCCGTCGGGGGGAAACGGTGGTGCTGGTCCAGCTCACCCAGCGGGTCCCGCCCAATATGGTGTTTATCCCCTTTCACTTCCACGAATGCGTGAACCGCCTGACCCTGGGGCTCCTGGACCCCCATTCGCGCCAACCCGCCTTCAAGCAGTGCGCGGTGCGCATCGAACCGGCGGCGGATCAGAAGGCGGCGGCGGCGGCTAACGTGGCGGCGCGAAGTTTTTAAGCGAGCAGCAAGGTAAGCCGTAGGGTGCGGTGAGTACCCGAACCGCACCGATCGATCGCGAGCGATGCGGTTCCTACGTCACCGCATCCTACGACATTACGGCACCGTGCAGAACATGCACTTTGCGGTATGAGGTAAATCAAATCATGTTCATCAAGGTACGCGAAGAAGAACCGGCCTATGCCTTCGTCCCGCCCGCCAACGGCGCGGCAATCAACCAACACGGCAAGCCCATCCAGTTGGTGGAGGAAGATCATCCGCTGGCTGGCCAAAGCCTTAACATCAACAACAATCCAGGCGTAGGTACCAATCCGAACCGCTATAAGCAGCACGGCTTCCACTTCACCGCCGACAACTGCATCGGCTGCCATGCCTGTGAGGCGGCGTGCAGCGAGAAGAACGACCTGCCCGCCCACCTCAGCTTCCGCTCGGTAGGCTATCTGGAGGGCGGTACCTTCCCCGATTACCGGCGCCTCAACATCTCCATGGCTTGCAACCACTGCGACGACCCGGTATGCCTCAAGGGCTGTCCGACCCGAGCTTACACCAAGTTCGCCGAATACGGCGCGGTGCTCCAGGACCCGGACATCTGCTTCGGCTGCGGCTACTGCACCTGGGTCTGCCCCTACAACGCGCCCCAGCTCGATCCCGTCAAAGGGCAGGTGTCCAAGTGCAATATGTGCGTGGACCGCCTCGAAGTGGGGCTTAAACCCGCCTGCGCGGCGGCGTGTCTGGGGGGCGCGCTGGATTTCGGGGTGATCGAAACGCCCCCGGAAAACCGCGAAGAGGTGAAGCTCGCCATCCCCGGCTTTCCTGACCCGTCCATCACCCATCCCAACATCCGCTTTCAGCAGACCCAGCCACTCCCTTCCGAGATGACGCGTCCGGACAGCATGCCTCTCCGCTACGTTCGGGCAGCGGAAGCTCAAGACACCTACCGGACCCAAGCTGCGGAACGGATGCCGGAGCCCGAATGGAATCTGCGCAAACTGAGTTCGCGCGAGGACCCGTTGGTGGTCTTCACCCTCCTTTCACAGGGCGTGATCGGTGCCTTCCTGATCCTCTACCTGGGTCCTCGGTTCGGATTCGAGGCCCTGGCGCCCTCGGCTCATCCGGCAACTTTCAAGGTCCTGCTGTTCATCCTCCTAGGCCTTCAAACCTTCGCCCTGGCCCTCTCGACGATGCACCTGGGCAAGCCGCACCGCTTTTACCGCGCCTTCAACAACCTCAAGTACTCGCCGGTAAGCCGCGAGGTCGCGTCGCTGGCGGTGTTCTACGGCGCCTTGTCGGGCTACGCGCTGCTCACAGTGATACCCGCCTTCTCTTTTCTGAGGGGGCTGTGCGGCTTTGTCGCCGCCGTCGCGGGACCGGCGGCGCTCTATGCCATGTACCGCATCTACCGAATTCCGGCGCGTCCTTTCTGGGACCACTGGCAGGTCGCCACCAGCTTCTACGGCAATATGCTTACCCTGGGCGCGCTGATGGTGGGGCTCTTCTATGCCCTGAGCCTCGCCGTGCAGGGCCAGACTTTTAGCGGACTCCTGGCGGGTCTCGCTTGGCCGATGGCCTTGGGGATTGCTATCGAGGGACTGGGTCTGATCGCCCACCGGCGTTATCTCGTCCGGCGCGGCGGCGAGGCGGCCGCCTCCGACTTGGAGCAGCGCACCACCTTTGGAAAGACTTATCTGGCCAGAAACGGCGGGCTGGCGCTGGGATTCGTCCTTGTTGCGGTGCTGGGAAGCACTGGCCCCGATGGCGCCGCCGGCCTTCTGGCCTGGCTGACGGCGGCACTGGCGATCACGGCGACGGCAGTGGCGGGCCGCGCCCTCTTTTACGTGCTGGTGATTCCCACAACCATGCCGGGAGCCTTCTTCTGGCGCAACCGGGCTTTCCAAGAGCATGCCCGCGAAACCGGCTTGGCCAACATGCCGCAGGTGGGCGTGCTGCCGGATGATCATTGAGTAGGTTTGGCATGAGTACATGCCAAACCTATTTTGCTTAAAATTGTTTTTTAAGGTCGATTAGGGCATTTTCCGGTTTGGTGTAGCACCCCCAGACCGATTTATCGCCAAAGGATTGCCAACCTACGACTGCTCAGATCACGGATGGTAGACCGAGATAAGCCTGTCCTGAGCCCTGTCGAAGGGGCGCCAGCCGTTCCCGGCGCTCGACGGACGAAAACGCCGGAAACGCGGAGCCTGTCCTGAGCGAAGTCGAAGGGCTTATTCCGGCCTACATTTGGGTGTACGAGCGACGTCCCAATCCACGCCGCTAAATCGTGATGAAAACCGCTTAGCGGAGACGAACATTTATCTCTGTTGATTCCCAAGCTGGAGTTTGGGAACCAGCAAAAATACCTCCGCCGTTGTCGCGCAATACGATTAAGGATCACCCAATGAACACAAGCAATCCTCCCACCCGCACCACCTGTCCTTACTGCGGCGTCGGCTGCGGCGTGCTGGCGGTGCCGACGGGTCGCCAGTCGGCGGACATCAAGGGCGATCCGGAACATCCGGCCAATTTCGGACGGCTATGCTCGAAGGGTTCGGCGCTGGGCGAAACCCTGTCGCTGGAAACCCGGCTGCTTTTCCCCAAAATCGGCGATCGTCGGGCCAGCTGGGACGAAGCCTTGGACACGGTAGCCGACGCCTTCCGACGCGTCATCAAAACCCACGGTCCCGACGCCATCGCGTTCTATGTCTCCGGCCAACTGACAACCGAGGATTACTACGTCGCGAACAAGCTCATGAAGGGCTATTTCGGCTCGGGCAATATCGACACCAACTCCCGCCTCTGCATGTCTTCCACAGTCGCTGGCCAGAAGCGGGCGTTCGGCGAGGATGCGGTGCCCGGCTGCTACGAAGACCTGGAACTCGCCGATCTTATCGTGCTGGTCGGCTCCAACGCGGCCTGGTGCCATCCCGTGCTGTCTCAGCGCATGGTTAAAGCCAAACAGCAAAATCCCCGGCTGAAGATCGTTAACATCGATCCCCGCCGAACCGCGACCAGTCAATCCGCCGATCTGCACCTGGCGATCCGGCCGGGCACCGATGTGATTCTGTTCAACGGGCTCCTGAATTATCTGCGTCGACACGACAGGATCGATTTCGGTTTCCTGGAAAACCATCTCAGCCATTACGCCGGGGCATTCGCATCCGCACGCGAAACCGCCGGATCTCTGCCCGCCGTCGCTCAAGCCTGTGGCGTTCCCGAGGCGGACTTGGCGACTTTTTACCACTGGTTCGCTCGCACCGAAAAAGTCGTTACCGCCTGGTCGCAGGGCGTCAACCAGTCCTCCAGCGGCACGGACAAGGTCAACAGCATTATCAATGTGCATCTTGCCACGGGGCGGATCGGCAAACCGGGCATGGGCCCATTCTCCTTGACCGGTCAGCCCAATGCCATGGGCGGACGGGAGGTCGGAGGGCTCGCCAACCAGCTCGCGGCACACCTCGAGATCGAGAACGCCGAACACCGCGGGATCGTGCAGGAATTCTGGAACGCTCCGCGGATACCGGAGAAGCCCGGACTCAAGGCGGTGGAGCTGTTTCAAGCGGTCGCCGACGGACGCGTGAAAGCGGTTTGGATCATGGCTACCAATCCGGCGGTCAGCTTGCCGGATGCGAACGCCGTGCGGGATGCCCTCAGCCGCTGCGAATTCGTCGTGGTTTCGGAATGCGAGTCCGGCACTGATCTGGGCGGCTACGCCCATGTGAACTTGCCCGCACTGGCTTGGGGCGAGAAGGACGGCACCGTGACCAATTCGGAGCGACGCATTTCGCGCCAGCGGCCGTTTCTCGCGCCGCCCGGCGAAGCGAAGCCGGATTGGTGGATCGTTAGCCGGCTTGCGCAACGCATGGGGTATGACGAAGGCTTTCGCTACGAATCGCCTTGGGAAATCTTCGTCGAGCACGCACGGCTTTCCGGCTTTCGGAACGATGGCGAGCGCGTGTTCGACATTTCGGGTTTGGCGAAACTCGACCTAGCCGGCTACGACGCCTTGAAGCCGATGCAATGGCCTGTCAACGAGCTTCATCCCGAGGGCGTCCCGCGCCTGTTCGACGGAGGCGGATTTTCAACCGCCGGCCGCCACGCCAGAATGGTGCCGGTTGTCCCTAGAGCGCCGGCCAACACGCCCGATGCGGTTTATCCTCTCGTGCTCAATACCGGACGTATCCGCGACCAATGGCACACGATGACCCGCACCGGCAAAACCGCCCGGCTGACGAATCATGCCCCCGAACCCTACGCCGAGTTGAATCCGCACGATGCGACCCACTTCGCCATTCAGGACGGCGCGCTGGTTCGGCTGGAGAGCCGCTTTGGCCACGCTTTGGCCCGGGCCCGCGTCACCGAAGATCAGCAACCCGGCTCGGTATTCGTACCGATGCATTGGAGCGGCCTAAATACGACCAAGGGATTGGTCAATGCTTTGGTGAATCCGGCGACCGACCCTTTATCCGGCGAGCCCGAATCCAAGCACACGCCCGTTCGGATCGCGCCCTACCGACCGGCGTGGCATGGTTTCTTGCTGTCACGCGAACCGCTCGGTCCCTTTGAGGTCGAGTACCGCGTCACGACACGCGGAGACGGCTATTGGCTTTACGAGCTGGCGGGTCCCGAATCGCCCCCCGATTGGCCTGCCTGGGTACGCGGACTGACCGGCTTGCCTTCACCGCATCAACCCTCTCCCGCGATACCGGAGCAAGGCAAGGAGGAATGGCTGGAGTTCGCCGATTCGCACTCGGGCCGCTACCGTTGCGCGCTTCTGCACGATGGACAACTGCAGCTTTGCATGTTCGTCAATCGAAGCTTCGAATTGCCGCCCCGCAGTTGGCTGGCCGGTTTATTCGCTTTGGATGAAGTGCCCGATCGAACTCGCATGAGTCTTCTGGCCGGAAAACCCGCTTCGGCGGAGGACGATCAGGGGCGCATCGTCTGCTCGTGTTTCGGCGTAGGCATCAACACCTTGAAACGCGCCATTCAGAAGCAGAATCTATCCACTCCGGAACAAATTGGTGCAGCGCTCAAAGCGGGAACGAATTGTGGTTCCTGCATTCCCGAGCTCAAATCTTTGTTGCCAGGCATTAACGCTTAAGTATTTCTAGGAAGCAACAACGCGCCGATGTTGCTTCGTGTTTGTGCGCATCAAATTCCGTATGCCCAGCCTGAGGCATTGTGTAGGCTCGAATAAGAGGCCCTTCGACTTGGCTCAGGACTGGCTCCGCGTTTCATACGGCACATCCGTGTGCCGTACCCTTCAGGCGCTATGCGTGCAAATCGGCCTCGCCACGCTACGCCGTCCCGCTTCACTCGCGAGTCTGAGGCAAGCCTTCCGTGGCCTGCCCGCTCGCCGCGTTGCGCCTCGCCCTACCGATTTGTCATACGGCACCCGAGCGCCGGGAACGGCTGACGCCCCTTCGACGGGGCTCAGGACAGGCTTATCCCGGCCTACCATTACGGATGCACTCTGTAGGTATCGGCTCGCCGCCTAACTTCCCCAAATGCCGAGCACTCTATGGCTAGGTTCCGGCAGCTTCTGGCATGGTCAGTGCTAATCAACACTCGCGGCAGAGCGCTTTCGAAAGCATCGTGATCCGCTTTAGACATTCCACAAGGTTATCAACCCGATAATTCCGGACAAGGAGATCCTTAAGTCATGACCTTGGTTCCCCAATGGCTGCGGGCCGGCGTTCATGCCGGAGGCGGCGAAGGACTCGAAAAGACCAAGCTCAACTTGGGCTTCATCCCGCTAACGGACTGCGCTCCGCTCGTTATTGCTCATGAAAAAGGTTTTTTTCAAAAACACGGCCTCGAGGTAACGCTTTCCCGGGAGGTATCCTGGGCCAACGTCCGCGACAAGGTCTTTACCGGCGTGCTGGACGGCGGCCACATGCTGGCGGCAATGCCCATCGCCACGACGCTGGGCCTCGGGGAGCTGAAAAAGCCGACCATAACCGCGCTATCGCTGGATCTCAACGGCAACGCCATCACCGTTTCGCAAGACTTGTACCGGCGCATGGCGGAACTCGATCCGGCGGCCGCGGCCGAGCGGCCCATGAGCGCCCGCGCCCTGAAGCAAGCGATCGAAGCCGGTCGAAGCGCGGGGCGCGAATCCCTGTGCTTCGCCACGGTGTTTCCGTTTTCAACCCACAACTACATGCTGCGCTATTGGCTGGCCGCCGGCGGCATCGATCCGGACCGGGACGTTCGCCTGGTCGTCATCCCGCCGCCGCACATGGTGAGCTATTTGAGCTCCGGAGAGATCGACGGCTACTGCGTCGGAGAACCCTGGAACGCGCAGGCCGTGACCACCGGCGTCGGACGGACTCTGATCACCGACTACGAGATCTGGAACAACAAGCCGGAAAAGGTGCTGGGCGTGAACCGCGATTGGGCCGAGCGGCACCCCAACACTCACCGGGCCTTGCTGATGGCGCTGCTGGAGACGGCGCGATGGATCGACCAATCGGAAAACCGCATCGAAGTGGTCGACATCCTGGCCCGCGAGGACTACGTCAACGCGCCGGCGGACGTGGTGAAAATGTCCATGACCGGCTCGTTTCACTACCAGATCGACGCTGCGCCGACGCCCCTTCCCGATTTCAACGTGTTCTTCCGCTATGCAGCGACTTTTCCTTGGCGCTCGCACGCGGTTTGGTTCATCACGCAAATGTACCGTTGGGGACAGCTCCGTGCCCCGATCGACATGCGTAAGCTTGCGGAGGAGGTCTATCGCCCGGACCTTTACCGGGAAGCCGCCCAGGCTCTGGGCCTGCCCTGCCCCACTCTGGACTACAAAACTGAAGGACAGCATGACGAACCGTGGACCCTCCGGGAAGCCTCCGAGCCACTAACGCTGGGTGCGGATCGGTTCCTGGACGGACTCGTATTCGATCCGTTCCGTCCAATGGACTATCTGGAACGCTTCGAGCTGCACAACCGGCAGGTCACACTGGACGCATTGGCCAGGGTCAACCCATGAGACTGAGAATCATGCTGGTCGACCAGGATTCGGCCCGAAGCGCCATTTTGGAGCAAGCCCTGCGCGATGCGAACCATCATGTCGTCGCACGGATCAAGCACGGCCATAACTTGCTTCGAGAACTCAAGGAGTGCCAGCCGGACATCGTCATCATGGATCTGGAAGCGCCGGGTCGCGACACCCTGGAACAAATGCGGGAGATCAGCCGCGACCAGCCCAAACCGATCATCCTGTTCTCGAACAAGCGCGACAGCGACTACATCCGCCAGGCGGTGCAGGCCGGCGTTAGCGCTTACGTGGTGGACGGCCTCAGTCAGGAACGCATCATGCCGATCGTCGAGGTGGCGATGGCCCGTTTCCGCGAGTTCGAAGCCCTCAAACGCGAGTTGCAGGAAACCAAGATTCAGCTGGCCGACCGGAAAGTAGTGGATAAAGCGAAAGGCATTCTGATGCAGCGTAAAGGACTGAACGAGGAGGATGCGTATCAATTGCTGCGCAAAACGGCGATGAGCCGCAACATGCGCGTCGCGGACGTGGCCCGAACCCTACTTACCTTGGAAGGGCTGACGGATTGACTTTACGATGGATTCCGCCCGCATTTCGCGCATCGCGCACTTTTTTGTCGCACACAATGTGTGCGCTCACCGGCACCGCGCCGCCTGCCGCCTTGTCCGGTTTGCTTAGAAGCTGTCTTCAAACGTCACGAGCGACGTCAGGACAAGGCGCGAAAGGGCGAAAAACCGGAGTGTACAGAGGCGTACATGAGGATTTTGAGCCCTTGAGCAACGCGCGTATGGCGGCGCGCAGTAGTTCGAAGACAGCTTCTTAGCCCGTTAAACGGGCTTGGCACGCTTTCTGTTAAGACTATAAGCAACTAGAGTCGAGCGCCGACGGTGGCGCCCGGCTTTCGGACAAAGGCGTCCGCCCGCGGTATCGATATCGCGGACGACGCCTTTTTTATTATCTAATTTTAATCAGAACAAGTGGGGGTTCGGTCATGCAGGTTATCAGTCGGCCGCTGAGCAGCGGCGGTTTTGTGCGGCTTTTCATGTTGGGGCTTAGCGCCACCAGCCCCGCCTTTGCGGAGGGCTTTAACGAGAGTATCGAGAAAGCGATGAATGTGGGGGGCGGCAAGTTCAACGTCGACATCCGGTATCGGTTCGAATACGTGGATCAACAAAACCTGTCCGAGGTGGCCAAGGCCGACATGATCCGGACGCGCATCGGCTATCTGACTCCGGAATTCCACGGTTTCAAGGCATTCGCCGAATACGAAGGCAACCAGGACATCTTCACCAACGACTACAACAGCACCCGCAACGACAAAATACGCCATCCCGTCATCGCCGATCCCCAGGAGAACGAGGTCAACCAGTTATGGGTGAATTACGGCGGCCTGCCTCAAACCAACGTGAAAGTCGGCCGTCAGCGGATCATCTTCGACAACCACCGCTTCATCGGCAACGTCATCTGGCGGCAACTGGAACAGACCTATGACGCCGTGGCCATCACCAACGCCAGCTTGCCCGACACTACCATCACCGCCGGTTACATTTGGAAGGTGCAGGACATCACCTCCCGCACCATCGGCATGAATTCGCCCGTCTTCAATATCGCCTATACCGGATTACCCTATGGGAAGTTCGTCGTTCACGGCGAATGGCTGGATTACGACAACAGAAACGAAAGCTTTCCGACCCGGACGTTCAATACCTTCACCAATTCCACCCAAACCGTAGGCGTCCGTTTTGACGGCGCGACGCCGATCACCGACAAGATCAAGGCCCTTTACACAGCCGAATACGCCTGGCAGGAGGACTACGCCGAAAACCCGAGAGACTTCAAGGTCGATTACTGGATGGCCGAAGGCGGCGTCGATCTGTGGGGCTTCGTCTTCAAAGGCTCATTCGAGGAACTGGGCTCGGACAACGGCCAGGGCTTCCGCACGCCGCTCGCGACGCTGCACGCCTTTCAGGGCTGGGCGGACAAATTCCTGGTGACGCCCGCCGACGGCATCCGTGATGTGTACGGCACGTTCAAAACCAATCTTTATGGCGTGGATCTCTGGTTCGTCTACCACGATTTCCGGGACGACACCGGCAACATCCGTTACGGCGAGGAATTCGACGTCCAAGTGGAGAAGAAATTCGGCAAGCATTATTCCCTGCTCTTCAAGTTCGCCGACTACAACTCGTCCAATCCCAGGGCGTTCGCCGGCAACGTCGATACCCAGAAATGGTGGTTGCAGGCGGGCGTCAGTTTCTGATTCAACGTCTCGTTACACAAGGCAACAATCCGCCGCAGAACTCGACAACCGGCGGTTTTGTCTACTGAGAATAAGGCGCCTTAATACTCCTTTTCCCGCAAGGAAAGAGCCGAGGTTGTGATTCGACTACGGCTTTACTTTGGAAAATTCAGGGACGAACCATGAGTCTTAGGCTAGGTTCTCGACAAGATGGGTACGGTTTAACCACGACTTGGCATCTCGGAGCACCCAGGGAAACCGTCTGGGATGCCATGTTCGATACTCGGCTTAGTCCTCAATGGTGGCCGTTTATAGAAAACGTCACCGAAATCGCACCCGGAGAACCCTCCGGTGTCGGCTTGGTGCTCCGCTATGTCTGGCGCACCAAGCTTCCATACAAACTATGCATAGACATGGAGGTAACACGCATCGAACGCCCGGTCCTGCTCGAAGCTCGCGCTCTGGGAGAACTCGAAGGGTACAGTCGATGGGAGTTTCGGCCGAATGGCCGCAACGCGAAAGTAAACCACGACTGGAATGTCCACACGAAAAAGGCTTGGATGAATGCCCTGGCACCGATTCTAAGACCGGTATTCGCCTGGAATCATCGCGAAGTCATGAAAGCCGGCGGCGAAGGGTTGGCGCGGTTTTTGGGGGTTCCGCTGCTGGATTTCGGCCACGCTGTCCTCAGTTACGACCGACATGGCGGGTAGTCTCGGCCAGGGATCATTCCGTTCGGACAGGTAAACGCCACGGAAAAAGCGCAACCCGACGCCGTTTTCGACTTCGAGAGTTAGAGCGTTTTTCATTTCGGTCTAGCGAGATCGATATCCCGAAGCGCTGCCCAAGGTGCCGCCGAAGGCGGCCACTCGTTTGGGAGCGGGGAGCCGCCCCGCACGCGGGTTCCTTTCTTTTGCTTGGCCAAAAGAAAGGAACCAAAGAAAAGGCCACCCGGCGGACGCCCTGCTCCTGCGCGTCTCGTCCGGCACCGGGGCCGACCGAAGGCACGTCCGTGTGCCTCGGTCGCAGCGCGGCTTCCTGCCGCGCCCCGTTGGGCGATTCCGGTGCCGGACTCCGATGCTCGGGGCGTCCGAACGGGGCTAAGACCTGTAGCGCCCGCGATAACGGGCGCTACACCAGACCAGAAAATGCTCTAACAGGTCCGAGTAAACATCTATTTCCCGCTTAGAATCCCGACTCCCGAATCAACACTGCAACCGTTTGCCGCCACACCCGCTCCAGGAGACTTCGGGCGACGCCTTCCACCCGCGCCGCGCCACGGATCACCGGTTGAACGCCGGTTGGCGAAAAATCACCCTCGTCGGGCTTGAGGATCAATCGGTAGACCGCCGTTTCTGGAACTAGGGAGGAACCGGATCGGCTGACGGGACGGACCGGCAGCGGACCCTCGTAGAGCGAGGCGAAATAAGGGGGCAGTGCGGCGGCGCTGGCGTGATCGACCCGGATCACATGGCAGTTCACCGGCGGGAGGCTAGGATCATCCGGATAGAAACGCGCCGGCGCCCCCTCCTTGATCAGCAGCAATTCGTCTTCGGCGATATAGGCTTCGAGCATCGGGCGATCGGGATCGACCACCACCATCAAGCGTTCCCCTTCGCCCAGCCATTGCCCGATATCCGCCTGATCGCTCACATCCCGGATGACTCCCGCCATCGGAGCCTGGACGGTCAATTCCCGACGCTGTTCCTGAAAACCGGACAGCTTCGCCGTGGATGTCTCCAGTTGTTTAAGCAGCACCTGGCGTTGCTCCATCAATTTCAGCTCCAGCCCGAAATAGGCCAGTTGCCATTGGAGCAGATCGACCTCTTGGCGCGCTTCGTCAAGCTTGTAGTCGAGGTCCGCGGAACTCAGGACCGCCAGCGGCTGCCCGGCTGTGACGCGTTGGTTATCGCCGGCCAGAAGAGCGTCCAAACGGGCGCCGTGCCGAACAAAGATTTCGGCATAGTTTTCGACCTTCAGCAGCGCGGGAACTTGAACGCCGGTGCGCCAGGGCACGAGCAGCAAGCCCGATAGAAAGACCGCGCAGGCCCAGGTGATCCGGGTCCGACGGGCGTTGAAGGCGTGGGCCGGCAGCCGGCGCCAGACCAGCAGTTCCCGTGCCACGGGCAGTGCGACGAACCAACCGACTTCCACCAGCATGAGCAACAATCCGGCGAGCTTGAAAAAGAAGTGATAGACCAGCAGGGCGATGCCGAGGAACAGAAAAAACCGGTACAGCCAGGTGCACCAGGCATAAACGATGAAGAAACGCGCCCTTCGCGCCGGCAGTCTTTCCGGCGGGGCGTCGGCAATACCGAACAGCAGGCGGCGCAAGTGCCAGCGCGTATACGCGAAAGAGCGCGGCTGTAAATTGTCCACGCCCAGCCAATCGGCCAAGAGGTAATAGCCGTCCAGACGCATGAAGGGGTTCAGATTGATGCCCAAGGTCAACAGCCAACCGGAGGTGGCCAACAAAAACGCGGCGCTCCGCACCGGACCGTCAGGCAGGAAACTCCACAATAAGGTGCAGACGGCCGCGAGTCCCGTTTCCGCGGCGACGCCGGCCCCGGCGATGGCGAGCCGGGGCCGGCGCGCGACAATCTGCCAGGCGTCGCCGACATCGGTGTAGAGCATGGGCCACATGACCATGAAGGCCACGCCCATGGTGGGAATGCGGCAACCGTAGCGGAACGCAGTGAACGCATGCCCCAGCTCGTGGACGATTTTGGCCGCACTGATGGCGGCGGCGTAATAGACCAAACCGGACCAGTCGAAAAAATGCAGGAAGGTACCGATGAACCGCTCCCATTGCCGCGATATCAGATAAAGGCCGATCAGCGCGAGCAGCGCCAGCGTCAGGGCGACGTATCCGGAGTAGATCCAGGCGATGCGGGGGTAAATCCGGGCCAGAAAGCGATGGGGATGGAACAGCGGAACGCGGAAGAATAAATAATTGTGCAACAGCGTGGCCCACGGGCTCCGGCGGGCTTTTTGCGCCTGCTCCAGGAAGCGGCGGCTATCGACGCCGGGCATGCGCAATAAGCTGTGTCGTCCGAGAAATTCCGCAAAGCCGCCGATGTCGTTCGCGCTCACCGTCAGTGTCGTCTGCGTGTTTACGGCCTCGGCGATAGCGGACGGCTCGCCCAGATGCCAACGGGACAGAACCTCGAACTCCCGCCAACCGATACGAAAAAACCGGTTGCTCGCCGGATCGTGCAGGGTCCAGGTCGGCGCGCCATCGACCTGGCGCGGACCGGGAAGGAGCGTGAGTTCCTCGCGCAGCGGCGGCAAACCTTGAGGCTGTCCCGCTATAACCCGAGCCATTGCCGGAGAGCCGCCAGGGGGCGGCGAAACACGTAATAAAACAAAGTAACCCGCTGGCCGTACAGTTTGGCGGTTCCCCTCAAGCCAATTCGGGGCAGGGCCTGGTTTTTCAAGTAGCGTGCTTTAAGGCGGTAGGCCAGGACGTCGTCGGTCGTCACTTCGGCCTGATAGCTCGCCGAATGGAGCCGGGCCTCGATGGGACGCTGGGGCGCGATGTTGAGGAACATCGCGACCTCGGCATTGTCCTCCAGCCGGATAAAGTCGGCCACCGGCAGCCGGATTTCCAATTCCACGTCATGGGGATCGGCGACCATGAGCAAGCGCTCGCCGATTTCCACCGGACGTCCCATCCAATCGTGCTCGTCGCTGAAAATGGCAATGCCGGCGTGAGGCGCTGTCACCCGGGAGCGCACCAGCAGGTCTTCCATATAGCTCACTTCGGCCGCGTGTTGTTCCATGCGCCCCTTGAGAATCGTCAACTCCGCCTTGCTTTTATCGTCGAATACGGCCGACTGGGCCGCGCGGCGATAATCCGCCTCGGCGACGGCCAATGACTTCTTCGCCACCTCCAGCCGGTTTTTCAAGTCGGTGTCTTCCAGGGTCAACAGGAGTTGATCCTTTTCCACCGGCAAGTTGGGCTCAATCTGAAAGTGATCGACCACACCCTGCAACGGCGAGCGCACAATGGTCGGATCGGCCGCCACCACCTCGGCCGGCGCCAGCACCGATTGGCGGATCGGCAGGCAAAAAATCAAAGCCGTGGTCAAAACCAGCCAAAGCGTTTTCCGCCCGATCCGGATATCCCGCCACCATCGACTCCGCGTCTGCAATGCTTGCCAGGCGTGGCCGTAGGCATCGGCCAACTCCCCCAGCAAATGGATCTCCCCTTCGTTCCAGGCTTGGTCTCTGGCTAATAAAAGCGCACCCGGCAAGGGCCCGCCCTTGGCAGGGAAAGGCAGCCAAAGGGCATGGCGGGGCAGCCATCGTTTCCAATCTTCCCGCAACTCCGGCGGCAGATCCTCGGCTTGAAAGGCTGCGGCGTTTTCGCCCGGTCCCTGGCCGAGATGCTCTCCCAGCCGCTGAAGCCATGTCACGTAAGGCGCATGGGGATCGACCAGCGCGATCCCGGACACCGCGGCGACTTTAGATTGTGGCAGGGCCTGCCACAACGCCGCCTGGCGGTATTCCAGCAACTGGCGGGTGTCGTTGACCGCGATGAACGCCAGCTCCGCGAGTTCCGCCGCGTGGCGCGCATTTTTTTGCAGCAGCAACAGGGTGGTCAGCCCGATAAGCTGACGTCGTTCGGCATGGGCCGCATTCACGGGAAGGCTCTAAGGGTGATGGAGGTTGAAGATCGCCTTGCCGCTCATGCCGGGGACCAATTCCGGGGGCTGGCCGGTAATCTGGGCCACTAGCGGTATGGATTGGCTCACGGCGTCGATACGCGCCCCCAAAGTGACGATTTCGGCCACATAGCCCTTGCCGGTTTCCTCCACCTGGACGTTGAACCGTTCGCCGGTCTTGAGCCAGCGCAGCCAAACCGACGGCACGATCAGGCGCAGTTCCAATTGGCGATCGTTGAGGATCTCCATGATCGGGTCGCCGATTTTCACGTATTGATGGGCATGGGCGGAAATCTGCACCACCCGCCCGTCGAAGGGTGCCGTCACCTGGCATTTCGACAGATAGGCTTTGTTCAAGGCGATATCGGCCTGGGCTTCCGCCACCTTGGCCGCCGCCAGTTCCACTTCCAAGCTGCTGATGGATTGCAGCTTGGACAGGCGCGAGTTGACCTCGTAGGTCTTCTGCGCGCCGTGCAGCACCGCCTGGGCTTTGTTCAACTGGGCCTGCTGAACGGCGCAGTCGAAGCCGATCAGGGTTTGGCCGCGCGTGAAACGCTCGCCCTCCCGCACCGTCAGTTGAAGGATCTTGGCGGGCAGTTCCGCCGAGAGGGTCGTGGTGTGACGGGGGTTGAGCTGGGCGCGAATCTCGGGTTGGGGAGGCACCGTAAGCGCCGGGCCGCTGCCGTCTTCCGCCATGCACGGCGATAAGGCGACAACGATCCATAGGCCGGCGGCAATACCGGCGATCCGGGCTGTCAAAGGCACAATCATCTCCCTTAACCGGACGTCCGATCGGAATGATCGAAACGCGAAGAAATGGCGTCACCGCCCTTCTCTTTTCCGTTAATGCCATTTTCGCCCGTCGACCGTGGCGCGGTCTGGAGCTGGGGGAAATGTCCTTGCATCCATTCGAAATCGACCGCTTTGAGCGCCTTGGCCAGCGACTTGACGTCATGCCCGTCCACGGCGTCAGGCAGCGGGTCGATGCCCAGCGAGACGTACAGCTGGCCGGTGGCCGCCTGGACATCGGCAAAGGCTTGGTTGCGCTGGAGCTTGGTGAGCACCGCTTCGACCGATGAGCGTATCCGCTGCAACGGGCTCATGGCCTCGTTCATCACGCTGTTTTCAGTATGTTGATTGATTTTCTGGGTCAAATCGTCGAGTTCCCTCGACCACTCGTATTGCTTTTTGGCTAGACTCAGCTGTTCCTGGGTCAGGTGCACTTGGGTGAGGATGGCCATGTGCGCCGCCAAGCGGCGGGAGTCCGCCAACGCCTTCTGATTGTCGGCATTTTCGATGGCCGCCGGAGCCGACAGCAATTCCATGACGTTCTTGGAAATTTGCGCGCCGATTTCGGCCCAGTTCTGGTTGAGCAGGTACGAGTTGCTGTCGTAATGGCCGCCGAAGTTGACTTCCACACCGGGTAGCAAGCGCAGCAAAGCCTTCCGGGTTTCCGCCACGCTGATGCGGGTCTGGTACATTTCCTGGCGCAATTCCGGACGGAGTTGCAGGGCCAGTTCTTCCATCCGGGTTATGGGCAGGTCCAGCGCCGGCAAGGCCATTTGATCGGGATTTTCCGGTTCGGCCAAAGGCACCGGGCGATTCAACGGCAGGTTGAGCAGCCCCATTAGTTCGGCCTTGGCCATTTTCTGCTGTTCTAGCAGGGTTTCCAGGCGACGGACGATTTCCACCAATGCTCTGCGGTATTGCAGGGCTTCCAGGGGAGATTGCAGTTTTTCCTGTTCCGCTTCCCGCGACAAGGCCAGCGCCTCGCTGGCTTCCTCCAGGACCGGCAGGATCTCGCGTTCGGTCCGTTGCGCGCTGACGGCCCGCCAGTAGGCGTTGCGCACATCCTGCATGAGCTTGTGGGAGATTTTCCGCCGGTTTTCTTCCGCGATCAGGGCGCGGTTGCCTTCCTGCTGGGCTCGGAAATAGCTCACGCCGAAATCCAGAATGTTCCAGCGGAACACCAGGTCGCCCAAATAGCGGGTCCGGTCTTGAGAGGTCGACGTCACCAGGGATTGCTCGCCGGTTTCGATCGCCTTGCTGCTCGATGCGTTGAAATTGGTGCGGTCACGGTAGCCGGCGTCGGCCATCAGTTGGGGCAGCAGATCGAATCGCGCCAGGGTAGCGCCCCCTTCGGCCACCGCCTTTTCCATCATTTTGACGCGGTGGTCCAGGTTATATTTGAGCGCCCGCGCCATCGCCTCGTAAAGGGTTAAGGGTTGCGTGACCGGTTCCTGCTGCGTGAACAAAACGGCCTGGTCTTCCGTTAGCACCGTTTGCCGCTCCTGCAGGCTCAAGGGCTTCGGTTTCAAGCCGCACCCTGACAGCAGCCCCCCGGCCGCCACCGCTAACGCCATCCCCGCTGTCGCCCCCCTGAGGCATCGATTCGACCTGATTCGCATGTGCTTCATTACCTTTCTTTTTCTTATTGAATTTTTTGTAAAAACTATCGCCCCGATCTTATCCGCCGGAAATCTGGGCCAAACTGGCCAACAACGCGCCCCGTTCGCGACTGTAACCGGCGTGATCCCGGAGTTGATCGGTGAACGATACGGTAGCGTCGGCCACATAGGCGCGGTTGCCGGGCCCATCCCAGAAAGCCTTCGGCGAGCCTTTGGGCTTGACGACCACCTTGATGACCACCCTGTTGCCTTTGCCGTCGACCGCGGTGATCACGATCGTAGCCGTTTTGTCGGCCCCCTCCAGCACTTTTATAGCGCCCGTGTCGGGATCGAATTGGATCCAGGAGGGTAATGCGTCACCGTTTTCCTGAGCGGCGTCGAACTGGATTCCCGCAGCGGTGTCCAGGTTGGCGAGTGCATCGGACGGTAGGCCGATAGTGCCGCCCGCCGCGGTTTCGGTAGCGAAGGCGTAGACCGCTGCGACATTTTGCCGGCCGCTCGATCCGCTACTGAAGCCGCTGCTGGAATCACTGCCAATGGCGTTTGTGCCAAATCCGCTGTCCGATCCGTCGCTGCTGCCGATGCCATCGCCAAATCCCCCGCCCACGCCGCCGAGGGCATCCGCGGATGATAGGGTAAGCACGCCCCCCTCCATGGCTTGACGATCGGTAGAGACGGCGCCGTTAAATTCCACAATCTGAACAGAGTTAGTCTGAACAGCGTTGCTGGCGACCTGTCCCGCCCGCACGGTGATGTGCAGGGTATAGCTTTCGGTGCTGGAGTTCTTGCCATCACTGACTTTGAAAACGAGCGCCACTTGCGCCGGTGCCGTCGCGTCTTGAGGAAGGAAGGCTAATTTCCCGGCAACGAGATCAGAGGCATGGATGGTTTGTCCCACCGTTACGTCGCTGCCGTTCAACGTCAACCTGCCGCTCGCGGGCAAACCGGTCACGATGATGCTGTCCAGCGGATCGTCGTCCGCGTCAGCGAAGAGGAAATCTTGCAGGCCGAGCGTGCGGACTTGTCCTCCCGTGACTTCGATGCCGTCGTTAGCCCCGGTCGGCAGGTCGTTCACCGCTTGGACCGTGAGGGCAATGCTGCCGCTGTCGGTCTTGGGTCCGCCGGAACCGCTGTTGCCCTGGTCGGTCACCTGGATGGAAAGGGTGTCGGACCCGTTGTAATTCGTGTTGCCGCGGTAGACGAGCGTGGATAGAGCGGCGTTGATATCGGTTAGGGTACCGGTAAAGATCATGGTCGCATCGGCGGTGCCGTCGCCGGTGGCGAAGGTAAGCCCAGAAGCGGAAGCGAGCGTAATCACCCCATGACCGGCGCTCATCGTCACTCGCACCGTCCCCGATCCCGCGTCCATATCGCTTATGGAAACTCCGGCAATGGTGAGGTTGGTATCCTCGTTCACCGCTTGGCTGCCGGGTACCGATATGGCCGGCGCGTCGTTGGCCGCGGCAACACTGAGCGAACCGGCCGACGTGCCGCTGGAAAAGGCGGTAGTGTCGCCATGACTTGTGGTGTCGACGCGGCTGCCGACGGTGCCGCTGGTTCGGTCCCAGGCACGGAAGGTGAGGGTCGCGGTTTCTCCGTTCTGGTTGTCCGGCACATAGCGAATCCAACTGCCGGCGTCGAGTAACAGCGATTGGCTGGATGACATGGCGCCGAATGCGGTCCAGGCGCCGTTCGCACCGTCGGTGGAGTCGGTGGAGTACTGCCACGCGCCATTGCCGGTCGCCCCGGTCACGGCGACGCCGGGAGTCGCACCGGTGTCGGGATCACCATAGGTGAGGCCACCGATGACCGTCGAGACCCGCACGCCCGTAGTCGGGGTGTTTTCGTCCGTTCCCGCGAAGGTGTAAGTGCCCGCCACGCTCGGCGCGTCGTTGATCGAGGTGGCGGTCACCTGGGTGGTGCTGTTTGCCGTGCCATTGACGGTACCGTCGTTGGGGGTCAGGGTGAACTGGGTGACCACAGTGCCGCCCGACGCCACGTGATTGGCGGTCGGGGTGAATACCAGCCCCTGCAATCGGCTGGTCAACGTGGCGGCATCAGTCGCACCGAGCGTGTAGTTACCGGCGCTCCCGGTCAACCCGGTTCCCGCCAGGGTTCCGTTGGCGGCGGTGTAAGCAATCGTAACGCTGACGTTGTCGTTGTCCGCGTCGCTGATCGTCACCTGGCTGAACGGCTGGATGGTGGCGTTATCGTCGACCGCACCATTAGCGGTGAAAGTGCCCCCTAGCGCGGGGGCGCTGTTGGTGGTTACCGTGATGGCGAAAGCCTTTTCGAAGGCGTTGCCGGCGGCATCGGTGGTGCGAATGCGCACCGAGCGGGACCCGACGGACAGGCTGGCGGGGTCGTTGGCGCGTAGCGTGTCGCCAATGATGTTGAACGAGGCGTTGTCGGTCGAGCCGGCACCCGACACCAGGGTGTAGGTAAAGCCGTCGCCGCTGGTGGCATCGGTGGACGACAAGGTGCCGACGGTGGCATCGGCTCCCGCGTTGGTCTGCACGCTGCTGCCGGACAGCGCCATATCGGTCGGCGTGTGGGCGTTGACGGCATCGGCAGCCTGGCTGATCGCGGTGGCGTAGGCGGTGCTCTGGTTGCCGGCGGTATCCTGCAAGACCAGGCTGACCGGGATGTCGCTGCCTGCCGCCACGTCGGCGCCGCCTTCGCTGACGGTGAACGTGGCGGTGTAGCTGGTGTTGCCTTGCTTGGCCAGGTTCGACAGGGTGAAGCCGCCGATGGAGCCGGAGACCAGGGTGTAATTGTCGCTGTCGCTGGCCACGGTGATAGTGGCGGTCACCGTGTCCCCCACTTTCATCGTGGCGTCGGGAATCGTTACCGCGCTGATGACAGGGGCGGTCGTGTCGATGACCAGGGCTTTGTTGGCACCCAGCGAATTGGCCGCCCCCGGCGTGGCCAAGGTCGGCACGGCGTCGTTGCCGGCGGCGTCCCGGATGGTGCCGCCGTTGAGGGCCAGCGCGGTGGTATTGAGATAATCCAGGTCGGCGCTGGTGTCGCCCGCCTGCACCGTGTAGTTGAAGGTCAGCGTGTTGGTCCCGCTGCCGCCGGCGTAGCCGACGGTGCGGTCAGTGGCCCCCGTCTCCAGAGTCAGTTGCGGCGTGCCGGTCACCGTCACCGCTTCGCTGAATTGCACGGTGACGGCGATGATGTCGCCCGCCTTGTAGCTGCCGTTGGCGGTGGTGGACGAAACGCCGCTCACCGTCGGCGCGATTCCGTCCACCAGAACGGCCGTAGTGCTGCCGACACTGTTCAGCGTCACCGTCATGTCGTTGCCGGCGGCGTCCTTCAGCGTTCCGCCGTTGGCCGACAGCGCGCCGACCGCAATGCCGGTGGTGTCCAGAGTGCCCGCGGCGACGGTGTGGCGGAACACCAGCGCGCTGGAACCACTGCCGGACAGGTAGTTGGCATAGACCGTACCGCCGGTATCCAGCGTCAGCGCGATGCGCGGCGTGCCGCCGCCAGTGGCGACGGTAACGGCTTCCGAGGTGTTGACCGTGAAATCCAGGTTGTCGCCGGCTTTGTAGGTGCCGTTGGCCGGCACGACGACACTGCTCACGGTCGGCGCGACTCCGTCCACCAATACGCCGGTCAGGGTGGGCGCGGTGAAGCTCAGGGTGGCGTCGTTGGCGGCGGCATCCTTGATCGTGCCGCCGTTGAGATCGATCGCTGCGGCGGACAGCGCGATGCCGTCGCCGTCGAGCTCGCCCGCGCCCACGGTGTACTCGAACTTGAGCGACGTAGTGCTCGAAATCCCGCTGTTGTAGGTGGCGTAGACCGTCTGGCTGCTGCCCGACAGCGTGAGCGCCAGCCGCGGTGTGCCGGTCACCGTCACCGCTTCCGAGGCGGCCGCAGTAAACGTCAGCGTGTCGCCGGTCTTGTAGCTGCCGTTGCTTGGCGCCGTGACCGTGAAGGTCGGCGCCACGTCGTCGACGACGGTGATGGTAACCGCCTCTTCGTAGGCGAGGCTTCCGGCGCCATTGTCGGTGGCGCGGAGGCGCGCGCTGTACGTTCCCGCGGTGAGTGCCCCGGCGCCGATCCGCAGTTCGTTCCCGCTGATTGTGAAGGAGCCGTTGTTCGTGTCGCCGATGCCGGCGATGAGGGAGAAGGTGTGGGTCTGCCCCGAGTCCGGGTCCGCCGCCGTGAGGGTCGCAACCGTCGCTCCGGCGCTCGCCGCCGACAGATTGATCGAGGTGGCGCTGAACGAAATGTCCGTGGGCGCTTCGTTGACGTTGTTCAGATTGATGGTCACCGTCCTGGAGTCGTCGGCACCGGTGTCGCCGTCTTCGTCGTCCACCGCAACGGTGAGGGTAAACGTCGGATTGGTCTCGTAGTCCAGCGCGGCGCTGTTCGCCACCGTGATCTCGCCGGTGCTGCCGTTGATGGCGAAAGCGCCGCCGGTGTTGCCGCCGGTGATGCTGAAAATCAGACCGTTGGTGTCGCCGGTCGCCGCTACCGTGCCGATGGACGTGGCATTGGCACTGTTTTCGGCGATGTTGAAGGTTTGCCCGGCGGTGATGGCCGGATTGACGTCGCTCACCGTGACGGTAAACGTGTCGGTAGCCGTCAGCCCACCGCCGTCGGTCACGGTCAGGGTAATCGTCGCGCTGCCGGCGTTATTGCCGGCGGGCGTCACCGTCACCGTGCGGTTCGCACCCGAACCCCCGAATACGATGTTGCCGTTCGGAATCAGCGCGGTGTTGCTGGAACTTCCGGCGACGATCAGGCTGCCGACCGCCGTCTCGGCATCGCCGACGGTGAACGCCAGCGATCCGGTGTTGCCGTTCTCGTTGATGGTCTGGTTGGCGACGTCGGAAATGGTGGGGTTAGTGTTGGACGTCCAGGTGCTGTCCGCCGTGCCGGCATTGGCGAGATTCTCGCCGCCGGTGTTGCTTCCGGCGCCATCGCTGCCGGCACTGTTCCCATTTTGGTTATTACCGCCCTTGCCACCGGCGCCGTAATTGGCGTTGTCGGTCCCGGTGAGATCGACCGTACTGCTCTCGTACTTGAAAGTACCTTTGTTCCAGATGCCGCCGACGCCGATGCCGCCGTTGGCGGCATTGACGGTGTTGCTGGAACCGGCACCGCCGCCGCCAGCCCCCAGGTTATTGGCGACCGTGGTGTTGGCCATGTAGACCGTGGCTCCGGCGGCAATGTACATGCCGCCGGCGGCATGGCCGCCCTGTCCGATCGACGCCGCCTGCGAAGCGCCGGCGCCAGCGCCGCCGCCGCCGATGGTCACGCCGCCGGTACCGGCCGTGCCGCCGTTGCCCCCGGCGGAAAAACCGCTTGCAGTCGAACCGCCCGCACCGCCGGTGGCGCTACCGCCCTTACCGGCCTGGGCTACATACGCATAGTATCCGCCGGTGCCGCCCGTACCAGCTACCCCGTTCGCTCCCGAATAGGAGGCATTGTACGCGCCGCCGTTGCCTCCCCCCTTGCCGCTGAAACCGCCGCCGCCACCGCCGCCATAGCCGTAGCCCGAGCCGCCGCCGTTGCCGCCGCCGCCGGCCGCGACATTGCCCGTTATCACCGAATGGTTGATGGTAACCGTACCCCCGGAGACGAGAATCCCGGCGCCCAGGGCATCGCCGCCGGCAAGACTGTTGTAACTGCCGCCGTCTCCGGAGACAAGGCCCTTGGTGACGGTCAGTCCGTCCAGGCTGACGGTGCCGCTGGTGACAGTCAGCACACGGCTGTTGTAATCGGCGTCCAAGGTCACATCGGGGGTGCCGTTGTCGTCGAGGTCGCCGTCAATCGTCAGATTTTTATTGACGGTGAGTTCGCCGGAGGTGAGGGTTATGGTCATCCCGGCATTGAAAGTAATGGTGTCGCCGGCAATGGCCGAGGAAATCGCGTTGCGCAGACTTCCCGCCCCGCTGTCGGCATTGCTGGTGACGGTGATGATCGCCAAATCGTGGCCATAGGCATCCGTTGCCGTCGCCGAGAACGGCGCGGCCGCTTCGATGGAAGCGGTGGCGATTTCCAACGCCCAGTCGCCGCTCGCGCCGGTGCGGTCGTCGGACGCCGCTACGTCCGCACCGGTCAAGCGCGCAAGCTCGGACACGAAGGCAACGCCCTGTTCGCCGGCGGCGGTGTTGCAGGCGTAAATCAGGATATCGCCGGTTTCTTTCAGGGACTGGCCGATAGATGCCAAGGTGTCGGCGTGATCGGCTAAATTCGAACCGTTCAAATAGGTCCCGCCAAGCCAAAGATCGCCCTCCGAACCGTGGGCGACAACATAGACCGCGTCCAAACCGGAATGGCCGGCGAGATAGCCGGCCATTTGCTGAAGGCCGTCCTGTTGGGCGTCCAGGCGAACGATCTCCACGCCGGAATCGATGCCGGCCAAGAGAGACGATACATCCTGGACGCGCGAATCGATAAAGAGCACGGAAGCGAAGGGCTGGGCGGCTTCGCCGGAATCCGGCGTTTCGGAACTTGCTTCGGGCTCGGGTTGTTGATCGGTATTCTCGGCGTGGGAAGCGGTATCGACGGCTTCCGCCTCGGCTGTCTGAGTTGCGGCATCGGCGGCCGTGGCCGCCGCCGCACCGTCGAACATCATGCGGGGCTCCAGGGCAAACGCGTAAAGGCCCGGCGACTCACGGGGAAACGTTTCCGTCGAATGGTCGTGCCGGGCGGCCCGCCCGCGGGTGAAACGTTCGAATATTCCCATCGTCTTCTCCTCTTGGCTCTTTGCGCTGAACGGCGGCGTTAATCACTTGCCCGGTTCGGTCTCAAGTGTTTTGGGGTCGGGCTTGGCTCGCCTGCCCGGCTTCGGATTTCGCCGAGATCACATTGGCCCGGCTTCGGCCAAGGTCTGTCCAAAAGGATAGCTGAGCGTATTGCTCGAACAGATCCGGCGGCAAAATCGTCGCGCGGGTCCGCATGCCCACCTCGGGACGCACGGTATGCAAGCCACGCATGCCCAAGGCCGAATCGAAATCGGGGGCTTCGTAGCAGACATTCTGGAAGTCATGCTCGAACTCCGGTTCGCCGACGAATCGATAAATGAGCGGTAATACCCGTTGAGGGGCCTGGGCCAGCAATTCGTAATCGACCACTAGCAAGGATCCGGCTTGCTCGCCATAGAACGCCTCCTTCAAAGCCGACCAGGCGAACCCCACCAGGCGGTTGCGTTGGGCCAGCGTTTCCACCCGGCTGTAAACGGTGTTTCGCTCCGCGTCGTCGATGAACAAACGAGTGTTTTCGAAAGGGTCGGCGCGGTACAGGCGTTCGATGCTGTCCATGATCCAGCCGACATTGCGCACGCAGGCGATCACTTTCGCATCGGGGAAAAGGTCGAGCAGCGCCGGGAGTTTGCTGCACCAAAGCCGGCTGGTGTCGAAAATGACCGTTTTGTCGGTCTGGTCGGCGTAGTAGCTCTCGAAAACGCCGCGCAGCAATCGGCGGCGCTGTTCGGTGGTCACCACCGGCCCCCATTCGCTGCCGGCGCTCACTTGGTTGAGCATGGCGGTGAACAAGCTTCCCACCGGGCTGGCCATGCCCGCGTGAAACCGGGGATTCTGCCGCAGGATGGCGGCGAGCAGCGTGGACCCCGATCGGGGCAGGCCGGAAATGAAGTGGAAGCGTGGCAGCGTTTCAGGCGATGGGATCATGTCTTATTTTTTTACAGCGCTTGGCGAACTTCAGGGTGCCGACGGTGATGGTAGCGATGGCAAGATTCTCCCCTGCCGGGCCAAACAGTCTAGCATCGTTTCGATACCCAATCGCGGAACGGCTTTCGGACCCACAGGCGACCGGACATCGGCGGTTCAGCCGAAGCTGATCTGATAGTGACGGGTATCGGGACCGCCCGGAGCTGAGGGGTGGAACAGGGGAGCGATCAGCAGCCCCTCGAACCGGCCGAGCACGGGATGTTCGACCATGTAGATCCCCTGGGGAATCGCCGGTGCCGACGGCCTGCGAAACGCGAGGTTGAACGGCGTCCGGTGGGTGATGCTGGAGGCGAAATAATTCGGATGTTCCTTGGCTTCGATCAGTTCCAGGTCAACGCCGTTGCCCTCCGAGTCGGTGACCCGGAAGATCTGATTCACGGCCAGCGTAAAGACGGCGCAAGTAAGGTCGGCAAGCATGGGGGTATCCTTCGGCGGAAAGAACAGTAACAGTGCGCCGCGTCCGAATCCGGACGCGGCGCTATCGGTCACGGACGTGACGGGAAGATGCCTTGCATGGCGATGATGTAATTGAGAACGAGGTAGGGCTGCATATTATCGATCGTAACCGGCACGTTGACCGAAATCGGAATCGGCTGGCCGCTCCCGGTGTTGTCGACGGTGACCGTGCCGCCGCTGGCCGGAACCGACACCGGGAACGGTTTCAGGGTTGTATTGGGATTGGCGGCACTGTAGATCTGAGCGTTCGGCTGGCCGCCGGGGCTCTGGGTCAGGCTCATCGTGCTGTCGGGAACATTGGTGGTCCCGGTCGTTCCACTGACCGCCGGAATCGCGATATTGATTGACGAACCATTGCCGCTGGGGCTGAAGGCCGCGGAGTGGTTATGGGCCGGCAGATTGTTAATGCCCACGGTTACGGCACCGGTTCCGGTGGCGTTGACGATCGCACTCGCAGAGCCGCCGATACCACCGATATTAGACATATTCGGGGAACCGACCGGCACCCGGTTCCGTAAGTCGGGAAGGGCGAACGTGGTCTGGCCGTTGCCGCCATAAGTGGTTCCGATTAAAGAGAAAAGCGCCGTGTTCTGCGAAATCGACAGCAAGGAGCCATCGCACAGAGCCCATCCCTGGGGAACCCAAGGTATCGGCCATAAAATGATTTGTCCAAGTATTGGATCCATATGTAACCTTTATTTTTGTTGTTGAATTTGAGATCAAGACATTGCTTCTGATGCTGAACTGGTCTGTTATTCCGGTCTCCTCTGATCGTTGTCGTTTTTTTACTTGGAATGAATCCCCTATCCCGCGAGTCGCCCCGTGCCGAGCGGTAAATGGATTCGAGAGGACCGGCATCGGGAGTCCGGACCGCAGGCAGGCTGCGCCCATCGGGAATCGATGCGCCACGGGGTAGTCTGGTGTGCCTTTTTGGTTGCTGTAGTTAGGCCATGGGAATTCGAAGAAATAGCGTGCGCCGCGATGGAGGTTAGCCGTGCCGCCCCGATCCTTCGGCAATTCTAAAAAGCATAGCTCGCATTCGGATAAAGGGGAGATATTGCCCAGCGCAGTGACGAGACCATGTCGTGAAGCGCTGGTCCAGCGGGGTGTCCGCCACCGGCTAGGCCACGCCTGGAATCCGTTGCCGCTTTGAATTTCCGCCGCTGTTTGCTGTACGAGTTACGGGTGAGAAAGGCTGCGAATTCGCCAGCATCGATTTACATTTGAGGATGCCGATACATGGGGCGATGGAACAGGAGGGGAATCGTAGGCTGGAACGAGCGGAAGCGAATCCCGGCAACGGTCTGAAAATGCTGGGTTTCGTACCTCTACCCAGCCTACCGCGCTGATGCGGCTCCTAACGTCGCCACATCCTACGGTGATTTACGCTTATCCTTGCAAGTGCTTCAGCACCTCATCCAGCCCGCGTAGATACCGTCTTTCCAGTCAAGAAGAAATTGCGTAGTTGACTTGATAAGGTTTTCGAGTTTTGAGTACACCGAAGCAGAGGTGGACGAGTTTTCGCATGGCGGCGCCGAGGGCAGCCATTTTGCTTTTGCC
>NZ_DASPLO010000160.1:0-12095 GCF_035627495.1 Methylocaldum sp.
AGGAGGTCTTGAATCCGTTCCCACTGATCGTCCCGTAAGCCATACCGTCGTACCATTCATCGACCTTCTTCTGAATTCACTCTCTCAATTGAATCGCTTTTGGTCGTCTTTGGCGACCCCTTAATTGAGGACACGCCCTAGGACTTTTCGGCTTCCCGGATGCGAACCTCCGCACCATCCTTCAATTTTTCAGACGGGCTGAGCACTACTTGATCGCCGGTCTTGAGTCCTTTCTTCACGACCACCAGATCGCCTATGTGTTCACCCGTTTCAACCGGGATTTTCTTGACTCGTTTGCCTTGCAGCACGAACGCGACCCTATCTGCGCCACGAGTCACAATCGCCGCGTCGGGAACGCTGGAAAGAGGCTTTTGCTGATCCGGCGTAAGTTCACGCGATAGAAAAGCCACTTTCGCACTCATATCCGGCAGGATGCGGTCGTTCTTGTCGATAAAACGAACCTTGACCAGCACCGTGGCTTTGGTGCGGTCCACGGTGGGCACGATGCGATCGACCGCGCAGCGGAATCGATCGTCCGGCAACGCGTCCAACTGGATTTCGCACGGCTGGCCGACACTCACCTGATTAAGATTCGACTCCGCCACGTCGACCTCCACTTCCAATGTATTCATGTCGGCCATGGACACCACCGAGCCCTTCGACAGCATCGTCGACGAAAAGGGAGCCAAAATGTCGCCGATATCGGCGTGCTTGCTGAGAATGACACCGTCGAAGGGAGCTCGAATGAAGGTGTAATCCAGCGACACCTGTGCACCCCGATGAGACGCCTCGGCGGCCGCGATCGCGGACTTTGCGCTTTCGACCGCGGCCACGGCCTTTTCGTGACGGGCAATCGCCGCGTCATAGAGTTCCTGCGAAACGAATTTTTTCAGCACGAGTGTGCGAAGGCGGTTCAGCGCCAGAGTGGATTCCTTCAACTCCGCTTCCGCCTTTTGCCGATCCGTTTTCGCAACCGCGACATTGGCCGCCGCCTGGTTCAGGCTGGCTATCAGATCGCGGTTTTCGAGCTGCGCGAGGATTTGATCTTTCTTGACGTAGCTTCCCTCTTCCACATCGAGTCTTTCCAAACGCCCGGTCGCCTTGGATGCCACATCCGCCTTGGTTTGAGGCACCACGTAGCCGGTGGCGTTGAGCAAGGTAAAAGCCTGCGAAGGAAAGACATTGCCGACGGTGGCGACCTCACTCTCGATACCGGAGCCTCGAAGCTTCGAATAAACAAGGACCCCCACCACGCCAACGATGACCAGCAGCCAGAGCATTCTTAAGCGCTTACGAGACACACCGATCCGAAAAAGGCCTAGAGACTCTCGCGCTGGCCGATCGATTCTCAATTTTGAAAGGTTATTGCTAGTCACGACATAACCAATTGACAGCTAAGGGCGTCATTTCGGCTTTATCCAATGAGTTCATCATTTGCCTAGAAACGACGCGCAACGCCTGGAGAGAGGGAGTTTATGGGGTTAATGCAAAAAAAGGACGTGCCGAATTCGGCTAGCATACTCCAAACAGGCGCTTACTGCTCCAAATTGGACGTTTAATACGCCGAACAACCTCCGCAGGCGGACCGGCGCCTGAGACTGTCATCGCTTCGACTGGCGCGAGACTTAGAGGCTTGCATGTAATCCCGAATGCTGGTCCGTGGACCGAAATTGGCGACGGGAATGAATTTAGAAGATGTGACTACGTCAACTACGCAATCAATAACAGTTCAATCACGATCGCGAAGTGAATGACGAACTTATCGTCGCGAGCTTTGATTTAACCGCATGAAACGAGCCTTTCGCGCTGAGCCGGAACGCACCTACGGCTTTAGCGAGATTGGCAAACGCCGCAATCGGGGATCAGGATAGAGCCGCCTCACCGGATTCGGGAAAACACCGGCATCGAAAGCACCCCTCAAACTGTGGCTGACTCAGTTACGTACCACCAGATAACCTATGCCACTTGGCGGCCGTAGAGATCAGAGTAATAACAGTAGCTTTGTGCTCTGGAAAACATCTGATAAGCCCGGCTATAGGGAAGAAAAACCCGATCAAATCCTGTATCCAGATCCACAAGATAAGGCGCCCTTACGCCACGGTGAATACAAGGGGAGCCAATTTGCAGCATGTCGATACCCGTGTTCCCCAAGATTCTATAAATAGAGCGGCGGCACAAAAACAGTACGCTTTTTATATTTCGCTGGAGGCAGTAGTCTCGGGCTGCACGGATGAGCCCTAATAAAATTTCAGGTTCCGCAGCCACTTTCGCTTGGGGTTGGCGAAAGTTATCAAGTACGAGGAGCCGAGAAAATTCGGCTGCCATGGCATTGTTGTTGGTACCGGGAACTTCAATGTCAACGATGTTAGTCATCGGCAGAGCACTCATCTTATCTATGATCAAGCGCGCTGCGCCAATCCATCCGTTCCTTAACCGCTCCCTAACTAAAAAGTGAATCGCCTGACTGTCGTACTGATCTTGTTCCATTTGGGCAGTGAATTTACCCGCATCTTCAAATCCCTTTTCTAAGCAAAACACCTTGTATCTCAAATTGAAGTGAATCTCTTTACTTTCTGGTGTATTTGCCAACACGACCTCGTAGCGAGTGTCAAACATCACGCGTTCTCCTTAAATCCAACTTAAGTCAAGCAGAGTCTGATGGTCTATCGAACGAACAGATTTGATCCCAGGTGCCTGCCGCGACTCATCGCGTCCTAAGGGTACACAGCTCTTTGGCAGGACAGGGCTTGGCAAAATGATCACGCAATACACGAGGAGGCTTTTAAGCAAGAAAAGCGCCAACGAGCAAATTACTAGATACGATAGATAGTTCTTGGAATCGATTCAGAAATCACCGCGGCCTTGTGTCGCCTTAGCGCGACACAATCTAACGATTTACTGCAACTCGCTGAAAAACATCGGCTATGGCTGTCTCCGACTGGCGTCAGCGTTACTTGGCAATGACTGAACCAGACAACCATGGAACGAGCGAATTTAGCGCCTAAAAAGATTTGCGATTTTTAAAACGGAGGCGGGGCGGCTAGCCAGAGCCGTGATGAATACCGTATTGATGAACCGATTGCCTTAATCGGCCTTGGCGGATCGCGGGTTGACTCTTTAGCGGGCGGCGCCGGTACCTTAACGGATGTTCCAGATGAAAAGCGTTAAGCCGGCGTATCCAATTCAAATTGGGGTCTGCCCCCCCCCCAGCACGAAAATATTCCTCAATATGGCCACAACTTGCCTTTTTGGGTGATGAAATCCCATACATCAGGGCAGTCGCGCTTGATGCCGGACATCACTTCATCCACAGGACCAATGCAGGGAACTCTTAGACCATGGTAATTGACCGGCTCACCTATTTGAGTGAATCGAATTCCAAACCGCTTGAGCAATCTCAGCAACTGCAGCTCCATAACCGCATACCAAAGCTTAATATTGTTCTGGGCGCTCATCTGCACGATTGCTTGAAACAGCCCCAGAGTAATGTGAGGAATGAGTCGCCGCTCGTCCATATCGTCCGAGAGATTTTTTCGCTCGGCAATACCATGGCTAGTCTCGGGCTCCCCTAAGCGGCGCCGGAATTGCTTGGATACGGCAAAACGAGAAATTTCAGCTATCTGTTTACGCTCAAAATTAAGCGAGATGTTTGATTCGACTTCCGACGCAAATGAGCAATGGCCTTCAATTGGAAAACCATTTTTCAGATTTTCGCCATCGGCAAGGACCAGTCTTACAGTGGCCACCGCAGCCCCAGAGTTTGAGTGTCGAATCAAGGAATGGACGGCTCTTTGATCGAATTGGTCCTTTTCCAAACCATCGGGAAAGGATGCGGCATCCTCGAAGGGATGCTCCACACAATATACCTGAAACCTCAAAGCCATAACTTGGTCGACAAATTCAGCCGTATTCGCCGGCTTAACCTCAAAATAATTATTAAAAATATCAAACCAGTTTTTAGTCATGGCTGATTCCTGATGAGCCCAATATTCTCAGTGTAGTGTAAGCTTAGCTGATAAGAAGATACCAGCTTCGCCTTAAGCAAAGTTACGCTTTGGATGATACAACTCTTATGAACTTCGATTACTTATCCGCTTTTTCGAGAAATATCGGCTGGATAACATATGAAGAACAACAAATATTACGAACCAAACGTATCGCCATAGCAGGACTCGGCGGTGTCGGCGGAAGCCATCTATTGACCCTAACACGCCTCGGCGTCGGCGGTTTCAACATTGCCGATATGGATATTTTCGAACTGGCAAATTTCAACCGGCAAACCGGCGCCGACGTTAAAGCAGTCGGACTATCGAAAGTTGAAGTGATGGCGGTAAAAGCACGGGAAATCAATCCTACCCTGGAGCTACGGTCGTTTTCGGAGGGTGTTACCGAAGCCAACTTAACGGCTTTCTTAGACGATGTTGATCTTTATATTGATGGGCTGGATTTTTTCGCTTTAGACATACGTGCCAAAGTCTTTGCTGCTTGCACCAAATTGGGTATTCCGGCAATTACAGCAGCGCCGCTTGGAATGGGAGTGGCGCTGCTGAACTTCCTTCCTGGGCGAATGACTTTCGAAGAGTATTTCGGATTGGAGAATCAACCGGAGAACGAACAAATTGTTCGGTTCCTGATGGGGTTGTCGCCGGGAATGCTGCAGACTTCGTATTTAGTCGAACCCCGCGCCGTCAATCTTGCCCTGCGTCGTGGTCCCTCTACTGCCATGGCCTGCGAACTTTGCGCCGGAGTTGCGGCGACAGAAGCTTTGAAAATCCTACTGCGAAGAGGCAAGGTGTTCGCCGCTCCATGGGGGATTCATTTCGATGCATACCGCAACAAATTGATCCGCACGTGGAGACCCGGAGGAAATCAAAACCCCCTCCAACGAATAGGACTGAGGATTGCGAGGAAAAAATTTCTGGCGAAAGCATCTGAGCGTTCTTCAGTGCAAACCAAGTCACAACCTTCCCCGATCGAGCAAATTCTCGAACTTGCCAGGTGGGCACCCAGCGGCGACAACACGCAACCTTGGCGCTTCGAGATCATCGCCGATAACCACATCGTCATTCATGGGTTCGATACCCGGGACCACTGTGTTTACGACTTTAAGGGTCGCGCCAGCCAGATCGCAATTGGCGCTCTTTTGGAAAATATCGCAATCGCCGCTAGTAGTCGTGGATTAGCGGCCGACTGGACGTTGCGCCCGGATAGCCCGGAAACGGCTCCGACAATCGATGTTTACTTTTCACCTGATCCGGCAATCAAGCCAAATCCTCTCATCCCCTATATTCCGGCGCGCGCAACTCAACGCAGGGCAATGAAGCGGCGACCGCTTAACGCCCAAGAAAAGATGCGTCTGACCGAGAGCCTGGGGGACAATTACACTGTCTTGTGGCTGGATAAATCCGAAGATCGGTTGAAGAGCGCCTGGCTGATGTTTCGGAACGGAAAAGTTCGGCTGACGATGCCGGAGGCATATGAAGTGCATAAGAACATTATTCAATGGAATGCCCGCGTTAGCGAAGACCGAATTCCCGATCGGGCGGTAGGTTTGAATCCGTTAGCCCTAGGTCTCATGAAATGGGCGATGAGGAAGTGGTCCAGGGTCAATTTCCTTAACACCTACATGGCTGGAACCTTAATGCCGAGAGTGGAGTTGGACTTGATCCCTGGAATCTTTTGCGCCGGGCATTTCGCTCTACTGACCGATAAGCCGCCGGCCTCAATCGGGGACTATCTATCCGCAGGCCGCGCTTTGCAGCGCTTCTGGCTGACCGCCACTCGGCTGGGATTGCAGTTGCAACCGGAGATGACCCCCTTGATCTTTGCAAGCTACATCCGGGAGTCGGCCAAGTTCACTTGCCTGGACGCCGTTGAGAAGCAAGCAAAGCGTTTAGCAAACGAACTAACCGATCTTCTAGGCGACGAATTCGTCCCAAGAGCAGTATTTATGGGCAGAATCGGGGAAGGACAACAGCCGGAAGCACGCTCGATCCGTAAACCGTTATCCGACCTGCTGATTGGTAGATAGCCGGAGCGGATTCTCTAGCAAATACTCGCTCGGCCAATCGGCTTGAAATGACATTGCCGCGGTATTAAAACGAATACCGAAACTCGCCATATACCCTGTCCTTGGCATCGAATTGCCCGAATAACCCAGTAGGCGCGCCGCCGAAAGCATCGGCTCCGACAACCATACGCCAGTTCGTCAGAAACTCCCAGGTTACCTTGGCCTGCACATTCCAGTCGGACCTATTCAAGCTATGTATAAAAAGCACCTCGGGTTCCACCTTCGGATGAAAATACCGTGTACTGACCAGCGCGGACACCCCACTCTCCAACTCGTCTGGAATCATGTCCTGATCATGATGGCTAAACCAGCGCTGGAAAAACTGTAGGTTCAGGCGGGTGTCTTCGACAAAACTGAAGTCGAGTCCAAGAATGTAATCGAGAAAATCCTGTGATACCAGCCCATCCGAATCGGTAAGCCGCGTCACCAAAAAAGGCTGGTCCACCGTGTAAATAGCCTCGCCTTTTAGTACGAACGGACCGAAGTCTTTGGCAAGTGTGCTACCGACCTGGTGAATCCTCTTGTGAATGGGGCGATAGGTTATAGTCGGCGCGGGAGCCAGCACAACATTACGCGCAAAGGCAGGAGAAAGATCCAACCCGCTATAGTAGAACAACGAGGTGTCCCAGCCGGATTGGAGATAGGACAATCTCAGCCCGTAAGCGGTATTTTCAAGGGTATTGTTGGGGCGCTGGTCATTCTTGATTACCGTGGAGAGCCCCGGCGTCGGAGGCGGATTGAAAGGAAAAAACTCCGAACCGACTTTGCCGATGTCGTTATAAGTCATGTAAGGAATCCATATCGCCTCCCCGTGAAATCCTCCTTTGAAGTACTCGGCCCGCATCGCCCACTGCGGTATGCGCAGCAGATCAAAATCGGGAAGCACGAACTGGCGCAGGTCCTTCGCGGATACTACATCGGCGAAAAACAGCCCTACCATTTCGCCCCAGATGATGTGCTGGCGCCCGAAGCGAAAATCCCAATCCCCCGTTGAATAATCCAGATATGTTTCACGAAACATCGGCTCGAAACGCTGGTCGTGTCGCACCGACTCGGGATAAAAATCGGTCAAATCGTAAATCGCATCGTACATCAACCGACCGCTCGCTTTCCACTTCAGGCTTTCACCCCAACTGCCGTGGGTGCCCAATTCCAGCAAGTTACGAAATTTCGACCAATGGTCGGGCGATGCATAAGTGTAAGCCAGCTCACTCTGAAAGAATCCGTTCAAATCAGGCCATAGACTCGGTTCATCGACCGTCTTCCGTTCCACCTCGAACAACTCGTCGACCGAGGCCGGCTCTTTGTTTTCTTTTTTTTCGTTTTTCAGATCGAATAATTCGTCGATAGAATCCGGCGTTTCTTTTTCCAGATCTGCCGCAACGCCCTCTATCGAACTGAAAAAACAAATAAAAGCCAAAATGCCGCACAGACTTAAGCGAAATAATCGCGGGAAATGACTCACGGAATAGTACTCCAAGCCAGGGAAGATGCGGTTACGGAACCGTTATCTGACCATCGCCGATTCTGATGACCCTCTCCGCCATTTCCATAACTCGATGGTCATGTGTTGAAAAAATGAAGGTCGTTTTTTCTTCCTGATTGAGTTGCTTCATCAACTGCAAAACACCTTCACCCGTCTTGGAATCAAGATTGGCGGTTGGTTCATCCGCCAGCACAATGGCCGGATGCCCCGCCAGGGCTCTCGCTATGGCAACCCGCTGACGCTGTCCGCCGCTCAACTCCGAGGGCTTGTGCTTTGCGAAATCGGCAAGGCCAACGACTACCAGATAATGAGCCACGCGCCTACGCCGCTCCTTGGGCGAAATGTCCTTTCTGTACAACAGAGGATATTCGACGTTCTCCCAGGCGGAAAGAACCGGTAGCAAATTGAAGGTTTGAAAGATGAAGCCGAGGGTTCGTGCTCGGAGGTCGGCCAACTGATTCGGCGTTTTCTTGCCGACTTCTTCATCTCCGATGTAAATTTCGCCCCGCGTCGGTGTATCGATACAGCCGACCAGGTTTAGCAAGGTAGATTTTCCGCTCCCGGACGGCCCCGCTATGGCAATGAACTCACCTTCCTTGATCTCCATGGAAACGTCCCTAAGGGCTTGGACCGTCTGTTTTCCTAACTTATACTCCTTCCAGACATGTTCCACGCGAACCTTCGTCATATGAGTTGCCATACCTCGCTAAGAGTTACCCGGCTATACTTATAATTTATGCGAGTGTGTTTCGATTACGCCGAGCAACAAGATTTTTTCAGAATTGACGCTCTACCATCTTTCACTCGCATCAAGCCTCAATCTTGGCTCATTCATAGAATGATAGCCGAGTTCAGTAACAGCTAGGAAACAATAATCAAAACTTTTATGACAAGAAACCTTAACCTGAAACGGTATGCTTTTACCGCCATCCTCGCTTTACTCTTAGGCGCAGCACTGTCTAGCGCACCGCAAGCCAATGAGGTGCCGGACCCTGCCCAGATCGTGGCCAAAGCAGACCGTATCCGCTTCCCTCAAGAGGGATTCCAAGTAGATATCAGTATCACCACTACCACTCCGGACAGCGAACCCGATGTGCGGGAATACCGTGTCTTATCAAAAGGAAACGAAAATACGGTAATTTTGACGACCGCACCGGCCGCCGATCGCGGCCAGATAATGCTCATGAGAGGTCGCGACTTCTGGGCCTTTATGCCCTCGGTATCGCAACCGATACGTCTTCCATTATCTCAAAAGCTTACCGGTCAAGTGGCTAATGGCGACTTGGCGAGGGCAAACTTTGCGGGTGACTATAATCCTAAAATTACGCGAACTGAGGAAATTGAAGGCCGGAAATATTATGTCCTTGAACTTACGGCCGTAGACCGGGGGGTTACCTATCCGCGAGTGCTGTATTGGGTAGATAAGGAAAATCACAAACCTTATAAGGCAGAGTTCTACACCTTATCCAACCGATTATTTAAAACCTGCCGGTTTCAGAAATTTGAATCTATGGAGGGTGAAGTACGGCCTACTCAGCTAGTAATGGAAAACGCCCTTAAAAAAGACGAACGGTCGATTTTGGATTATAAGAAAATGAAGCTCAAAGATTTACCGGACAAGGTCTTCACTAAAGATTATCTGAAGAAGCTGCAGGAGTGATGGCGTAACAAACGCCACTCTGCGACACTCAAAAGCCTCTTACTCTTAAATGTTACTCCGCAAAGCTTCCACTATCGGTATACGAATGACCCTTCGAGCGGGTATTATCGCCGCAAGAGCTGCTGCAAGAAACCCCACTACGAAGGCCACGCCAATCACATGGGGAACAACACGCACGATAGCTGTGTACCCCATATCCGAATTTGGTGGTGGCGGCATCGAGATGCCAAAAGCCGATATGCCCCAAGCAAGTGATACCCCAAGAAAAGCCCCCACCACCGCACCTACAAGCCCCAGAATAGAGTATTCGAGAATAATTAATTTAAAAACATCCCGAGGTTTATTTCCCAGAGCCATAAGAGTACCAAATTCACCCGTCCTCTCGTGGAGTGCCATGTTTACACTATTGGCTACGCTCAAAAGCACCATGACCAAAATAATAATTTCCAAAACCGCGAACTGACGCCGATACATATCGACGGTTTTTTGATAGAAATCCGCGAGCACGTACCAAGGTTTCACTTCATATTGATCAAATGGCAATTGCGCCATTAACTTTTTAGCAACGCGATCGGTATCCGCCGTATCATTTAGCGCGAATACCAATGCGTGAATTCCAGGTGTAGCCAGAAGGTCCTGTGCCGCTCCCAGGGAAATCCGAACGGCACGATCATCGAAATCCTTCGAAAAACTTTGAAATATTCCGATTACGGTAAACTCAAGGCTATTTAGAGCACCCCCGGGCGTATTAACAAGAAGTGTCAAGGGATCGCCCGGTTTGATTTTAAGTGAGTGCGCAAGACCTTTCCCTACCAAGATGGCCATTGAATCGGTGTCATTCAGCTGCTCACCCTCTACGATGGACAACATACTGCCCACCTGCTTCTCTTTGGCGGGTTCGACGCCTTCTCCCAGAATCGGGTAATCGGAGCGTCCGTTATTTGCAAGACCCGAAAAGCTCACCCGTTTCATGACTTCAGCAACTTCCGGCCATGTCCGGAACTGATCGACGAGTCCGCCGGTATCTTCCATCAGAAATTTGTATGGGTCGCGCCTCCCAATGGTCGAGAATCCGCTTCTGTATACCTGCAAATGTCCAAGCTGAGAATGTATCGTCGACTCGCGTAACTGAACAAAAATATCTTCGATAAACCCACCGACCAACGAGATACCCGCAACGCCTAAGGCAATTACAGTCAGAGTCAGAACAGACCTTACAGTTTGTCGAAATAGATTTCTCAGTACGAATATCAGCATGGATTGAGTCAGATAGGAGACGCCGTCCGGTTAACGTGATTTTCTCAATGCCTCGACTATGGCAAGCCGGGAGGCCTTCCACGCCGGAAATACACTGGCCAGAAAAGTGAACAAGAGGGCGACTAGCACAGCCTTGGCAATCAGTGGCCCAGTGATAAATATTTCAGCCGTATAACCGGTGCTCGTGCCGGGGGCCGGCGGCATGGGAATGCCAATTGCCGATATGACCGCGCCCAAACCGCAGCCAATCAAAACGCCCAATATGCTGCCGATAAGTCCCAACATGAAGCCTTCGGCCAGAAAAAGCTTGACAATTTCTAATCGTTTGAGCCCCAAGGCCATCAATGTGCCAACCTCGTTCGTACGATCCATTACACTCATGATCAATGCGTTGGATATACCCAGCAAAATCATGAATCCGATAATCCCTCCCAAAACATTCATCTGTTGGGAAAAAAGCCTCACAGTCTTATTGTAGAAATCGGCGAGATCGTACCAAGGAATGAATTGGAACTCTCCGGTTTTTCCGATGAATATCTGCTGGATTCGCTTGAGCGTTCTTCGTGTATCGGCAGTGTCGTCAAGTAAAATTGTCCATCGGTGCGCCCCCGACACTCTGAGGAGTTTCTCCGCCGTAATCAAAGGCACGCGCAAAGCGGAGTCGTCGAACGCCTTATTTGCCGTCGAAAAAACTCCGACGACATCAAGCTCCACCGCATTAATTCCCCCGGAAACGGTGTTCGCCAGCAAAACCACTTTGTCGCCTGACTTTACCCCCAGGTTAGCGGCGAGACCGTTACCAATAATTACGCTTTGGGATTTATTTGGGTCGAGTCCCTCACCCTGCTGAATAGAGAGGTCCGGTTTAAATGCTTTCTCTTTCTCGGGATCTATACCTTCTCCAATAAAGCCGATCGTGGTGTCCCCATAACTGAGCAGTCCACTGAAGCTGAGCCGTGGCGCCACCATCTTTACGCCGGGCAGTTTCACAAGCAATTCCCGTTCAGCAGCCGAGTGCGGCAACAGAAACTTGTGCGGATCGACCGAGCCCTGATCCAAATAACCAGGCCTAACAACTTGGATGTGGCCAAGCCGAAAAAGGATGGTCGACTCCCTCATGGCCCAAAAAATCCATTCAATAAATCCTCCTGCAAGCAGAAGCGCAATGATGCCGACACTAATACCGGAGAGCATAATCGAGGTCCGTCGCGGTTGCCTCCAAAGATTACGTAACGGCAACTCTAAGCTTGATTTCATGGGTGAGAAGTTTTTTTACGAGGAGAGTTTTCCTGATTAACAAAAACGTTCAGGTGACCAATAAAAACGACCGATCAAGATTATTTTAGCGCGTCTATTAAGGCGAAAGCTGGGGCGATGGTGATTGGTTACCTAACCGATGGTCTGGGTTAACCTCTCTATCGCGCCCTCGCCCCAATGCCGTTACGTTACGGCAGAGAGCACCGGAGGAGGGCCGCCCGGCTATGAGTAATGGTCAAATTTTGTGTACGGGGCGGACTCAGGCGGCGATTTTCTCGGCGTCTTCCCGAACTCCGTCCTTGAACACGACTCCCTCGATAACCTGAGCCAAGCGGGGAATGCCATTGAGTTTTCGCCAGTGCCGC
>NZ_DASPLO010000161.1:0-74050 GCF_035627495.1 Methylocaldum sp.
GGGATCTGGTCAACAAGATCGACCACTTCATCTCCCATTACAACCAGTCCTGCCGACCCTTCGTCTGGACCGCCACGGCGGATTCCATCCTGGCCAAACTTCAACGATTATGTCAGCGAATTAATGGGACAGGACTCTAGGGAACAGGTTCAGTTACGCAAAGACATAAGTCCCGTAGCTGACGACTCGGTCCTTGCTGCCAGCGGTGTCTCCCGAATTGCGTAAGTCCAGCGTTCGAGCCGTAAGTCCCTTTTTGCGGGCTAAATCAAGTAAGCCGTTGACCGGTATCCGCCCGCAAGCCAATTCATAATCGACGTCTTCCGGTCGAAGGTTTTCAATGGCGACGGATGTGGGCTGGTCCATTTGTTTTGCAGTGGCGTAATTATAAGCAATGGCTCAAATCGGAGCTGATGACAATCAAGCTTTCCGGGCTGCCCCAAAGCCGTTCGAGCACTTTACTGACCTCGGATGGTGCGGCGTCGCCCGCGACCAAAGGAACCAACTTAAATTGGTCCAAAACCTCTTGCAGAAATGGCAGATGAACTTTCAGGCTATGTTCGAGTAGGTGTGCCTCATCGCGCATCTTAACGAACGGTAGATCGAGAATCTTTTCGATGACAGCATGGTTCTATAGGGCTATCGCCCAAGGGGATGGCATAACTGTCCGCGTGGCTCCGCGATATCGTGGAAGCCGACTCTATATGGGAAGGTCCCATTAATATCACGCGACTAATGACATCCCGGTCCTGTTCAGCAGGGCATGGGCACTGGTGATTGGGCCTGAATAAATGTAGCCGGCATGCGGCGCGATAATGGCCTTCAGTACTCGCCCGGTCGTGTTTGCATCCCGCAAAATTCCCTGGATCATGGCGTGAAGCTGGTGTTCGTCGGCCGGGTAGAACATTCCGGCGACGGCAGGTTGGCGTATGCTTCTCATTGTGATGTCCTCTTAGGATAGAGGCCGGCCGACTGCTAAGCGTTAACCGGCGCCCAATGAGTCTTATTGTACAAGTACGAGTTTGCTTAACGAGTGTGGTGTGAATTATGGATCCGATTATCGATGCAGCAGCGGGTTTCCCTACGCGCTACTGGCGTATGCTGGAAGATGGTCGTGTGGAATGTACGATGTGTCCCCGGTTTTGCAAGTTGCAGGCAGGACAGCGAGGGCTTTGTTTCGTCCGCGGCAATGTGGACGGCAAGATTGCATTGCTATCGTACGGGCGGTCTAGCGGCTTCTGTATCGATCCTATCGAGAAAAAGCCGCTGAATCATTTCCTTCCCGGTACGCCGGTCTTCTCGTTCGGCACGGCCGGGTGCAACTTGGCCTGCAAGTTCTGTCAGAACTGGGATATCAGCAAGTCGCGGGAGATGGATTCCTTGATGGATCAGGCTTTCCCCGAGGCCATTGCGTGGACGGCAAAAGAGCTGGGTTGCCGTAGCGTAGCTTACACTTACAACGATCCGGTGGTTTTTCATGAATACGCGGTGGATGTCGCCCGCGAATGCCGAGCGCAGGGCATCAAATCGGTCGCTGTCTCGGCCGGTTATATGTGCGCCGAACCGCGCGCTGAGTTTTACAGTGTGATGGATGCGGCCAATATAGATCTGAAGGCGTTCACCGACGAGTTTTACCGCAAGATCTGCGGCGGGCATTTGCAACCGGTGTTGGAAACGCTGCAATACATCAAGCATGAAACGCCGGTGTGGCTGGAGATAACGACCTTACTGATCCCGGGCGAGAACGATTCGGACCAGGAGCTGGAGGCTTTAACTCAATGGGTGGTCGAGAAGCTGGGGCCGGATGTTCCCCTCCATTTTTCGGCTTTTCACCCTGACTGGAAGATGATGGACAAATCCTCCACCCCGCTGGATACGTTAATACGCGCCCGACGTATTGCCGTGAAAAACGGTCTTAGGTATGTCTATGTGGGAAACGTTCACAACAAAGCCGGTGACAGCACTTATTGTCACCAATGCGGACAGTTGCTTATCGGACGTGATTGGTATGAGCTGTCGGAATGGAATTTGACGTCGCAAGGAACCTGCAATGTATGTGATACACCGTGCGCCGGTGTTTTCGACGAGAGTCCTGGCGACTGGGGAGCTAAGCGCATTCCGGTTAGTATGTACCGGCGAGCCGTTATGCGGCATTGAGCCGGACGTGAAGAATCGTTTGAGCTTGATCGGGCTTCGAGGCTCTCTTAGAGCCACTCAAATATCGCGATGATCAAGGGCAGAGTACGGTATTTTCGGGCGACTTCTGTTCGTTTGCGCCCGAATAATCCAGTGTGAAATGGAGTCCCCGGTTCTCCTTGCGCAACAAGGCCGAGCGGATGATCAGTTCGGCTACGATGACTAGGTTACGCAGCTCCAACAAATCACTAGTAACCCGAAAGTTGCCGTAGTACTCGGCAATTTCCTGTTTTAACAGCTCGACACGGCGCAGCGCCCGCTCTAAGCGCTTGTTGGTCCTGACGATGCCCACGTAGTCCCACATAAACCGGCGGATTTCATCCCAGTTATGGGCGACAACGACTTCCTCATCGGAGTCGGTGACCTTGGATTCATCCCATTCCGGCAGATCCGGAGGGGAGTGGATCTCGGGCAGCGCCTTGATAATATCCTCGGCCGCCTGCTTAGCAAATGCCAGGCACTCCAGTAGCGAATTGCTGGCCATGCGGTTGGCTCCATGGAGGCCGGTACAGGCGGTTTCTCCAACCGCATAAAGGCCCGGTACATCAGTACGTGCGTGGCGGTCGGTCCGCACGCCCCCGCAGGTATAGTGCGCGGCCGGAACGACCGGTATCGGCTGCATCGTAATATCAATGTTGAACTCCAGACACCTTGCGTAAATGGTGGGAAAGTGGCTCTTGATGAAATCGGCAGGTTTGTGGCTGATGTCCAGGTAAACGCAGTCGACGCCCAGGCGCTTCATTTCATGATCAATAGCCCGCGCCACAATATCGCGGGGGGCCAATTCTTCGCGAGGGTCGAATCGGTGTATGAAGGACGAGCCGTCCGCCAAGAGCAATTTCCCGCCTTCTCCGCGAACGGCTTCTGAAATCAGGAATGAGCGGGCATGCGGATGATAGAGACAGGTCGGGTGGAACTGAATGAATTCCATATTGGCGATGCAGGCGCCGGCCCGCCATGCCATGGCAATGCCATCTCCGGTGGCGATGTCGGGGTTGCTGGTGTATAGATAGACTTTGCTGGCGCCTCCAGTGGCTAGAACGACGACGCGAGCCCGGAATGTTTTTACTGTATTGGCATTGGTATCCAGTACATAGGCGCCCAGTACGCGGTTCTCGCCACGGCCGATCTTTTTTGTGGTAATCAGGTCGACTGCATTGTGGAATTCGAATAGGTCGATATTAGGGTGCGCGCGGACATGTTGTTCCAGCGATGTTTCCACGGCCCGTCCGGTGGCGTCGGCCGCATGGACTACACGGCGATGGGTATGTCCACCCTCCCGGGTGAGGTGAAGTTGGTGAGCGCCGTTCTCCGAGTCCATTTCAGTGAACGGAACGCCTCGTTCCAGCAGCCAATCGATACATTCCCTACCCTGCGAAACGACGAGTTGGACGATGTCCGGATCGCAAAGGCCGGCTCCGGCATTCAGCGTATCTTGTATGTGCGACTCAATCGAGTCCTCGGCATCCAGTACCGCAGAAATACCGCCCTGGGCATAGAGCGTATTAGTTTCGCTCAGGGCCGTCTTGGATAAGACGGCGACACGCGCGTGGTCGGCGATACGTAGCGCAAGGCTTAAACCGGCTGCGCCGCTGCCGATGATCAAAACGTCATGAACGGAGGATGACATGAACTAAGGGCGTTGTAGTAGTTCTGTCATCGTACTGTAAAACCATGCCGTCTAAAACAGGTGGCGTTTAATTGGGCATTGAGAAGGCACCGATACTCGCAGGGTATAGTGGGTTGGATATGAATGGGTGCTGATGGGATAACCGAAAGCAGGACTGTTGAAGGATAAGGCGAAATACGCATTGAATGGTGCTTATGAAACTACGATAATTCTTCTTGTAGAATCAAGCCAATGCAATTATGCAGCATTCCTCGGCAGTATTTCTGTCAAAGCCACGTGTCTCGCTCTTAATGAAGCTCTCTAATAAGCCATATTTTTCATCCGCTCGTTGCGTTCGAACAAAAGCCGGAGTCTTTTGGTCACGCGTGTGCCCTTTTAAATAGAGGGAAGGGTTTCCCGCAATGGGAGAGCAACTCGATGAGGAACTAGTTCGGAGGGTGCAGCGAGGCGACAAAACGGCGTTCGATATTCTCGTTCGAAAGTACCAGTACAAGATCGCGCAGCTGATCAACCGCTACATCAAGGATCCCCATGAAGCCTTGGATGTCGCTCAGGAATCCTTCATCAAGGCTTATCGGGCGCTGCCGAGTTTTCGCGGCGAGAGCGCTTTCTACACATGGTTGTACCGGATTGCGATCAATACGGCGAAGAATCATTTAGCGATGCGGTCGCGCCGTCCCTCCGAAGACGAAATCGACATCGAGGAGGCGGAACAATTCGAGTCCGCCGTACGTCTAAAAGATCAAGAAACCCCTGAGGGAGTGGTGTTAAGTGAAGAACTCGCTCAGGTTATCCAATTTGCGCTCGACGAACTGCCCGAAGAACTCCGTACGGCGATAAGCTTACGCGAGTTCGATGGTTTGAGTTACGACGAAATTGCCCAAGTAATGAATTGTCCGGTGGGGACCGTGCGTTCACGCATTTTTCGTGCGCGCGAAGCCATCGATAAGAAATTAAAATTTATACTCGGTTAGGGGACAACTCCATGTCGGATGACGATCTGAAACAAAAATTGTCATTGTTGCTTGACGGAGAATTGAGCAAGAGTGACTCGCTGGCATTGATGTCTCGCGTTGAGGGTGATGCCGAGCTTCGTAAGCAGTGGCATCGCTACCGCTTGATCAGCGAGTTGATGCGATCGGAGAAGACCTTGCTCGTTGACGATAGCTTTGTAGATCGAGTTCGGGATGCGCTGGCCAGCGAGCCTACGATTCTTGCTCCAAGATCGGGAAAACATCGCTATCGTGAAAAGGCGGTTACGGCAGCGTTAGCGGCTTCTTTGGCGATTGTGGCGGTTTTAGTCGGAAAATCCATAAGTGAATATTCTCCGGTGCGCGGTCCCGAGCTATTGGCGCAAACAGAGTTGACTGGGGCTGGTAACGCTCGTTCAGGGGGCGATCCCCAATTTCAGGATTACCTCGTTATGCACAATGAAACGGCTTATTTGGTAGGGGCTCCGGGTGTGTTGCCTTATGCCCGCCTGGTGACCTACGACTCTTCTCGCTAAATTCGAATTGATGGCTTCGCTTTTTACTCGCTCTGTGGATATGCTCCGCATACGCCGCGTTTTAGCATGGCAAATTTGTTTGATGTTGCTTGCGGCCGAGGCTTTTGGGGCAACTGCCGAACTCCGTCAGAGTGACGCTATTCGGTGGCTAATGGATATGCGTCAAGGGGTGATTCATTTGAATTATCGGGGGGTAGTGGCTTATCTCAAAGATAAACACGTCGAGAGCTTTCAGCTGTTTCATGCCTTTGCAGAGGGCATAGAGCAAGAACGGTTAGTGTCGATGAATAGCCCGCTCCGCGAAGTCGTGCGGAATGCAGAAAAGGTGGCGTGCTACTTTCCCGATACCAAGACTGTTTTTGTAGAAAACAAACCGTCAAGACGCTCGGTTTTGCTGGAATTGCCGGAGGATCTGGCGCAGCTCTCACGGCATTACGATTTCAAGCTTCTGGCGCAGGAATATGTCGCCCAACGTTTATCACAGATAATCAGTATTGAGCCGCGTGACGACTTTCGGTACGCTCGTCGGATTTGGGTGGACGTAGAATCCAAGTTGCCGCTCAAATTCGAGCTGGTTGGCGAGAATGACCAGGTGGTAGAGCAGATGATGTTCACTTCGCTGAGCATAGAAGAATCGATTCCGCGATCCGAGCTGAATGCGTCCACTAAGGTTGACACCTTCACCTGGCAGATCAATCAACGTAAGGCGCTGCCGCTTGACTCACTGAAGTGGGTGCTTGAAAACGTGCCTGACGGATTTCAGATGATTTCTTATACACGGCTGCTGCGTGCGCCGACGGAACATCCGGTGGAACATATCTTATTGAGTGATGGTTTTTCTTCTGTTTCAATTTATATTGATGAATTGGGAGGCGATGTCGTTAAGGGCCACCAGAAGAAAGTCGGCGCTATAAACGCCCATTCTCGTAAGATCGATCGCTATCTGGTTACCGTGATGGGTGAAGTGCCCGCTAGAACCGTACAGGCCATTGCAGGTGGAGTGCATCGTCAGAATGTACAAAGGCCATGATTGAGGAAGAGGCAGTCGTCTCGCACACGGAAGCCGGGCAGGTTTGGGTTGAAAAGCCGAGAAGGTCTGCCTGTGGCGGATGTTCTCAGCAGTGTGCCTCCGCTGTGGTGGGTCAGTACCTCGGAACACCGATAATTCGTTTACAGGTATTTTCCCCGATTGACGTTCACGTGGGTGATCGCGTTATGCTGGGAATTCAGGAGGACGCCATCGTAAAAGGATCCTTCTGTGCATACTTGATTCCTTTATTGGGCTTGTTTTTTGGTGCGGTATTGGGAGACATCGTCGCATCATCGTTGATACCCGCTATCTCTAATGATGGGGCCAGCGCATTCGGGGGCGTGATAGGCTTAATTTTGTCTTTTGTCTTTTTGAAATCCACCGGGGCACTTTCTCGCGGCAAACTGCACCCCGTGGTTCTCCGTAAACTTAGCTGACATCAAATCCGCTTTTAGCTTTTAAATTCATGCTTAGGTCCGTGAAGACTTGGGAGTTTCGTATGCTTAAAACCAGGTGGTTAGCCCTCGTGCTTTGTTTTTCCCTTATGGGGCTTTCGTCACAGGGAGTCCTTGCTCAGCTTCCCGACTTCACGGGCTTAGTCGAGAAAAACAGTGCGGCGGTAGTAAACATTAGTACCTCGCAAAAGGTAACCGCCACCGAGCCGCAGTTACCAGAGGGCATTGAAATACCGGAAGGGACCCCTTTCGATGATTTCTTTCGGCATTTCTTCGGGGAAGGTGGTGGCCAGCCGAGCGAAGTAAAATCCTTGGGATCGGGTTTTGTTGTCTCTCAGGATGGTTATGTCCTCACCAATCATCACGTCGTCAAGGATGCCGATGAGATCATCGTGCGACTGCAAGACCGCCGGGAATTGGTGGCTAAAGTGGTGGGGTCGGATAAGCGCAGCGACATCGCGTTACTAAAGATAGAGGCGGATCACTTGCCGGTCGTGAGAATGGGCTCGGCCGACAAGCTCAAGGTCGGCGAATGGGTGTTGGCTATCGGTTCGCCTTTCGGCTTCGATCATTCAGTCACGGCGGGCATAGTTAGTGCTAAGGGTCGCAGCCTGCCGAGCGACAACTATGTGCCCTTTATTCAAACCGACGTGGCGATCAATCCGGGTAACTCGGGTGGTCCCTTGTTCAATTTGGATGGCGAAGTGGTCGGGGTCAACTCGCAGATCTACAGCCGTACCGGCGGCTTTATGGGATTATCGTTCGCTATCCCGATTGAAGTCGCCATGCAGGTGGTTGAGCAGCTGAAATCGCAGGGCCACGTGTCGCGGGGTTGGCTAGGCGTGCAAGTGCAGGACGTCACCCGGGAGTTGGCCGAATCTTTCGGGATGAAGAAGCCGCAGGGAGCCCTGGTATCAAGAGTCTTGCCGAAGAGTCCCGCGGAGGCGGGTGGTATCCAGATCGGCGACGTCATCACCGAGTTTAATGGGCAGGAAGTCGTTGGTTCGTCGTCGCTACCGCCGATGGTGGGCATGACTAAGGTGGGCGAAACGGCAGCGGTCAAAATTATCCGCCAAGGTTCTACCCGGGATGTGAAGATCAAGATTGGCGCATTGCCCGAGGACGAGGGAGCGCTCCTGGGTGCCGAGGAGGCCCCGGGTGCCCAGACTTTCGACCGTTTGGGGCTTAGCGTATCCAATTTGACGGTGGAGCAGCGGGAACAGTTGGAAATTTCGCAGCATGGCGTGCTGGTACAGGCGGTCAATCCTGGTCCCGCTTATGATGCGGGTATACGCCGTGGTGATGTAATTCTTCGTATTCAGGATCAGATTATTAAAGACGTGAACCATTTCAACGACGTTGTGAAGGGATTGCCGAAAGGCAAATCGATTGCGGTATTGGTGCAGCGACGCGGCGGGTCATTGTTCTTGGCCATGAAGCTCAAGGATTGAGACTGTGACCGATCAGCAGCATATTCGTAACTTCTCCATCATCGCTCATATCGATCATGGCAAATCAACTCTAGCAGACCGTTTCATCCAAATTTGTGGTGGACTTAGTGACCGCGAGATGCTTAACCAGGTGCTCGACTCGATGGATATCGAGCGGGAGCGCGGCATTACCATTAAGGCCCAAAGCGTAACGCTCAACTACACGGCTAAAAACGGCGAGACTTATCAGCTCAATTTGATCGACACGCCCGGCCACGTGGATTTTTCCTACGAAGTTTCTCGATCACTGGCGGCTTGCGAGGGTGCCTTGCTTGTGGTCGATGCAGCGCAGGGGGTGGAGGCACAGAGCGTAGCGAACTGCTATACGGCGATCGAGCAGGGGTTGGAAGTGATTCCCGTGCTGAACAAAATCGACCTGCCGTCGGCGGAACCGGATCGGGTTTGCAAGGAAATCGAGGAGATCATCGGGGTACCGGCCGACGAGGCCTTAAAGATCAGCGCGAAAACCGGTCTCGGGGTGAATGATCTTCTCGAGCAATTGGTAAGCAAGGTGCCTTCGCCTAAGGGCGACACTGAAGCGCCTTTGCAAGCGCTGATCATCGACTCCTGGTTCGACAACTACCTAGGGGTTGTTTCGCTGGTGCGAGTGGTCAACGGTTCCATCTCCCGCAAGCAGAAGATTGTCATCATGTCCACGGGGAAGAGCCACTTGGTGGAAAAGCTGGGCGTCTTCACCCCCAAGACCTTAGATAAGGAGAGCCTCCAAACTGGCGAAGTGGGTTTCGTTGTGGCCGGCATCAAGGATATCTTCGGTGCGCCGGTAGGCGATACGATCACGGCAACCGATCGGCCTTGTCAGGTGCCGCTGCCAGGCTTTCAACAAGTTCAGCCGAGGGTGTTTGCGGGACTTTATCCCGTTGAATCCGACGATTACGAGAACCTCCGGGAAGCGCTGAGCAAGCTGCATCTCAACGATGCCGCGCTTCAGTACGAGCCGGAAACGTCCCAGGCCTTGGGGTTCGGCTTTCGGTGCGGGTTTCTGGGAATGCTGCACATGGAGATTATCCAAGAGCGGCTGGAGCGGGAGTATGATCTCGATTTGATTACGACGGCGCCGACCGTCGTGTACGAGGTCCTCAAAACGGATGACGAAACGATTCTGATCGACAATCCGTCCAAGTTGCCGCTGCCCAACGAAATCGCCGAAATTCGCGAACCGATTATCGAGGCCAATATTTTGGTGCCGCAGGATTATTTGGGCGCGGTGATGACGCTTTGCGTTGAAAAGCGCGGCGTACAAAAAAAGATGCAGTACATGGCCGGGCAGGTATCACTCAGCTTCGAATTGCCTCTAAGCGAGATCGTGCTGGACTTTTTTGACCGCCTTAAGTCCGTCAGCCGCGGATTCGCTTCGTTCGATTACGAGTTCAGGCGGTTTCAGGCGGCGCCTTTGGTAAAGTTGGATATTCTCATCAATGGCGAGCGAGTCGATGCGCTGTCTTTGATCGTGCACCGGGACATCAGTCAAACCCGAGGCCGAGATCTCGTCGAGCGAATGAAGGATCTTATTCCGAGACAGATGTTCGAAGTGGCTATTCAGGCCGCGATCGGCTCGAAAATTATCGCTCGATCTTCGGTAAAAGCGATGCGCAAAAACGTGCTGGCCAAGTGCTATGGCGGCGATATCACCCGTAAGAAAAAACTGCTGGAAAAGCAGAAAGCCGGCAAGAAAAGGATGAAGCAGGTGGGGAAGATTGATATTCCGCAGGAGGCGTTCCTGGCGGTTTTGCGCGTAAACAAAGATTCCTAATACGGAAAAGCAACAAAAAGACCTAGCTTATGGATTTCGATTTTTCGTTTTTTTTGGTCGTGGCAACGCTTTTGACCGGGATCATTTGGGGTGGCTACATATTGCAGCGGCGGTTGCAAGCGTCCGGAGCTAGGGTGCCGGTTAAAGAGCCGGTCGTCGTGGAATACGCTCGCTCATTTTTCCCGATCATTCTGATCGTACTCTTGCTGCGGTCGTTTTTGGTGGAACCGTTCCGTATTCCCTCGGGTTCCATGATGCCTACACTTCTCATCGGCGATTTCATTCTCGTCAACAAGTATACCTACGGTATTCGCCTTCCCGTTTTAAACACAAAAATCGTCGAGATGGGCGGACCCAAGCGGGGCGACATCGTGGTTTTTCGTTTTCCAAAAGACCCGAAGGTGGATTACATCAAGCGCATCATCGGCTTGCCGGGCGATCGCATCGCGTATTACAACAAGCAGCTTTATGTGAACGGCGAGGCTATCAAACAAACGGCTCTGGCTGAATACCAAGGTGTGGGGCAGGGTAGCGTCATGACCGGCGCACGCCTTTTGACCGAAGACTTGCAAGGGGTTAACCACGACATCCTAATTCGAGAGGGCCAGCCTTCGGTGCAGGGGGAATTCACGGTGCCCGAAGGCCAATATTTTGTCATGGGCGATAATCGGGACAACAGCAACGATAGCCGTTACTGGGGTACCGTACCGGAAAGCCATTTGGTCGGAAAAGCTTTTTTCGTTTGGATGAGTTGGGACTGGGAGAACGGCGGCATCGCATTTAATCGTCTCGGTACTATATTGAATTAGCGGTCTAGTGCCGAAACCATCCGAAAACTCCTGGAGTACGCGAAAATGGCTAATTTCCCTTCCCGGCAGAGAGGTCTGACGGTTACCGGTTTTCTATTCGTCCTGTTTTTGATCGGTTTTTTCTCGTTGCTTGTGTTAAAAATCGGGCCCGTATATCTGGAGCACTATAAGGTTGCGTCATCGCTCGAATCACTCAAGAAAGATAACGATATCGCTTCGAAATCCAGAGAAGAAATCTTGAGCCTCCTGCAGAAACGCTGGGAGATCAACATGGTCGAACGGGTAACGGCCAAAGATGTGAAGATCACTAAGCAGGGGGCTTACCTAAAAATTCAAATAACCTATGACGTAGCTGAGCATCTTTTTGGAAACGTGGATGCTTTGCTGCATTTTAACGATCTCCTTGAGGTCGGATCGAACTGATGAAAAACGTTCCTATTTTTTACTTGTCACGTTCGTACAGTGCACTCCAAACGGGGCGGAGCCGTGTAAATCGGCCGTTTCTCCGAGCTATCACTTTATCGGACGCGTCGTTACGTGCTCAACTCTTATCCCGGTGAAGTTGTGATATTGGAACCGGAAAAGATCGCAAAAAGGCTGGGCTTGAGCTTCAAGAACTCTGCCTTGGTCAGAAGAGCCTTGACCCATCGAAGCGCCGAAAGCGAGAACAATGAACGGCTGGAATTCTTGGGCGATTCCGTGCTCGGTTTTGTGATCGCGGAGAGACTTTACGACAAATTCACGGAGGCCGACGAAGGCGTGCTCAGCCGGCTACGCGCCACTCTGGTGAATCAAACCTCTTTGGCGGAATTGGCGCGTAAATTAAATTTAGGGGATTATCTGGTTTTAGGCTCGGGCGAGCTGAAAAGCGGCGGATATAGGCGCGACTCAATCTTGTCCGACGCGTTGGAAGCCGTGATTGGCGCTTTGCTTATCGATCAAGGCATAGACGCGTGCCGAGAGTGGATATTAAATCTGTTCGCCGAGCCAATAGACCGTCTTTCGTTACAGGATTGGAAAAAAGATCCGAAGACCCGCTTGCAAGAATTAATGCAAGCGCGAGGACTTGAATTGCCCACCTATACCCTTAAAACGGTCATTGGTCAGCCGCACGACCAAAGCTTTTGCGTGGAATGCCGCGTCTCACTGATCCCGGGCTCGTGCGAGGGTGTCGGCTCTTCCCGAAAAAAGGCCGAGCAGCAGGCTGCAGAGAAGATGTTGGCTGTGCTGGCCGAAGAATTGAGGCTCAAACCATGAAAGCGGGCTTTGTCGCTCTGGTCGGCCGCCCCAATGTGGGTAAATCGACCCTCCTAAACCACCTTGTCGGTCAAAAGATCAGTATTACATCCCGCCGGCCGCAGACGACGCGGCATCGCATTTGCGGCGTTAAAACCACTGCGGAAGGGCAAATTATTTTTGTCGATACTCCTGGCATTCATGCCAGCCAAAAGCGAGCGATGAATCGCTACCTCAACCGTGCGGCGATCTCCGCCCTGCTCGACGTGGATGTGATTATCTGGCTCATCGACAGGCCGACGTGGCTCTCGGAGGATGAATTGGTTCTGGATAGGATCAAGTCCGCGGGGGTGCCCGTAATCCTGGTTATCAACAAAGTCGACAGGTTCGAGGATAAGGGCGTTCTCTTGCCGTTTCTAGAGGGAGCGGCGACTCGCCACTCGTTTGCCGATTTAGTTCCGGTATCCGCTTTAAAGGGCACTAACCTGGATGTTTTGGAGCGGAAAATCATCGAGCTTTTGCCGGAAGGCGAACCGATTTATCCCGAAGATCAAATCACCGATAGGCCGGAGCGTTTTTTTGCCGCTGAGGTTATTCGGGAAAAACTGCTTCGTTCCTTGGCGCAAGAGGTGCCTCATGCGCTGACGGTGGAGATCGAGCAGTTCAAGCCCGAGGGCGGATTGACACGAATCAGTGCGGTTATTTGGGCCGAGCGTGAAGGCCAGAAGGCAATCATCATCGGCCGTAATGGCGAAGTGCTCAAAAAGGTCGGTGAGCGGGCGCGCCGCGAACTGGAACGTCTGCTTGATAGCAAGGTTTACCTAGAGCTTTGGGTCAAGGTAAAAAAAGGTTGGTCGGATGATGAGCGAGCCCTGCACAGCCTCGGCTATACCGAATGAAGCGAGCAAGAGCGCTTCTCCGGATTTCCATGGCCGTATCTCGCTACAGAACGGTTTTGTTCTCCACCGCAGAGATTATCGCGAGTCCAGCCTTCTTCTCGACGTATTCACATTGGATTTCGGTCGGATCCGGCTGTTGGCGAAAGGTGTGCGCAAAAGTAAAAAGGGATTGCTTTCGTTACTGCAGCCGTTCGTTGAATTGCGTCTCTCTTGGGCGGGAAAAGGAGAGCTGCCGGTCTTAACCGCCGTGGAATCTATAGGAACAAGCATTGAGTTGAGCAGGCTCAAGGTGTTCTGCGGATTCTATATGAATGAATTGCTCCTTAACTTTCTTCCTTCCCATGACCCTTATCCCGAAGTATTCCATCTTTATCGGAACACCCTGGGTCAGCTCGCGACAACTGATGGCGTAGAGCGGATTCTGCGGTTGTTTGAAGTTTCTCTTTTAGAAGAGACGGGATACGGCCTGTCCTTTGATCGGGAAACTGCATATGGGCAACAAATTGATCCAGCAAGAACGTATGTCTACAAGATCGAGCAAGGTCCGGTAGAGAACGACGAAGGCGTTGCGGACTCGATTAGCGGCGCTACCTTGCTTGCATTGAAACAAAAGACGCTGAACGATCCTGATGAACTCCAGGAGGCGAAACATCTGATGCGGCGAGTGATTAATTATTATCTCAATGGAAAAGCTCTTAAAAGCCGCGACTTCTTCAAGCAAATTATAAAAAGCAAACCATGAAGCCATCTCGCCCTATCTTGCTCGGAGTGAACATCGATCATATCGCCACCATACGTCAGGCTAGGCATACCAAATATCCCGAGGTGATTCAGGCGGCCTTAGTCGCGGAGCAATCGGGCGCCGACGGGATTACTGCTCATCTTCGCGAGGATCGCAGGCATATACAGGATCGAGACGTTAGGCTGCTTCGAGAGATGATTGAGACCCGCCTTAACTTGGAAATGGCAGTAACCGACGAGATGGTCGCCATCGCAAAAACGGTGAGGCCCCAAGCGTGCTGCCTGGTTCCGGAAAGACGCGAAGAATTGACTACGGAAGGTGGTCTTGATGTGGCCGGAAATTTCGAACGGATTCATGCCGCTTGCGAAGTCTTGGGCGAGGCCGGAGTGGAGGTTTCCTTATTTATTGACGCCGATCTTCGACAGATCGAAGCGGCAGTGAAAACCGGTGCTCCGGTTATCGAATTGCACACGGGTCACTATGCGGATGCGGTCTCGGACGAGGATAGGAAAGAGAAGCTTCGTCGACTGGAGCGAGCGGCCGAGCAAGCTGTCCGCAACGGTCTTAAAGTAAATGCCGGGCATGGATTGAATTACCACAATGTCGCGGAAATATGCCGAATTTCTCAGGTCGAGGAGCTAAATATCGGACATTCTATCGTTGCATGGGCGCTTTTCGCCGGTTTGGGACGGGCGGTGAGCGAGATGAAGCGGTTGATGGAGGCGGCGCGCTTATCAATTGACCCGTAAGGGTTATTCTGCCATAGTTGAAAAAGCTATTGAATCGAAGGGCCTGCGGCCTGATATAACGACAGTTTGCGATGGCTTGAGCGTCGTAGCGGAGGAGATGGGGTGTACGAGAGGTATCAGAGCGAGTCAACGACCGCGCCCGCACTGCGCGCCGAGGCTTCGGTTCGGTATCCCGTGCCGGCCGCTCGGCAGCGAAGGGCGCGAGTGCTGTTTATCCTGTTCGCGATATTCTTCGGTTCGTTTGTCCTCGTTCTATTTGATTTTTCGACTCGTCTAGAGTCCACGCTAGTCAGCCCATCGGAAGGGCACGCCAGGATCAAGGCAATCAATCAACAAATGGAGGCGCTGCAAGGCAAATTCGGCGTTCTGCTGGCGGAGTCGGTCGAAATGAGACTCAAAGCCCTTCAGCGGAACATCGAGATTGGAAAAGTCAGCTCCGCGGATATTGAAGCTTTCGAGCAGCTAAAGAACGACCTGGCGCTTTTGGAAGGCTATGCGGAACGCGCTTCAGCTAATGCCTTCGACGATACTCAGGTTGAGCATTCTCGCTTCCATAGGTTGCCCGATTCGAAAGTAATCCGTAACGAGGAACTTATGGATGAGGTTTTGCAGGTAAAGAATCTGCTTTACTTTTGCGCTGCCAGTCTCGCCACAACCACAGTTCTCATAAGTGGTTATTGGATACGGCAGCGGAGTCGCGCGTGCCGTATCCACTCGGAGGTTGCTGCTGTTCCGATGCTGGCAAAGAGGGCTGGCGGCGACTTCAACGGTTAACGCCTCTTCCGTATTTTCAAAACATTAATCATTTGATGAGCCAAGATTTCCTTGGTTTCGCCTTTTGACGTTTTCCGTTTCGATCCTGTTTTTTCCTAACCGTTTCGCACGATACATAGTGGCATCAGCCCGCTTGACGAAGGTGTCGGCCGACTCATTTGATGCGTATACGGTAACGCCGGCAGAAAAAGTCGGTAAAGCCATAGTCAGGCTGCCAGTTGAAAACGTACTTCGATGGACTTGTGCCTGGATTTTCTTGAGTGCCCATAAGGCGCCGTCCAACTCGGTATTGGGAAGCAGTATGATGAACTCTTCGCCGCCGAAACGTGCCACGTGGTCATGACGGCGAAATGTGGGCAAGATTTTTTTGGCGTAGATTCTGAGAACTTCATCGCCGGCAGCGTGACCGTAGCGATCATTGATCTCCTTGAAACCGTCGAGGTCCATCATCGCCAAGGCCAGCGGAGTATAGTAACGTTGCACGCGCCCGACCTCGTCTTCCAGCCGGTTCAGGAAGGCTCGCCGATTGGGGAGTCCGGTTAGCTCATCAGTAAGGCTTAATTGATGGACTCGTGTGAATTCCAGGTCGATCTTCCGATTGTTCGTCTCCAGCAAGTCCAGATAATTCTGGATAACGTCAATTTGTTTCGTCTGGCGTTGCTGCTCTTCTAGCAGGATATGTGTTTGTTTTAGAAGATCCTCCCGCGTCGCGCCGGTTAATATGAAATTATCCGGATGGGTCAGCATCTGAATAATATTCTTGAGTAGCTGTCCGGAATGTAGGTTGGCATCGCCCGTTTCTTTAAGGCATGCAGTCAAAGACTGGTGGATTTCCACCATCTTTACGCCTTGTCCTTCGAGAAAAGGCGTGGAGCAGTCTGAAAGAGTTGATGTTTTTTCCGGGCGCCTCCTATTTGTTTCCTTTGTCTCCAATTTTTGCTCTGTGGCCTCCGCTTCCTTGGACGATGGATCATGGTCGCCGATGATTCGGTCGGAAAAATCAAAATGAGGACGAAACAAAGATTGTTTGAGATCTTCGACGCCTTTAATTAACGTGTTCAATTCGGCTAAGGATAAAGAAGGGCTCAACAAAGTTTGGAGAAACTCGATTCGTTTCGCCAATTTTTGGTTTCTGTCCGAAATCAGTAGTTCAACATAATGGAGAAGTTGTTGAATTACGGCGCGGTACCGACTCTCCCTCGCGTTATGAATTTGAGTCAGCGACTCAACGCTACTTTGAATATGCTCTATAAGAAGAGGTTCTGACGGGTAACGTCTTAAGGCGTGTAAATTAGAGAGTATTCGTTCGAAATCGGCCGGTCGCGATTTCATGAGTTACCGATAGTCAACGTAAGACAAGGAAAATTCCCATAAGGTACCCTTTACGCCGAAAGCGACAAAGTGAGCGCAACAAGATTTGCTCCGGCCGGAAACAAGAAAGGTGGCTTTCATATGCCTGATCCTGGAAACTCCTAGGGTTTCGTGTGTCCAAAAAAGCCGCAATGAAATTCATTCTACTGGGAATCGCTCACTAATCAATCCTTGCGACAACGGCGCATTTCCCGCTTGTTAAGATGATTATCCGTATGCAAAGAATTTTGAGCATCGCCCCCATGCTGGATTGGACGGATCGCCATTTTCGCTATTTTGCACGTCTAATTTCTCGGCGGGTGCTGCTTTATACCGAGATGGTTACAACCGGTGCGATTTTGCATGGAAACCGCGACCATTTACTGAAGTTTCATTCGGATGAAAAGCCCTTGGCGCTTCAGTTGGGCGGCAGCAGTCCCTCCGATCTTGCTGAGTGTGCAAGGATTGCCGAGGGTTATGGGTTTAATGAGATTAACCTTAATGTGGGATGCCCGAGCGACCGGGTACAGAATGGGCGATTCGGTGCTTGCTTGATGGCCGAGCCTGAGTTGGTTTCTGAATGTGTGGCGGCTATGGCCGATGCCGTATCGCTTCCGATAACGATCAAGACCCGAATCGGTATTGACGAAAAGGACTCGTATGAAGATCTCGCGCACTTCGTCGACACGGTATCTTCCGGCGGTTGCCATACTTTTATTATCCATGCCAGAAAAGCGTGGCTTAAGGGGTTGTCTCCTAAGGAGAATCGCGAAATACCACCATTAAGATACGATGTGGTCGATCGAATCAAAAAGGACTATCCGGCTCTCGAAATTATCCTAAACGGCGGTGTTGTCGACCTGAACCAGGCGGAGCAGCATCTTAAACGATTTGACGGCGTGATGATGGGGCGAGCTGCCTATCATCAGCCGTACTTGCTTGCGGAGGCTGACCGGCGTTTTTTTGGCGATAATCGTCCCGTTCTCTCTCGACACCAGGTTGTTGAAGCGCTGTTTCCGTATTTGGAAACGGAACTGGCGCGGGGCGTGCGCTTGCACACCATCACCCGGCATGTTCTGGGGTTATATCACGGTATGCCGGGTGGGCGAGCATGGCGGAGGTATCTTGGCGAACACGCGGTAAAACCAAGTGCTGGAGTGGATGTGCTCGTGAACGCTGCTCGCTATTGTGAGGAATCAATGCATGTCTGATCGTGAAAGACATGGCGTATTCCTGCGCGATATACTTATCTATTCCCATTGGTGACATTAATCATGCAAAGCGTAATGGAGCATCTTTTTTCCCAGATCATACAATCTCTTGGAGAGGACGTTACCCGTGAGGGATTGATGGATACGCCCAAGCGGGCGGCAGCGGCTTTTCGCTTTCTCAATAGCGGCTACAATCAGCGCCTCGAGCGTGTTCTCAATAATGCCATCTTCGAGGCGGATACCGAGGACATGGTGATCGTAAAAGATATCGAACTATATTCATTGTGCGAACACCACCTTCTGCCTTTCATCGGTAAGTGCCATGTGGCTTATCTGCCTCAAGGAAAGGTGATCGGACTTTCCAAAATTGCTCGTATTGTGGAGATGTACGCTCGTCGTCTTCAGATCCAAGAGCGGTTGACCAAACAAATTGCGGACGCCCTCCAGACGGCAATTAATCCGGCGGGCGTTGCCGTGGTGATCGAAGCTAAGCATCTGTGCATGATGATGCGAGGTGTGGAGAAGCAAAACTCGGTTATGACTACTTCATCCATGCTGGGTTTATTCCGTAAGCAAATCAGTACTCGCTCGGAGTTTCTCAATCTCATCAATCGAAAATAGACCAGGGATTTCATTCCGTGGCAGAAACAGGAAAATCCCGCCGTTGGGGTGTGCTTCTAGTTAACCTAGGTACGCCCGAGGCCCCGACTACGGCCGCGGTTAGGCGGTATTTGAGCGAGTTCCTCTGGGACTCGCGGGTCGTGGAAATACCGAGGCCGATTTGGTGGATGATCCTCCGTGGTGTGGTTCTGCGGGTGCGCCCATCGAAGTCGGCACGAGCCTATCGTTCGATTTGGACTGACAGGGGCTCCCCTTTAATGGTGTTCAGCACGGATTTGACTCGTGCGGTGCAAGCCGAGGTTTCGGCGAGAACCGGGGGACAGGCTGTCGTAGAAATTGCAATGCGTTACGGAAAGCCCGGAATTCGGGAGAAGCTGGACGAGTTGAAGAGCGCCGGGGTCGATGGAATTCTAATTTTGCCGTTGTATCCCCAGTATTCGTCGCCAAGTACTGGAACAGTATTTGATGCGGTTGCCTCGGTTTTGAAAAGTTGGCGACATGTTCCGGAGATAAGATTCGTTAGCGACTATCATGACTATCCGGCTTATATTCGGGCTGCGGCGAAACGAATCGAATATTTCTGGCGTGATAATGGCCGAAGTGAATTTTTGCTGATCTCATTCCACGGTTTACCGGAACGAAGCCGCGTCTTAGGCGATCCCTACTATGAACAATGCCATACGACCGCCAAGCTAATCGCGGATGAATTGCAGCTTTCGAATGATGCTTGGCAACTGGTTTTTCAGTCTCGATTTGGGCTAGGGCGCTGGTTGCAGCCTTATTGCATCGATGTGCTAAAGTCCTTGCCGCAAAGGGGATTTAGAGAGGTTGATGTGGCTTGCCCGGGATTTGCCGTCGATTGTTTGGAAACCCTGGAGGAGATTGGGATCACCAACAAAGAGGTTTTTAAAGAAGCTGGAGGCAGCCAATACCGATTAATCCCCGCCCTAAACGATAGTCCGGAGCATGCTCGCGTTTTGGCTGATTTGATAATTAAGCATCTTGTGTAAAAGGCGGTGGCTTAACCCGGGTAAATAAGCTTGAAAACTTCGTTGAATTGTTCGTTGACTTGCGGGATTAGTTCATTTAGCTCAGTTACGTCAATGCCGATAAGGTTCCATTTGGCAATATCGGTCGCTGGCGCATCGTCCGATATACCGCAGTTAAAATAATGTGAATAGACAAAAGATTGCGACTGAGCGACCAGGGCGGTTTCGCGACTGAATACCGTGGCGTTTTCTGGTGTGTCATGATGTTCGATGGTTACGGCGATGATCTCCGGCAGTCGCCATAGCCGAGCCAACTCGGCCCCGACCTGGTAATGGTCGAATCCGATAATCCGTCTTTCTCCTTCATGGTAATTTATATTTTCGGATCGTGCCAGGAGTGCCGCGGCACGGGCCAATTCCGGAAGGCGATGATAAACGATTAGTCGCCCTATTTCATGTAGTAGCCCACAAAGAAATACTGCTTGCAGACGTTCGCCATTTGGGTAGAAACTCGCGAGTAATTTGGCTGTTAGTGCGCAGCGCACGCTCATGCTCCAAAATTCTCTCATTGTCATTAAGCTATTGGTGAAGGACGAAAATTTATCGACCACTAGCGTAGTTAATACCAAGTCCCGAATTTCCTGAACGCCGATAATATTTACTGCATGGTGGATAGATGTGACTTTAGATGGGATTCCGTAAAAGGCGCTATTGACGATTCTTAGCAGCCTTGCGGAGAGGCCCGGATCGCTTTCAATCAGCGCGCCGGCATCGTGCAAGTTTGCCTCTGGATTCTCAAGCACTTCATTGAGTCTCAAAAATAATTCAGGGGGAGAGGCTAAGTGCACGTTTCCGGTCAGGATTACGCGGATACTAAGCGGGGTAGAGGCGTATTGCATGGTTTTAGCTCTTGGCGTGCATACCAAACGCTATTCTGCCTTTAATTTAATTTGACTGATACGCTAATAAATGGCATCTATATTTATCTTAGCTCAAGGAAGATTTTATACGTGATACGAGTGGCGATTGAATCTTTTATCATAACTAAGCTTCGTGCTTTTGATTGGATGCCATGACGCCAACTAACCAGCTCGGCGAAAAGTTAATTATTATCGGTGAGCATAACGAGCGTCACCGTGCCCAAGTCGAGTTAATTCTGTCAGAAGCCGGCTTCCTGAATTTCGTATCCGTCTCTAATGGAAGAGAAGTCCTTGAACAGCTGAGAAAATTCCAGCGGAGCCTCGAAGATGTTGGTCTCATTATTCTAAATAGCAACCTCCCTGAATGTCAGATTGACGAGTTCTGTTTATCTTTTTCCTCAATAGATGAGGGAGTTGGCATCCCCGCCATTATCTTCACTGAAGAATCGACTGAAATGGACAGCAAGCAGGTGCTCCGTCTCGCTCAATTGAGCAGGCAAGGCATCAGCCTGATTACTAAGCCTATCCGCGGTCGCGATTTTATCCCCTTGGTAAATATGAGTTTGATACTCAGAAACGAGCGTCACCTGAGACGCAGCCAGGAGGAGCAACTATTAAATGAACTCTCCGAGCGCAAAATCATGGAGGCCCGTTTCAAATATCTCGTGGCCCATGATGAACTAACCGGCCTCGCGAATCGCCGCAGCCTGGAGAAGAAACTTCAGCTGGCCATACACCGATGCCGGAATTTCGATCAGGAAGGTGCCTTGCTGTACCTGGATCTGGATCGGTTCAATATGATCAATGATCTTGAGGGTCACGAAACCGGTGATCGTCTGTTAGTGGAGACGGTCAGCCTGCTGCATGGCACTCTCGATTTGGATCACATCGCAGCCCGGATTGGAGCTGACGAGTTCTGTATTTTTTTGGAAAACGTAAAGCAGCAGGAGGCATTGGTTATTGCTGAACGGCTTCGCCAAGCCTTGGATGGTTTCCGCTTTGTCACTGGACAAGACAGTTATCATATCTCGGCCAGTATCGGTATTGCTCTACTCGAATCGCGAAGGATGGTGAGTCATCCGAGTGTATTGATTGCCGAGGCGCATCAAGCTTGTTACGCAGCGAAAGCGAACGGGCGTAATATGGTGCAGTTGTACAACGATAAAGACACGCAGGCTTGCACGCGTCGAAGCGATATATTGTGGGTCCCGTTGATTCGTGAAGCCTTGATGGAAAACCGGTTTTTTCTGGTTTTTCAGCCGGTTGTCAGGGTTAAGGACGGTGCCATCACACACTATGAAGTCCTGATCCGAATGAGGGGTAAGCGTTCGGATATATTCTCGCCGGGTGAGTTCATCCCGGTCGCCGAACGTATGGGCTTAATTCACCATATTGATCTTTGGGTGGTAGAGAAATCGATAGATTTTCTGGCTTCACTGCCGGAAAACCTATCGCATATCAGCCTAACGATAAATTTGTCGGGTGTTGCGTTTCAGGATCAATCCCTGTTACCCCTAATTAAGCAAAAACTGGAAATAACATGGATATCCGCGTCTCGGCTCGCATTCGAGATCACCGAAACGGCAACCGTCGCGAATTATCAGCAAACTCGGGAAATGATTGCACGCATAAGGGCGTTGGGGTGCCATTTCGCCTTAGATGATTTTGGTGCGGGCTTTAGTTCTTTCGATTACATCAAGAAGTTTCCAGTAGATTACTTGAAGATTGACGGACAGTTCATTAAAAATCTGCTTCATGATGAAACAGATAGGGTGCTTGTCAAGGCAATGATCGATATCGCCCGCAAGCTAGGGAAAAAGACCATCGCCGAATACGTCGAAAGCCCGAAGGTTCTTTATCTTTTGAAAACACTCGGTGTAGATTATGTACAAGGTTATCTAATCGGTAAGCCGGAACCCCATCTGCTCGACAAAACAGCAATCTCCATCGACGATATCGCCAGTTCCGTACAGTCGACCCAAGCCGCCTAATCGAAGTTGCCGTTTAAATTTACGGTCCTTTTGCTTAGCCCTGACGGGCGTTATTCCTTTATCCCATGCAAAATACCAGACGCGGCAAGACATCGCGTAAAAACCGATCACCCATCCTGTCTTTCCTGAACGCGTCGTTCCGACGCATCTTGCTGTATCTGTCTCCGTTTGTCATTGCGATCGCTGTCGGTTATCTGGCGTATGAGGACTACATCGTCCGTCAACAATTCGAAGGAAAGCGCTGGGCTTTGCCTGCCCGTGTCTACGCCAGTCCGGTCGAGTTGTTCGCCGGTTACGAATTGGATGCCGGTCGGCTTGAATGGTTGCTAGAGCAGCTGAAATACAGAAGCGACCCGGGCTTGTCGTCGCAAGGAACTTATTTTAGGAAAGGCGATGTCTTTGTCCTAAAGACACGCGACTTTCGATTTTGGGATAAAGTGGAGGCTTCTCGGCACATACAGGTGCGATTCGATGTTGGACAAATAAGCTCGGTCACTGACTCTGAAGAATCCAAGCCGCTGGCGCTACTTCGTTTAGATCCAGTCCAGATCGGCACTTTCTACCCCGCTTTGAAAGAAGACCGTGTCCTGATCAAGCTCGGTCAGGCACCGGAGCTTCTTTTAAAGGCGTTATTTTCTGTAGAAGACCGGGATTTTTACGAGCATTTCGGAATATCGCCTCGGGGCATTCTTCGTGCGATGTGGGCTAACATTCGCGCCGGGGGAATCGTGCAAGGCGGCAGCACCTTAACTCAGCAGCTTGTGAAAAACTTTTTTCTAAGTTCTGAACGCACATGGTGGCGCAAGCTCAACGAGTTGGTCATGGCTTTGGTGTTGGAGGCGCGTTATTCGAAGGACGAAATCCTGGAAGCCTATCTTAATGAAATTTACCTTGGTCAGGACGGCGCCCGAGCAATACACGGATTCGGTTTGGCGAGCCAGTATTATTTCAGCCGATCGCTGGAAGAGTTGGAGCTGCATCATGTTGCTCTGTTGGTTTCTCTAGTACGGGGACCTTCGTATTACGACCCTTTTAGATGGCCCGCCAAAGCAAAGAAACGCAGGGACTTGGTGTTGGACGAAATGGTTGAACAGGGGCAAATTCCACGGGGTCAAGCCGACGAGTCTAAGGCTAAGCCTCTGGACGTCGTAAAAAATCCGCATCAAGCAATCAGCCGTTATCCTGCATTTTTGGATCTGATCAAGCGCCAGTTGCAGCAAGAATATCGTCCGGAGGACCTGACGTCGGAAGGACTCCGGCTTTTCACTACACTGGACGTATTTGCGCAGCATTACCTCGAGTCCGCAGTCGAGACTACGTTAAGAAAACTTGACAGGCAAACTCGGACGACTCAGTTGGAAACCGCCGCAGTGATCACTCGCCGGGCTACCGGGGAAGTCGCCGCTTTGATGGGGTCTAGAGATCCGCAGGATTCCGGGTTTAATCGCGCGTTGGATGCCCAACGCCAGATAGGCTCGCTGTACAAACCAGTTGTTTATTTGACTGCGTTAGAGGACCCACAACGGTACACGCTGATGTCGCCGCTACAAGACAGTGAGATTCGCATAAAGAATCCCGGGGGAGGGCCGTGGGCACCGAAAAACTACGATAATCAAGAGCATGGCATAGTTCCTTTGCACAAGGCCTTGGCCCACTCCTTTAACCTCGCGACGGTCCATTTAGGCATGGATGTGGGCGTTGCCAGTACCGCGGAAACCTTGCGTAAGCTGGGTGTTGAAAAATCGGTGGAACTCGTTCCGTCGCTTTTGCTGGGAACCGCCACGTTAACGCCGTTTGAAGTCGCCCAAATGTATCAAACCTTAGCTAGCGACGGCTTTGTGGTTCCATTACGGGCTATTCAGGCGGTCGTTTCACAAGAGGGAAAAACCTTGCAACGCTATGGCCTTAGTGTTCGGCAATCGATAGATTCTGCTGCGGTCTATTTGGTCGACACGATCCTGCAGGAAGTCATGCGAGACGGTACCGGAAAACCCGCCTATGCCTATTTGCCTTCCCATTTCGATACCGCGGGAAAAACAGGAACGACCAACGACCTTAGGGATAGCTGGTTCGCGGGATTCACCGGAGATTACCTGGGGGTAGTGTGGGTTGGGCGTGACGATAACCAGCCGGCTAAGCTAACCGGAGCCCAGGGAGCGTTACCGGTTTGGGCATCTACTATGGGAAAAGTGAGCAGGGAGTCACTTGAATTGGAGCCGCCCGAAAACGTCGAATTGGTTTGGATAGATCGTGTAAGCGGTTTACGGTCGGATGAGAATTGTGCCACGGCAATCCGATATCCGTTTATTGCTGGCTCCGCCCCCACGGCGGTGTCTTCTTGTGGTCAGTTGTCAAATCCAACGGAAAGAGTCGATTCCTGGTTTAGGCGTTTATTTTAGATGCGGCCGCCGGGGCTAGCGATAGGAGCCGGCTCCGGTCGCGCTTCCTGCGCGCTCAATTTGTCTATCAGCGCTTTTGCCTCCGTTTTCTGTTGCTCGTTTCCCATTTCCAGAACTTCCTCGAGTATTTCCACCGCCGACTGTGTGTCCTCCATGTCCGCGTAAGCCTTGGCCAAATCTAGTTTAGTTTCCAACTGGTCCATATCGGTTAACGCAGAGTACTGATCCTCACCTTCGTCCGAGAGGTTTTCCAAAAGACTCGTGTCCAGTGTCTCGCTTTCGGCTTGGATAGGCGATACCAAGTCGAACTCGAAATCCGGTGTTTCGGTGTTTGAAGTTGGCGTGACGCTGCGCGGTTCTGATACTTCATCTTGCAGCAAGTCGTTTCTGCTCAACTCGCGCAAGATATCGTCTATGGATTGAGCGGCTTCTTGTTCCGGGTATTCATTTTGAGGACGAGAGTTCAGCTTGTCCGCATCAAAAGCAATCAGATTTTCAAGTTCCGGCAGCTCGTGCTCGGGTTCCGGTGTCGCGGGTTGAAAGTTCTCGACCTGAAAAGAATTAACATTGAAATCAGATATTTCATTGCTGGCAATCGACGTGGCAGTATCCGACTCAGACCTATCCTCGTGCCGTGCATTTCCCTCTAACTCGCGCAAGATCTCGTCTATGGTGTTACCTGATTCTTGCGGCGTGTATTCGCTTTGAGAATTAGACTCCGATTTACCGGAATCAAAGGCGATTAGATTTTCGAGTTCAGGTTGCTCATCTTCGGGTGTGACCTTGACGGTGGGAACGCTCTTACCCCGGAAAGAGTCAACGTCAAATTCCATTGTAGAGCGCTCGTCAGTCATCACCAGCGGTTCATCTGAACTTTGCGCATCAAGATTGAAATTCAGAGGAACGAGCTTTTCCTCGGTAGATGTGGACGTCTCTGCCACCTCGCTGTCGAAGCGCTTTAAATCCTCAATCAATTCGTCGGTGAGGTCGATGGAGCCCAGGATATTTCCTGGATTTGAACCAAAATCCAGAATCGGACCGGAAGACGGCGACACGGCAAACAGCGGATTGTTGGGACACAATTCCCTTCCCATTTCAACCACTTTTTCCCATAACTCTGGCTCGTCATCCTTGTCTTGTGCCTTAAGTTCCTGGGCAAAACGCTCAAAGGCCTCTCGGTTCTCAGTGGCGTAATGGATTTCTAGGAGCTTAAGCTTGCACTCGTCTCGTTCCGGGTGCTGTTCTATGGCGTTCCGAATTAAATCCTCCGCTTGCTTGTAGCGGCCGTAAGCCAGATAAACATCGGCTTCCGAAATGGGATCAACTTCGTCGGACTCGGCTCCTAAGGCATCAAAATCACTCGGTGTGAATTCGCTCAAAAAAGAGCTTTTTGCAGCGGCCGCCGGTTCTGAGATTGTGGAGTCGAACTTGGATTCGACAACTTTGGTCTTTTGCAGGTTCTCTTTTTCGGTCGCAAGTAAGATGCTCTCGGTTTCTTCTATCATTGCCGCACGGCGGCGGGCGATCAGCCACGGTATCAGTGCCAGCAGCATCAGGCCTCCGGCAGTACCGAGATATGTCGGTTGATCGAAGAATTCGTCCAAGAAGCCCGGCTCCTCGGGTGGCGGAGAAACAGGAACGGGTTTAGGCGGTGCGACCGTCGGCTTCGCCGTTGCAATAGTGGCGGGTTGGGCGGTTTCCGGGCTGGGTACTTGGGAGGGCTGCGCGTTCTCAGGCTGAGTGGGCGTCTCCTCTACCTGTGGTGTTTCCTGGTCGGGCGCTGTTTGAGCTGCTAACTGCTCCGGATGAGAGGGGGCTTTCTCCGAAGATGCCGTCGAAGGCTGTTGTGCCTGTGGTACCTGCAGAGTCGCAATTTGTTCGTTCTTGAGGGTTAGGAGACGATGCATCTCGTTCAGTTGCTGCTCAAGTTGAGTCAGGCGGGAACGGAGATCCTCGTTTTCCTGCTTAACTGTTTCTGCAACCTCAAGAGCGATATCGCCCTTGGACTTTCCGGCTCCATCCGTGGTCCCGGCTACCGCTTCTTCGCCTTTGGTATCGGACGGGGCTAGCAATTTGAGCTGACCCTGCGCCGACTGCTGCGCAATCGCGGGTGCAGCCGCGGCTTCCGAGTTCTGCTTCTCTGTGTCGCGGTTCGCAAGCTTTCCGGTTCGGCGATTGTTTTGTTGATAAAGCTCGTCCCGTGCCTGTGCATTCGTGATTTGCAGAATGAACTCACGATCCGGAATTCGCAAAGTTTCCCCGGCCTTTAAAGTGTCTGGGGTGTTCCCATAAAACGCCTGTGGATTGTGCCGGAAGAGGGCTATTACCATTTGTTCCTGCGTAATGCCGGGATCCTGGTTTACCAGTTTGGCGACTTCCCAAAGTGTGGTATCTCTTTTAACCGGTCCGTATTCGGAACCGTTAAATGGGGTTTTGGATTCAGACGGAGAGCGCCCGGTTGAACGCCGGGAATGGAACTCGCTCGGTGAAGATTGAGTCTCCGCTGTTCGCTCTGAACTGCGGGTCGGCCGCTCGAATACCGATGGAGAGGTAGGTTCGGCAATCGTTCGGTCGGAGAAAGTGGCCGGCGGATCCAGCAATACGGTGTATTCGCGGACCACACGCCCGCGGGGCCAGTTGACTTCTACCAAGAAACTTACGAACGGTTCATGCATGACATCGTTCGAACTGACCTCGATGATATAGCTACCGTCGGGTTTCTGAACAGCGGTGAACTGCAATTTGGTGAGAAAAAAGTGCCGCTCTAACCCTGCCTTGGCGAAGGCATCGGGGGGGGCCAAAGAGATTTTGACATCCGCCAAGGAATCCGCGCCGGAGAGGACCAGCGGGATTTCGGCGTTGAGGGACTGGTTCAGAGCGGAACGTAGCTTGATGTCTCCAATACCTAGCGCGCTAGCTCCCATCGGGGCCAGCAGACTCATCATCGCCAAGGTTTTTGATAACTTACGCACTATTTGCCGCTCCTTTGTCCAATCGCTCCCGACATTGACTGCATGGCGGGAGCTGCCTAGATTGCTGAAGGAAAGCTTAGCCTAGATGTATGTTTTTACCAGCACCTCCGCGATTTGGACGCTGTTGAGCGCGGCACCTTTTCGCACGTTGTCGGCTACGACCCAAAGGTCTAAACCTCGGGGGTGAGAAATGTCTTCACGGATGCGTCCGACGTAAACGGCATCGTGTCCGGCCGCTTCGGTAATCGCGGTCGGATAGCCACCGGGTTTATGTTCGTCTATCACCGTCACTCCTGGCGCGCGGCTGAGTAATTCCCGTGCATATGCAGCGGTAATTTTGTTCCGGGTTTCGATGTGGATTGCTTCGGAATGGCCGTAGAATACGGGTACCCGCACCGCGGTCGGATTCACCTGAATACTGTCGTCGCCCATGATCTTGCGGGTTTCCCAGACCATCTTCATTTCTTCCTTGGTGTAGCCGTTATCCATGAAGACATCGATCTGAGGCAGGGCGTTAAAAGCAATCTGCTTCGGATAGACTTCGGGCTTGATCGGTTTGCCGTTCAGCAGCTGAGCCGTTTGGTTGCCGAGCTCTTCGATCGCCTTTTTTCCGGTGCCGGACACCGCTTGATACGTGCAGACGTTAATGCGCTCAATGCCGACGGCGTCATAGATCGGCTTCAACGCCACCAGCATCTGGATCGTGGAACAGTTCGGATTGGCGATGACGCCGCGGGTCTTGTATTGCGCAATGGCTTCCGGATTGACTTCCGGCACAACCAGTGGGATGTCCGCTTCGTAACGGAAACAGGAAGTGTTGTCCACCACCACGCAGCCAGCTTCCGCCGCTTTGGGGGCATAGACGGCGGAAACCGACGCTCCCGCGGAGAACAAGCCGATCTGAGCCTTGGAAAAATCGAACTCGGCCACATCCTGCACGGTGAGATAACTGCCTTTGAATTCCACTTGCTGGCCAGCGGAGCGGGCGCTGGCCAGGGCATACACTTGGCCTACCGGGAAGTTGCGCTCCTCCAGAATGGAAAGCATGGTCTCACCCACCGCGCCGGTGGCCCCTAACACTGCAATGTTGTATGTCTTGCTCATGGGGAAACTCGTTCGGGATTAGCCGTTGAATGATCGTAAAGCGGATACGATAGCGCCACCCATTTCCGCAGTTCCGACCTTTTCGGTGCCTTCCGAATAGATGTCTGCGGTTCGGTAACCTGCATCCAAAGCGGCTATCACCGCTTTCTCGATCCGATCTGCGGACGCGGCATCGTTGAAACTGTAACGCAGCATCATGGCCACCGACAGTATGGTGGCAATGGGGTTTGCGACGCCCTTGCCGGCAATGTCGGGGGCTGAGCCGTGAATGGGTTCGTACATGCCCTTGCCATTCTTGTCGAGTGACGCCGAAGGCAGCATGCCAATGGACCCCGTAAGCATGGCGGCGCAGTCCGAGAGAATGTCCCCGAACATATTATCGGTAAGCATTACGTCAAACTGCTTGGGCGCGCGCACCAACTGCATCGAGGCGTTGTCGACGTACATATGGCTAAGCTGGACATCCGGGTACTCGTGACCGACCTCGATCACGATCTCGCGCCACAACTCGGTGCACTCCAATACGTTGGCTTTATCGATGGAGCACAGCTTTTTGTTGCGCTTTTGGGCAATTTGGAATGCGATGTGAGCGATGCGGCGAATTTCCGACTCACTGTAAATTAAAGTGTTGAAGCCTTCCCGCTCGCCTTTGTCGTTGATGCGGCGCCCCCGCGGCTTGCCGAAGTAAATGCCGCCGGTCAGCTCGCGGATGATCATGATGTCAAGCCCGGAAACCACTTCCGGCTTCAGAGTCGAGGCCGCGACCAGCTGCGGATAGAGGATCGCCGGGCGGAGATTCGCGAACAGTTCCAACTCGGCCCGTATTCCCAGAAGGCCACGTTCCGGCCGGACCGAATAATCCAGCGGTTCCCATTTTGGGCCGCCGACTGCGCCCAAGAGCACCGAATCGGCCGCCTTCGCCAAGGTCAGGGTCTCGTCCGGAAACGGTGTGCCTTTGGCGTCGTAGGCGGCGCCGCCAATCAGTGCTTCCTCCGTTTCAACTTCAAGGCCGAACTCCTGTTTCAGGCAGTCAAGAACTTTTAGCGCCTCGGCGACTATTTCCGGGCCGATGCCATCGCCGGGCAGTACTGCAATCTTCTTTGTCATGCGATTGATGATTCTCTCTTTATTTTTGGGAACTTAGGCATATTCCGGGAACAGCCACGGCGCTTCCTGGCGGCGACTTGCTTCGTAAGCCCGGATTTTGTCGGCGTGTTGGAGGGTCAGGCCGATGTCGTCCAAGCCGTTGAGCAGGCGGTATTTCCGCGAAGGGTCGATCTCGAAATGGATCTTGTCACCGTATACGGTGGTGATCGTTTGGGTTTCCAAATTCACGGTGAGATCAAAGCCGGGACCCGCCTGATTGAAGAGGCTGTCGACGGCCTCGAGTGGGAGCGCGATGGGCAGAAGGCCGTTTTTAAAACAGTTGTTGTAGAAAATGTCGGCAAAGCTCGGCGCGATGATGACGCGAAAACCATGGTCTTCCAAGGCCCAGGGCGCATGCTCGCGGGATGAGCCGCAGCCGAAATTTTCGCGCGTCAACAGGATTCGCGCGCCAAAGTAGCACGCTTGATTGAGCACGAAATCCGGGTTCAAAGGCCGGTGCGAGCAATCCATGTCGGGTTCGCCACGATCCAGGTAGCGCCATTCATCGAACAGATAGGGCCCGAAGCCGCTACGGCGAATGGATTTCAGAAACTGCTTAGGAATGATTGCGTCGGTATCCACGTTGGCGCGGTCCAGAGGCACGACTCTGGACGTAAGGCGGCGAAAAGCTCTCATTGCTTGGATTTCCTCTTGCGCACGGATTGAGTTTGGGGCGACGGAGCGGGTTTGGATTTTTTCGGGGCGGCAGCCGATTTCTCCGGTGCTTTCTTTGTCGATGCTTTATCCGGTTCGTTTGCGGCAGGCGGTGTCGCCGGCATTTGACGCATGTCGACAAAATGGCCGTAGATACCCGCCGCCGCCGCCATGGCCGGACTCACCAGATGGGTGCGGCCGCCATAACCCTGGCGTCCCTCGAAGTTACGGTTCGACGTGGATGCGCAACGCTCCCCCGGCTCCAGGCGGTCGGCGTTCATCGCGAGGCACATGGAGCATCCGGGATCGCGCCATTCGAAACCGGCCTCCCGGAAAATCCGATCCAGGCCTTCTTGCTCGGCCTGGCGTTTCACCAGTCCAGATCCAGGAACCACCAGGGCCTGTTTGATGTTGCTCGCGAGCTTACGGTCTCGGACCACCTCGGCGGCGGCGCGCAAGTCCTCGATGCGGGCGTTGGTGCATGAACCGATGAAGATCTTGTCCACGCGAATGTCGGTAACGGGCGTGCCGGGTTTCAAATCCATGTATTGCAGCGCCCGCTTCATGCTTTCACGTTTTACCGAGTCCGTTTCCTTCTCGGGGTCGGGTATCGCGGCATCGATGGGTAATACCAATTCCGGCGAAGTGCCCCAGGTGACTTGGGGTTTGATATCGGCAGCATTGATCTCGACCACCTTGTCGAATACGGCATCCTCGTCGCTGCGAAGTTGCCGCCAAGCCGCTACCGCCTTGTCCCACAATTCCTCTTTCGGGGCATAGGGCCGGCCTTCCAGGTAAGCGATCGTCACTTCGTCGACGGCTACCAGCCCGGCTCGGGCGCCGGCTTCGATCGCCATGTTGCACACGGTCATGCGTCCCTCCATCGACAAGCCGCGAATCGCCGATCCCGCGAATTCGATGGTATATCCGGTGCCGCCGGCGGTGCCGATCTTGCCGATGACGGCCAGCACGATGTCCTTGGCCGTGACGCCTGTGCCGATCTGCCCGTCCACTTTGATCAGCATGTTCTTGGCTTTTTTCTGAACCAGGCATTGCGTGGCCAGGACATGCTCCACTTCGGATGTGCCAATCCCGAAAGCGAGGGCGCCGAAGGCTCCGTGGGTCGATGTGTGGGAGTCACCGCAGACTATGGTCGTACCGGGCAAGGTCGCGCCCTGTTCGGGCCCGATCACGTGCACGATGCCCTGACGGTCGTCGGTCATATCGAACTCGGTAATGCCGAAGTCGGCGCAGTTCCGGTCCAGTGTTTCGACTTGAAGCCGTGACACAGGATCGCTGATGCCGTGTTCGCGTCCGGTCGTCGGCACATTGTGATCGGCTGTCGCCAAATTGGCTGCGATGCGCCAGGGCTTACGGCCCGCCAGTCTTAGCCCTTCGAAGGCTTGCGGCGAAGTTACCTCGTGAATTAAATGACGATCGATGTAAATAAGGGTCGATCCGTCCGGTTCGGAGTAAACCACGTGATCGTCCCACAATTTGTCGTAAAGGGTTTTGGCGGCCATAGACTCTTGTTGATGGCGAGTTTTATACGGGGAATGTGACGCTCCAGCTAAATCCTCAGGAGGCGTCCCATGGATGTTTCAGTCGAGGCTTGCCCGACAAACCAAAATCATTCCAACAGTGAAAAAATCTTGTCCCGAATGGCTTCAACGCTGCCGACGCCATCGATGCTGGAGAATTTGACGGCTTCCCGTTCGGCTTTTTGCCGGTAGTAGCCTACCAATGGCTTGGTCTGCTCGTGATAAACCTGCAGGCGCTTGCGCACGGTTTCTTCCTTGTCGTCATCCCGCTGAATCAAGGGTTCGCCGGTGATGTCGTCCCGGCCTTCGACCTTGGGCGGGTTGAAGATCACGTGATACGTCCGTCCGGAAGCGGGATGCACGCGCCGGCCGCTCATGCGTTTGACGATTTCCTCGTCGTCCACCACGATTTCGATGACATGGTCGATGGAGACACCCATCTCCGCAAGCCCTTCCGCCTGAGCGATCGTCCGCGGGAACCCGTCGAGTAAAAACCCGTTTTTGCAGTCCTCTTGGGCGATACGCTCCTTGATCAATCCCAGGATGATTTCATCCGATACCAAAGCGCCGGAATCCATGACCTTCTTCGCCTCGATACCTAAGGGCGTACCTTCCCGCACGGCAGCGCGCAGCATGTCGCCCGTCGAGATCTGCGGAATATTGAATTTTTCCATTATGGCTTTGGCTTGAGTGCCTTTTCCGGATCCGGGGCTTCCGAGAAGGATCACGCGCATTTCAGGGACTCCGTGGTTAATTAAACTTGCAATTCTGTCACAAATGCGCAGGGAATGTCACACCGGGGCATTTTAGTCCAATCGCCCGCCATGATCTCCGAGGTTGCGCGGCCGTTTCTAATTGGGGGGCGAAGAAGTGCTTCTTCCAGTGAAATCGACATCGGTTATACCTGCATTTTGATGTTTAATAAGTGCGGCACTTCGATCACCAACAGGTCATTCCAATGTCCGAACTTAACGACCCGCGTGTATTCTTCGCAGCCGAACGCACTCTCCTGGCCTGGAATCGCACCAGTCTTGCCTGGATGGCCTTCGGGTTCGTGATCGAGCGCTTCGGTTTGTTCGTGCATCTGGTTTTTTCAAAACCCGGCGAACCCTTGCAGAAGGGCATTTCGTTTTGGCTGGGCATCGCTTTTGTTTTTTTCGGAGCAATTATTGCGATACTGTCGACTATCCAGTATCGAAAGGTGCTGAAGACACTAAAGCCGGTGGAGATTCCCGACGGCTATCGGGCCGGCATAGGGGTGCTCGCGAACCTGGTCATCGTCCTACTTGGCATTGCGCTGATTGTCTATCTATTTTTGGGCGAGCTTTGAGGCGACTTAGGTGGAGGGCGGCAGCATAGTCAATAGATTAGCCCGTGTGACGCCTGAAGCGCACTCCCGCATGCTGCAGGTCACCACCCTTCCAAGGGGCTGAATCCTCTTATCAATTTAATTTCCCCTTTTTGGGTCCGCTCGTATTCCTTTCGCACAAGGTCGGGGTTGTACTTCCGTTCCAGGCGACGCAGGGTGAAATGGCCGCGCGCAACGTCCTGAAAGTGCTGCATGAATACGAGATTGATTAAGGCACCGCTGACGGCCCCCGCTACCGGCACCATCTGCATGGCGATCTCGTCCGAAATGACGACGCCGAAACGTGCGGCGATTCCGCGAATCAATCCGACGCCGGCCGGAACGCTCAGGCTGGAGGCCCCGCCATAATCAGCGATGCCGGCAAAATGGAAAGCCAACGTTGACCGCAATCCGTAGTAGCCGGTATCGGCCGCATCGTCGTCATTCGATCGCCCACCCAAGGCGAACACTTCCACGCAAGCCAGACGCGCATCGAGCATGCCCAGATTCTCGCCTTCGCTGCGGGCGATGTCGGCAATCGAACGCAGCATCAGCAACGTGATGACCGGCAATTCGGCAACCAAGGCAATTGGACCGAAGAAACCGCCGACCGCTCCGACCGCGAATGCTGCAAACTTGTGGTAGTTATCGTGTGCTCCTGAAATGGCATGCGTATCTAGCGTCCTTGCCGCCGTATGCATGGCTTGACGGATGCTGAATTCGGCCGCTTTGTTCACGCGTTGATGCCAGCTCTTGGGTAGCAGTTTGAGCGTTTGTTCGATCGGAGTGCCGATCACATTGCTCAGCCGAGCGGCAAAGGAAGGGTGTTCCAGATGTCGATACGCCCAGCGAAGCTGTTCCAGTTCCTCCGGCGTTAACGATGCTTTTGCCATGACTTGCTCCACGTTTTGCGGTTTATCCAATCGGCCTTTAACAAGTATCGGGACAATCCTGGTCCCAGACAGTGTGCCACGGATCGGAGTGATTAGGCCGGCCGGAGTTCACGCTTAGGCTCGCCGCAAACTTGTGCCGGTTTGATGATGTTAAACGCAAGACGGCCGAAAGCCGTGCGGCATTCTTTGCTTTTGGATAAATGAGATCAGGGATTGGAAGAATCAAAACGACTTTGCCGCCATAATCGATCCTAACAATAAGTGCGCTCAGCAGCACATAACCGATGTGACAAAAGGAAAAGCATCCTGATTGCCGAGTTCGAGCGTATTGAAGTCTTCGGTAAATTGGACGGCCGTGCCCCCGGCCAGTTCCGCATGATCTATCTTGCGAACCCGGCACGGCTCATGCGGAAAGCGAATCGAGCCTGGCCGGGTTCAAGCTCGGAGTGCTCAGCCGAGGGTTGCGCCGTGAATTGAATCCGCGGTCGCAGAGGCTGCCGATTCACTTGGATTGTGAGCCGGCAGCCGAGAGGGTTAACGGGGAAGTTCCGAGTGCCCCATCAGGTATTCGTCGACAGAGCGGGCGCACTGGCGGCCTTCGCGGATGGCCCAGACCACGAGTGACTGGCCGCGGCGCATATCGCCGGCGGTGAAGATCTTATCCGTCGAGGTGCGATAGTCCAAGGTATTGGCCTTGACGTTGCCGCGTTCGTCGAGGCTCACGCCGAGGTCGTGAAGCATGCCTTCGTGCACGGGGTGGATGAAACCCATGGCCAGCAGCACGAGGTCGGCTTTCAAGGTGAATTCGCTGCCGGGAATTTCGTTCATTACCCAGCGTCCACCGTCCTGTGTCCACTCAAGCCTGACGCAACGAATTTGCTTAACCACACCGTCTTCTCCTTCGATAGACTTCGTGGCAACGCTCCAATGGCGTTCGCAGCCTTCCTCGTGGGAGCTGGATGTACGCAGCTTGTTGGGCCAATTAGGCCAAGTGACGTCTTTTTTCTCTTTTTCCGGGGGCTTCGGCAGGATTTCCAGTTGTGTGATGGATGCAGCGCCATGCCGAGCCGAGGTGCCGATGCAGTCGGAGCCGGTATCGCCGCCGCCGATGACGACGACATGCTTGTCCGTCGCCCAGATGCTGGTTTCCTCGGGAAGCATATCTCCGGCGACGCGGCGGTTCTGCTGCGGCAGGAATTCCATTGCGAAGTGAACGCCCCGAAGTTCGCGCCCGGGCACGTTCAAATCACGCGGCTTTTCCGCGCCGCCGGTCAATACCACGGCATCGTAGTTATCGAGCAGCTTTTTCGTCGGAATGTCCTGGCCAACATGACTATTGGGACGGAACACCACGCCCTCGGCCTGCATCTGGGCGATGCGGCGATCGATCAGGTGTTTTTCCATCTTGAAATCGGGGATCCCGTAGCGCATCAATCCACCGATACGGTCGGCTTTCTCGTATACCACGACGCTGTGGCCGGCTCGCGCCAATTGCTGGGCACAGGCCAGTCCCGCGGGGCCGGATCCCACCACGGCTACCCGCTTGCCGGTACGATGCTGGGGAATGCTCGGCGTGACCCAGCCCATTTCCCAGGCTTTGTCGATAATCGAACATTCGATGGTCTTGATCGTGACCGGCTCGTCGGTCAGGTTCAGGGTGCAGGACGCTTCGCACGGCGCCGGACAGATGCGGCCGGTGAACTCGGGGAAGTTGTTGGTGCTATGCAGTACCTCGATCGCTTCGCGCCAATTTCCTTGATAAACGAGATCGTTCCAGTCGGGGATGATGTTGTTGACCGGGCAGCCCTGGTGACAATAGGGAATACCGCAATCCATGCAGCGCGCCCCTTGTCGGCTGACTTCCTCTTCGGTCAGCGGGACGACAAATTCCTGGTAGTGCTGGAGACGGTCCGCCACCAGCTTATAGCGTCTGTCCTGACGTGAGATTTCCATGAATCCCGTGGGTTTGCCCATTCTGTTTCTACCTCGTTACTGTGCCTTGTTGCACGAGAAAGCTTTAGACTTCGGCTTCTGGGTGCCGAAGCGCCTTCCATTTTTCCAATCGTGGGTCCTGGTCAGCGCGGGGCGCGTTTACACCGCGCCCGTACTTCTAGTGGTGAGCTTCGGTTTGCGTTTTGGCCTTCTGCATCTTTTCGAGCGCCTTTCGGTAATCGACTGGCATAATCTTGACGAAACGTGGTGCGTAAGCCGACCAGTTTTCGAGGATCTGCTTCGCGCGTCCGCTGCCGGTATAACGACGGTGCTTCTCGATCAGGGTGCGGAGGCGCTGAACGTCGTGGCGGGTCATATCGTGCATGATGTCCACCATCCCGTGCGTTTCCAGATCGCCGCCCTGGTGATCCAGATTTTCCAGAGCGATGTCCTCGGCCAAAATCGGTTCCAGTTCGACCATGGCCAAGTTGCACCGGTGTTCGAAATCGCCTGTCTCGTCGAGCACATAGGCGACACCGCCCGACATGCCCGCGGCGAAATTGCGGCCCGTTGAGCCCAGAACCACGATGATGCCCCCGGTCATGTATTCGCAGCCGTGATCGCCGACGCCTTCGACGACGGCAATGGCTCCGGAGTTCCGCACCGCGAAGCGCTCTCCCGCCACACCGCGGAAATAGCATTCGCCCCCGATGGCGCCGTACAGCACGGTGTTGCCGACGATAATATTTTCCTCGGGTACGACCGGAGATTCCGGGGACGGATAGATGGCGATACGTCCGCCCGATAATCCTTTCCCGACGTAGTCGTTGGCTTCGCCCTCAAGTTCCAGGGTGATTCCGGCCGCGAGGAAGGCGCCGAAGCTTTGTCCGGCCGTTCCTTTCATGCGCACGTAGATGGTGTCTTCAGGCAAACCGGCATGGCCATGACGCTTGGCTAATTCGCCGGACAGCATGGCGCCGACCGTACGGTTGAAGTTGCGGACGCCCATTTCAATGCGAACCGGCTTGCGTTCGTCGAGAGCAGGGCGGGCCAGTTCGATCAGCTTATGATCCAGAGCCTTCTCCAGCCCGTGATCCTGGGGCTCGCAATTGGAGATGGCCACGCCTGGCGCAGCTTCCGGCCGGTACAGGATACGGGACAGATCGACCTTGGCGGCTTTCCAGTGGTTGATGGCCTTACACATGTCGAGCTTGTCGGAGCGCCCGATCATCTCCTCGAAGCTGCGGAAACCGAGCTTGGCCATCAGTTGGCGCACTTCCTCGGCGATGAAGAAGAAGAAATTGACCACATGCTCCGGTTGTCCGGTAAAGCGTTTGCGGAGTTCCGGGTCCTGGGTCGCAACACCCACGGGGCAGGTGTTCAGATGGCATTTGCGCATCATGATGCAGCCTTCGACGATCAACGGCGCCGTGGCGAAGCCGAACTCGTCCGCACCCAAAAGCGCGCCGATCACGACATCGCGCCCGGTGCGCATGCCGCCGTCGGCCTGTACGCAGATGCGTCCGCGCAGTTTGTTCAAGACCAAGGTTTGGTGGGTCTCGGCCAAGCCGATTTCCCAAGGCAGACCCGCGTGCTTGATCGAGGTGATCGGGCTGGCGCCGGTGCCACCGTCGTAACCGGCGATGGTCACATGATCGGCATGGGCTTTGGCCACGCCCGCGGCGATCGTGCCGACGCCGACTTCGGAGACCAGCTTGACGCTGATGCGCGCGGCCGGATTGACGTTCTTGAGATCGTGAATGAGCTGCGCCAAGTCTTCGATGGAATAGATATCGTGGTGCGGCGGCGGGGAAATGAGACCCACCCCCGGCGTGGAGTGCCGCACCTTGGCGATGATGGCGTCCACCTTGTGACCGGGCAGCTGGCCACCTTCGCCGGGCTTGGCGCCCTGAGAAATTTTGATTTGCAGATCGTCGGCATTGACCAGATATTCGGCGGTTACGCCAAAGCGGCCCGACGCCACCTGCTTGATGGCCGAGCGCATGGAATCGCCGTTGGGCAACGGTTTGAAGCGTTCCGACAATTCGCCGCCTTCTCCGGTATTGGATTTGCCGCCGATGCGGTTCATGGCGATCGCCAGCGTGGTATGGGCTTCGTAGGAAATGGAGCCGAACGACATGGCGCCGGTGGCAAAGCGCTTGACGATCTCTTTGACCGGCTCCACTTCATCCAGCGGCACGGACTCCCGTTCGTCGAAATTGAAGTCCATCAAGCCGCGCAATGTGAGCAAACGCTCGCTTTGTTGGTTAATCGAGCGGGTGTAGTCCAGATAGGTTTCCCAGCTGTTGGTGCGCGTGGCGTGCTGCAGCTTGGAAATGGTCTCCGGGGTCCATACATGATCTTCGCCGCGAACCCGGTAGGCGTATTCGCCGCCCACGTCCAAGGCATTCCGGTACAGCGGGGCATCGCTGAAGGCCAGCCGATGCCGGCGCATGGTTTCCTCGGCGATCTCTCTCAGTCCCGCGCCGCCGATCGTGCAGATGGTGCCGGTGAAATACTCGTCCAGGAACTCTTCGCTCAAGCCCACGGCGTTGAAGATTTGAGCGCCGCAGTACGACTGATAGGTCGAGATGCCCATCTTGGACATGATCTTGAGCAGGGCTTTCCCGATGGCCTTGATATAGCGCTTGTGCACCTCGTCTTCGGATAGCTGTTCCGGCAGCTTCTCGCGCAGGTCGGACAGGCTGTCGAAAGCCAGATACGGATTGACGGCTTCGGCGCCGTAGCCTGCCAGCAGCGCGAAATGGTGTACTTCGCGCGCCTCTCCGGTTTCCACGACCAGGCCAACCTTGGTGCGGAGACCCGTGCGGGTCAAGTGATAATGTACCGCTGAGGTTGCGAGGAGGGCTGGGATGGCGATGTGCTCCGCATCGATGTCCCGATCGGACAGCACGAGAATGTTGTTGCCCTCGTGCACGGCCAGTTCCGCACGCGCACACAGCGCTTTCAGTGCGGGTTCCATGCCGCCGGCGCCGGTGTCGGCCGAGTAGCAGAAGCTCACGGTTTTGGTCTTGAAAGCGCCCCCGGTGCGGGCTTCGATGCGGCGGATCTTCTCCAGGTCCTGATTGGTAAGGATCGGCTGATGCACTTCCAGCCGCTTATGGCTGCCGCCATTGTGAAGCGCCAACAAATTCGGCCGTGGACCGATGTGGGACACCAGCGACATGACCAGCTCTTCGCGGATCGGGTCGATGGCGGGGTTAGTGACCTGCGCGAAGCCCTGCTTGAAGTAGTCGTAAAGCAATCGCGAGCGGCTGGAGAGCACCGCGAGCGCCGCATCGATACCCATGGAGCCGACCGGCTCCTGGCCGCTCAAGGCCATGGGCGTCAGGAAGAATTTGATGTCTTCCTGGGTGTAGCCGAACGCTTGCTGCCGGTCAAGAAGGGTCTGCGAGTCGGGTGGCATGGCGGCGACTTCGGCCGGCAGCTTCTCCAATTGGATTTGGGTGTCGTTGAGCCACTGCTGGTAAGGTTCGCGATTCGCCAGTTCCGATTTGATTTCGCCATCGTCGATGATGCGGCCCTGTTCGAGGTCGATCAGGAACATCTTGCCGGGCTGCAAGCGCCATTTCTTGACGATCTTATGTTCCGGAATGGTCAGCACGCCCATCTCGGAGGCCATGACGACGGTGTCGTCGTCGGTGATGAGATAGCGCGCGGGACGCAGCCCGTTACGGTCGAGGGTGGCGCCGATTTGCCGTCCGTCGGTGAAGGCCACGGCAGCCGGACCGTCCCACGGTTCCATCAGAGCGGAATAGTATTCGTAAAAGGCGCGGCGGTTTTCGTCCATTAGGGGGTTGCCCGCCCAGGCTTCCGGAATCAGCAGCATCATGGCGTGGACCAGCGAGTAGCCGCCCATGACCAGAAGTTCCAGCGCATTATCGAAGCTGGCGGAATCGGACTTGCCATCGGCAATCAACGGCCAAATCTTGTCGAGATCTTCGCCTAGAATTTCGGACGACATCGAATGACGCCGGGCGGCCATCCAGTTGATGTTGCCGCGCAAGGTATTGATTTCACCGTTGTGGGCAATCATCCGGAAGGGATGGGCCAGATCCCAGGTCGGGAACGTGTTGGTGGAGAAGCGTTGGTGCACCAACGCGAGCGCCGATACCATCTTCTCGTCGCCGAGGTCGCGATAGAACACGCCGACTTGGTCTGCCAGCAGCATGCCCTTGTAAACCAAGGTGCGGGACGAGAACGAGGGAATGTAGAACATCTTGCCTTCGGCAAGGTTCAGGTCGCGAATTCTCTTGTCGATCTGTTTGCGGATGACGAACAGCTTGCGCTCGAAGGCGTCCTGATCTTTGCAGCTTTCCGACCGTCCGACGAAGACTTGGCGGATTACAGGCTCGATGGCTTTGACCGATTCGCCGAGCGCCGAGCTGTCTACCGGAACATCGCGCCAGCCAATTACGGTTTGGCCCTCGGCGCGGATGAAATCTTCGACAATGGTTTCGCAGGTTGCGCGATGTTCCGGGGTGCGTGGCAGAAACAGCATGCCGACGCCGTAGTAGCCGTAATCCGGAAGGGCGATGTCGAGTGCCGAGCACTCGTCGCGGAGAAAAGCATCCGGCGTTTGAATGAGAATGCCCGCGCCGTCGCCCGCCAATGGGTCGGCGCCTACCGCTCCGCGGTGAGTCAGGTTTCTTAGGATTTCCAGCCCCTTACAGACGATGTCGTGGCTTTTTTGGCCCTTGATGTGAGCGATGAAACCTACGCCGCAAGCGTCATGTTCGTTGCGTGGGTCGTATAGACCTTGCTTGGCGGGTATGGCGTTGAAACTCATGGTATACCTCTGTCAGGGGTGTGGTCTTTCTATTGCCGGTTCGCGGTTTACAAGAGAATGAATAATGCGGTTCCAGTAGTGGACCGCCGCGGCCGTCAAGAATTCGTGTTCGCAGTTACTTTTTGGGGTGTCCGAAATGACGACGTGAGGCCGCCCTTTAGCCAAATGGGCAAGAAATATAAAGAATCCGGCGGGTCTTTTCAAGGGCGCCCCCGCTGTGCGCTTGGCGCTTAGCACAAATGCGGCAAAATAAATTTGTTTCGGTGCGGAGATTGATCTCGTTCGCCGCTTGACCATCTGTCCCCGAAGCGGCGATAAGAGGCCAGTATTGCTTGCCGAGCCCGGTTGCCTTTACTTTATTGCCGGAAAATTACGACGGTTCCGCAACAAGGTGGAGCATGCGCGCTAACCATGGGGAATTAGAATGACCGAAAAATATGACGTGATCATTGTGGGCGGCGGCATGGTCGGAGCCACCTTGGGCTGCGGCCTCGGAGGAAGTCACCTGCGAGTGGCCGTAATTGAGGATGCCCCGCCGCCGGCTTTTGCGCCGGAGCAAGCCCACGACCTTCGGGTATCCGCGGTCAGTGTCGCATCCGCCAGCATTCTTAAGACGGTGGGTGCCTGGAAAGGCATCGCTTCGCGTCGATTCTGTCCATTCCGGAGGATGCGGGTGTGGGAGCGGTCGGGTGATGTCGAATTTCGCAGCGAGGACATCAACGAGCCGGTTTTGGGATATATCGTCGAAAACCGAGTGATCCAGTTGGCCTTGCTTGATCGTCTAGTCGAGTTTCCCAATATCGATTTTCTCTGCCCGGTCAAAACCAAGATGATCGATTACGGGCCGCAAGGCTCGACCGTCGAATTGGAGGACGGCCGCGTCTTATCGGCGCGTTTGTTGGTCGCGGCAGATGGCGGCTATTCCCGGGTGCGGCAAGTGGCCGGCATGGGCGTAAGCGGTTGGGATTACGAGCAGCACGCCCTGGTGCTGACGGTGGAAACCGCATACGGCCAGCAGGACATCACGTGGCAACGGTTTACGCCCAAAGGCCCGCAGGCATTCTTGCCGCTGGACGGGCCCCATGCGTCTCTCGTTTGGTACGAGGCGCCGGAGGAAGTCAGGCGCCTGAAAGCTTTGCCGGACGACGTTCTTCTCCGGGAACTAATCTCCGTTTTTCCCACCGCCCTGGGCGATATCAACCGGATCACGGCGAAAGGCAGTTTCCCGCTCAAGCGTCAACACGCATTGAGTTACAGTAAGGAGGGCGTGGCTCTGATTGGCGATGCGGCCCACATGATTCACCCGTTGGCGGGACAGGGCGTGAATATCGGTCTTCTGGACGCCGCGGCGCTGGCACAGGTGCTGGTCGGCGCCCACAGAAATGGCCAAGACATCGGTTCGATCAATACGCTACAAGCCTACGAAAGCATGCGTCGCAGCAACAATTTGATCATGATGACGGCTATGGATATGTTCTATCGCGTGTTCGGGACCGCGAACCGCCCGTTGCGATTTGTCCGGAATTTGGGATTGGGTTTGGCGGAGCGCGTAACGCCCGCCAAAAAAATAGTGATGCGGTATGCGATGGGCTTGGGCGGCCAACTCCCGAATTTAGCGCGTGGCGAAGCCATTTTGGGCTGAATGAGGGATGACCTGGAATGGGCAATGACATCTATCCTTGCGGCTCGGGCGCGATGAGTTTGCTATAGTACCCGTGGCAATTTTCAGTACATTTGTTCCTGATGCTATTGCTAAGACATTGATTAACCTCCCTATGCGAGTGAAACGACTTATGGTCAAAAAGCTATCTGTATTTCTTTGCACCGTATTCGCTCTGAGCGGCTGCGCAACGTATACCGGATGGGAGCCGGTGGTGGATACCTATAACGATCCGAATGCGTATCGGCTACAGCAGGACCAGGCGGAATGCAAAATGCTGGCTCGCCAGGCGGGCAGCACCGGAACGGAGGCGGCGAAAGGGGTCGCTGCAGGCGCATTGTTGGGTGCCGCGGCGGGTGCCGCCATCGGCGCGGTAGCGGGCAATCCCGGCGGCGGTGCGGCGGTCGGCGCAGCCGCGGGCGGTATCGGCGGCGGTGCTCACACTGGTGTTTCGGGCGACGATCAATATAAGCGCGCTTACATCAACTGCCTCCGCAATCGGGGACACAGAGTCGTTAATTAGTAAGCCGATCGGTCTAAACACAAACAATCCCGCCGTTGTGCTCCGGGCACCGGCGGGATTGTTTTTTTGCGTTTGCCGCTATAAGGCGTAAACCTGTCCGAGAAGGTGCCACCATGTCGTCGTTGATTCATGCTCTCCGGGAAAGCGCCCGGCTTTATCCTGACCGGCCCGCGGTAATCCTCGGCTCCCAGATCATCGATCATGCCACTATGGGCGATCGATCGGATCGCATGGCGGCGGCTTTGGCGGCTCGAGGCGTGGCCAAAGGGGACCGGGTTGCGCTTTATTGTCCCAATTCGGCGGAATTTGCCATCGCCTACACCGGCATCGTGAAAGCCGGGGCGACCGTCGTTCCGATCAATCTGCTGCTGAACACGGAAGAGATCGGCTTCATTCTTAACGATTCCGGCGCCAAGGGCTTGATCTTTCATCAGGCCTTTTCGAAACAGACGGAATCCGTGCTTCAGGCGGCGCCAGGAATAGAGTTTCGCGTGTCCGTAGGCGGCGAGGCTGAAGGCGCCGTGGCGTTTGAAGCTTTTCTGGACTCGGATGCTCCGATACCGGAGATCGATTGCGATCCGCAAGAGGATCTTGTCGTCATTCTCTACACCTCGGGCACCACCGGGCGTCCCAAGGGGGCGATGCTGACCCATGGAAATCTGGTCGCCAATACCCGAAGTGTCCGCGAGGCCATGCATTGGCGTCCGGGCAAGGATGTCGTGCTATTGGTTTTGCCGATGTTCCATGCGTTCGCGGCCACCGTAGGCATGCTCACGCCCTTGACCAACGGCTGTGCGTTCGTTCCGCTGCCGCGATTCGAGCCCGATCAGGTCGCCGACGCCATCCACGCCAGTCGAGCCACGATTTTTCTGGGCGTACCCAGCATGTATACCGTATTGTTGCGCCTCAGGGACGAGCGTGTGCCGCTGCTTTCCTCCGTACGTTATTGCGTTTCCGGCGGCGCCGCGCTTCCGGTCGACGTGCTGCGGCGCTTCGAAGAAAAATTCAACATCAGGATCTACGAGGGCGACGGGCCGACCGAATGTTCGCCCGTGACCTGCGTAAACCCTATCGACGGCTTCATCAAACCGGGAACGGTGGGCTTGCCGGTACCGGGAGTCGAAATGAAAATCCTCGATGAGGATGGGCGCGAGTTGCCGTGCGGCGAGGTCGGCGAGATTGCCGTACGCGGTGCCAGCGTGATGAATGGATATTGGAAGCAACCGGAAGCGACTTCCGAAGTGTTCCGCGGCGAATGGTTTCTAACGGGTGACCTGGGGACGCGGGACGAAGACGGCTATTTCAGCATCGTCGATCGCAAGAAGGATCTGATCATCGTCAACGGCATGAATGTCTACCCTCGCATGATCGAGGAGGTGCTCTACCGCTTTCCGCCGATCCGCGAGGCGGCGGTGGTCGGCGAGCCGCATGATTTGCATGGCGAGATTCCGGTCGCGTATATCGCCAGCGATGAATCGAGGCCCACGACCGAAGCCGAAGTCCGCGCTTTTTGCCGGGAGCATCTCGGGCGCCACCAAGTTCCCCGTAAGATCGTCTTTCTCCCGGAATTGCCGAAAAATGGCGCGGGCAAGATCCTCAAGCGACAACTTCGGAAACACGGCGAAATCGAGCGCGGCGTGCAGGATCTCGAATAAAACCCGCCGAATTTCCCGGCAGCAGAGGTTTCTACCGCCTCACTGTTTTCTCCGCTCTTCCTCCTCGGCAAGCAGTTGTTTCAAGCGCTCCTCAATGACGGAGTTGAGATAAAAATTATCGCCGGCCGTTTTCTTGGCCAGACGAAGTTGGAGGATGGCGGCGCGGTTTTGTCCCGAAGCGTAATAAGACTCGGCTACGTAACGATGCGATTCGGCGTCGTTGCCGAGTTGGCTGTAGGCTTGCGCCATCAGGTTGTAGACCTCCGGCGTGGGTGGGTGACGGCGGGCGTACTCTTGCAGCAGTTTGCGCGCCTGTTGCGCTTTGCGAGTGGTGAGCAGGGCGCGAACATAGTTGAGTGTTAGCGCCCGGTTGTCCGGAAAGCGCTGTAGCGCCGTTTCATAAAGCTGGATCGCCCGAGGGTAGCTCTTGGTTTCCAGTTCGGCGGTGGCCAGCGCGTTGACGAAATGGGATTGATCGGGATACGCGTCCATGAGCTTTTGCAGGATGGGTTTTGCATCCCTCGCCCGCGTATTGGCGATCAAGGCCAAGGCTAACCCATAGGCGGAGACGTCCTGCTGCAGCTTAGTGCCCTGGCCGCTGACCGCCTTGAAATAATCCAGCGCGCTGCGGGGATTGGCGGCGGTTTGTACCCGAAGTTTGGCGCGGACGATTTGGTACGCGAAGGAATCGGGGTATTGCCGGTATGCAAACTGCTCCGCGCGTCCGCGCGTATCCGAGATACGGGATACCGTAACCGGGTGGGTCAGCAGGAATTCGGGCAATTGTCGGCCGGCAAAGCGGGTGGATTGCTGCATCCGTTCGAAGAACGTCGGCATGGCGCGCGGATCGAAGTCGGATTTCGATAAAATCTGCATGCCGACCCGGTCGGCTTCCGCCTCGTTGTCGCGGGTGAAATTGATTTGGTACTGAAGACTGGCGGCTTGTGCGGCGATCAAGGCCGCCTGACCTAACTGCCCGGATTTCGCGCCCAGCAGAACGGCCGCCAGCATGGCGGCGGCGGTGGGCAGCGATAAGCGTCCCGCGGCTTGAAATGTTTGAAGGAGATGCCGCTGGGTAACGTGGGCGATTTCGTGCGCCAGAACGGAGGCCAGTTCGCTTTCCGCTTCGGAGGTCAGAATCAGCCCGGAGTTGACGCCGATGTATCCGCCGGGTCCGGCGAAGGCGTTGATCGCGGGCTCGCCGACAACGAAGAAATGGAATGTCTGTGCTGGGGTGTCGCTGGAGGCTGCAAGCTTCTGGCCTATGGATTGGATATAGTCGTTGACTTCCGGATCCTGGCTGATGTCGAGCTGACTGTGCAATTTGCGGTAAAAGGCTTCGCCGAGTTCCCTTTCCTGCTGTGGCGTCATGAGCGTTCCCGTCGAGTCGCCGATGTCCGGCAACTCGATATTGTTTTGCGCGAGCGCGGGTTGCAGCGCCAACGAACCCAGGCTGAGAATGAGCAGAGATGCGAGCAGTTTGTCGAATTTCATGATGTATTTCTGCGCTGTACGCGGCGCGATCGCGGATGAATTCATGATCCTAGAAACGGTAGTCGCACACTTGGGCGCGTAGTGGCTTCACCCAAACGGTGAAGCGGGTAGAAGATAGGACAGTCTAGTCATCTAAGCGGTCAATTGCCGTTTCTAGGATGATGTGCGATTGCTCGATGAACCGGTTTCCGGAAGAGTGTTAGGAGATGAAATACGCCATTCAAGTCAACGCCGGACCTTTTTACTCTCAAGCGGCACATACGGCTTACCAGTTTATCAAAGCCGCGTTGGATAAAGATCACGAAATCGTACGCGTCTTCTTTTATCATGACGGTGTTCATAACGGCGTTCGCCATGTATTGCCCGCGGAGGACAGGCATTTGATTCCCGCATGGTCCGCCTTGGCCGGCGACTACGGGCTCGACCTGGTTCTTTGTATCTCGGCGGGCCAGCGGCGCGGCTTGCTGCCCTCGGACGAAACGGCACCAACGGATCGCGATGCCGCGGTGGTGGCGGACGGCTTCCGCGTCGGCGGTCTGGGGCAATGGGTGGAGGCCTGCTTGAAGGCCGACCGCGTGTTGGTTTTCGGTGACTGAACCGGTGCGTAAGAAGTTTCTATTCGTTATGCGCCGCGGACCAACCGGCGCAGTGAGGGTTCGGGAATCCTTGGACATGATCATGACCGCCGCCGCCTTCGACCAAACCGTGCGGCTTCTTATGCTCGATGACGGCGTTTTCCTCCTCAAACACGGTCAGCAGCCCCGAGCGAGCGGGCTGAAACCCGTTGCGCCGATGTTCGAGGCTTTAGCGTTGTACGATGTGGAGGACATTCTGGTGGAGCGGGAGTCTTTACAGGAGCGGCATTTGAACGCCGAAGATCTAGCCATACCGGTTCGTATCGTGGAACGGGGGGAAATCGCTGGATTGACGGCGGGACATGACATCGTGATCTCCTGCTAATGGCGACTTTACACCTGGTCAACCGCTCGCCTGGCGAAAGCCGTGCCCTGGAACACTGTCTCGCTCGGGCGGGAATGGGCGATGCGGTGCTGCTGATCGAGGATGCGGTTTATGCCGCCGTGAAAGGCGCGGGTTTTGAGGCTGTCACCCGGCCGGCTATGGGACAATTGAGGTTTTATGCCTTGGGACCAGACCTAGAAGCTCGCGGGGTACAGACATCCGAAATTGCCGAGGGAATTCGCGTTGTCGATTATGTCGGATTCGTCGATTTGACCGCCGACTACCAGCCTATTCAATCCTGGTTTTAAGCCATGATCGAAGTGGACGGCGTAAGCTTGGAAACGACCGAAAGCGGATTTCTGGCCGATGCGAACGCATGGAACGAGCATGTCGCCGCCGTTCTGGCGGCAAGCATACCCATCGCGTTGACCGAGGCGCACTGGGAGATCGTGCGGTTCATCCGGGGCTACTATTTTAAATTCCATCATCTTCCCAACACCCGCATGTTCGTCAAAGCGGTGCAGAAGGAATTCGGAGACGAAAAAGGCACGTCCCGCTACCTGCATCGGCTGTTCCCCGAGAGTCCCCTCAAATACGCGTGCCTCATCGCAGGTTTACCCAAGCCGCCGGGGTGTATTTAAGGTGGGCAGGGTGGGCACCGCCCCACCCCTGCCGTTAACGATCCCAAGTGTCGGGATCGAATCCGCGCCCCGGAACGGATCGGGAACACCGATTCGGCCATTACTTTGACGGCCGATTCCCGTGGCGATGCTGGCCGATGGCGGGCATGAAAGGCTGGGTCATCTCGGCCCGCTCGCTGCGCTGACGACGCCCGGCGCCATGACGGCGCGCCGTTTCAGCCTATCTCGGATACCCGCTGCAACCGCCACGCCCGCCATACCAGGCAAATGCCCACCAGCACCGCGGGAATGCTGAGCCATTGGCCCATGGTAATCGCCCAGCCGGACTCGAAAACGGCCTGGCCTTCCTTGAAGAATTCCAGGACGAAGCGGGCGCCGAACACCAGGATGAAAAAGCGCCCGAACATATAACCCGCCGGCACTCTATTCCCGTGTCTGAGATAAAAACGGAACTGGACCAGGAAAATCAATAGGTAACAGAAAGCCTCGTAGAGTTGCGCCGGATGGCGCGGTAGGGAATCGACGCGGGCGAAGATCACCGCCCAGGGAACATCGGCGGGGTGACCGAGAATTTCCGAATTGAAGAAATTGCCGATGCGGATCAGACAGCCGGACAAGGGCACGGTCACGCCGATGCGATCGCATACCCAGAAGAAGGATTGATCGGTCGCCCGGCGGGAATACATCCAGACCCCGACCAGAATACCCACCACCGCGCCGTGGCTGGCCAGCCCGCCTTCCCATACGGCGAGGATTTTCCACGGATGTGTCAGATAAAACACCGGATTGTAGAGCAGTACATGGCCCAGACGCGCCCCGATCACGGTCCCGGCGAGGACGAACAGCACCAGGTCGTAAACCTCGTCCTCCGGCCGCCCCTCCCGCCGAAACATGTAGCGGAACACGAGCATTCCATAGACAAACGTGGCGGCGAAGAAAAGCCCGTACCAGTAGACGGGAAGATGGAAAGAGCCTATGGAAACGGTGAAGGCGACGGGAGAAATATCCCACAGCATGGCGAAAATATCCCTCGGTGGTTGCGGTTGATGAAATACTCTCTGACCGGCGGACGGTCCAGATAGGAAAATTTCTTCTGCTCGGCACGCTTTGTCAATGAGAGCGTTTTCACGTCTGGCGAAAGAAAGCTGTCGAAACGGGGGGCGGTCCGATCAGCATTGGCGGCATGAGGACCGGTTAGCGTTCCTGGCGTCGCCCGGCCCGGCGCATCAGTAGGGTCTGGTCGGTCTCGCCCGCGGCGGTGCGGATCGCCATTTCGTCCGCCGTCCGGCCGATTCCCTTGAGCCCCATCGAATCAGAGCCCGTCGGCGGTTCCCGGTTTCTCCTTTTCCACGTACTACCTCATCTTTCGTTCCCTCTCCATAGTTGACTGCACCTCGGCGCGAGTGCATCCTCCAGCTAGCATGAACGACGAAGCCCATTGAAATTTCTATTGTTTCACGGGCTTCGGGATGCGACGAAGAGCGGACCTTGAACTTAGAACAGGGCAATCGCTCTATCAGTGAAGCGTCGTAGGTGGGCGTACCCGGTCCCCTCTCGTCTTTGGGACAAATTCGCCGGGAGCAGAATGGGACGAACGACGTTCGCCCGGAGGGGGCAGACCCAGGACGGTCTGCGCCAATTGGATCGCACGGAGTGCGTCCGCAGGATGACGGGCAGGCGTGTCCGGCAATATTGGGTGAGACTATCAAGACAGGACTTCGACCTTTTGAAATACAACATGCTCACTGTCTGCCATGGCTGAACAGTACCGTCGGGGTGATCACGTGCAGCATCCGGTTGCCATCTTTTGCGGAGAATGACCATGCGCGTCGTTGTGCCCCTTCGACGGTGCTCAGGACAGGCTTGCCGGCCGATCCGCCAACCGCACACTCGGGCATATTCAACTGCCCTTTCTAGGGTGAAAGGGAAGGTGTTTTCTCGAATATGGCTCGGACCATGGGGCGTACGCGTTGCGCTCGTGCTGGCCTTGATCGTTTCAGGTCTGCCCGGCTCCGCCCGGGCTGAGCCGGGCCGTCCTCTCATCGTTGGCGCGGAGATCGACTTCCCGCCCTATGTCGATGTCGATGCGCAGGGCCAGCCGACTGGTTTCGCCGTCGAACTCTTCGCCGCAGTTGCCGCGGCGATGGACATTCCCATCACGTTCCATCCAGACCGATGGGACATCGTCTGGCAAGATCTGAAAGCGGGCAAGCTCGATGCTCTGCCGCTGGTCGCTCGGATGGACGAACGTGAAGGACAGGTGGAATTCACTCAACCGCACACCATCGGCTATGACAGCTTCTTCGTCCGCAAGGAGCACCCGCCCATTAACTCCATCGGGCAGGCCCGCGCCCTGAGCATCATCGTCCTGCGCTCGGATGCTGCTCACCACGCCCTTGTTGGCCGCGGTTTCACCCATCAGTTGGTGATCGTCGACAGCCTGGCCGACGGCTTTCGCCTGCTGGCTTCGGGACAGCATGACGCGGTGCTGGCGCCGCGCTTGCAGGGAAACATGCTGGTGGAAATGGCTGGCCTAAGCGAGGTCATCGAAGCCGGTCCGCTGCTCAAGGATTACCGGCGGGAGTTCTGCTTCGCCGTACGCAAGGGCGACACCGAACTGCGCGACCGCCTCGACCAGGGCCTAGCCATCGTCAAGGCGAGCGGGGAATACGACCGTCTCTACAGAAAATGGCTCGGCATCTACGAGACCCCGACCTTCCCGGTTAAGTATGCAGTCTGGGGCGCAGGGGCTATTGCCGTCCTGCTGGCACTCCTGGGGCTGTGGACCTGGCAGTTGCGCCGGCAGGTGGCGCGACGCACCGCCGAACTGGCCCAGGCCGTCGCGGCCGTGCAGGCGGAACGTCAGCGGCTGCATGACGTGCTGCAGGGGCTTCCCGTTTACGTGATGTTGCTGTCGCAGGATTATCAGGTGGTCTTCGCCAACCGCTTCTTCGAAGAGCGCTACGGCAAGGCCCACAGTCGGCGCTGCTACCAATACCTGTTCAACCGCAGCGAGCCATGCGAGGTATGCGAGACCTTCAAGGTACTGAAGACCGACGCGGCAGTCGATTGGGACTGGACCGGCCCGGACGGCCGTGACTACAAGATTCACGACTATCCCTTCGCCGACAGTGACGGCTCTCCGATGATCATGGAGGTAGGCATCGATGTCACCGAGATGAATCGGGCCAAGCAGGCGCTACGCGAAGCCAATGCGTCATTGGAACGGCGCGTAACCGAGCGCACGGCCGAATTGGAAGCGGCGCGATGGGAAGCGGAGGAAGCGCGCGACCTGCTGCGGGTGACCATGGACAACGCGCCGGCCCTGATGTCCTACATCGACACCGACTGCCGATACCGTCGCGTCAACAAGGCTTATGAGCAGTGGTTCGGCCACAGCAGTGAACAGGTGTATGGGCGTCACATCCGGGGGGTCCTCGGCGAGGCGGCTTGGCTAACCCTCGCCCCCTATGTCGAGAGAGCTCTGGCGGGAGAGCGGGTCGCTTTCGAAATTCCAGTACCCTACGCCGAAGGCGATACGCGCTGGATTCACGCGACCTATTCCCCCGACCGCGACGCCGAGGGGTGGGTCCGGGGATTTGTGGCACACGTGCTCGACATCACCGAGCGCAAACACGCCGAAGAGGAGCTGCGCAAAGCCGACCGGCGCAAGGACGAATTCCTGGCCATGCTGGCCCACGAACTGCGCAATCCCCTGGCGCCGATCAGCAACGCCGTTCAAATCATGCGCAGACTAGGGACCTTAGATCCCAAGCTGCAGTGGACGCGGGATGTGATCGATCGGCAGGTGGAACATTTGACCCGACTGGTGGACGACCTCCTGGATGTCTCCCGGATCAGCCGCGGCAAGATCGAACTCAAGAACGAACCGCTTTCTCTGGCGGACATCGTGCAGCGGGCGGTGGAGACCAGCCGGCCGCTGATCGATGCCCGCCGGCACCAATTCACCGCGCATTTTCCGCCGGAACCGGTGCGCGTCGAAGGCGACCTGGTCCGGTTGGCGCAGGTGGTGTCGAACTTGCTCAACAACGCCGCCAAGTACACCGACGAGGGCGGGCAGATCGAATTGACAGTCGAACCATCCGATGGCGATGTCGTCATCCGGGTCCGCGATAGCGGCCGCGGCATTGATCCCACGGCACTGTCGGACCTGTTCGATTTGTTCTATCAGGTGGACCGCACTATCGACCGGGCCGAAGGTGGCCTGGGGATTGGCCTCTCACTGGTCAAACGCCTGGTGGCGATGCACGGCGGTGAGGTGCGGGCTTTCAGCGAAGGCCGCGGCAGGGGCAGCGAGTTCGTCATCCGCCTTCCGCGCTTGCCGGACCATCCGACCGTTCATTCCCCGTTCTGTCCAAATCGGAGCCGGCAAACGGCGGATTCCGGATCCTAAGGAAGCTCTGATCAAGTTGATTCCGTTCATGGTTCGACAAGCTCACCACGAACGGAATCAATACGTTACCGTTCGTCCTGAGCATATCGAAGGACTTAATCAGAGCTTCCCTAACGGCGGACGACAACCCGTATGCTTTTCGCCAAATTGATCCTGGGCATCATCGCCGAGATGGCCGTCTTCGGTGGCTTGTTATTTCTACCGGCGGGGACGCTGGATTGGCCGCACGCGTGGTTGTTCCTGGCCGTGATCTTCTTGGGAACGGTGTGGTCGATTGCGAGTCTCTATCCGGGCAACACGGGGTTGCTCGAGGAGCGCCTCAAGTCTCCCATTCAGGAAGGACAGCCGCTGGCGGATCGGATTGTGTTGCTTCTGTTTCTCGCCGCGTTCTACGGCGTGCTGGCTTTTATTCCCTTGGACGTGTTCCGGTTTCACCTCATGGGCAAACCCGGGATAATCGTAGCGTCTTTCGGGCTGGTTCTGTTCATCACGGGTTGGTGGATCATTACCCTGGCCCTCCGGGAGAACCCGTTCGCGGCGCCGGTGGTCAGGCATCAGAAAGAACGGCGCCAAACCGTCATCGACACCGGCGTGTACGGCGTCGTGCGCCATCCCATGTTCACGGGCGCCATACCCCTGCTGGTCGGCATGCCTTTGTGGCTGGAATCGTATGCCGCCGCCGTGATGGCCGGCATTCCGATCGGTCTGCTCGTTCTGCGAATCCGGATCGAGGAAGCGTTCCTGAGGCGGGAGCTGAAGGGTTACCAGGCCTATACGGAAAGAGTTCGGTTCAGGTTGGTCCCGTTTCTCTGGTAAGCCGGGGAGAATCATGCCAAGCAAATTAATAAACCAAATCTAATCCCCGTTTGCCCTTCGGTACGATTGTGATCCGGGAAGGGTTTTCCGGACGGTGATTCTTATCGAGGTACCGTCCAACACCGATGATGGTGTTGGGTGGGATAATGTTGTAGCGATCGACGATGGTCCGGCGCAGCTTTGAACCCCGGCCGATGATGGTGTAATCCATGATGATGCACTCGTCGATATCGGCGTCCGGCTCGACGACCACTTCGCGCCGAATTACGGAGCGGTTGATCCTGGCGCCCTGGATGATAGTGCCCGCACCGAGAATGCTGTTCCGGATTTCGCCATCGATGATCCGGGTGTCCGGTCCGAGATAATTATCGGAGTAAATCGGCCAGCTCGGATTGAAAATTTCAAAGCGCGGCTCCAGTCCCAGCATATCCATATGGGCCGCGTAATAGGCTTCGATGGTGCCGACATCGCGCCAATAAGGCTGCTCTTCATACGGTTTGATCCCCGGAACCTGATTCAAGGTGAAATCGTAAACGTACACCCGGTGAGTGCGGATCAGCCGCGGCAGGACATCCCGCCCGAAATCCTGTTCGCTGCGTGGCTGAATGGCTCTAAGAGCGTCGATCAGTACCTCGGTGCTGAAGATGTAGTTGCCCATGGAGGCCAGAGCACGATGGGGATCGCTGGGCATCGGCTTCGGCCGTGCCGGCTTTTCCTGAAATTCCATCACCCGGCCGGCGTGGTCGGGACGGATAACGCCAAAGGCGGAGCACTGCTCCAGCGGCATGGGCAAAGCGGCGATGGTGACATCGGCGTTTTGATCGAGATGAAAGCGGACCATTTGATTGATGTCCATGCGGTAGACGTGATCGGACCCGAACACCGCCACCACATCGGGACGGTGATGATCGATCAGCCCCAGGTTCTGGTGGACCGCATCGGCGGTGCTTTGGAACCAGTCCGGACCGTCGCGCATCTGGGGAGGCACGACCGTGACAAAATGTCCGGCAATCAAATGGGACACCGACCAGGCCCTGCGCACATGCTCGATCAACGATTGAGACTTGTACTGGACGAGCAGGTAGATTGAATGGATTTCGGAATTGACCAGGTTACTGAGCACGAAATCCACGATTCGATAACGTCCGCCGAACGGCACCGCCGGCTTCGACCGTTCAGCCGTGAGCGGAAGGAGGCGGGTGCCCTCACCGCCAGCCAAAACCACGGCCAGGACCTTGGGGATCGCCATTGTGAACCTCTGCTGTCTTGGTGGGACAGCCGGATTGGTGAAATGAACATAGTTTGCTTTCCCGCTTTCCATGGCAATACGGGCGATTACTGAGGGCGAAATCGCGCTTCACGCGACAATGAGCTTCAAGGTTCTGCTGTTGTTCTCATTGCCACTGATTCGCTGATTTTACTCAGATTGTGTTTTTATTCCGTTTTGTCGCGCCGAGCACCGTATGTTTCGGCGGAAATAACCCGTAGGGCCGCTTTAGAGCGTTTTTCATCACGGTTTAGCGGCGTGGACTGGGTCGCTTGACCCACATGCGGGTTTTTTGGCCCAAAATGTAGGCCGGATTAAGCGAAGCGTATCCGGCGCTTTCGTCCGTCGAGCGCCGGGAACGGCTGGCGCCCCTTCGACGGGGCTCAGGACAGGCTTATCCCGGCCTACCATCCGTGATCGGAGCAGTCGTAGGTCGGCTATCCTGTGCCGAAGACTCCTTGGATGAGGGAAGTATTGAACACGGATTTAGGCTGGATCTTGTCGGCTATTTCCGCCACGATGCGGCACTTCGTAAATACGGCGCTTTTGGCACGGCTCAGCCAGGCCATGCTCAAGGAACGCTTTAACCGGTACAGGACTCCAAGGCCAAGTCTTCTGCCGATCCAATAATATCCCGAGGTGTCAACGCGATGTCCATGTTCAGGTTTCTGCCCGGAATCCTCGTCGTGCAAGTGGCGACGGTCGGTCTGGTGATGGCGGCGAGAAGCGCTTCCGCCGAGGCGAACTGGCTTCCCCTCGGCTTACTTGCCCTTATCATTACGGTCCTGATCGCCTTATGGTTCGGGTCCATCGCCGATCACGTGAAGAAAGATGCGCTGGCCGATGCCCGGAATAGCTTTGCCCGCGAGCGCGAGAACCTTCTGGTTGCCGCCGAAACCGACAAACGGGCGACGCTCGAGGAGACCCATCAGCGACTTGTCCGGGAAGTGAGCCGCGCCCAGCGCAGAGCCAACGTCAAACTGGGCTTCGGACTCTTCGGTCTCCTGAGTATCGGGGCGATTCTGCTGGCCATCGAGTTTGTGACGGTGGGCTTGCTGACCTTCGCCACCGCCGGCGGTGCGGTAGCGGGTTATCTAATTCGCAGCCGGCAGGAATCCCTGGCGTATCAGAAGAAGACTGCCCCGAGTGCGGCGCCGCAGCTTGAGCGCGTGATCGAAGCGAAGCCCGCAAAATCCGCGTCGCGCCGCCTTGTTCGCCATCGGCGCCGGGATGAAGGGTTTGATGAGCGCTAGAGGGGTTGCGGGAGCGGGCTTTAGCCCGCGATTTTGCGCAGCCCCCCGGTCGCGGGCTAAAGCCCGCTCCCGCAGAGCCATGCGCCACTTTACCGTAGACGCGACAGTGGCTGCGCTACATGCATCATCTCCGCTACACTCGATCTCCGATCGATGGGCGTTTGCACCGGATCACGATTGTTTTCTTAACGATGGGCGCAGTTTTTCCTTGCCGGATCGCTCCCGTCACCATATCGAGAATTTCATTCATCTGCCGTTCATCGCCTAAAGCGACTTCGTCATACCCCCGCGTCCCGCAGAGGTCGCCGGCCTTCCTATAGCAACTATCTTTCGCGAGACCTTGCTCTTCGCAGGTGATCTGATACGCCGGCTCGCCGCTGGCCAAATAAATGGACCTTGCGGTCGGCTTCGACATCGAGTGGGCGCAACCCATCAGTCCGGAAACGAAGCACACCATACCCAGCCGCTTTTTCATGGATTTGCGCCCTCGTGCTAAGCCTCGATGTCTTTTGGATTCGGCTGGCGGGCGAAATGTTCTCGGGTAGGCCCCGATCGCCCGGCCGTGTTTCACTCGGGGCTTTGAGCTGTTTTCGCCTCGATGTATCTCCGGTGCGCTTCCAGATACGTCGTTTTCACCATTTTACGCGCCGCCGACAGGGGCTCGAAGCCTTGCGAGAAACCGGCCACGACCGGATCGATTGTCAGCCGCGCCGTGCTGACCAGATGCAGGATCAGATCCATGGGGTCCTCGTCGCCGACAGCGATACGGATGGTGGTCCGCGAGATGCCGCAGTCGCGCAGCGCTTGTTCGTCCAGCTCCGAATGCGTCGTCAGGGCCGGGCATGCCACGATCGTGTTGCTCTGACCGAGGCTGATCATATGGCCGAAGGTCGGCGAGAGGTTGTCGAAGAATCTCTGAAAGGCATCCGGCGGCAGATCGCCCATATCCACGGTGAACAGCGGCGCGGGCAATCCGACTGCCATGGTCTTTTTCATGATTTCGCTGTTCGGATCGCCGGGAAGTGCGTTGCAGTGAACCGTAATGTTCGGATGGGCGGCCAAAAACTGCGCGAGTATCTGCGTGTTGATGCACTTCTTCAGCATGCGCACGTCGAGGGTGCGCAGGCCCTGGAGCACGTCGAAAGCCGCGTCGGCGTTGAGGAATGTGCCTTTGACGTAATACACGTTCCAGAACAGCGTCTCGTTCCAATGAACGCCGTTCATCGTTTCGCCCTTGGGAATGAACATGTCCTCGTTGCGCCCGATGACGACGCCGGCGATGACCGATCCGCTGCCGGAGAGATCTTTCGTGTAGCTGTGGATGACGAAATCCGGGCGCTCCGTGGGATCTTCCCGCTGCAGCGGTGTGTGGAGGAAGGGCGTGCCGACAGTCGCGTCGAGAATGACGCGCAGGCCGAGCCGATGCGCTTCCCGGCAGATCGCGGGCACGTCCAAGACATACCCATGCGGGTTGCAGGGCGATTCGAGGTAGACGTAGGCTTGCCGGCCGGCCGCGAAGCGGTCGCCGTACCGGCTGAGGGCGTGTTGCCAGCCGTTCAGAAAATCGGCGACGGTGTAGCCGTCGAAGGTCTCGACGGCAATGTCCAGATTGGCGGGTTTGGCGAACCAGTCGTGAATGAGCTGATGGGTCCCGCCGTAGATATTACGGCTGGCGATCAGGATGTCGCCGCGCCCCAGGACATGCGACAGCATTCCGTCGATGGCGGCCATCCCGCTGTTGAAGTTCCAGGCGAAATATTCGCGGGCGTAGGGGCCGGCCTCGAGATCGACGATGTGGTTGGCTAATGCGACCGAGGTCGGATTGAGCAGCCGCGAGTAGATTTCCAGCAGCAGTTCCTTGCCCTGGAAGGCATCTTCGATCCACTCGGCGCACGCATAGATATACGTCGCTGTGCGCGTGATGACCGGATTGGCGGAGAAGATCGCCGCGACGTTGTCGAAGACGCTGTAGGGGCCCTTGCTGGTGATCGTCGCGGCGCTGTAATTCAGGCTCTGATAACTGCGGCGATTCGGGTTCTGCAAGGTATCGAGCAGCTTCGCCAGTTGAAACGAGAGGAATTTCTTGGCGTTGAAATAGGCGATCCGGTCGGAGCGATCCAGGCTCTGAATGCTCTGCGCCGTCTCGACCCACAACCGGTCGATGTCGGCGTAGCTCTCGTACATTCGGCGCGATACACGCGCCAGCGTTTCGCCGAAAGCCGTATTGGGGTCGATGCCGAAATGGGCGAGCTGTTCGTTAACCAGTTCATCGATCGAGCGGGCCGCCGTGGATTTCCGCCGCGGCGAGAGGGCGCGCAGATGATCGATATTCTCCGGCGCATCGCTCGGTTGCGTTAGCCCAGACAGTTCCGGAGGCAGGTCTAATTTAATGCTGTTCATAAATCCGGCTCTCTTCCTATGAATCAACCTTAGCCAATCATTAGACCTAATAAATGGCCTCTGTTGCCGATCCGCTCACGTAGAGTACTGTTGTCCGCGCTCTTCTGAGCCGGAATGGCGTGTTCCGGGACCTTTATCCGTAAGTATCCGATCTTACGAGGCCGTCCAACATTAGTGTATAAACGAATATGGAACCAACATGAGTGAGGGAATACCATGAAAAGATCCATCTTAATCGCGGCCGTTATCGGCGCTGTGGTCCTTGAATCCGGAATGGCGGTCGCTAAAGAAAAGCCGTTGAACAAGAGCAAAGTGCCCCAGGCGGTGTTCACGGCATTTCAAAAAGCCCATCCGAATGCCAAAAACATCAAGTACGAAGAAGAAACGGTCGATGGGGAGGCGGCTTATGAAATCGACTTCACCGATGACGGCCAAAAAATCGACGAAGTGTACCGTGCTGACGGCACGCTCGTGGAAACCGAGCGAACTATTAAGACCAGCGAGTTACCTGAGCCGGTCATGCAAACGGTAAAGCAGCGTTATCCAAAAGCCAAGGTGGATGAGGTATTCGAGGTCAGCAATACGGATGGAAAAGTAATCGGCTATGAGGTCCAAATTAAAGAGGGTAAGCGCGAAAGAGAGGTTGAGCTCGACCTTAATGGAAATATCCAGGAAAGCGATGTAAAGCCCAAACAGCGCTAAGGCGTTTATTGGATCAAGATTTTGAACGTCCGGACGATCGAGCCGAACCGTTCTTTAAAGCGGAAATCCTGTTTCGATATCCTAACCCAAAGGCGAGAGGGGACCGGGTACATCAAAAGCGAGGCTGGGCTAAGGCACGAAATCCGGCTTTGCGAGCCGTAGTGGCAGGGTTTCCGCGAAGCTACAACCGGCCTAGATTTCAAACTGATGGCGAGGCGTTTCGCCGCTGCCCGATGAACTTTTCAGACAGCGCTCAAATCTCATCCTTCCATATAATGGCGCGTAAGAGCTGTTTGGAAACCGTGATGAGCGGCCCTTCGACAGGCTCAGAACAGGAGGCGGTCGGCGTGGAGGATACACGGCGTGCTTGAAGAGGCCGAGCACCGCCCGCACTAGGGGATCATGCCCGCGGAGTAGGGTTCTAAACAGCTTCCAAGGCTTATCCGTTGATCGTCGCCATGTAACCCCACATACCGTATGCACAACCTGAGTTTGCTCGAAAACATCGCCGCTACATTGAGCTTGGCCTTTCTAGGAGGGCTGTTCGTTCAACGCATCGGCCTGCCTACCATCGTGGGTTATTTATTGGTGGGCGTCGTCATCGGCCCCTTTACACCGGGGTATTTTGCCGATGCCGAAACCATCAACCAGTTGGCCGAGTTGGGCATCGTCTTCCTGATGTTCGGCGTCGGCCTGCATTTTTCCTTTGCCGATCTGTGGAAAGTGCGCGATATCGCCATTGTGGGAACGCTGGGGCAAATGCTGACCATGCTGGCCCTGGGCTTCGGCCTGAGCCAGTACTGGGGCTGGACGCCGATATCCGGGCTGGTGCTGGGGCTGGTGCTGTCCATCGCGAGCACCATCGTCATGCTGCGCGGATTCATGGACCGCGGCTGGCTCAATACCCCGGACGGGCAAGTCGCGGTCGGTTGGCGCGTCATGGAAGACATCGCCACCGTCCTGATGATCATGATCATGCCCAACCTGGCCGATACCGGAAAGCCCGTGGATTGGCACACCCTCGGCCTCGCCCTGCTGTCTGCCCTGGGCTTCCTAGTGTTAATGCTGTTCGTGGGGAAACGCTTCATTCCCTGGCTGCTGCTGCGGGTGGCCCACACCCGCTCGCGCGAGCTTTTCATTCTGGCGGTCCTGGCCATCTCCCTGGGGATCGCCTTGGGTGCGTCGCAGTTGTTCGGCGTTTCGTTGGCTCTGGGCGCTTTCGTCGCAGGGGCGGTGGTCAGCGAATCGCCTCTCAGTCATCGCATCGCGTCCGACCTCCTGCCGTTCCGGGAAGCCTTTTCCGTCCTGTTCTTCGTGTCCATCGGCATGCTCCTGGATCCGGGCTTTCTGTTGGAGCACCTCGAACCGGTCCTGATCCTCACCAGTCTGGTGGTTTTCGGGAAGTTCATCGTCTCCGGGCTCTGGGTCTTGCCGTTCCCCCGTCCGGCCAGTACCGCCCTGGTCGTGGCGGCGGGCTCCTGCCAGATTGGCGAATTTTCCTTCATTCTGGATCAGACCGGACTGCGTCTTGGGTTTCTGAACGAGGGGCAACATTCGACGATTCTGGCGGCCGCATTGCTATCCATCATCGTTAATCCGCTCATGCTGCATGCGGTCGATCCACTGCAGCGCAGTTTGCGGGCCATCCGGCCATTATGGCGATGGCTGAATCGGCACGGATCGACGCAAACCCCCGTGGAGGATTCCGTGGCCGATCATGTGGTGGTCGTGGGCTACGGACGGGTCGGCTCGCACATCGTAGACGTCATGGGCGAACTGGGGATTCCCTATTTAGTGATCGATTCCCGCATCCATCGGATAGAACGGTTGTCGAAACGGGGCGTTCCAACGCTCTTGGGCGACACGGCCAATTCGGACGTTCTTCTCCATGCGGCGCTGGACCGCGCTCGCCTGCTCGTGATTACCTTGCCCGAAGAGGCCGCTACCCAGTTGACGGTTGCAGCCGCCGGAGACATTGCCCCGGACCTCCCGATCATTGCCCGGGCCGCCACGCGGGCCGGCGTAAAGCGGCTTTCCGAGTTGGGCGCACAACTTGTGATTCATCCGGAATTGGAAGGCAGCTTGCAGGTGGTCCGCCACACGCTGCTGCAACTGGGCTTTCCCTTGCATGAAGTCCGGCGTTACGCGGACACGGTGCGCCGCGAGCATTACGATGCTCTGGTCAAGGCGCAGGGGGAGCATGCACTGCTGAGGGATCTGCTCGACGCTCACGAATTGATCGACATCGCCTGGCGAAAAATACCCTTGGATAGTTCCATCGCCGGGCAGACGGTGGGCGAGGCCGCGTTCCGAGCCCGAACCGGCGCGACTCTGGTGGCCATCAAGCGCAAGAACGAACTCCTGGTGAACCCGTCCACCCATACTCAATTACTACCAGGGGATCGCATCGGCCTGCTCGGAAATCCGGAACAGGTGGAGACCCTGGAGCGTTTGCTGGCCGTGCCCAATGCTGGCGAGGGCTGAACCGGCTGTACGCATCCGCCTGGCCATGTGCGGCGGATTCCGGCCATGAAGGCCAAGCATTCTTGCCCGGTCGGTCGGCGATGCTTACTTGCGCCAGTAGGCGGGGGTGAACAGGACCAATGCGGTGAACACCTCGATCCGACCGAGAAACATGGCCAACGTGCAAATCCATGTCTGAGAATCGGTTAACGCGCTGTAATTGGTGGCGGGCCCCACTTCCCCTAATCCGGGACCGGCATTGTTGATGCACGCAATAATGGCGGAGAATGACGATAGGAAATCCAGGCCGCTGATGACGAGCAGTAAGGTCAGAATGACGATGCTCATGAAATAAACAAAGATGAATCCGAGCACCGATAGGACGATCGGCGACCGAATGACCATATTGCCGAGTTTGAGCGGATTGACAGCAGTGGGGTGCGTCAGCAGAAACATCTGGAGCTGGCTTTGTTTGACCAAAATCAGGGTTCGTATCATCTTAATGCCGCCGCCGGTGGATCCGGTGCACGCGGCGATGCAACTCACGAAGAGCATCCACAGCGGGGCAAAGATCGGCCACTGGTTGAAGTCGACACTGGCATAGCCGCAGTCGGTAGCAATGGATACCAGATTAAAGCTGGCATGACGGAGGGCAGTCCAATAATCCGAATAGGTTCCCGATTGCCAAAGATAAAGGGCGATGCCCAAGCAACTGCTTAGAACCAGCACCAGATAAGGCATTGCCTCAATATCATGTTTGTAGGGGCTAAAGCTCTTGCTGCGGATGGCTAAGAAATGAGTGGCGAAGTTCATGCCCGCAATGAGCATGAATATGATCAGTACCGTTTCGATTTCCGGTGAGTTGAAATAGCCGATACTGGCGTCGTGTGTTGAAAACCCCCCTAGTCCCATGGCGGAGAAAGCATGACAGATGGCGTCAAACCAGCTCATTCCGGCTTGCTTCAGGGCGAGAATACACGCGGCTGTGATCCCGGCATACACCAGCCACAGATTCTTGGCTGTCTCGGTGATGCGAGGCGTCAGCTTGGTATCCTTCATCGGTCCCGGTGTTTCGGCCATAAACAGCTGGCGGCCACCTACGCCGAGAACGGGGAGAATCGCCACCGCCAATACAATAATTCCCATGCCGCCCAGCCAGTTGAGTTCATGTCGCCATAAATTAATGGCAGGCGGTAGTTGATCCAGTCCTACCAGGACCGTCGCTCCGGTGGTGGAGAGTCCGGACATGGCTTCGAAGTAAGCATCGGTAAAGGATAAATCTCTTAGGTAAGATATTAAGGGAAACGTCGAGAACGCGGCCATTCCCGTCCAAGCGAGCACCACCAACAAGAATCCTTCCTTGGCTTTCAATTCGCGCTGAAATTTCCTCGTTGTGCTCCACAAAAATCCGCCCGCCCCGAATGTGAGCAGCATATCCTCCATGAAAAGTGTCCCCGTACCGTCCCGGTAGATGAGCGACGTCACAATAGGCAGCGCGTAGGTGATGCTGAAAACCATTAGCATCAGCCCGAAAACCCTGACGAGCGACAGAAATCTAATCATTGTGAGATGGCTTTTGTTCTTAAAGTTAACGCACAGGCAAAAACGCCAGACGGTAGCAAAAAGCTTTTGCGATGGCCAATGGGGGGTACATTATTTTTTCTACATCGACTTCGTGTATTTTTGGTGTCCACAAGCAAGCGTGATCACCCCGTTTTCTCCACAACGATGGCCAAAACTAAGCGTGAAAAGCAGCATTCCGAACTTGTAAAGACGAAAGAGAACGGCATCGCCGTATCTGTCGTTAAAGTCACAAAGAGTCGATCTCGGCATACGACATCTCGCTACCGGTAACCGATTAGTATAGGGCTTCCGGAGCTTACGGGCTCGTTAGAAATAGCGAGCGTTGACCCAGAAATGCACGGCGATGCTGGCGAAATAGCCGAGCAGGATCACCGGGAACCAGCGCAGGTGATAGCCGAAGGTGTAAGTGCCCTTGATCTGTCCGAGCAGCCCTACGCCGGGGGCGGAGCCGATCGCCAGGAGGCTGCCGCCGACCCCCAAGGTCAGCGTCAGCAGCAGCCATTGGCCCAAGGGGATATCGGGGTGCATGCTCAGCACCGCGAACATCAGGGTTCCGTTATCGACGAAAGCCGAAGACAGCCCGATCAAGATGTTCGCCAGGGTCGGGTTGATCTGCCCGAACAGGGTTTGGGCGATGGCGTCCAGGTAGCCGACGAACCCCAAAGCGCCGATCATCATCATCGCTCCGTAGAAGAACAGCAGCGTGTCCCATTCCAGGTTGCCGATCTTCTGGAAAATGTCGTACTCCCGATCGTCCAGCCAGTCGGCTGGCCGCGGTTCGCCCAACCGGTCGGAGCCGTCCGCTTCCAGGGCCGTCCGCGACAGGTAAAAACTGAAGAACTGCAACAAGGCCAGCCCTGCCATCATGCCGGCGGCGGGTGGCAGCTTCAGAAACACATCGGAACAGACGGTGATGATCAGGGTGATGGCAAAGAGAGCCACGATTCGTTTGCTGCCCCGCCGGAGGACGATTTGCCGCTGCAAAACCGGGGGCGTTTCTTTCGGGACGAAAAAGTGCATGACCGCAGCCGGCACCAGGAAGTTGACCAGGCAGGGCAGCGCCAGGGAGAGAAAGTCCTGGAAGGCCACGACGGCTGCCTGCCAGACGAACAGAGTCGAGATGCCGCCCAGAGGACTGAAGGAACCGCCAGCATTGGTAGCCACGACGATGTTGACGCAGGACAGGGCCACGAACTGGGGTTTGCTCTTGCCCACGGCCGCCGCGACCGCGCCCATCAGCAGGCCGACCGCGAGGCCGCTGACCGCGGTCGAAATGACAAAGGCCAGCCCGCCCGTAATCCAGAACAGTTGCCGATAGCTATAGCCCCGGTTCAGCAGCCAGATGCGGAGTCCATCGAAGATGCCGCGATCCTCCATGGCGTTCAGATACGTCATGGACACCAGGATGAACAACAGGAGTTCGGCATAGGCGAGCAGGTTGCTCTCGAATGCCTTCACGGCGATCTCGGCTTCCCCCTGCATCGCGTAATGGATGCAGACTGCGAACCAGACGAGAGCCGCCCCCAGAACCATGGGCTTCGATTTCCGGAGTTCGATCACCTCCTCGGACATCGCGGTGACGTAAGCCAGAACCGTGATGGCGACGGCGAGATAACCGATGAGGTGTCGGGTCAGGTCCAGCGGCGTTGGCGGGATAACGCCGGTTTCCTCCGCGGCCAGGGCCAAGCCGGGCAAAGCGGTGAGCACAATCAAAAGCCAATTCATTTTCATGGTATTGCGTCTAAGCCGCTGGAAGGTTGACGACAAGGTAGGTACCCCGCTTGTTTGCATGTCTTTCCCGATTTCCCGAACCGCACGGGCAGGGGCCGGGTTTTGCCTCCCGCGCCGGATCATCGATCAATCTTCGTCGCACAGGCGGTATCCCACGCCGGCTTCCGTCAGGAGATAACGGGGTCGCGCCGGGTCTGCTTCCAATTTGTGCCGAAGCTGCCCCATGTAAATCCGGACGTAGTGGCTGTGCTCGATCTGGGCCGGGCCCCACACCTCGTTCAGCAACTGCCGGTGGGTGACCACCAGCCCCGCATGCGCGATCAAAGCGGTCAGCAAGCGGTATTCGATGGGCGTGAGATGGATTTCGCGCTCCGCGAGAAATACTTTTCGCCGGGTCAGTTCGACCTTTAGCTCCCCCACTTGAAATATATCGCGGGGCGGCCCCCACGGCCGCTGGAGGGCACGCCGCAGCAGCGCCCGGATGCGTGCCACGAGTTCCGCCGTGCTGAAGGGTTTGGTCAGGTAATCGTCCGCTCCGACGTCTAGCGCTTGGGTGATATCGGTCTCGTGATTTCGGGCCGATAGAATGATGAGGGGGATTTGGGTGCGTTTCCTTAGCCGCTCGACCACTTCCACGCCGTCCATGTCCGGCAAGCCCCAAGTCGAGAATCACGAGATCCGGTTTGGCGCTTCGGGCCGAAGCCAAACCGTCGGTTCCGGTTTTGGCCGTGACGACCGTCCAACCGTGGCCGCTCAAACAGGTGCCGAGAAACATCCGCAAGTGCGGATCGTCCTCGATTACCAATATGACAGGGCGGGTTTCCGTCATGGCAGGGATAGAGCCTCGTTTTCCGGCTCGATATGCGGCGGCGTTTCCGTGAGCGGCAGGTCCAGCCGAAAGGCGGCTCCTCCGCCGTTGCGAGATTCCGCGCGAATCCGGCCGCCATGCGCGTTGACAATTGCCCGGCAAATGGCGAGGCCGAGTCCGGCGCCACTCTGAGGCGCTTCCGGGTGAATCCTGAAAAACTTCTCGAAGATCTGGTGCCTGAATTTTTCCGGAATACCGGGGCCCCGATCGGCGATAGAGAGGGTCAGCAATTCCGGAGACAGTTCCACCGTAATCTCGATGGGGCTGGTCTCCGGGGTGTATTTGACAGCGTTCTCCAGAAGATTGACCAAGACTTGTTGCATGAGCACCGCATCGACATAGACCAGCGTCAAGCCATCGTCCAGATCGACGGCGACCGGCCGGTCGCCGAGCCGCTTCCGCATTCGGCGCAGGGCGCTGCCGATGATTTCCTCCAGCGCGTACCACTGCCGGTTGAGAACGACCTTCCCGGCTTCGAGCCGAGCCATGTCCAGAATCTTATGGGTGAGATCGGACATCCGCTGGGCATCCTCATGGATCGCCCGGATGAGCTTTCGGCGGTGCTCGGCATCCAGCTGCCCGTCATCTTCGACCAGAGTTCCCGAAGCCCCGACGAGGGTCGAAAGCGGGGTGCGGAGATCGTGGGAAATGGCGCTCAGCAGCGAATTCCTTAGGGTCTCCGCCTCCATTCGGATAGCTGTGCAGCGGGCTTGTTCGGTGGCCCGAACCCGCTCCAGGGACTGGACGATCTGATGGAGAAAGATGTTCAAAAGCGTCCGTTCTTCCGTCGAAAGACTCCGGCTGGCCGGGGGCGCCATGACCAATACGCCCAGGGTTCGTTCGGAGCCGACCAGGGGCCAATACATCAAGGTTTCTCCGGAGCGCGGATCCGTTCCGATGTCGAGCGGCTGTCCCTGTTCGAATACCCGTTGCGCCGCGGCGGGATCCGCGTCCGGCATGCAATTCAGCAAGGAATCGTCTTCCGGGTCGTGCAAGCGGCCCTGAGAGTCCGGAAAGAGCAGGGTGTTCGCGCTGCCGAATTCCGCGTGGATATGTCTGATCCCGGCTGCGATTACTTCCGCCTCCTGACGGGTGCCGGCGAGTTCCTTGCTCAGCCGATACAGCGTGGAGGCGCGCCGTTCCCGCTGCGCCGCCACCGCGGCCTGTGATCGAAGCGCCTCCATCAGGCTGCTGGTCACGATCGCGACGACCAGCATGACGGCGAGGCCGATCAGATGTTCCGTGTTCGATACGGCAAAGGAAAAAATCGGGGGTGCGAAGAAAAAGGCAAAGGTCCCGGCACTGTGGAGGGACGCCAGAATCGAAGGTCCCCGGCCGAACCGGATTGCCACGAAAAACACGCCCAGCAAGTAGATCATCAGGATATTCGCCGGGCCGATCTGGGTACGCAGCGGCCAGTTGATCAGGGTGCAAAGCAGAGGGCCTGCGATGCTCCAAAGATAACCCAGTACCAATCGGCGGCTCGGTTGCGAGGGGACGGTGTCGGAAAACGGCGTTTTTGCGGTGGATATGATGGTCAAGGGGGGATCGGAGGATTGAGAAATGGCCGACGGCCTCTCATCATGGGTTATGTTTGCGGCCGAAGGTGCCCAGCATACCTCGTGACGGCTTAATCGCCGGCGTTTACGGGAGTGTTTCAATTACGCGCCAAAATAGGCTTTTGGATCTAAAGACGTTATAAATTTTGAACCGACAAAAAGAAAACTCTTTGTTTCGATATAGGAAGCATTGCCTCAACAAGTGAACTGGAGGCGGGCATCAGTCAAACGCAGGTCGAACTCGGCGGCGCGGAAGCCATGATTCACGGTACGCACGTTGCCGATCGTCCGTGCGTGCGCCAGGCGGCGAGTGCTCCCAAACGCGCCATTCAGCCCGGCGACGAAGCCCATCCCGACATGCCGCATCTGGCCGTCGTGCCCCTGGGTGAACTGTGGGTGGATGCCAACTTTCTCGAGGACGAGCTGACTCGCGTAAAACCGGGTTCCGGTGCGCATCGGCCTGAATCCGGAGGAGCTGCAACAGCATCCGCTGCGGCTAGGATTGTCGATGATCGCCCGCATCGATACCGGCCGGCCCGGACGCTCACAACCCGTCGACTATCCACAGATTCCGTGGACAACCTTGTGGATAAGTATGGGGATGAATCGGGCGGCACCCGATGGTTCCGAGCTTTAGGTTAGCCTGGACAGGTTTTTTTCAGCCTTCGGGCTTTGGGTTGGAAAAATTGTAAGTCATTGATTGTAAGTGTCTGACTTATTACGGAATGATAAATGAATAACTTAAGGCCGAGCTTTATGTGACCGACTCGAGCTCAAGATTCTGTCAAGTCTTGACAGTGGATAACTTCCTTGGTTTGTATCTCATACGTCTGTTCGTGCCTCAGAAAAGTGCCGTTGCATGTTCCGCTGAGGGCACTTGATAGTGATTGACGAATTCCGGGCTTTGCCGGAAAGTCGCCGCCGAGGCCGAGCGTTCGGTCATGATTCAAGTAAAGATATGGATTCAAGAAAAACCCCGGCAAAGGGCGGTCTCGTCTACTCCACAGAATTTGGACGGATGTGCCCGGCCTGTCGCAGACCCATCGCGGAATGCCGCTGCAACAAAGCCCAGCCGGTGCCGAAATCGGACGGTATCGTGCGGGTGCGCCTCGAAACCAAGGGACGAAAAGGCAAGGGAGTGACGGTGATCACGGGGGTTCCGTTGGATGCCACGGCGCTCGAAATCCTGGGCAAACAGCTCAAGCAGCGCTGTGGTTCCGGCGGTACCGTCAAAGACGGTGTTATCGAGATTCAGGGCGATCACCGCGAGCGGGTCATCGAGGACCTGGCTAAACAGGGCTGGACCGTCAAGCGGTCGGGAGGCTGAACCGAGAGCTTCCCGAATTCGGCCTGTTGGCGGTTCTCAATGCCCGATTACGGCGAGCGCCTGGTCTTCCAAGGCCTCAAGTCGGACCGGCGGCTGCGGGAAGGATTTTCGGACTCTCGACCCCGCCACCTCGAGATCGAGCCCATAGCGGTCCAGTCCTAACAGCCTATAGGCGTGCGGAAGCTTCCCTTCCAGCCGTTCGAGCAGCACCGCTTCGTCGATGAGCGCTAAAGGCTTTGTTGTGAGTAGTACCTGCCCATCGATCCAGCCCATCTGGCCGAACCCCTCGATCAGCCGTAACTGTCGGGGTTGGAACCGATAAAAGACGAAATCGCCGAAGCCGAGGTAACGTCGCGCCTCCGGCTGATAGTGAAGATAACGTGCGATCAGCGCTTCGTCCGGCGTAAAGGCTGAAGCCTCGCCGACGAGGGTCAAACGTGCTCCGGCCTGGAGATCGTTCGGTCCCGCGTTAAAGAGGAGGAGGCTCGCCTTGGGATCCGCTCGAAGGTTTTTCGTATGCTCGGCCAAGCCGCTGATGAAGAAGATTGGCTGGTGCCGATCATCCAGCGCGAACGGCGCGACGCTCACATAGGGATATCCGGGCAGGCGGGCGGACTGGGTGGCCAAGGTGGCATAAGCGCTCTCATGGAGCCGTTGCAAAATGGCCTCAGGGGATATCGTCATGAGATGGAATTCCGATTGGGTCAAATGCCCTAAAATGGACACTCAGGCTCGTTAGACGGCTTCCGAAGAGCGGCGTTCGGACCGCGCGAAGCCCAAGGCTTTTTGCGTCATGGAAGTCATGATGATGCGGTTAAAGGTAGCGTCCCGTGCCGAGGCTGTCGAATATCAGGCTATGCACTGTTTGCGCATAAGAATATATTGATATGCTTCTGGTATGCTGTATGCAAAGGCATTGTCAGGATGGCAGACCTGTGGCTCTTGTTGCGTTTTCCGAGCCATCAATTCGTTCCACGCGGCTCCAAGGCTAAGTCACGTCCTCGAAGTACTGCGTGAGGGCATTAATCGGGGGAGGAAAAGTCAAATGGTATAGCGCCTGTCATTTTTCCGCATCGGGTGAAGACAATGTTTTGCCGTGGGGCGGTTTTTCAGTGCTCGGTAATGCCAAGGAACAGCATTCTGTGTCGAAACTTTGGAGACTTTGTATGTACGCCTTATTGATAATCCTGTTCGGGCTCCTGCAAGTCGCAGACGGAGTGGTGACCTACCTCGGGCTGAGCTTTTCCGGTTTGGATGAAGTGAACCCTGTTCTCAATTTTTGCGCCGAGTTAGTGGGTCTCGGATACTCCATTGTCCTGCTCAAGATGGCGGGCCTTGTCTTCATCGCATTTCTATTCACCGACCGACATAAGATGAAAAGCCGCTGGATTACCGCGACATTGACCTCAGCCGTTGCCTTTTATAGCTGGGTTGTGACGAACAACGTGATCTTGGTTGTCGACGCGTAGGGTTATTTAACGGTGGCTCGCGGGACCTTTGCTCGTCGGGCCACCGCTTCGACCATTCCACTCATGTTCAATCAGCAAAGCCCCCCATCAATCTCCCATGAGCTGCTATGGCTTGAGGAATAACCGTCCCGATACCCGATGATCAAGCGCTCTGCGCATTCCGCCTCGGCTGCGCGTCCGCCTCACATTCGCCGAGCGGCAGCCGCACGATGAATTCGCTCCCCTTGCCGGGCCCTTCGCTTCTCGCCTCTACCCGTCCTCCGTGCAATTCCGCGATCTTCTGCACGATGGTCAATCCCAGGCCAAGCCCCCCCTGGGCGCGATCCAGCGTCCGTTCCGCTTGAGTAAACACGTCAAAGAGATGAGGCAGCAGCGCGCTGGGGATGCCTTCGCCATTATCCCGCACGGTAATCGCCACTTCGCTTCCCGCGTGGTCTACGATGAGCCAGATCCGACCCCCGGCCGGGGTGTATTTGTTGGCATTATCCAGCAAGTTCGAGACCATTTGCGTCAACCGCACCGGATCGGCCTCGAACCGTAGGGGGTGCTTCGGCAGGGTTGCGGTGAACGAATGGCGACGGGCCTCGATCTGCGGTTTCGTGGCCTCGACGGCTTGATGAAGGAGGGCTGTAAGATCTACGGGGGTTTTCTGAAGTCTCAACTTGCCTTGGACAATCCGCGAAACATCCAGGAGATCGTCCACCAGTCGGGTCAAATGCTCCACCTGTCGATTGATGACCTCCCGCGCCCAGCGCAGTTTGGGATTCGGGGTATCGAGCTTGCGCATCAGATGAACCGCATTGCGGATCGGCGCCAGGGGATTGCGCAACTCATGCCCCAGCATGGCGATGAATTCGTTTTTGCGAAAGTCGGCCTCCTTAAGCGCCCCCTCGGTTTGCGCTCGTTCGATCATATCTGCGGTTTGGCGGGCCAACAGGTCCAGCAGCCGCAAAGTCCGCTCGTCCGGCCGGTGCGGCGTTCCATAGTGCGTGGAAAATACGCCGAGCAGCCGGCCGCCGCGGCTTAGCAGAGGCGTGGACTGAACCGCTCGCACACCCGCCTGCAGCGTCACCTGCAGCCCTGGCGCGTCCTCAAAGATAGGGCTTTCGGTGACGTCTTCGACGATCACCCGCTCTCCCCATTCCAGCGCGGCGCCACAGGGGCCTTGCCCCACGGGGACGCTGTGCCAGAAGTCGAGGAACGGCGGCTCGAAGCCTCGTTGCGCCACGATTCGGAGATGGCCGGACGGCGCGTCGACAAGCTGAATGTGGCCACGGTCTGCGCCGGTAATGGCTATAGCCGTCTCCACGATTTGATCAAGCACCGTCGGCAGCCCGCCCTCCCGCACGAACAGCGCGCCGACCGCTTGCAGTCTCGTCATGGCATCCAGATCGGCCGCCAAGCGGTCATTCGCCGCCGCCAAGGCCTGCTGGGCCTGTTTGCGCTCGGTAATGTCGTGGCTTACCGTCGCGAATCCGACCGGCTCGCCATTAGCATCCCGGATGTAGAACACGTTACAAATCATCCAAAGCGCCGCGCCGGTTTCGAAATGGCGGAAGCGGATCTCGACCTCGGCGCGACCTTCGCGCAGCACGCGCGGGAGGAATTCCTCATAGAGGAATTCCTGGTCTTCGGGAAAGACGAATTCTTTTACCGGCGTTCGGCGTGCCAGTTCCATGTTGTCCAGCCCAACCAGGCGCAGGCCGGCGTCGTTGACATAGAGCGGGTTGAACTGCAGGTCGCACATTCCAATGAATTCAGTACTCTGATCGGCGAAAGAAACGAACTTTTGCCGTTCGATCTCGATCTGTTTGCGCTCGGTGATATCCAGGAAGGTGGCCGTGGCACCGCACACGACGCCGGTGGCGTCATACAGCGGTGCGGCGGCGCTCAGGACGAACCTGCGTGTGCCATCGGCCCGGACTATCTCCAGTTCCACATCCTCCACGATCTCTCCCGTCTTCACGACCCGCTGCATGGGGAGATCCTGGCCTGGAACTTCGCGCCCATTGTTGAGGAGGCGGTAGGGAACGGCGCTGCTCGCGCCCGGCATGGCGGACAAGTCGCCCTCGTCTGGCACCCCCAGCAATTGATGCGCCTGGGCGTTGCCCGTGATCAGTCGACACTCGGCGTCATGGGCGACGCAGATAGCCACCCGCGCCGTCTGCATGATGGCCCGCATCTGAGCGCTGGCCGCGAGCGCTCGGGCTTCACTCGCCCGCAACGCTTCCTCGGTCCGCACCAAATCGTCGATGTCCGTGAGCGAACCGGTCCAGCGAGCGATCTTCCCGTCGCCATTGTGGTCCGGCAGGGCACGGGCGATAAACCACCGGTACGAGCCGTCGACCGATTTTAGACGGTACTGGCTCTCGAACAACATGCCGGTTCGTGCCGCCTTGTTCCATCGTGCCATAACCTTTGCGATGTCGTCCGGGTGCAGCGCCGATAGCCAGCCCCGCCCAGTGCTCTGCTCGGGGGAGAGGCCCGTGTAAGCGCACCATTGCTCGCTCGCGAAGGTGTTGTTGCCTTCCGAGTCACTCTCTAAAGTGAGGCTCGGGACGACCTGCACCATCGTGCGAAAACGGGCTTCGCTCGCCCTTAGTGCCTGCTGGGCAAGAACCCGCTGCATGGCTATCGCCACCTGGTCGGTGACCGATATCATCAGATCCAATTCTTCGGCGGTGAATGCGGGGCGGGTCTTGGTGCCGAACGACAGCGTTCCGATGACGCGTCCTTGTACGAGCAGCGGATGACAGGCGTAGGCGTGAATGCCGTAGGACTTGATCAGAGTCGTACGCGGGTCGTCGCCGTGTTGGATGTTTTCGGCGACAATGCGCTCACCGTCGCGCGCGACATAGCCGCAGACGGTCTCATCGTAATCGAGCCACTCAATCTCGCGAATCTCCTCATCCGAGATGCCGGCGCAAGCATTGAGGTGCAACCGTCCCTTGGCGTCGTCGGCCAGATAGTGGAAGAAACAGTCGCAGCCAAGCTGAAGCATCACAGCGCCGCAAAGGTCTTCGATAATCGCCTGAGGATCGTCGGTGGCGAGTAACCGCGCCGATGTCTCGGCCAGCAATTTAAACCGCTGCTCGCTCGCTGCCATCGTGTGCTCGGCGTGTTTACGCTCGGTAACGTCGATGTTGCTCCCGGTGATATGGATCGGTCGCCCCGCGGTATCGTAGCGGATCACTGCCCGTAGATCGATCCAGCGGACGGTGCGGTCATTTCGACGGACGATCCGGAACTCGCTGCTGACGTCCGGCGCTTGTTGCGCGAACGCTGTCTCGATCTTGGCCCTCAGGTCGTTCCGATCATCAGGGTGTACCAGATTCAGCCAAGCATCGTACGAGTGTTCGAACGTTTCGGGCGCGATTCCGTAGTGGGTGTGCCACTGGATTGATACGCGGTGGCGACCGCCCTGGGTGAGATCAGCCTCGAAGCTGCCCACCTGGGCGATCTTCTGCGACAACTGGAGGAGTTGATCGCGTTCACGCAGCGCCGCTTCGAGCGGCTGCCGCTCGGCAAGGGCTTGATTGAGCTGTGACTGGCGTTCCACGGCCGCCTTAAACGCTTGCCGTTCGGCTTTGCGCAGGCGCGAAATACCAAAACTCAGCGCGACGCCTACCCCGAGAAGGAGCGCTACGCGTAGGGCCTCAGCGGGGGCCACGATGTTGGCCCAACCAGTCAGGTTGGCCAAAAGAAAGGCGCTTGCCCCAATGCTCAATGCGGTGGCTACGAGGCCAGCATATATTCCTCCACGCCATACCGTGACCATGACCGCGATCAAGAAGAGGGAAAGAGGCGGTGGTGGACCTAGAACGGGTCCGAGCGCGAGTAACACAGCGGTGACAGAGGCGGTCGCCCCGATCGCAACCGCATAACGGTTCCCCAGCAATCGCTTAATCTCCACTCCGTCGTTCCCTCATACTGACATCAGGTCACGGGCTGAAAAACAACTAGTGCTTCGCCACGGTAGCAGTGCAATGTTTGGTCATGTCTTGGGTCTGATGATTGTCTGGAAGCCAGGAGACGATCATGCGAACCCAGAAATACGCAGTGAAACTGACGGCCGAGGCGCGCTCGGCCGTGGAACGC